>MABC01000033.1 GCA_002162925.1 Thalassotalea sp. 42_200_T64 | reverse complement strand
CCCTATCGTTAGCCGATAACGCCCTTGCCATTCGGATTATCTTCCCCTTAGTCAGGGTGATACAGACTTCTTTCAGTCTGTCGGGTTTGCCAGCTTTGCTGGGCAAACAAAAAAGGAGCCCAAAGGCTCCTAATTGATTATTTTGATAAACGTTTTATTCTAGCGAACAACCATCATTGACGCGCTTTTGGGGTTCGATAATAAATCGGCAAATATTTGCCAGCGTTTATTGTCATCATCGCCACTGCGAAATTCAACGTAATCTTTCACCAAGTCCTGACCAAGATTATAGTTAATTACGTAGGCCCGATAGCGCTCGATAAAGCCGATACGTTGTAACGATTTCTCTTCACTGCTGAGTGCGTACTTCATTAAAAAATCTATCGCTTGCTGCTTATCAATTTGACCGTCTAAATAGCGTTTAGCGGCAACATTACCGGCGTAAGTTAACTTGCCTAGAATCGCTTCCACCTGATAATAGGTTTCCACTTTCGAGGCATCTAAACCGGCTAAGGGAAATAACACGTTCTTTTCAAAGGCGATACGATCGTGGTGATTAAACGCAACCTGAATACCGTAGTTTGCACTGCCTTCAGCTAATAAAGAAAGCGGCGAATATAACGGGTACACGGAATACTCAACCCAGCCTTTGCCATTGACCAGATGTTTTTCCATTAATGAATTAAACACATGGTGCCCTGGGTATCCTTCATGACTGGCTAAATCGATAGCACGATCAATTTGTATTGGGAAATCTGTATTTACCTGGATCAAACTGTAACTATTGCCTTTATACCAGTTGTAACCACTCCAGGGCTTATCGTTAACGTATTCTATGGTAAACGATTCATTCTCGGGTAAATCAATATTGGCTTTGGTGCGCTTTTGCGATTCTTCGATAGCGGCGACAAAAACTTTGTTTAGCTTATCTAATGGCACCACAAACTGTGCTTTAAACTCGACTAACCTTGGGTTTAAATCACCATGCCCAGGCAATAAACTGTCTAATTCGGTCAAGGCTTTATCAAAATCTGTCTCGGTTAAATTGGGCGATTTGGCGTCATATAAGGCCATCGACTCTTGATCAAAGCTGAACTGCTTGCCATTTAATTGCTCAATAAAGGCTTTCACTGAACGGGTTTGAACCAATAACATATCTTTGCGCAGATGTTCACCGGCAGTTGCAGTCGCCTGAACTATATCCGTTAATAAATCATCGGCTTGCACCAATAAGGTTTTTAGCGATAATTTTTCGGCTTGCTCTTGCCATTCACTGGGGCCGTAATAAGCATCAATATAGAAATCTTGATGCTTACCAACCAATAAGGCTAATTTTACATAACGCTCGGCCAGTTGATTCATTGCAACCTCTATTATTACTTGTTGTTCAGGAGTTTTTGACTGGGATTGGTCACCACAAGAAAAGAGTATTGCGGCTAAAGCTATTACAATACAATTATTAATTTTCATTGGTATTTTCGCTCGCTTCAGAACTTTCATTAAACTCTCCATTTATTTCAACTTGACTGATGTCACTGCTAAGACTGGCATAATAATGTGCTAATTCAACCAGCTCATCTTCATTTAAACGACTCACCATCGGCGACATCACCGCATCTTTTCTGCGTCGATATTTATAAGCCAATAACTGTTTTAATAAATATTGCTGATGTTGACCGGCAAGGTTTGGATAAATGGGCAAACTCGATAAGCCATTTTTACCGTGACATGGGGCACAAAACTCAACTTGGGTTTTCAGCCGTTGTTGCTTTGCCAGTTCAGCAGCTTGATCGAAGTTTATTTCATCTTCGGCCAGTGCAATGGAGCTATCAATAGCTACAGACTCACTCGATTGTACAAGGCTATTCTCGGCAGAAATTGTCGCCGAAAATAAAAATAGGAAAAGTATGATTAGGTATTTAAACATAGGAGAAATTTTTAAGACACAATGCAAGGATTATACAGTTCTTGGTATATTTGCATATAGCTCATCGATGAACAAAGCAGAATATAAGCACATCCCTACTACAAACCTAAAACCATGATTTACACGGATGTAATGAATGCCATGTTCTCATGGATGAGATGGAGTGGTCCTTGGTGGTTTGCATTCCATCATCCGTGAAGTAAAAAAAAGCGCATCTAATATGCGCTTTTTTTATGTCTTTATCGCTTACTTAAGGCTTGCGTAATACGCAGCTAAGTTAGCAACATCAGCGTCAGTTAATGGCATAGCCATACTTCCCATTACTGGGTCTTTACGTGTACCCGATTTAAAATCTTTAAGTTGCTTGGCAATATATGCTTCTTTTTGACCAGCAAGATTTGGGTACATAGGAATAGCAGATACACCATTGGCACCGTGACACGCGGCACACATTACTGATTTTGCTTTACCTGCTTCAACGTCAGCAGCCATTGCTGGCGCTGTCATTACTACTGTAGCTGCTAATGCTAGAGCTAATTTTTTCATAGTGACTACTCTTATTATGTTAAAAAATTGTATTTGATTATATGGAAAAAATTTAAAACTGTCTGCGCTTTTTTCAGTTATATACTATTTTAGATCAAAAAAAGCCGCTGAAACTATCGCCAAACAGTGATAAAAACGACTTTGTTTGCATTCTTCTTGTCCATTTTAGTTTATTATGATTACACCATAAACTCAGAGTTAAGTCGTTCATTGTGAAATATTCCAACACATATATCAACCTTGGCAGCGCTTTTTTTCAGCGTATCGCGCCAGTACCTGTAGCAGCGCCAAAATTACAACTATGGAACAAAGACTTAGCGTCAAGCCTGCAACTAAGCACTGACGAGTACCAGGATGAGAAAAAACTTGCTCAGGTTTTTTCCGGGAATGAAATTGCAAACGGCGCCCAATCGATAGCGCTTGCCTATGCCGGCCATCAATTTGGCCACTTTAACCCGCAACTCGGCGATGGCCGTGCACATCTGTTGGGTGAAGTTATCGATAGTGAAAACATTCGTCGCGATATTCAATTGAAAGGTTCAGGACCAACCCATTTTTCCAGACAAGGCGATGGTCGCTGCGCCCTTGGGCCAGCAATTCGTGAATACATCATGAGTGAAGCCATGTACGCGCTTGGCGTACCCACATCAAGGTGTTTAGCGGTTGTCAGCACTGGCGAAAATGTTATTCGTGAAGTAGCGCTGCCCGGTGCGGTAGTAACCCGCGTTGCAACTAGTCATATCCGAGTTGGTACCTTTCAATACTTTGCCGCTCGTGGTGATATCGAGTCTTTACTCTCTTTGGCCGATTACACCATTGACCGCCACTATTCCGATATTAAAGACAATACAACTGAGCGCTTTGTGCAGTTGCTTGAACGAGTTATCAATAAACAAATCGAGTTGATCGTGCAATGGATGCGGGTAGGTTTCATCCATGGCGTAATGAATACTGATAATACCGCCATTTGCGGCGAAACTATCGATTTTGGCCCTTGCGCGATGATGGGGGTATACAATCCTGCTACCGTATTTAGTTCTATCGACAGAAATAGTCGATATGCCTTTGGTAACCAGGCGAGCATAGCGCTATGGAATATGGCGCGCTTCGCTGAGGCGTTATTGCCTCTTATCGATAGCGATCAAGACAGCGCCGTGAAACGAATTGAACCGTTAATTATCAATTTTTCAGCGCAATACGAGCAAGCGTTTAATACCATGCTTGCCAATAAATTAGGCTTTGCCAGCCTTGATGATGCCGACATTACTCATCTAAAAGAATTATTGACCATCATGCAACATAGCGATCTTGATTATACTCAAACCTTTACCGAACTCACCAATAGCTTTGAGCAAGTCGAAATCGCAGAGAAAATAAAAGGTAAGTTAGGTAATTGGTATGATAGTTGGCAAGCTAAGTTAAGCGTTGCCAATATCGATTTTTCGGCGGCAAAACGTTTAATGCAAAACAATAATCCACTACTGATCCCGAGAAACCATCATGTGGAAGAAGTGCTCGAACAATGCCAGAAAAGTGGCAATGCTGATGCTGCGGAATACTATTTAAGGTTTTTACGGTCCCCTTATGACGTGCAAACTGGCGTTGAGTATTTTCAGCAAACCGATGCCGAAGCCGATAAAAATTACCACACATTTTGTGGTACTTAATTAATGACTGAAATCAAAACCAATTCAAATTAAGCAATAAGCGGAAATATCATGCCAAGCATAAGCCAGTGTCAACTCACTGATGACGCATTAGTGTTAATTAACTTTAGTATTGATTGGCAACAAGATGACATTGGCGATTTAGCCGCAGTTATCTTTGCTCTGTTGCCTGAACATAGAATTATCGAGCACATTGTTGGCGCTGATAGAGAATATTATCGCTTTACTTTTTTAAGCGAATATCTGATTTTACACTTTGAAAGTTATAGCAACTCTTGTTGGCTGGAAGCCGAAGATCAATTAGAAAATCAGGCATTGATTATCCTTGCTAAACAATTAAACAACGCCATCAAATAGAATGTCATAAAAACACAACATTTATGCAAATGACAAGATGACCTTACCATCACTTTTGTGTGCGGCGTAATGCTCTAATGCCTGAGGGAATTGTTGCGCATTAAATTGTCCATAAATATCCGTTTGAAAAATTCCCTGAGCAAAGAGTTTTTGTACCTTGCGGCTCAAAGCCAGCACCTGCCAGGGTTTCGCGCTACCAATATGGGTAGCCAGCCAGAACCCTTCGATTTTTTGGTTCCGAAAGATCACATCGGCGACACTGAACTGACCACCAATAGGATGTTGAGTTTCGGTTAAGCGGCCATAAACAATGGCAGTACGGCCATTCGGCATGCAAGACATAATTGTTGGCGTATCAATATCGGCAACGGCATCTAACAATACCGTCGCTTGCAAGGCTTTAGTTGTCTGCTTTAACGCTTCTTTAAGGGTCTCGGCAGTGGTTAATAACACCTGATCAGCACCTAGTTTTTTTAATACCTCAACATTTGCACTAGAACGCACCGTCGCAATGGTTTTTATGCCTAACATTTTGGCATACCGAATCGCACCTTTACCCACTAGGCTTGCTGATCATTAATATCTTTACGCACCGGTAAACAATAATTGGCTTTGGTGATCGCATATTTTGCCCACACGCCATCACGTCCTGGTGCTGCAGAAACCGCCACACGTTTGCCCGTTAACCATTTACCATATAAGCCGGCATTCGCCGCGACCACCAGACCACAGCCTTCAAAACCGGCATAAGCACCATCTACTGGCGGTAAACCATATTTACCGATTAAATAGATCAAATCCGAAGGCTTTATCGGCGAAGC
The DNA here is from genome assembly GCA_002162925.1 of Thalassotalea sp. 42_200_T64. Taxonomy (GTDB): domain Bacteria; phylum Pseudomonadota; class Gammaproteobacteria; order Enterobacterales; family Alteromonadaceae; genus Thalassotalea_A. The sequence continues at coordinate 32,170 of MABC01000033.1, read as the reverse complement.
CAGCATTTTCACCAGCACTTCGCCGGGTTTTAATGCAGGTATAGGTTTTTCTGTTAACTGAATGCGCTCACTGAACGGTGCATCAAGGCTTTCAATCAAGTGTAAACTAAAACCGACATTGCTATTTGGGGTTACCATTTTACTGTCCTGCCTTTCCATGTATTTAATACCAAACGGTATAAGGGGTAACGGCGGTAACAACGATCACAAGCCTCTTTGCCATTCTTGCCGCAAAGGTATGGCATTGTTTAATGCCATTTCAACTTTCGTTAATAACTGCTGTTTGTCTTTACCCAATACGCCTTTAAGCACCAAATAGTTCGACGCATGATCTGAGCGGAAAATGGTTTTGTTTAATTGCAAATGACTTAACAAAGTATGCATTTCCCTAAACAACTCTTGTTGCTGCAGTTGTCTGAACTTTCCATTGAAATTTGCAGCGAAGCGCTCTTCTCTCAAAGGGAATGACACCACTAAGGTTGACAGATAATCTGGCTGCGCCGCATTCATCAACTTGGCTGAATTAATGGCGTGTTGCTGTGATAACTCCGGGCCGCCGAGGCCATTTAAAATCATCACCGAACTTTTCATTCCGGCTTGTTTTATTTTCTCCAGGGCAGTTAGCGAACTTTGATAAGTTTCGCCCTTTTCTATCAGTTGTAAAACCTGATCATCACCACTTTCACAACCGACATACAGTAAACTTAACCCTAACTGTTTTAATTCACTGAGTTGTTCAACGGTTTTATTACCAAGGTTGCGCGGCAAGCAATAACTGGAGATACGGCTGACATCTGGAAAATATTGACGAATGAGCAACAAAATATCTTTCAACCGCTTGAACGGTAACATCATCGCATCGCCATCAGCTAAAAACACTCGTCTAACCGGTAAATCGGCTTGTTTAATGGCAGTTAACTCTTGCTCGATAATATCCAGTTTTTTCGGTTTAAATTTTTTATTCTCCGCCGTGTACATATCGCAAAAGGTGCACTTATTCCACGAGCAACCATTGCTAACTTGCAAAATCAGGCTTTGCCATTCACTGGGCGGTCGGAATACCGGTTCTATATAATTTAATGGGTACATATCAGTTAATATCTTTCACATTTGTAGCAAGTTTAAATGATATTACTGGAATTTACGACGTTATCGCAGAAGTTAATCAAGATATTGAATATTATTCTCCATCCTGAAAAATTTCTTCGATACTTAACTCAAATAAGCGCGCCGCTTTAAAGGCTAATGGTAAACTGGGATCAAATTTACCTTTCTCGATGGCATTAATGGTTTGTCGAGATACATCCAGCGCTGTGGCTAGCTGTGCCTGGGTCCAGTCACGCTCAGCTCTAAGCACCTTTAACCGATTCTTCATTTGTATTTCCTGTGACCTAAGACAATGCCGGTCATATAGGCCGCCGTCATTAACATGATTAAATGCGTTATCTCGGGCTCAAAAGTGATCAATTTAATGTCTTCTAGTTGCTCATAGCTGATACCAAATACCAGGCCAACCCCTAATGACAGCGCCATCGCATTGAGCTGAATTTGCTGCATCATTTCATCTAAGCCTTTCAGGTGTTTCCGATTGGCCAGGATCATCCCTATACCGACACCAATATTAAGCAGTACCGCAATGATTGATAATACGGTATTAAAGTCCCATAAAAATTTTGGCCCAAAGGCAGACAATGCAATGGTGAGTACCCAAGATAATGTCCAACCCAAAAGGTGAACAGTGTTTTTAGCGGTAGTGGTTTGCCAATCTTTGCCATTTGTAGTGTGCTTATTCATAAACATCCTCTCTTGGTTATCGCTTTATGTCTTACATAATTGTCATTATGTAAAGCTTACTTGACCAAAAGAATAAACAACACCCCACAAAAAGTCAAGCACACTTTACAAAAAGTTTAGCGTTAATGACTTTTATGATCATTTTTACAAAGTATTAAAGGTATTAAATCATCGTCAAGTTGCGGTGTTTCTTGAGAATTGGTCTATGTTCATTAGCAGTAATACCCTTAATCTAGAACAACCAAGTACCAGCGAAAAAAAGCCTTATTTCAATGTTGAAATAAGGCTTTCTTGATTGCATAAAAAACTTAAAAAGCTATTTATCCGATAGCTCTAAAGTTTAAGTTTTAGAAGAATGCCGTTTGGGCCTTGGCGCTAACGGCAATACCGCTTACATGGGCGCGTTGCAGCAGTTCCCAGAAATAACGATAGGTGGCACGGTCATGCAATTCACCTTTGTGCTGAATTGGTCCCCAGCTGTTTTCTTGGGCAGCCAATAAAATGGCCTCGGCGTCTTCCACTTCTTCATAATTTGGTTTCATCGCATTGACAATGGCGGTAATTTGCGTGGGGTAAATACTCCACATCCGCATGAAACCAAACTCGTTACGAGCGCGTGTTGCGTCATCTGTAGTCTGTTGAGCATCTTTCAAATCTAGGGTCACGTTATGAGCAGGAACAACACCATTGGCTAATGCCGCGGCAACCATCTCGGTTTTCGCCCGTTTTAATAAGGCATGATCAAATTGGCCGGGGCTACGCATACAAGAGGCAGGGATTGCACCGTAATGACCAGAAACAAAATCCATCATGCCAAAATCAAGTACTTGTACCCAATCGGTTGCGGCAATTTGCCAAACATCTTTCAATGCACCATGGGTTTCAATTAGCACATGAATTGGAATTTCACGGGCAATCGAATGGTAGGTAGCAAGTCCCTGAATGTAGGTAACCATTTCTTTAATTTGCGCACCTTCAGTACACTTAGGCAAGGTAATATACGCCAGTTTTTCACCACAAGTCGGTATTAAAATATCTAAATCTTTTTTCCAGTGTGGGTGTGATGGATCGTGAATACGCACCCCCATCATATTAAATTCATTGTCGTTACTACCAATAATGCGCGCCACCATTTCTGCATGCTCTTTTTCAGAACCCGCGGCGGCGCCATCTTCACAATCACAGGTAATATCAAACACCGGACCGGTTTCTTTCTGCATTTTCATGGCTTTAAGGATTAACTTTTCGCTGCCGGCAAAATGTTCACAACTTGGAATGACTGGAAATGGCTTTTCTGCATCAAATAGGGCTTCGTTTGGATGAACGGTTGATGACATGTGTGTCTCCTTAAAAATTAATGATAGTGATTACTGTTGTAAATTAATTACATTTATTCTGTTTCTACGTCAAACCTTGTGTTGCTAATTACTACTAATTAACTAGCGTGGTAGCCAAAACAATGTTTTCTACTACTAATTGGTTATATACACTTATTCGGTTTGCGTTTATAAATTTATCTTACATAGTTAGTTGATAGGCGGTGTCGCCCTTGATCACAACCGACTTGTTGTATCTTACACTAGCGCTATGGAGAAAATAATTCAAACACTTTTTTAAACTAATGTTTGAAATATTTACTCTAATCGTGTAATTTTAGATGGAAGTTTACATTTTTTTGACAAAAGACTTATTCAAAAAGACATTCAAAAAATAATTTTTCACCAATCGACAACCTTTTTTTCACCAATCGACAACCTTTAAGGGGGAGTAAAATGAACTATCACAATGAGTTCTTAGAGCAGGTAAATGAAGAAGATGTGCTAGGTGGTTTTTGGCCAGGCATCCAGTTGTATTATCCGCCAGTCAAATACTCTCCTAAAAACGAAGAATATGAAAACATGGAGCAAGCAACAGAACGGATGCGCAAGCACGCTCACAATTGCCCGGCTCATACCTTGCTGTTCGATTTAGAAGATGGTTGTCGGCAAAAAGAAATGAGTCGTGAACTGCTGCTTAAAGAATTACCACAATTCCCTGAGCGTGATTTTCAAATAGCGCTGCGTATCAACCCTTTCCGCACCGAAGAGTACGAGAAAGATTTAGAGCTGATCATGCAAGTGGCGGAACATATCGACGTTATCGTGCTGGCAAAAGCCGGTGAAATGTATGGCGCCGCGGAAATACGTGATTTATCTGCCTGGCTCTTGGCGGTAAATCCAAAAATTGAGATCCAACCTATTATTGAACATCCACGATCGTTAAAAATTGCCGACGAATTGATGGCGTTCCCGGCAGTGAAACACGTAGTGTTTGGTATTCATGATTTCTCCAAAGCGATGGCGATTCATTTAACGCCAGAAGGCTGGATTGATGAGCTACTTACCTATTTACGCACCTTGTTATTAGAAGCACGTATTGCCGGTAAGGGCGTAATTGGCGGTGTTGAAGTCTTGATTAACGAAACACCAATGCCTGATGAATTTATTGAACCCGATGACGTTCGTCGTTGGTTAGATTTGCATGGTGACCATGAATCACACGTCGTTCATGGCCATGCCGTAGTAGAAACACAAATGGGCTTAACCGGAAAACAGCTTATTCATCCTTATCATATTCATTTATGTAAAATGGCTTTTACCCCATCGCCGAAAGTGATTAAACGCAATGTCAAAATTCTGCAAATGGCCATTGATGCCGATGCATTGTTAGGTGGCGCCATTAAGTTTGAAGGTGCAATGTACGATCCACCAATGTTTGGTAAAGCATTGCAAACCTTGCTGCGTGCCTATGCGTTAAAGTCGTTAACCGAAGAAGACAAGCAGTTTGCTATTTCGGTATTGAAGAAATTACCGATTAGTGTAATTCGTGAAAACTGGCCATACGGTCGCATTTAGAGCTAGGTGGGAGAAATAATATGATTAAATTTGATGATTTACTGACTCAGGATGCCTCCGGCTGGAACTGGCAGGTCCCCGAACATTTTAACATTGCTTATGCCTGTGTGCGTCAGCACGTTGAGCAAAACAACGGCAATAATACCGCGTTAATTATTGAAGACGATACACTTGGCACATGCGAGTTAAGTTATGCCAATTTGGATATGCTCAGCGGTCGTTTTGTCTATACTTTAAAAGAATTGGGTTTAGGCAGCGATGACAGAGTGTTGATCCGTTTGCCCAATTCCAGCGATTATCCGGTAAGTTTTTTTGGTTGTTTAAAGCATGGTGCCACGGCAGTACCAACATCAACCTTGCTGTCAGCGCCAGAAGTGGCCTATTTAGCCAAAGATTCGGGAGCAAAAGTCCTGGTTACTGCCAAGTCGATGTGGCCAGAGCTTAAATCCATTTTAGCCGAAGACACGCAACTAACGGCAGTACTCTTGACTGGCCCAGGTGATATGCCTGAAGATAGCCAAGGGCTTGCGGTTAAAGTGGTCGATTTACATCAGTTATTAAACCAATGCCCGGTTGATGATTCCATTGTCGCCAGTAAAGCCAACGATCCGGCGTATTTGGTTTATACCTCTGGTACCACAGGTTATCCGAAGGGTGTGTTACATGCACATCGCTCGTTAATTGGTCGCTTACCGGCGAGTCGCTTCTGGTTTGATTTTAAAGAAGGTGATCGGATCATGCATTCAGGTAAATTTAACTGGACCTATGTATTAGGTTCGGCGTTGATGGACCCGCTCTTTCATGGCCATACGGTCATTGTGCATGAAGGCAAAAATGATGCGTCCACCTGGCCAACATTAATTGCCAAGCATCAATGTACGATTTTCATTGGTGTACCAACCATTTATCGACAAATCATTCAAAAAACCGACTTTAAGGGTAGTGACGTCCCCTCGTTGCGCCATTGTATGAGTGCCGGCGAACATTTAAGCGATGAAATGTTACTGGCCTGGCGCGAAACCTTTGGCATGGATGTGTATGAAGCCATTGGCATGTCGGAATTTTCTTACTACATCTCGCAAAATAAACAACAACCCATTCGCCCTGGCGCCGCGGGCTTTACCCAACCTGGTCACGACGTGGTGTTACTTGACGAAGACAACAAGCCGGTTAAGCCGGGTGTGGAAGGCATGATTGCCATTCCGGACAATGATCCGGGATTATTTTTAAATTACTGGCAATTACCCGAAGAAACAGCAAAAGCACGCCACAGCGGTTATTTTTTCACTGGCGATTACGCCCGGGTCGATGAAGATGGCTATATTTGGTTTGTCGGCCGCAAGGATGACATCATCAATACCTTTGGCTACCGGGTTTCACCGCATGAAATTGAACGGGTAATTAAAACTCATCCCGATGTTGCCGACTGTGTCGCTCTTGGTGAAGAGTTAGGTAAAGATAAAATACTGGTGAGCGCCTGTATCATTTTAACGCCAGGCGCTACCACCAGTGCAGAAGATATTCTCGCTTTTGGTAATAACCATTTAGCCAAGTATAAGGCGCCAAAAATTGTCCATTTTTATGATGACTTTCCGCGCACCAAAAATGGCAAAGTATTACGCAAGCAAATGCTTGTTGAATTAGCCGAAAAAGCAGCAAGTAACCCATCGACAAAGCAAACCGCAAACTAAGGAGCCTAACCATGAATTGCATCAACGACACTCATTATCGGCCGCGACGCAGTGCTTTGTATGTACCTGCCCACAAAATAAAATATATCGAAAAGTCACGCAGTTTAAATGCCGACTGTATTATCTTTGATTTGCAGGAATCGGTACCGCCAAGCAGGAAAGCCGAAGCACGGCAACACTTGGTAGAGCAGCTGCAAGATAGTGATTTTGGTTACTCCGAACGCATTGTGCGAGTAAATAAGTTAAGCTCAGATTGGGGCACAGATGATCTTGCCGCTATCGCCACATTAGATATAGACGGCGTATTGTTTCCTAACATCGAAAGTGCTGATGAAATGCATTTAGCCATTGCCACGCTGGATGCTGCTGGCGGTGAAAGCAAATTTGTCATGGCCAATATCGAAACACCATTAGGCGTTTTACGAGCAGAAGAAATTGCCGCAAGTTCCGATAGACTGAGCACGATTGTCATGGGAACCAGTGACTTGGCGAACTCTTTACGCATTAATGTCACCTTAGACCGACAAGGTTTACTCACCTATTTATCTATGTGCATTTTGGCCGCACGAGCTCATCATAAAAGTATTATTGATGGTCCGCACTTTAATTTAAAAGATGTGGTAGCTTGTGAATACAGCTGTCGCCAGGCGCGTGATTTAGGCTTTGATGGCAAAGCAGTAATTCATCCGATCCAGTTAACGTATACCAACGATGCGTTAACGCCAAAAGGGGTCGACATTCGTAAAGCCAAAGACATAATTTATGCGATGGAACAAGCGAATGCCGAGGGTCAAAGCGTTGCCGTTATTGATGACAGACTGATTGAACCTTGTCTGGAACAGTGGGCCAACCGGGTCATTTGCTTATACAACAAAGTAAAAGAGTACGGCCAGGCTGAATTGCTAGGACGTGAAAGGTAATTAAATTAATATAATTTAAAGGTATTGTAAGCAATGACAACACAAGCAAATTATTTGCCCACGCCTGAAGGTTTTTATTTTGAAGATTTTCAGCTGGCGCAAGTATTAAACCATGGCGTGCCACGAACGATCACCGAAGCGGATTGTACTTTGTATACCGCGCTAACCGGTTCGCGCTTTGCATTGCATTGCGCGAAAACGGTAGCCGAAAACGCCGGTTTTGCCGCCATGCCGGTGGATAATTTTTTGTTATTCCATATCGCTTTTGGTAAAACCGTGAATGATGTATCGCTGAATGCGGTCGCCAACCTGGGTTATGCCGAAGTGATCTTTAAGCGCCCTGCATTTGCTGGTGACACCATATCGGTTAGCAGCGAAGTCATTGGTCTGAAAGAAAACTCCAACGGCAAAACGGGTGTGGTGTACGTGCACTCCACCGCGGTAAACCAGAATAACCAGCAAGTGTTGAGCTTTAAGCGTTGGGTCATGGTGCATAAAAAAGATGTCACAACACCATGCGCTGCGCCACAATTGCCAACACTAGCTCAGCAGGTAAGTCCGCAGTTGCAAGTCATACCTGAGCAACTAACATTGACGAACTGGCAAGATCACGTTTCAGATAATCAATTTAAAGTCGGTGATTTTAATGTTGGCGATACCTTGTTTCACCGCGACGGTATTACCATTAACGATTCCGATCACTCGCTTGCCACTCGCCTCTATCAAAATAATGCACGAGTGCATTTTGATCAACACCTGATGGATGATTCGAAACATGGCAAACGTCTGGTTTATGGTGGCCATATTATCTCGCTTTGTCGGGCATTGAGTTACAACGGTTTAGGCAATAGCATCTGGTTAAGCGCGATTCATAGTGGCAGCCACTGTAATCCGTCATTTGCTGGCGATACCATTTATGCACAAAGCACGATACTAGAGATCACCGATGCCCCTAACCGTGATGATCTGGCGCTGGTTAAGGTGAATATGCTGGGCATTAAAAACAACAGCCCCGAGCAAATGGAATATTTATTTGATAATGCCAGTGGCCGAAAAAAATACCATAGCGACGTTGTGCTCGATCTTGAATTAACCTTGTTGATGGTGAAGTAAGCTCAAACATTCTGTAACCCGCATCCTATACCAATTCCGACAATTTATTGGTCAATTTATTGGTCAATTTAGAGCTTGAAAGAGGTGGGAGAACAATCGAAATTTGTTTTGATATAGTCATTCTATATAAAACAAATTTTGAGCAGTTATCTCGACTCTTTCAAGCTCCCGCAGGGCGAGTTTAAAAGGCTTATCTACTGCGTTATTGATTTTAACAAGGGAACAACCCTTCTTTGCAATCAATGCCTTGTATATAAACCTTTTAATTCTCGCTATATGGTCAATAAATTATCGGACTTGGTATTAAACGGTGACGAGGATATAAACTGAGTTCCAATGATGGCAAGCAATGTCCCAACCCATTGTTTGCCATCCCCTTCACGGGTTCAGGTTATTTACCAATCTCATCGCTCGAAAATTGTTTATGAGTGCCGTCACAAAATGGCGTGTTAGCACTATGCTTGCAAGCACAAAGAAAAGCCTCTCCGCTTTCTGCCGCGGTAAAAGCTTTCGGCAGAAACTCTGAGCCTTTATGAGAACCATCACAAAACGGTTGTTTGGAAGATTTCCCACAGGTGCAAAAGAAATAGTCTTGGCCCTTACTAAGGCTCATTTTTTTAGGTTTATTGTCCGCAACAATTGGTTTAGTCATAATTATCCGCCAATGAACATACTGTGCTTTAAGGTTTAAGGTTTAAGGTTTAAGTATAGGTTAAAAGAAACTTTATTGGCAAAATTTGCTTAGTTAGATATACTCGCTCACAGGATCTAATATACTAATTTAAAAGGATTTTTATGAAATTAACCGTACCATTAGTTGCCTTTACCAGTCTACTTAGCAGTTTTTCAGCTTGTGCCGTAAATAATGATAGCTATCAACACCAATTTGGCGTGGGCACCAGCGCAAGTACCGATGATGTCGATGATGGTTTTTTAAGCGCTAATTATCGTTATTATTTTACCGCGGTTGACCAACAAACCGTGCCCTACCAATTAAGCAGTTTTCTCGCTCAAAGCTCAAACGTAGGTGGTAACTACTTAACCTTTGATGATTATTCACGGTTCGTCATTGATGGTCGCTATGTCGACGATAGCAAATGGTTTGTCGGCGGCGCGGTGGAAGCGATCGATAATTCACATTCCGACGATAACTTTTACACCGTACAAGGAGGCTATTTTTTAAATAGTACAACCTCCATTTATGGTGAATACACCTACGGCAATAATTCACATTCAAACTCGGAATTAGACTTGAACAATTTTAGCCTAATTGCGAAAACATTTTTGCCTTTAGAGCATACGCAAGGGGTTCACTTTAGCGCTCGTTTAGAACATGCCAGAAGCAGTTATGAAAGTGAACGTGATGGTCTTAATTATGATTTTAACAACTCCTCAAATTCAATTTTGTTGAATTCTGACTGCTATTTCACTCAGGCATGGAGCGTTGGTGCGCGATACTTCAGGCGCTCAGATCGCGATTTATTTAGTGTAGATACGGCGTACACCTGGCGAGTAACGGATAGTTTTTCAGTTTATAGTCGCATACAAAAATACATTGAACCCAATGAAGATGGGCTGGTAATCGATTTGAACCTGATTTGGCGATTATAGTTGTATTAATGCAATTGCCATGAATTGGTACAAGGCATTGACTGAACTCAATGCCTTTTTAGTTTTTATGTCTCGTCCTAGAATAGGTTGAACGAAATGAGGTGGATTATAGACTGGCGCTTACCGTATCTGCGGGTTGTTGTTTGCCGTGTTCGATGAATTTAAACTTGCTATGATCATCCCCCATGATATAGACACTACAGCCTTGCCAGCTTTGCGGCACTTTCCACACATTGTCTTCTTCTATGGTGAAAACATGCCTTTTATTCGCACATCTCACTTCTAATTTATGCAATTTCCCTTGAATTTTGGCAATCGAAAATTCATTGCGTAATAATTCATAATGCCAACTTTCATTTTGCTCGAGATCGGCATCGATAACGATATTTTTATCACTGTTGATGAAATCATCAATGATCTGCAATTGTGTCTTATATTTACCTTGTACACTCTCATCATCAGACAGTTAAATAATTTTCTGCGCCGTATCTATCGCGCTAGTTAAATCATTAAATTCAAGATCCAAATAATGGATTTGTTTCAATAAGCTAAGCTTGTAATCGTCTTTCAGTAAGCCCTTACCTTCATGCAATGCTCTTGAATAACTTTTTCGTTGTAACTTATGATTTTCTATCAGACCTGCATAATGACCTCTTGCCAGCGCATAACGCATCCGTTCACCGGTAACATTGCTTTGTTTTTTTAAAGCGATGAATTGTTTATCTATGTTTTCAACGTCTTTGGCTTGTATTTTCTTGGTCACGTCCTGATAAATTGAGTTAAATCGGCTACTTACCGAATCAACCCCGCCCTTAGACAGCCTAAAATCCAATTGCACCGTGGTCAAACATTGCTGAATAGGTTCGCCATTCTCCACCGCAGGCTCGTATTTCCATTGCTTTACGGCACGTTTGGCGGCTTTTTCAAAGCTTCGACTTCCTGACGAATTTTCGATAATGGGGCTGGATACACTGCCATCTTTTTCCACCACAAAACTGAGTTGAACCCAGCCTTCCCTGCGGTTTCTGGCTTCACGTTTAGGATATTTAGGCTCTTTGCGCTCAATCGGGGTGGCAACAGTAATTGTCGTTAAGTGTTTGGCTGTAGCATCAGTTGCACCATCGCTGGCATTCGCCGTTTGGCCAGCACTTAACATAGCGAGTACTAAAATCAGGCTTATATTGTGCATTCTAATTCCATTTATTTTTGCTGATAATTGCTATTACTTTACTGGAAAACCGTTAGAATGTAACCGAATAAAATTGATTAAACTGATTTATGAAACTGAAGGTAACTAATGATTGAACGTATTGACACCAAGCAACGAATGAGCCGCATCGTAAAGCATAATGGCACTATCTATTTATGTGGTCAGGTATGCAAAGATGCCGAGCAAGGCATTACTGAGCAAACCCAAACCATGTTAGATAAAGTCGATGCCCTGTTACTGCAAGCGGGCAGTGATAGAGAGCATATCTTATCGGCCACTATTTACATTAAAACCATGGATGATTTCAAAGCCATGAATGAGGTTTGGGATAACTGGGTGCCGGCAGGTTTTGCCCCCGCCCGAGCCTGTGTACAAGCGAGTATGGCCAGAGAAGCCCTACTGGTAGAAATTTCTGTGGTTGCTGCTGAAAAATAATTTCTATTGGTATTGTAAGGCAGCGATCTAAATTGCTTTTATTTGTTGCGACAACTATACTGTAAAAACATACAGTATAGTTGTTGTTTTATGAAAGTTATCCCCATTTACGCTCAGGCGGGCATCACCGGTTTTGAATCCCCCGCGGCTGAATACAAAGAGCTTAATTTATCACTCGATAGTTTGCTGATTGAAAACCCCAATGCCACCTTTATTGGCCTTGCAGCTGGGCAGTCGATGCAAGATGTTGGTATTTTTGATGGCGATTTATTATTGGTGGATAGGGCCAGAGATGTCAGTCAGGGCGATGTTATTGTCGCCAATTATAATGGTTGCTTCGTTTGCAAAATCATCGACAAAACGCATGCGCAATTGTTATCGGCCTCAACACAATTTAAGCCGGTGGTGATCAGTGCCGAAGATGACTTTCAAATTGAAGGCGTAGTGACTCGCACCATTCGTATCTTCAAACCAATACGTGAATTGTCCGCATGTATGCATTAGTGGATGCGGTATCGTTTTATGCTTCCGCAGAAAAGGTGTTTGACCCCAGCATTCGCAACAAACCTGTGGTGGTGTTAACCAATAACGATGGCTGTATTTGTGCGGTTTGTCCTATAGCCCGAAAGCTCAACATTCCAAAGTTTGGCCCCTATTTTAAAATCAAACAGTATTTAGCCAGACATCAGGTGGTGATCCGCTCGTCCAATTATGAGCTATATGCCGATTTGAGTGATCGGATGATGAATGTGGTCGCCAGGTTTTGTGATAACCAGCACATCTACTCTATTGACGAATCATTTTTGCAATTTAAGCATTACAGCAAACTCATCGACGACTGGCATCAATACGGGCAAAAAATACGCAAAGCCGTATGGCGAGAAACCAAGCTGCCCGTAGGTGTTGGCATCGCCAATACCCCAACCTTAGCGAAAGCGGCAAACCACGCGGCCAAAAAGCTGCAGGGTTTTAATGGTGTCGCGGTGATCGACAGCGAACAAAGTCGCAAGTATATTTTAGCGCAAATGAAAGTCTCTGACGTTTGGGGTATTGGCGCAAAGCTAGCCAGTAAGCTCAACATTATCGGCATTCATACCGCGCTTGATTTGGCCAGTCAAAACGCAAAAAGCATGCGCAAACAATTTAGTGTGGTGGTAGAGCGCACCGTCAATGAGCTTAACGGTATTGCCTGTTTAACCTGGGATGAGGTGCGAGAGCCAAAACAAGAAATATTTTCAACCCGCAGCTTTGGCCAACGTATCACCAACCAGAGTACATTGGCAGCGGCATTAGTCAGTCACGCCAGCATTGTTGCCCGTAAAGTTCGCCAACAACATTCTTTGCTGAAACGCTTAGTTGTGTTTGCCTCAAGCTCACCGCATCAAGATGGCTATTACAAAAAATCCATTATCGTCGAATTTCCGCAAGCCACACAAAATACCTTAACCATAGCAAGTGCGGTTGACCACACAGTGGCCCAGATCTATTTGCCAGGCGTGCTATTTTATCGCTGTGGCGTTGGCGCCATTGAGTTGGCGAGCAGTCAGTTTCAACAACCGGATTTATTTGCCAAAAGTACAGAAAATAAAGCACTGATGAGTTGTTATGACATCATCAACAAGCGCTATGGGCAAGGCACATTGCAATTAGCCAGCGAAGGCAAACAACAACGTTGGCAAATGAAGCGTCAACATTTATCACCAAGTTATACCACGAAATGGTGCGACATCCCGAAAATCCAGTGCTAATGGTTTCGAGACCAGACCTAAGACGTTTAAATTCAATTGCAAACCTAATATTGTCGAAAATTATAGTTAACATTCATCAATTAAATGATTAAACCCTATGTATTTAGGCATAATTGCCGACAATCAACGTCGTGAAAAATACTTCAATGAATTCATACAACACCTTTGGCTCTATCAACACCCTGTTTATTTTTATCAGCCTGCTTGGCGTACTGTCACAGTTACGAAAAATATGGCGCAGAAAGCAATGTGCTGCCACTAAGCATAATGCCGCAGAATTGCTCTCCTTAAACCAGTTTTCGGTGAGTTTTCTCGCTTATTTTTCGTTTTTTGTCTATGGCTACAGTCTTGAGCCATTCAACCATTATATCGTCTGGCCCAGGCTGATTGCTTCAATATTGGTCGGCCTGATATTGTTTGAAATTTGGCGTGATCGACGCAACAAAGCCTCGATGATTTGTATTGCCATCGCGATAGTGATAGTGATTTTCATCTTCGGCTGCGCAGGGCTTAGCATAGGGAATAGTTATAGCGATGAAAGCCGATTGCTGTCAACGACCTTAATCGTTGTGGTCACCTTGTTGATTGCCCAGGGTTATTATCATCAAATTATGCTGATCATCCGTTCCGGCAAAACCGGCGCTATCGACTTGCGGATGAGTCAGTTCATTCTGATGATGGACATCTCAACCATAGCGTTTGCACTAAGCATGGGGCTTAATGATGGCTGGCCACTATTAACACTGGCCATAGTGAGTGGCATCACCAAATTAATCATTATGTTTTTATTTCGCTGGGTGAACATAAGTGCAGCCGCAGAGACACGACGAATGGAAAAGATAGCATAAGCTTATTATATACTTATGCAGATTAATGGTATTAAACAAAGCTCTGATCAATTACTTGCTTAAATTGCTACGCTGTTGCCATAATTGCAAAGTGAACTACCCAGCGACGTCACTTCGTGCCGATCACAGGGCTTCTGAACAACAATAGTTGTTCAATCTTTTTTCGCAGATTCCGACCTAAACTGAACTTGGTTATCGTACAGACTCTCGTTTTAGTAAGGAATTTCTGCTGCGCTTTGGGCTTAACCCTTACGACTATCCCAGCCGCACAACCAGACTACTAGGTATTTATACAGTGTCAAGCGATTCATCCCAGCGACATCACTTTGTGCTGATCACTGGATTTTCTCGCCAAACATTCGATAAAAATAACTAAAATAAAGGCATTATGGATTACACCACGACCGTTCTGATCACTCTTATTGTTTATAAAGTCGTGCTGATAGGTATCGGCTTTTATGCCAATCAAAAAACCAATTCTACCGAAGATTACTTCATTGGTGGCCGTGGCTTAGGCCCTTGGGTGGCGGCGATTAGCTCTGCTGCCAGTGCTTCTTCTGCCTGGACGTTACTGGGTATGAGTGGTGCAGCTTACGCGATGGGGTTACCCGCTATTTGGCTGGTGCCGGCTGTGGTCAGCGGTTATGTATTTAACTGGTTGTGGCTAGCGCCAAGATTGCAAAAAAAGGCAAAACAAGAACAATCGGTTACCTTATCTGAGTTACTCGCTCATGGCAGCGGTAAGTTTAAAAAACCCATCCTCTGGCTGTGCTCTTTATGTATTGTGTTTGCCTTTACCTTTTATATTGCGGCGCAATTTCAAGCCGCCGGCAATACCTTCGCCTCTACCTTTAATGTTTCTATGGAAAGCTCGATAGCATTAGGCACCTTGATTATCCTTATTTACACCTTATTAGGCGGCTTTTGGGCGGTAAGTATTACCGATACCTTACAAGGCATATTAATGGCGGTGGCCGGATTGATATTGCCAATTGCGGGATTAATGGCTGTGGGTGGATTTTCCGAGTTATGGCAACAAATGCAATCGGTTTATACTGGCGCACAATTGCAACTCACCGGTGAACATAGCGGTTTAATTGCTCTGGCGTTTGTTATTGGCTTGTTTGGTATCGGCTTAGGCCAACCGGGACAACCACATGTGGTGAATCGGATGATGGCGCTTCGAGATCAAAAGGCGGTACAACAAGCCAGGATAATCGCCATTTGCTGGGCGGCAATTGTGATAGGCGGCATGCTCATTGTCGGCTGGTGTGCGAAAGTACTGATTGAGCCGGTTGCCAATAACGAGCAGGCTTTACTGGAAGTGACGAATGTACTGTTTCCACCTGTGGTTGCCGGCGTGATGATTGCGGCAATTTTATCGGCAATCATGTCAACCGCCGACAGTCAGTTACTGGTATCCGCTTCGGCAATGTCTTATGACATTAGTGAGGATAAAAACCACAAAAATAGCCTGCTATATTCACGTTTACCGTAGTGCTGATGTGCGTTATTTCGATGCTCATTGCGATCTACATTCCCGAAGATATTTTCACTCGTGTATTATTTGCCTGGAATGCCTTAGGTGCTGCCTTTGGACCTTTATTAATAGTAAAAGTGATCAGTAAATCGGTGGATGGAAAATATGCGTTTGCCGCCATCGCTACCGGGTTTAGCTTGTCGGTGCTGTTAAGTTTATTACCATCGGCACCTGGGGATTATCTAGAGCGCTTAATACCATTTAGCCTAGCGTTTGTTATCGCCTGGTTAGGAAGACGTTAATAACTTATGGCTTCGGGCTATGAGCTTCGGGCAGACTTGGTATTGTTACACGATAGGTCAATTCATCAAATACACAACCCGTGGCCAGTAGCTCGTTGCTTACAACAATCACCCTCAAAAGGCATCCTGCCTGCCGGGTATAAGTACCTATATGTACCATCACCCTCAAAAGGCGTCCTGCCTGCCGGGTATAAGTACATATATGTACAAAAAAACGCTGACAATTGTCGTGTTCCCTTGATTTGCCAGTCAATTAGGTTAAGCTGCCATTTCATTTAAATTAAGCAGTAGTAATGATGAAATTTTTAAACTTTTATTTAACAACAGTACTTTTTGCTGGTTTACTCACTTTGAGCTCGCCATCAAATGCCACCATTGTATTGTTCAAAACCTCAATGGGTGATTTTGAGGTGAACCTGTTAGATAACGACACGCCAGAAACTGTCACTAACTTTTTAGCTTATATTGAAGCGGATGCTTACTCAAATTCTATCGTCCATCGCAAAGTAGAACAATTCATCGTTCAGGGCGGTGGTTTTATCTATACCGATGAAGTAGAAGAGTCAGTTACGTTTGATCCGGTTATTAATGAACCGGTATTTTCCAATGTCCGTGGTACCATTGCCATGGCGAAACAACCTGGTAAAGAAAACAGTGCGACCAATCAATGGTTTTTCAATGTTGCTAACAACTCAGTACCTTTAGATAATGATAATGGTGGTTATACCGTGTTTGGCGTGGTTATCGGCAACGGCATGGAAATTATTGATGTAATAAATACCTTGTCAATATACAACTTAGGTGGTGCATTTGGTGAAACACCGTTACAAAGTGAACCGGCTGAAGGCGAGTTTGTAACCGATGAGCACTTAGTGATGATCGAATCGGTTACTGTAGTCAATAACAATAAAGATACCCAACCAGAACTGCCACCTAAACAAGAAGAACCGCCAGTATTTCTACCTACTCCAGAAGAAAAAGATTCGAGTGGCGGCAGTAGTGGCTTTTTGCTGTTAGGTGCCTTGGCCTGTATTCGTGTATTTCGCCGCAACTAGGCTTGGCGATTCATTGTCATGAAATTAAGGGTATTTATTTTTAAAGCGCCAATTCGGGTCATTCGGATCCAGAGGCGGCGCAGTGTTTATCGGTTTAAACGACAAATGCTTATCCTTAAACTCGCCCTTAGCCAGGAAAAAGCTGAAACCAAAGAGATGCTCAGTATTTATCGCAAATACACTCGCCGGCAAGCCAGCGAAGAGGAAATGCAAATCGCCAACCGGCAATTTCTCGATCTGTTAAAAGGCTTAGGCTTAGGGGTTTTCGCCGTGCTACCGTTTGCGCCAATTACCATTCCGGTGATGATCAAACTTGGCCGCTTAGTTGGCGTAGAGATCCTGCCCAGCTCATTCGCTAAAGATAAAAACAAGCCTTAAGCTATCATTAGGTGATGTATTTCAATATAACTAACTTTAGCTCGGCATAAGCCGCACGTATTAACCGTAATCATATAAGAAGGGAGCCAAATGGCTCCCTTCTTGGTTCAGTGAATTAGTTAAGTGAATTAACTCGTACAAACAATTTACTGTTCCGCTTTATCGGTTCGATATTTTTCAAACCAGGCCATAATATTACCGACTTTTTGTATTAAATTACTCGGCCTATTGGCGATACCATGACCCGACTTTTTGATTTTAACCATCGCCGAATCAATGCCTTGTAATTGCAAAGCCTGATAGTATTGCTCGGTTTCACTCATTGGCGTGCGGTAATCATTTTCACCGGTTAACAACATGGTTGGCGTCACTACATTACCCACTAACGATAGTGGTGAGTGCTTCCATAAATGTTCGGCATGATCCCACGGCATGCCCGGCATCCAATATTGAGTAAAATAGGCATAACCATCCGCGGTTAAACTAAAGCTCATCCAATTGATCACGGGTTTCGCCACCACCGCGGCTTTAAAGCGCTCAGTTTTACCTATGATCCAAGAGGTTAACGTACCGCCACCAGAGCCGCCAGTAACAAACAGTTGTTGTTCGTCGACATAACCTTCCTCAATCACACCATCAACCACATCCATCAGGTCATTATAATCTTGTGATGGATAGTTGTGATGGATCAAATTGGCAAAATCTTCGCCATAAGATGTGCTACCGCGCGGGTTCGCCCAGACAACGACATAGCCTTTGGCTGCCATTAGCTGCACTTCCATCGAAAAATTTGGCCCATATGCTGCGTGCGGTCCGCCGTGGATTTCAAGAATTAGCGGGTATTTTTTCTCGGGATCAAAGCCTGGCGGTAATGCTATCCAGGCTTCAATGGGCTTTTCATCAACAGACGAAATCACCGTTAGGCTGCGCACTTTCGCCAGAGTTTTATGGGCAAATAAATCTTCATTCAATGAAGTCAGTTTGGTAATGTCACCTTTGGTATTCACTATGGCTAAATCTGCTGGTCGGTTAGGCTTACCCTGAGTGAAAACTACCCGGCCATCACCTACGGCCTGATAATCACCTGAGCTATATGGCCGACCCAAAGACTGGCCGCCGAGCTTAGTTTTCATCTTGGTAATTTTACCATGAAAATCAACAAAACCTAGTTGCTGCTGGCCATGGTCAGTAAATGTAAAGTACAAGCCTTTGCCATCGTCATGCCATTGTATATTACCGACAGAACGATCGAGTGCGGCGGTTAACTCTTTATTATTTTTGCCATCAATTGTCATCACACTCAAGCTGGCATTTTGACTGCTCAGTTTTTTATCTTCAAAGCCTAAATAGGCAATATACTTGCCATTGGGACTGATCAGCGGCTGAAAATCGGGTCCTTTTCGCGTGGTTAACTGAGTAGCTTCGCCATCGATCACATTAATGGCATACACATCGGTTTCTCTGGGTCTAAGCTGCCAGTTTTCATCAAGGTCGGCATCAATAATTAGCTGTTTGCCATCTTTGCTCCAGTTAATTGGGCCATTGTGATGAAAATCCCCTTTACTAATTTGCCTTGGGCTACCTCCCTCACTGGGCACCACATAAATATGATTAAAGCCTGGTGCGACATAACCGCCACCGTCATTACGATAATTGGTAGTGTCTATATACGTTGCCGTGCCAGCCCATTTTGCTCCCTCAGGTTGCTTCGGCATGTCTTTAAACAACGAGTTACTTTTACCGGGTGTGAACATTGAAAACGCTATATACTTGCCGTCTGGTGACCAGGAAAGTGCGCCAGGAGAATCTTGTAAATTGGTAACTCTTACCGTTTGACCATTATCAAGATAGCGTACATAAAGCTGATTAGAGCCATCATGGGCCGAAGTATAAGCTAAGCGCTTACCCTTTGGTGAAAACGTCGGCGAACGAAAACTTGCTTTGCCGGACAATAATGGCCGATTGCCACTACCGTCTAGATTGATTTGCCATAAACTGCTGCGGGTATTATCGCCCATAATATCCATCGAGCGGCGTTCATAAATCAGGGTTTTGTTATCTGGGCTTACTTGTGGCGAGGCGGCATATTCAAGTTGAAATACGTCTTTATAATCTACTACCAGTTGTTCGCTGGCAGTGCTGGCTAAAGTGGTTATTGTCGCGGCAAGAGCTACGACTGCAGGCATAGATATGCCAATTAACTTCCCTTTCATGATTCCCCTCATCTGCTTAATATTTAAAGTAAATCTATTCTTTTACATGCTAAAATTACTGTAACGTATGCGGAAAAATTAGTACACCTATATACTTATCTGTGCTGTATCAAAATGTGAATGGGATGGACAACGAAGGTGAGTTTCAATATGCTGAAATTATCAAGGCAATTAACCAGAAAAGGCTCGCCAATGAAGTTAATCATGCGCACTGAATTTGATAATTTACGCTTAAACGATAAGTATGCTTACGACACCGACACCAATGGTGATAAACAAGTGGTGAAAATATATTGTGGCGAGAAACTAATTGCCAAAAAAACCACGGTTAAAAAATCCATTCGTTATTTTGGCATCAAAGAATATAAGGACTATCTCACGAGTGAGTAGTGAGTTGTTAGCAACTCACTAAGTAAGCTGGGCTAGAGCTAGGGTTAAGTCACGTAATGTTACTGACCGCAGGTTTTGGCCAAGTGGATCAGCTGCTCTAAATACACCGGCCTTTGCTCGGCGCTACGCAAACCGATATAAATGCATTTATGCACGCCATCTTTGCCTAAGCGCACCGCGTTAATCGGCATTTTCTGCTGAAATTCTGCCACCAGCCAGGCGGGTAACGCCGCGACGCCGCGATTTGCGTTGACCATTTGCAGCATAATTTCGGTATTTTCGATGGTTTTATGTTTTTTCACGCTGGCACCCGCCGGGGTAATAAACTCGTTAAAAATATCAAGACGGCTAATTTCAATTGGATAAGTGAGTAAAGTTTCATCCGCCAAATCACTGGCGCTAATGCAATTTTTATCGGCAAAGCGATGTTGTTGCGACACCACTAATACCTGCTCATAGTCAAATACCGGAATATAATCCAGGCCTTGTTTATACAAGGGATCTGGGGTGATCAATAAATCAATGTCGTACGACAACAGTGCGCCTAAGCCACCAAACTGAAACTCTTTGCGAATATCAACATCCACATCTGGATACTGTTTCAAGAATGGCGCAACCACTTTCAACAGCCATTGAAAACAGGGTGAACACTCCATGCCAATGCGCAGAGTGCCTTGTTGACCGGCAACAATATCTTGTATTTCTAACTCGGCATGCTCAAACTGTGGCAACAAACGATTTGCCAAACTCAAAATTTGCAATCCAGATTCTGAGAGTTTTAGTTTTCGGCCATCTTTTAGCCATAACTGTATGCCTAATTGCTGCTCCAATTTTTTTATCGAATGACTTAACGCCGATTGCGTCAAACACAATAAATTAGCCGCCTCGGTTAACGTTCCTTGCTGATCTACGGCACGTATTATTTCCAGATGATGTCGTTCAAGCATGAGGTAAAACACCTATATTGATGAGTAAAATTCATCGAACAATGAATTAATACCAATTTTATTAATTAATTAGCCTGCCTATTATAGCCACTAAATTAATCAAATGGATAGATAGATGGCTAAACTACATAATCTTGGTTTTCCCCGCATCGGCGAAAAACGACAATTAAAATTCGCCCTTGAGCAATATTGGCAAGGCAAAATTGACCAGCAGACATTGCAAGACAATGCGCAAGCAATTAGAGCAAATAACCTCAACCAGCAACAACATTTGGATTTTGCCCAGATTGGTGACTTTTCTTTTTACGATCATGTACTAGATACCAGTTTTTTACTTGGTAACGTACCTAAGCGCGCGAATAGTAATGGCGATGGCGAAAATACCTTAGATGATTATTTCCGTTTAGCTCGTGGACAAGCGCCTGGTGATACTAGTTGTTGTGGTATTGCCGCGGGTGAAATGACCAAGTGGTTTGATACTAACTATCACTATATTGTTCCTGAATTTTGCCAGCAAACCTCATTTGAACTGAATGCGGATAAGTTAATTAAACAAATAAACGAAGCCCGGGCAAAAGGCTTTGTCACTAAACCGGTGATCTTAGGACCAGTGACCTATTTGTGGCTAGGCAAAGCAAAAGACGAAAGTAACCCACTGCACTTACTGGATACCTTACTGCCGGTTTACCAACAGCTGTTAACCAAACTGGCAAAATTAGGCATCGAATGGGTACAGTTTGATGAACCGGCGCTGGTCACTGATTTAGACAACGAATGGTTGCTGGCGTATCGTTATGCTTATCAATATTTAAAAGAGCGACAAGTTAAAATCTTACTCACCACCTATTTTGGTGCATTGGCCAACAATTTACCAACCGCCTGCCAATTACCAGTAGACGGTATTCATCTTGATGCGATTAAAGGAAAAGCCGATATCGAGAAAATTTTACCGCGATTAAGTGAGCAACAAGTGCTATCACTGGGCGTAATTGACGGTCGCAATATTTGGAAAACCGAACTCAACAAAGTACTAGATTTTATTGAACCGATAGCCGAACAGCTTAGTGATAGATTGTGGTTAGCGCCGTCGTGTTCTTTGCTGCATGTACCGTTAGATTTGGATGTGGAAAACAATATTCCAGAAGAAGTAAAAAACTGGTTAGCTTTTGCTAAGCAAAAACTCAATGAATTAACCCTTTTGGGCAAAGCAATAAAATTTGGTCGCGAAAGCGTAACTACAGAATTGGCCGAGAATACTTGCTGTTTCGTCGCAAGAAACTGTTCTGCGTTGGTAAACAATGACGCGGTGCGTCTGGCGGTACAACAAGTACGGGCAGAAGATACACTGCGTAAATCGCCCTATTCACAACGCGCAGCGTTACAGCAAAGCAAATTACAATTACCACGGTTTCCAACCACCACCATAGGTTCTTTTCCGCAAACCAGTGAGATCAGAGCGACGCGAAGAGAATTTAAACAAAACAAAATTGACTTAACCAGTTATCAACAAAAAATTAAAACTGAGATCAAGCAATGTATCGAGACTCAGGAAGAATTACAGCTTGATGTGTTAGTGCATGGCGAAGCCGAACGTAACGACATGGTGGAATACTTTGGTGAACAACTTTCCGGTTTTGTCTTTAGCCAGTTTGGCTGGGTGCAAAGTTACGGCTCGCGTTGCGTGAAGCCACCAATTATTTATGGCGATGTTAGCCGACAGGGCAACTTAACCCTAGACTGGACACTTTACGCACAGTCGTTAACGAAAAAGCCGTTAAAAGGCATGCTCACCGGCCCAGTGACCATATTGAACTGGTCTTTTGTTCGCGATGATCAGCCAAGGAGTGAAACCTGTCAGCAAATTGCTTTGGCAATCCGTGACGAAGTTATTGACTTGGAAGCGGCCGGTATTGGCATCATTCAAATTGACGAGGCGGCATTGCGAGAAGGCTTACCTTTGCGTAAAAGCCAATGGCAAGATTACCTGACCTGGTCGGTAGATGCCTTTAAACTTAGCGCTAATGGCGTACAAGACAGCACCCAAATTCACACTCACATGTGTTATTCAGAATTTAATGACATCATCGAAGCCATTGCCAACATGGATGCAGATGTGATCACCATAGAAACATCTCGTTCCGATATGGAGCTGCTGGATGTGTTCGACCAGTTTGCTTACCCCAATCAAATTGGCCCGGGTGTTTATGATATTCACACCCCAAACATACCATCGGTTGATTCTATTGTGCAACTAATGAAAAGCGCTAGCGAAAGAATTCCGGCAGAGAGGTTATGGTTAAATCCTGATTGTGGTTTAAAAACCCGAGGCTGGCAAGAGGTAACACCAGCACTTGAAAATATGATGGCGGCAGCACAAATTTTGCGCCAATAACACCGATTACATTCGCTAATAAAGCTAATAATCAAGCCCCAAATCCGTTTTGTACATTACAACATGGACGTTGTGTATTAGAGCAATGCATGGAGCAATTGCCGAGGGGTGTACTTATACCCGACAGGGAGGACGTCTTTTGAGGGGGATGGGGCTTTAAATAGTGCTATTTTGGGGCTTCGTTATCAAACGATACCTTGCGCAATAATTCATGAAAGTATTGAATGCCTTGCACGTAATCTTCTATTTTTATCCGTTCATCAATGCCATGCACGGTTTTACGAAGATCAGGCGTTAGTTTGATCATTAAAAATCGATAAACTGAATCGGTTAACGGATAAAAATACTTAGAATCGGTACCTCCCATCACCAAGTAAGGCGCCACCAAAGTTTCTGGCTCAAACTCTCTAATGGTTTGTGCAATCCATTTATAACCATTCGACTCAATACTGGAAACCGCTGACGGATTATTATTCATGAACACTTCATAACTGACCCGTTGATCAGCAACAATGCGCTCAACATCGGCCAAAACTGTTTGCCAGGTTTCCCCGGGCAATATCCTGAGATTCACCACCACACTGGCTTTCGTCGGCAAAATGTTCGACTTACTGCTGCCTTTCATCATAGTGACCGCTGTGGTGGTACGCAATCCGCCAGCGGTGCTTTGGTTGGCCAATAATTGTTGCTTAACGACAGGAGCTAAAAGCCACTGATTGGCCATCGCAAAGCGGGTTTTAAAATCGGTATAACTGCCAATGGCATTAAAGGTTGTGTTGGTATAACGCAAGGTTGCCGGGAACTTATTATTCTCTAATTTTACTATTGCTTGTGCCAGTATGCCGGGGCCGGTATTTTCTGGAGGCATCGACGAATGCCCACCCGGGCGCTCTACAATTAAACGAATATTGATAAAGCCTTTTTCGGCAATGCCAATAATACCAACCGGCTGCGAAACAGTTTTAATATAACCTTTTAAAATTGCCCCTCCTTCATCGAGCACAAATTCAAAATTCACTCCAAGTTGCTGAAAGTATTCGGCCACTTTTTTGGCACCTTGACTGCCACCGATCTCTTCATCATGACCAAAAGCAAAATATACCGTACGTTTCGGCGCTTTACCTGAGGCCAGACTAAGCTCCATTGCTTCCATCAGCGCCATCACTGTGGCTTTATCATCTAAAGCCCCCCGCCCCCATATTTGGCCATCATCGACCACGCCGGCAAAAGCCTCATGGGTCCATTTGTCTGCGGTATCCAGGTCCACCGGCACTACGTCCATATGGCCCATAAACAGAGCAGGTTTTAAGCTAGTGTCAGTCCCCTGAAATTTGTATACCAATGAGTAGTCATTAATAATTTCTTTGCTGGCAACTGTATGCACGATGGGAAAGCTGGCTTGTAAATGCTGATGAAAAGCCAAAAACGGTTCAGCGATAACTGGCGCCGGATAATCGCGAGAGATAGTGGCAATTTGAATCGCTTTCGAGAAATTAGACACCACTTTGTCTTGATCAACCACTACCCTCTGGGTGTGCTGTTGCGGATAATATTGCAGATCGGGATACATGGTATTGGCTCGATAAGTACCAAGCAAAAAAATACCGATAACGGCTAACACTAATGAACCTATTACTTTTTTCATTTTATTCTCAATAAGTTAGTAATACGTTTAAAACTTTAGCACAATATTTAGATAACAAAAGCCATCACCACAATAACTAAGACAATCACAACTACCGTGTAAAGGAAGACATTATCAGACCATTTCTCAGCTCTTTTTTCGGCTGTATGCTTAACTGGTTTTTTCTTGGCTTTTCTTATTTTTGCAGTCATCCGTTTTCCCTAATTATTTTTGTTGTTCAGTTAAAACCATAACACTAATTTGGCTCGGTGGCATTACCGTAATGTCCGCAAAATGCGCTGGCATGCGTTTTGGTTTTCCACTGTTAATTGCAAGTCATAAATTTGCCTTATTGAGCAATATAAATACCATTGAACGATAACATATAGCGTTCAATTTAGATCAAAATACGCAATAAAATCATGTTACTATCAATTTTCATCAAAATGAAAAACAAGACTGAATTTTAGGACATTGCTCGATGAAAAAACGTTTTATTGCCACTGCCGTAGTTGCTGGGCTGCTGGTAGCCCCATATTTTTCTGGCCAACTAGCTGAAACTGAATTGCGCAATATGGTTGCCAAAATGCAAAATATCCCTGACGCTGTCGTGACCATTGAAAACTACCACCGTGGCTGGTTTAACTCGACTGCCGATGTGGTGCTTAATTATATTCAGGAAATTGATAGCCAGGTTGCCCCGCTGGAGATGAAAATAACCAGCAAACAAAGCATGCAGCATGGACCCATTTTATCGCAATCTAATGGTCTGGGTTTTGGCTTAATCGATATCGCCTATGATTTTGAATTGACCCATAATCAAGATGCCGCACTTGAATTTACTCATAACTTTACCAAAGACAAGTTAGAGTCTTATATGCGTATTGGCTATACCGGCACCATGACTTCTTTTATCAGCTTGCAACCAGTTAAAATTGTTAGTGATGATGGCACCTTTGATATTAAAGCGCTGACTTTTGACTCCGTCTTTAGCCGTAATGGCCGATTACAAATGTCGGGTAATTGGCAAGGTCTCGACGTAACTAAGCTAGCCCAAAAGCTGATGTCGATAAATGAAATTCAATTTTCAGCAGATCAGCAAGTGGTACGCGGCGACATTTTTAGCTATAACGCACTGGCTTTAGGCGATAGCAACTTCTACATTAATAACATTGAAATGATCGGCGCAACGGCTGCCGAAAGCGTAACAATTAACGATTTAACCATGCAATCTTCCAGCCACGAAGAAAATGGTTTTATGTATGCCGATGTTGATATCAATATCGACAGTATTAAAGCCATAGGGCAAGAGTTTAACAAATTTGCTTATCAGTTAAGCTTTAACAAATTAGATTTGGATGTCTATCAAGAATTTCAAAATTTGATGATAGATAATAATGGCCAACAAGACCCTGATATGTTGATGATGCAGATGCAGGCAATGCTGCCAAAACTGTTAACTTCAGGTCCGGAGCTTAAAATTAACAAGCTCGGCATGCAAACTGCGCAAGGAGAAATTGCTAGCCAGTTAAATATTAGCTTTGATCAGAGCGTATTAGACGTTGACAATCCAATGACGATGTTTATGGCGCTGCAAGCCGATGCCAATGGCAGTGCTCCCATTGAATTTTTTAATATCATTGGTATGCAGCAGAACATTGACGAATTAATAATGCAAAACATGCTGGTGCAAGATGAAGATCGAGTGAAGTTTGATTTTACTTTTAGCGGTGGCCAGGCATGGTTAAATGGTGCACCAGTGCCTTTAGGCTGATTATACCCGTCACCATTCAAGATGCAGGTTTCAGAGCGCTTGAGCGATTCCAATTCAAGGCGCATCTATACAGTAAAGGTTATTCTCGGCAACTGCTCCTGCGTGGCCCTAATATAGTACATCATCCGTGTACTAACCTTACAAATAGATGGAACGAAGAAGTGGGATTGCTCAAACGCTTCTTCGATGGGTTTAAAAGTGATTTATGCAGCGCTATGAATTTTAACTGCGACTGCATGAATGCAGAAGGTAGGGCGACGCAGGATGCCAAAGCCGAGAATAACCATTCTCTAAATTTAATACCTTGCCTAAATCACTTTTAATTCCCACTGAAATCCTGCACTTTGAATGGTGACGGGTATATACCAAGTTGCCTTATTTAATTCAGGGATGAATTAACTTAGAATTGCCACGGATGGTTTGAATTCTGTTAATTCAGGGATGAATTAACTTAGAATTGCCACGGATGGTTTGAATTCTGTTAATTCAGGGATGAATTAACTTAGAATTGCCATGGACGGTTTGAATTCTGTTAAATGAGCAGATATTTAGTCAACTTGGTCTAATTAGGCTTGCACCACATCCTGGTTGATTTGACCGAAGATAGACTGGCCATCTGCAGCAAACATTTCAATTTGAATGTTGTCACCAAAATCCATAAATGGTGTTGACGGCTTACCATTTTCAATGGTTTCAATCATTCGGATTTCCGCGATACAACTGTACCCTACGCCACCTTCAGTAACTGGTTTGCCTGGGCCATCGTTCAGTTTATTCGAAACCGTACCTGAACCAATAACCGTACCTGCAGCTAATGGCCGAGTTTTTGCCGCGTGCGCCACTAATTGACCGAAATGAAAGGTCATATCAACGCCAGCTTCGGGCTTACCAAATAACTCGTTATTGTACTTAGAACTTAATGGTAAGTGTAATTTACCACCTTGCCATGCGTCCCCTAGCTCGCTAGGAGTAACACAAACCGGGCTAAACGCACTTGAAGGTTTAGATTGGAAAAAACCAAAGCCTTTGGCCAATTCACCAGGAATTAAACCACGTAAAGAGACGTCATTAACGATCATCACCAAATTGATATATTTTAATGCATCATCGCTACCTACACCCATAGGTACGTCACCAGTGATAACCGCAACTTCGGCTTCAAAGTCGATACCAAAACCGTCAGATTGTGGCATCAGAATTGGGTCACGGGGTGCCAGGAAGCTATCTGAGCCGCCTTGGTACATTAATGGTTCGGTCCAAAACGTTGCTGGCATTTCCGCATTTCGTGCTCTGCGTACCAACTCAACGTGGTTCACATAGGCACTGCCATCAGCCCATTGAAAGGCACGTGGAAGCGGTGACGCACATGCACTTTGCTCGAATATTTCACCGGCAAGAGTACCAGATTCTAATTCATTAAAACGTGCTTCAAGTTGTGGTTCTACCGTTTCCCAGTCATCTAAAGCGGCTTGCATAGTCGCAGCGATATCTGCTGCCGATGCCATTTTTGTTAAGCTAGAGTTCACTACATAAAGGGCGCCATCGCGACCTGATTTAATACTTGCTAATTTCATTATTTATCACCCGGAAAACTTTTATCATCAAAATCGGCACCACTGTGTAACCATACGGCATGCTTCGGTGCTTTTTTAGTCATTGCCCACTCATCAAGCATAGCAGGAGCAACACGTTTTAATTCTTTTAACATGCTGGGCTTGCCCGTATTGGCGGCCAGCTCAATTCGATGACCGTTTGGATCAAAGAAGTAGATAGATTTAAAGATAGTATGATCGGTTGGGCCAAGCACATCTACACCTGCATCTTCCAATTTTTGTTTAGATGCAAACAGTTCATCCATCGATTCAACTTCAAAAGCAATGTGTTGTACCCACTCAGGCGTATTAGTGTCTCGTCCCATCGGTGGTGAATTTGGAATTTCAAAAAACGCCAATACATTGCCCTGACCAGCATCTAAAAATACATGCATGTAAGGATCAGGTGCACCGGTTGATGGAACGTTATCTTCAGCAATTGCCAATTGAAATTCCATGCCCAGTAAGTCACGATAAAACTCTACCGTTTCTTTGGCGTCAACGCAGCGATACGCCACATGATGAATGCGCTTGATAGCCATAGTCTACCCCTTATTTATCTTGACCAAGGACACCACGTTCAATTTGATCGCGCTCAATCGATTCAAATAATGCCTTAAAGTTACCTTCACCAAAACCATCATCTTCTTTGCGTTGGATAAACTCAAAGAATACCGGACCCAATAAGGTATCAGAGAAAATCTGCAATAATAAACGCGGTGGACCATCGCCAGTCGTACCATCAACGAGAATGCCACGAGGTTGTAATTGATCGATTGGCTCACCGTGGCCAGGAAGACGATCTTCCAGCATGTCATAATAAGTGCCTGGAGGTGGTGTCATAAACTTAACGCCTTGCTTTTTAAGTCTATCCCAACAAGCAACAATATCGTCACAGGCAAACGCAATATGCTGAATGCCTTCGCCGTTGTACTTCATTAAGTATTCTTCAATTTGACCGCCGCCGCCAGCTTCTTCGTTTAATGGGATACGAATTTTGCCATCGGGTGCGGTCATCGCTTTTGAGGTAAGGCCGGTGTACTCGCCTTTGATATCGAAGTAACGAATTTCACGGAAGTTAAATAAGTTTTCGTAGTATTCTGCCCAGTACGCCATACGACCACGGTAAACGTTATGAGTTAAGTGATCTAAGGTGTGGAAGCCACAACCTTCGGGGTTACGATCAACACCTTCAATCCAGTCAAAATCGATATCATAAATAGTGTTAGTACCTTCATAGCGGTCGATTAAGTATAACGTAGCGCCGCCAATGCCTTTAATTGCTGGCAGGCGTAATTCCATTGGCCCGGTTTCAATATGTACCGGTTGCGCACCTTGCTCTAAAGCCTGAGCGTAAGCCAATTTCGCATCTTTCACGCGGAACGCCATACCACAAGCCGATGGACCATGTTCTTCAGCATAATAGGCTGCATGGCTTTTTGGCTCATAGTTGCTGATTAAGTTGATGTCCCCTTGACGCCATAACTCAACTTGCTTTGATTTATGCTTAGCCACCAGGGTGAAACCCATAGATTCAAATACAGGTTCTAAAATGCCACGCTCTTTTGCAGTAAATTCAACAAATTCAAAGCCATCTAGGCCCATCGGGTTTTCAAATAAATCAGCCATGTTTTTCTCCGTGTTCATTCACTGCAATAACTATAGCCCTAGTTTAGGGAATAGTTTAAAAATTGATTGCCGTGACGTTTATAATTAATATGTTATTATTAGTTTCAGATGAAACCATATTAGTTGCGTTTGTAACTAATTACAATCAAGGTATGTTTATGGCGACTATAGATAATGGCACCTTATCTTTACAAAATTTTTTACCGTATCGTTTATCCGCGTTATCGAACCGAATATCGCAGTCGTTGGCACTTAAATATAACAAACGGTTTGGTATTACCGTGCAGGAATGGCGTGTGTTAGCGGCGCTTGGCGAGGAAACAAACCTTTCTGCCGTGACCATCACCAATCGCATCGCCATGGATAAAGTGGCGGTGTCACGGGCGGTGAAAAAATTAATCGACAAAGGCTTAGTGATTAAGCAACGGGTTGTTAGCGATAACCGCAGTCATCGATTAACGCTTACTGACAGCGGCAGCAAGATGTATCAACAATTGATCCCTATAGCTATCGAACATGAACAGCAAGCCATTGAAAACCTTAGCAAAGATGAACGTTCACAACTTTTGTTGTTATTGGACAAGCTCGATAAAGTACAGTTAAAATTAAATCAATAGCTCATTTTAGCTGGCGTTATTGCAGCAAGTTCGGCTTATTTTTGGCTAAAAAGACGGCCAAACGGAGCAAACAATACTCCTTTGTAAAGAAATAAATACAACCACCTTATTTCCCCTTCATTTCTCCTTTCTTAGTCCTTAGTCCTTAGTCCTTAAATTACCCATTTAGCGACTGAGTCTGGTACTAAGGTGCTAAATATAAATACCTATATTTAACGTATTGTTAGTATTTAAACGCTTATTATTAATCAGGAAAATACGATGTTAAAAGGTAAAGTTGCTTTAATCACTGGCTCCACCAGTGGGATTGGTTTAGCCACCGCGCATATTTTAGCAGAGCAAGGCATAGATTTAATCTTGCATGGGCTAATGTCGGAACAAGAAGGTGCTGCCATGGCTGAAGAATTTTCGGTAAAATACCAGATCAACACCTTGTTTGATAATACCGATTTAAGAGATGCCGATGCGATCACTCGCTTTATCAATAAGGCTATTGCCAGCTTAGGCACGATTGATATTTTAGTGAATAATGCCGGCATTCAACACACCGAAAATATTACCACTTTCCCGGCTGGTAAATGGAACGACATTATCGCCATTAATTTATCTGCCGCGTTTCATACCATCCAACAGTGCTTACCAGGCATGCAAAAAAATAACTGGGGACGAGTAATCAATGTTGCCTCGGTGCATGGCTTGGTGGCCTCACTGCAAAAATCGGCCTATTGTGCGGCAAAACATGGCATTGTTGGCCTCACCAAAGTGGTGGCATTGGAAAGTGCTGAGCAAGGGATAACCGTTAATGCCGTATGTCCGGGTTGGGTTGATACCCCTTTGGTCAACGATCAGGTTGCTATGTTAGCGGAAAAGAACGAGGTGTCATTTGCTCAGGCAAAACATAAATTGGTCACCAATAAACAAGCGTTACCGGACATGGCTGAACCGAAGCAAATAGGTGAATTTATCCTGTTTTTATGCAGTGATAGTGCCCGTTCAATTACCGGTGCTGCTCTGCCAATGGATGGCGCCTGGACGGCACAATAATCACGATGAAATGATTTGTCTTGGCGGGCACTTATTATCCTGCCAAGATAGTGAACTACCCACCGACGCCGCTTCGCGTCGATCAATGGGCTTCAACAGTCTAGCTTTTGACGACTAGGCTGCTTCTTTTTTCTCAGTTCCCACAGCAAACTTTGATTGCTCAAAGACTTTCGTTTTAGTAGATGATTTCTTCTGAGATTTGGGCAACACCCTGGCAACTATCCCAGCCGCCATTAAATCTTTTTCTCTTGTATTTGCTACAGACTTAGCTGCCGCTAAGTCTCTACACTGTACTAGTCCGCAGCTTTCACAGGAGAATTCGCGCACGTTTAGCTCGAATTTATGCTCATGTTTACAGTCGTGGCAAATACCTGACGACTTCACATATCGACCTATTTCATGGTACACAGCGCCATTTAATTCGGCTTTATATTTGGTGAGCTCTGTGATCATACCCATCACATTATCG
>MABC01000080.1 GCA_002162925.1 Thalassotalea sp. 42_200_T64 | reverse complement strand
ATCAATGATTTTTTTGCCATAACACTTCCGAGGATAGCTGATACTTTAGACAGTTGGATTAATGACAACTTTCAAACACTGACGCCTGCACCTTGAAGTGTTACGGGTATAAACTGCTGCCAATGATAGAACAATCAATCATTGATCATAGCCATTTACTTGATGGTAAACCAGTGGAAGTGTTGGTGAATGACAATTGTAACACCAGTGTCTATGCCCAGCCGGGCATGCTAAAAGTGCTGTTGGATAATTTACTCAGCAATGCCTTTCAATATACGGATTTAGGAGAGGTAACCATAAGCTTTATCAACGAGCAATTAACCATAGCAGATACCGGCCCGGGCATAGATCAGGATATTTCAACGAATGTCACTGAACCAGCGGTCAAAGGCAGCCAAAGTACTGGCTACGGTTTTGGCTTATCTATTGTTAAACGCCTGTGTGAACATCAAGGTTGGTTGCTAACGGTTGTTAGTGACAAGGGCACGACAATTTCGGTTTCTTTTGCTGACTCGGCGCTTCCAACCTCATAAATGGAAATGGATGTGAAAGACTCAACGCTTTCTGCAAGCGGGAGGTAAAAATAGCCTAACATGGGTTCAACGGTGATAATGTTTAAGCTTGATAGGCTTTAATAAATAAATCTACTGCACGGTCAATATGCTGCACAATTTCATCTTCGGTTATTTTGACATTGGGGACTAATACCGCCTTCAAATGTAGCCGTCCTTTCGTCATTTCTATTAACATCTGTGCGGCGTAACTGCAGTCATCAATGGCCAATATGCCTTGCTTATTTAGAGAAGTTAAATAATCCGCCAACGGGGTAACCCCGGTTAACGGCCCGCTTTCATAAATCAATTCGCCAAGGTCGGGGAGTTTTGGCACAACTTGTATCACCAACCTAAACAATGAAATTAGAGTTTCAGACAACATCCCCTGAACAAATCGCACCGCGACATCTTTTAGCGCATCACTTGGCTCTAGCTCATAGTTAATAGAAGCAATAGTATCTATCTGAATCGCCACTTGTTGTTGCATAACCGCCATCAGCAAGCCTTGCTTATTGCCGAATTCATGGTAAATAGAACGACGTGAACCGCCAGCATCAGCAATGATCATTTGCAGAGAGGTTTCATCAAAGCCATGCTTAAGAAATAATTTTTGCGCCGCCGCAAGTATTAATTGCCCACGGGCAGTTAATTGCTTTTCACTTGTTTTTTCAACACTTCTGCCAGGGCTTAGCATGATATTATCTGCTCTTTTCTCTTATCGGTTGACATTGGTACTGCATAGTACCAAAATATACGGTACTTGGCAGTACCAATTTACTTATTAAAATTTATCTACTTTACTCATAGGTAATTTTCACCATTGGATTCATTATGCGTATATTATTAACTATCCTCTTCGCGTCTTTTTTACTGGGCTGTAACGAGCAAGCCGTTATCACCGAAAAAGCCATTCGCCCTATCGCCTGGAGCAAAGTTGCAGAGACCAATCTAAAGCAGCTACGCACGTTGTCCGGAATTGTTGCTCCCGTTGAGGCAACTGACTTAAGTTTTGAGGTAATTGGCAAGGTACAAACCGTTGAAGTTAAGCTTGGTGAAACCGTAACAGCAGGTCAAATTTTAGCGCAATTAAATCATCGCAGTTTTGAACTTAGTTTACGATCAGCACAAGCTGAGTTAGATAAAGCAAATGCGGCAATGGCTGAAGCTAAAAGCACCTTTGAACGTTATGACAAATTGGTCAAGCAAGGGTTGGTATCGCAATCAGGATTTGACAATGCCAAAGCCACTTTTGATTCAAGTAGAAGTGCTGTAGGTGTGGCGCAAGCACAGCTTGATATTGCCAATAAAAACTTGCAAGACAGTACTTTGCTGGCGCCTTATGATGGCATTATTACCAAGCGTTTAATTGAGCCTTCTCAACAAATTGGCGCCGGACAAGCGGCATTTGAAATTGAAGGCAACCACGGCTTAGAAGTGGAAGTACTCGTCCCCGAAACCTTAATACAAGAATTAAAACAAGATACCGTATTAGCCATTCGTTTTCCGGTATTAATCGGTATCACTATGCAAGGACGTATCAACGAGATAGGGACTCGCGCGCAATCGGCTAATGCCTTCCCGGTGACGGTAATATTGGCAGAAACAAACAATAAGTTGCGAGCAGGAATGACCGCCGAAGTCGATTTTGTTTTTGATGGTATTGGACGTACTGGCTATACCGGTAAAACGATTGCTATCCCGATGAGCGCATTACGCGCCGGCTTAGATCAAAAATCATATGTCTTTGTCTATGATGCCACGGCTAAAGTGGTGCATTTGCGGCAAGTGCAAACGGAAAACATTCTTAATAACCGGGTATATTTATCGAGTGGTTTAGCTAATGGCGAAATAATAGCAACCGCTGGGGTAGCATTTTTACGCGATGGTCAAAAAGTCACACTATTAGACCATACAACGCAGCGATTTAACTAAAGGGGTTATGATGAATTTTACCGAAATCGCTTTTCATTATCGTAAAACTGTTCTCCTGGTTGTTGGTTTATTATTGATAAACGGCGTATTTGCTTACTTTACCCTGCCGGCACAAGAAGACCCGACTATCACCATACGCGAAGCCATAGTGAGCACTGCGTTTCCAGGTATGGCACCCGATCGGGTCGAACAACTGATCACCAAAAAACTTGAAGAAGAAATTCGAAAAATTGCCGAAGTGAAGGAAATACGATCAACTTCCTCCACTGGCCTGTCGACCATACACGTAAAGGTTTACGACAAGTATTTTAACCTGGATGATATCTGGCAGGACTTACGTAATAAAACTGCGGCCGCCCATGCAAACATGCCGCAAGGGGCATCTGTCCCTTTTGTTAATGATCAATTCGGTGATGTCTCGGTCATTACTTTAGCCCTAACGGCTGACGGTTTTGATATGGGGCAAATGTATGATATCGCTCAACATATCAGAGACACCTTATATGCTGTTGAAGGCACTAAAAAAATAGATATTTTAGGCCGTAGAGCCGAGCGTATATTTGTTGAACTTTCAAATACAAAACTTGCTCAGCTCGGGATTTCACCAACAAAAATAATTAACGAACTTAAAAACCAAAACATTATTCGCTCTGGCGGACAAATAGACACCGGCGCAAAAAGTTTTATTATTGAACCCTCTGGCAACTTTATTCATGTTGATGATATTGCCAACAGCCAAATTAGCATTCCCAACAGTGACAACTATATTGCCCTAAAAGACATCGCCACACTGCGCCGAGACTTTATTGATCCGCCCGATAAACTGGCTTATTTTAACGGCCAAGCGGCAATATTCTTTGCCACATCGATGCTAGACGACAACAATATTTTAGAATATGCGCCGCGCTTTATGAAACATGTTGCACACATTACCGCCACATTACCTATTGGCTACCAACTTGATGTCGCCACCTTTCAAGCAGAGCAAGTTGAAAAGACCATTAAGGGTGTTTCTAGCAATGTAATACAAACTCTGGCGATTGTCCTTGTTGTGGTTATTCTATTCTTAGGTCTGAGAACTGGCCTGATCGTCGGTGCAATTGTGCCTTTTGTGATGTTAGCCACGCTTTCAATCATGCAATTTTCTGATATGAAATTAGAGCGGATGAGTTTGGCAACCTTAATCATATCATTAGGCTTATTAGTGGATAACGGCATTGTCATCGCCGAAGATTTTAAGCGACGATTAGAACAGGGTATCGAGCGATACGATGCGATGTTGCAAGGCAGCAAAGAACTTGCATTGCCTTTACTTAGTTCATCGGCAACCACTATTTTATTCTTTTTACCGCTAATGCTGGCCGAACATGTCGCCGGTGAATTTACGCGTTCAGTGTCATTAGTGATATTAATTACCTTACTAACCAGTTGGGTTATGGCCTTATGTGTTACGCCATTACTGTGTTATTTCTTTACTAAGCATGAAGATAATCACACTCAACAGTTAGCCAATTCAGCAGTTTCTTCCGCTAAGTTAATGGATAGAATTTATCACGGTTATGAACGTTTTCTGCATTGGGTTTTGACTCATAAAGCACTATTTATCAACGTAATGTTAGCCCTGTTTATCGCTTCTGTTGTTAGCATGAAGTTTGTCGCCAAACAGTTTTTTCCAGATTCTGACCGCACCCAAATTGTGGTTAACATCGATTTGCCTAATGGTACCTCGTCAAAAGAAACGGATCGGCAAATGCGTGAGATATTCAGCTGGTTAAATACCGGCTCGGAGCTCGAGTTTATCGCAAGCTATTCAGGCTATGTTGGCTTTAGTGGACCAAGATTTGTGTTATCACTTAACCCAGAAGATCCGGCAGCAAATAAAGGCTTCATTGTGTTAAATGTTGCAGACAATACCGATGTAAGTGCCAAAGTGGCTGAGTTGGATACTCGCCTGGAACATAACTTTCCAAATGTATCGGCGCGGGTAAAGAAAATGTTTTTAGGGCCGTCTGACTCCAGTACCATTAAAATTCAAGTGAAAGGACCTGACAAAAACGTTATTTACAGAAAAGCTCAGAAAATCATGGAAGTGTTACATCAACAGCCTGATACCGTTGACGTAAGGAATGATTGGGAAAATTTAATCACTAAAATTGAGGTGCAAATTGATCAACATCGCGCTAAACGTGCGGGTTTAAGCTCTAATGATATTGCGCAAGCGCTTGAAGCCTATTTTTCAGGTGCGCAAATTACCGAGTTCAGAGAAGATGATGAAATTATCCCGGTAGTCTTTCGCGCCCAAGAAGCCGAGCGTTATAACCTTGACCGGCTAAGAACGCTTAATATTTATTCTGAGAAAACAGGCAAAGCCATTCCTTTGTTTCAAGTGGCTAGATTAGCACCAATTAACCAATTTTCGGTGATTCGACATGAAGATATGTTTTCCACCATCAGTGTTGAAGCACGCAATACCAGAGTCGCCGCAGAGGATTTGAAATTACTGATTGATGATAAAATAAATGCTTTAAGAGCTGACCTTCCGGTCAATCATAGCATTGAATATGCTGGGGTAATTATTGAATCAAAAGCGGCACAAAAGGCATTAAGTGCCAGTATGCCTATGGTGCTGGGCATTATTCTTATCTTACTCGTTGCCCAGTTTAATTCATTTAGAAAAGCGGCGGTGATCACCTTAACCATTCCATTGTCTTTTATCGGTGCGGTTATCGGTTTACAGGTAATGCAAGCGCCGTTTGGTTTCATGGTAACGCTTGGCTTATACAGCCTGGCCGGCATTATTATCAACAATGCCATCGTCTTAATTGACCGGATAAAAATAGAAATTAGCGATGGAAAAAATGAATATCAGGCCGTTATTGACGCCTGTTTAACCCGTTTACGCCCTATCGCGATGACAACTATCACCACGGTGATGGGACTACTGCCACTGATTATTGGCAAGGATGCGATGTTTTACGGCATGGCTAACGTTATCGCCTTTGGCCTGGGTATCGGCACTATTTTAACCCTGGGCGTGGTACCGGTACTTTATTGCAGCTTTTATAAGATTAAAGCGAGTTAGCTGACAGTTGTTGCTATCTACCTTAGTTTATTAAGCAGCCCGACAATAACTTGTTTTTCTCCTTGCTAAGCCAAGCCCAGTAAGAATGAATAACCAGCTCAGTGAACCGCCGCCGCCACTTTCTTTTGGCGGCGTTACTTGTTGCACATTCTTAACCAAAAACGAAGTCGTTGCAGTTGCCAATAAAGTCCCATCGGAAACAGTCAGTCGTAACTCTATGGTTTGGTCACTTGAAACCTGGGGTGCGATAAATGAGGCATTCATATCTGTGCTATCCTCTATCGTTATTGTCGGGCCAGAAATTTGTTGCCATTGATATGTCATTGCATCTCCATCGGGATCTACACTCGTTGATTTGAGCGTTACCGAACTGCCCTCATTAAACGAGGCTACATGGGCCTCTACTACCACGGTCGGCACCTCATTGGCTTTGGCAACGAACACCGCAATAGTCGCAATGGTCGTACCCCGGCCATCATTCACCGCAAGTTCAAATGTTAGAATTTCTTCAGTTTCAACCGTGGGCGAGCCAAAGGACAGTATCGAGGTATTTTGCCCTTGTAGGAGCACAGCTAAACCATCAACTTGCGTCCAACGATAACTTAATTCATCACCCTCGGCATCAAATGTATTTGAAACGTCGATATGGATATCACTTTCTTCAACAACATCCACTCGACTTAACAAGTTTATAACTGGTAATCGATTGGGGATTTCAGTGGTTAATACGCCAGGATCTTTAACCATGCCATTCGCTCGGCCATCAGCATCGTTTGCCCCGCCATCGACAATTAATAACTGAATACAATCATCGAAAGCATGCAGACCGTCAATATATTCTGTCGCTAATGGCGGTGGACAATTGCCATCACTATCCTTGTTAGCCGATGAAATACTGTTGTTATCATCCAGCACAAAATCAAACCAACCTGATGTAGTACTATATTTACGATACACGGCACCTTCAGGAATAACCTTACCCTTTGCCAGAGGAATAACAACCGGCACAGCTTCTCCTGCCACAGATAAACCGGATAGATTAAAGTTAACGATTGGTGACAGTGCGGTAAAATGGGTGTCGACGGCGTTATTAACCCTGGTACCACTCTCACCACTATACTCCTCAATATCTTCAATGCTAATGGAGGCATCAACAGCAGACAGACCCCGCAAAGAATGAACCACATCACCTAATCCGAGCTGTAAGCCATAAACGGTTTGCATAGGTTCGGTATCATCACCAATAGGTAATCGACTAGTGTTACTATCCGAATCCAGATAATCAGCAATACCATCGTGATCACTATCAATAAAACCTTCAGTCGCATCTGAAATACCATCCTCATCGACATCATCTTCGGCATTTAACTCAGGAAAATCGGTGACCACGATTAACTCAACATCAACCGTTAGCGCAAACAATTCACTGGTATTACTCTCCGCAATTTGCACGCTCAAACCATAGGTTCCTGAGCTTAGTTGTTCGGGCTCAAGTTCAAAAGTCGCGACTAAGCCATCCGCATCTAAATCAACAAAAGGGCTATTGCCTTCATTGAACAGCACTGAATGGCTATCCTGCCTGTTCACATCCTCAATCATCGCCGTCACAATCACGACTCCCGCCTGAGCATCAATTACACTAACCGGCATACCGCCTTGTTGCACCAACAAATTTACAGTTGGTGCTCGGTTTTCATCGACCACAGTTAGCTCAAGAGTATTGTCATGTGCCAGCACGGCATTAGTTGCCGATGTTAAAGTGACTGTCAGCAAATCACCAGCCGTGGCCCTGTCAGAGAGGCTGATGTCAATTGCCTGTTCAGTTCCGGAAGCGAGTACCAGTTCAGCGGAATCGTTTCCTGAAAAAGCACCTGTCAATTGATAAGCAATGGTCACCGGATATACGGCCGCGGTACCGGATAAAGTGATCGGCACCCGATACTGCGTACCGGCTTCAACCTCATCATTGAGACCCAGTTCAATAAGTGGATTAATGTGAATGACGACATCGGCTTGGGCAATATTTCCAGAGGTATCCTGCGCAGAAACTGCAATGTTATGAACCCCGGAAGCATAAGAAATATCGGCATCGACAGTTGCGGTTATTTCCCCGTCGACTAAATCCGTTGCCAAAAGCTCAATATCTTGCGTAACCTTGGTAAGTAAACCGCGAGCATTAATTATTTTCACCGGTAAGTCACCAAACTCTGGCGCTGTGGTATCGACAATATCAACGAACTGGATGGCCGTTGATATGTTTCCGGCAAAATCCGTTGCCGTCCAGGTAATTTGATGGCTCCCCAAAGGGAGTGGCGTATCATAATCGGAGACAACTACAGGGGCATTCAAGTTGTTGTCCTTAACTACCGCGATAGGAAGTTCAAGTGGCGTATTTGGCCCGGTTGCCTCAACGGTTAGGTCAACAAGCGGAGCAAACACCGCAGCTTCACTATCGCCTATAGTATTGTCCAAAGGAGCGCTATCATCTTCATCGACAATACCATCGTTATCATCATCCGTATCGGCATTATTACCAATACCATCGAGGTCGGTATCGACCGATTCATTGACGTCATCGGGGAAGGCATCGTCTTGATCAGCCACACCGTCACCATCGCTGTCAAAACTACCCTCGCGAATTGCCAGAGTCACACTGCTTGTAGCCACTGTGGTTTCATTAACCATACCGGAAGTCAAACGAAGGATTTGCTCATCGGCAGTGCTATTAAAGGTTAAAGTGAGCAAAGTCACATTTTCAGTTAACGGATCTTGACCTGCTATTGCCATGGCAAGTTTTTGTGCACTCAAATCGTTGCTGACCAGTAAGTGCTCGCTTATTTCATCGGAACGAATCACAGAGGCAAGTTCAAGGCCATCACTGTATTCCAGATCCAGTTCAATACCGGTTACCAATTCCCCTTGTGGTTTAAGCGCAACATCAACGGCGATGCGACTCGCCGAAACTTGCCGAACATTGCCAAAGCTTAATAATTCATTGCTAGATTCGTCAATATTCACACTCTGGATGCTTGCCGTTTGGATGGCATCCGCTCTACTCCAGTTGCCAGAAGCATCACCCACTAAAATAGCCTTAAAATTAACGCCGGTCTGATCCGCTTGCAAATTATCAAACTGTTGTGTTGCCGGGGTAAACTTCCAGGTTGATAACTGGTTATCAAACGGCAATTCACTTAGCCCAACCACGTAACTCAATATTTTATAGGCATCTGCGGCACTAACCGAGCCGCTGTTATTTACATCGGCAGCAATTTGCGCATTGGCAGAAAGGAGCTCCTGACCGACCGCATGCTTTAAGATCAATGAAGCATCGAAGGCGGAAATGTCGCTATTTTGATCATCTTTCGCCACTACCAGCGTATTGGTTCCGGCTTTAACCCCAGTCAGCTCATAGCTACCATCTTCATTCGAAGAGCTGGTTATGAGATAACCATTGAGGCTTACACTGGCTACCACATTTTCTGCGCTGTTATTCCAGTAAGTTACCGAGCCAGTCACGTTGAAGCCAGGGAAATAAGTAAACTGACCATTAAATTGTCTGGCATCAATGGTGTGGTCATTTAAGCTAATGCTAGCGATAGCCAGTTCCGAACTTACCTGCTCTTCGGCCAACACTAAAAATTCTAATACCGCTAGTTCACCTGTGCCAGAGCTTGGTCCACCGGCTGCATACGCCGCGAGGTTAACGACGCCCTCACTTGGTGGATAATCGAGTAGGTTCCAGGCAGAGGTTAAATCACCTTTGCGTACATCAACAAGTTTTAAATGCTTGCTGTCAAAGTTTATCCTTGCTTCATAGTCGGTTAAACCGCTTACCCCATCAATCGACAAGGGCACTTCGATTACCTGACCGCTAGCACCTTGAATATCGTCTAGCCAAACTGAGACATTGTCACCACCATAAGTGAATGCCCGAATAAGTTTACCTTGCTTGTCATCAGGGTTTGTTACTATTGCGGCAACGACTTCTGGTGTGTGCGGCGATGTCGTACATTTTGCTTTGCTGGCATCGATAAACTCAACCGCAGCACAAGAAGCACCACCTATGGTAATGGTTAAGCCGTCTTTAAAATTGGCCCCCACCAGGGTGATCACTGTACCACCGTCAATACTGCCGGTTTTCGGCGATAAATTGTTGATCACTGGCTCATCTGCAACCGTGGTTTTGTTCGGACTACCGGCGCGACCGCTAAAGCTCACACTCGCTCCATCACTGGCGGCAATATAATACTCAATGCCCGGCGCGACCATGGCCGAGCCAGGAATGGTGGCGCTGTAGTTACCATTGCCACTGTCAATCATTGCAATGGCAATATACTCAGTATTACCCAGAATGCGATAATACAGAGTCACCGACTCTACCGAGATATTATCAGTAACCATGGCTTGTACTAACTGATTAGCGCCATAGCTACTGGTGGTTATTTGGGTATGGTTAATGACAGGTTTTACCGTATCACTCGGCGTGGCAACGGCAACATTGGAAGGCGTTGACTCACCGCCACCACTACTCACGGTAAAGTGATAGTAATAAGTAATCCCAGGCTGCACATTTTCATCACGATAGTTACGTTCGTCCTTGCCAATCAAGGATTGCTGAATACGGGTAAAACCGGAAGTTGCCGAGGTTGAACGATATAAATTAAAACCATAAAAGGTATCGAAATCATCCTGGCTCCAAGTTAAATCGACAAAACCATCACCACCACTGGCTTGCAGGTTTAATGACTCGGTACCCGAGGTGATCACTTCAAAACGATATCTGGCATAATCGGTACCGGTAACAAGCCAGGCATCATCGGCGGCTACCGCACCGGTTACTCGCACGTATTGATAACCATCGGAGGCCACCGGTGAAATGCGCACCTGACCTTGCCAGGTACGAGCATCGATCCAGTCGCCATTTACGGCAAAATCGGTATACGGAAACTCTGGACCAAAGTTCACCTTCGGTTGAATATTGGTGTCCATGTCCCGGTTAAATTCAACCTGCCAGACCATTTTTTCGGCGCCAAAGCGTAAATCGGCACGTTCGCCACTGTCGGCATCGAGTAAACGTACATCAGAGACGAATGGGTAGGCCGATTCTGGCGCTTCGGTTTTGCTTAATCGCGGTGAATATTTGCCGACCGCCTTGTTAAAGTCATCACTGTAATCGACAATTGAGTATTCAATTAAATTGCTGTTATCGGTACCCCAATAATTGCCAGATAAATCCATGCTCGCATCATAATAACGCGAACTATCACCGCTGCCGGCATCGATTTGCAGCCAGTGATCCGGGTTTGGATCCCACCACTGATTTAAAATGGCGTTGTTTTTAAAGCTGTCGGATTTCCACTCGTTTTTAAAATCAGGCAATTCTTGTTGAATATCGGCGAGGGTATATTCACTGCTAAGTTCGATTAATACTCGATGATTGGATTGTTTACCTTGCATATCTTGCAGGAAACCAGAAGACCCACCTCTTTTGAAACGATTTTCTTGCCAATAGTTATTTTCGGCATCGAACCAACTGAGATAGTTCGGTGGATTATAGCGGCAATTACCCTCATCATCTGCACAAGAGCTTTCCCATTCGATTAACTTATTCGCCTGCCATTGTTCTTCACTACCAGCTTGAGCACAATTATAATAACCCGCATCCACGCATTCTTGAAAGCTACTATAACCGCTATCGATAAGCATTTGTTCTAATTCGTAAGCAAGGCGATCACTAATATAGCTTTCTAGTCGAGTTTGGAGCCAATCATTAGTTAGTGGTGTACCTGGCTCAAATAGACGGCGCGGGTCATCAGCTGCCAGCGCATTGAAGGTAGAATTAATTTGTGATTGCAATTGCCCTTGTAAATAAACAATGAGTTTTTGAACCGGTCGAATAGACATTGCCTTGGTGTTGCGTTGGTAGTTATTTATATACTCAGGAGGAGTCGAACCTCTATTTGAGTACCATTGCACAGGATCCCAATTAAATTGACCATCGGTAACATCATAGGCCGGTATTTCAGCATTTAACCAAGCATAATCGCCTGCAGTATCACGCTTTAACCCAGTAAGTACGGTTAGATTATCTGATGTTAGAGAAAAACAAGTTGCTGAATGCAATTCACAACCTGGGATC
This sequence comes from Thalassotalea sp. 42_200_T64, assembly GCA_002162925.1. Taxonomy (GTDB): domain Bacteria; phylum Pseudomonadota; class Gammaproteobacteria; order Enterobacterales; family Alteromonadaceae; genus Thalassotalea_A. The sequence goes on along the minus strand of MABC01000080.1, from coordinate 26,067 downwards.
AAAGCCCAATCATCCACTGTTCTTTGCTGCAGATCATAAAGCCAGTCATTAATGGCGATGGTTTCACCATAGCTAGACAGGGTGAGAACATGACTGTCGGCAGATATGCTTTGTGCAAACGCTTGGGCATCGTCGAGTAACTTGCTATCATTTCTTGTGCTTTTATTATGGAAAAGGGCGTAGGTCTTACCATCGTAATTAAAGGCATCCAGCACTTTAAAATCTTGGATAATACTGGCATTATTTATTGTTGAAGAAAAGTGGCCACCATTCGCACTTAACTTGTAATTGGTTAACAGCACATTATTGGATTGCACCGTACCGTAAGCTGAGAAATTACTGCTCTCGACTAAGCTCTCTGATAATTTAGGTAAAGAAATAATATAGCGATCACGAACATCCTTATTTTCATATTCATTGATACCACCAAGGCCAATTAATTGACTCTTGGTAGCAGCACCATTTAACTGAGCACCGCCGTTTATGCGGCCCCAATATCCATCTTCCCTTTTTTCATAAGCAAGAGCATACCCTTCAAAGCCTCGACGAAAGCGCACATGCTCATACAAAGGTATAGGCTCTGAGCCATCTTCTGAATCGCCATAAAAGCCCTCAACTTTGAGGTTGGTAATGTCGGCATAGCTAAAGTGGGCATTACCACCACGGCCTTGCTTGATCACTACCATCCGGTCTGGAAATAAATCAGCGGGTTTTAAGGTTACCGGTTGCTCAACACTACCTTCAATTTGTAAGGTACCTTCCACTTGCAAATATGCATTTTGAAATACCGAATAAGCATCATCTGGTTGGCTGCCCCACCACTGTATTACCGCACCAGGGCCTACCTTTAGAGAAACGCCTTGCTCAACCAGTACCGGTTTATCGATAATATATAATACCGAGTTATCTAACGTAACAATGCCATCTTCACTACCATCAGTATCTAAATCGCCACCCGGGGTGCCAATAGCATCGCCAGCAATAATGCTCGGTAATTCACGGCCACGATGTACCAGTAGATTGAATTTTGACGTGCTGGTATAAGTTGCATTATCTTCGCTATCTAAGCCGTTGATTGCAGTGAAAGTGACGATAAATGGAATAATGTGATTATTCGGTGTATTGTCGGCAACTTTAAATCTAAATGGTGAGCGAACCCCAATCACCTCATCATTTTCATAATACAAGCCATTGTCATCGTTGCTGTAGGTGCCGACTGAGCCATAATCGACCGTATCGGTAACCCAGCTAATGTAAGGATCAATGGAATCACCCCCTTCACCTACTACTTTCGCTTCGATGCTAACTTGCACGTTATCGGCTTGGCCCCAATAGTTTCTCACGATAAGGGCTAGATCTATGGTTTCACCCGCATCGACGAGACCATCGTCATCATTAGTGCTATCGGTGCTGTTTTCATCCCAAAGCCAGTGCTCCAAATAGGCCAAATTTGGCTTGGGAGTATTGATTAAGGCTGCTAGAGCATCAGCCGAATGATATTTTTTTGCTGGTAGTTTAGGATTGTAGGTGAACCCTTGCTTTAATGGTCCGGTCGCGCCTAGTTGACCCATTAAAAAGCGTGATGAGTGGATGGTTTTATCGTTGAATTTACTGCGCAGTAGTGCTGCCATACCGGAAACAACCGGGGCAGCCATAGAGGTGCCATCCCATGCCGCGTAGCCATTGTCAGGCAAGGTTGACATAATGTCGACCCCTGGCGCCATTACTTCGTATTCGATACTGGTTTGTGTTTTACAGTCAAAATTTGAAAAGCCGGCTAAATTATCACCATTCTTGGCAGGGGTTTGTCGCTCTGCCATAACCCCAAGTACCCAAGGGTAGCTTGCCGGATAAGATGAACTGTGTAGTGGGTAACAACCCGCTTCATTTGGCATGCCATCATTACCTGCAGACGCGATTAACACCGCTTTACCAAAGGCAACCGCTAAGGCATCTTCTTCCACAGCGGAGCGAAAGTTACCACCGAATGACATATTAATTACATCGGCACCTTGCTCGGCAGCATAGGTTACTGCTTCGGCAATATCGCTTGACGTTAACACCCCAGAGTATTGTGCCGCTTTAATCGCCATAATTTGTACGTTATGGGCAATACCAGTGAGACCTATGCCATTATCAGCTTCGGCAGCAATAATGCCAGCAACATGAGTACCGTGCCCGTGGTCATCCATAGGATCGCCACTGTGCGACCAAGATTCACCGACTACCGAAACACCATGCACATCATCGACAAAGCCATTATTGTCATCATCAATGCCATTGTCGGCAATTTCACCACTATTTATCCACATGTTTAACGCGAGGTCTTCATGATTATAGTCAACACCACTGTCGATAACGGCAACCACCACATCGCGGCTGCCGCCAGCGTCATAATCATTCTCGTTAAGCCATTGCCATGCTTCGCTAATTTTTGCAGATTGCAGATGCCATTGCTCGTTGATTTTCGGGTCGTTAAATGCGTTTGCCGTTACCGGATGTTGCTGAATTTCGACCTCGGCCATGTTGTTGATTGCCATCGAGCGCTCTAGGTTCATTTCGGCAATTTCAACTCTGGGGTCGAGTTTTAATTGTTCTAATGCATGCTCTACCGACATGCTATCGTTGAGGTTGAGCTTATACCAGCGAGTTAAATCAGGTTTCGGTATCACCTGGCCCGATGCAGTCATTAGGTGAGCACCCTGCTTAGGCGCTTTTGCATTTTTAAACAATGGTTGGAAATTAGCAGTCGTGAGTAGGTTGCTGTTGCTGACGTTGTTAATACCTGCAGCTCTAATACTTTGCGTGTTTTTGTTGATAGCCGTTGGTTTGGCAAGTTTTATCAGAACCGTGTTTTTTTCAAATTTACAATCTGTACCGGTACAACTATTGATGATTGGGCCGTCTGGAATATCGGCTTGGCCGCTAAGTAAATCCTGCACGGAGCGTGTTTGGTATGGTCCCCGGGCAGATTGCATGCGCGCCAACACCTTAGCATCGGGCAAACTGATGCCTTTTTGGCGGCGACTTTCATTGCTCGGCTCGATGATTGTTGGCGGGGCAGCCTGCTCGTTGATTTTTTCGGCTAAACTTTGGACACAAACCAATTGCAAACAACTGGCGGTGAATACAGAAACGGCAAGAGACTTAACACGGCGCATTATACATCCTTGATGACTTAGCATGCTTTTGAACCAATATTAGTATTCAATTAGAGGGGAGAATGGTTCATAGTTTTACTAACTTCTTAGTTTCATTCGATCATAAATATAATTATTAATTTTTACAATATGGCAATGTAACTGTAGTGTACCAAGCCAGTCCCGGTTAATTTATGGTTCTAAATATGATTAGGTTTTATCGACGGCCTTGAAAAAGGTAATTTGGCCATAGTCCATATTGATATTGATGTTTTGTGCTAGAAATAAATGGGGTAGCTAATGAGATTTGAACCCACGACAACCGGAATCACAATCAAGTTGTCTGTATTAGTTACAATTTGATTTACCAGTAATGAGATTGTTTTTTAGGCTTGTACTTAAAACGTACTCAACGAATTAACGACGAATTCATTGGCATAACTTCCAAGCTCGTCTTTAACACCTGCCTGCCCATATCAATGTTTCTGGCGATAGTGAATGATACAGGCCTCTATCTTAGCCGTATGAGTCTTCCCCTAGCCCTTTTCATCAACCAGTTTCGCTAAATCAACAATCACCTTCGCTTGCTTCCAGGTGGCGTCGTCTTGCATTTTACCGTCAATCATTACCGCACCGGTGCCATCTGGCATGGCTGCAAGTATGCGCTTGGCAAAAGCCACTTCTTTCGGGTCTGGCGAAAACACTTCTTTAGCGATGGTAATTTGCTTTGGATGTAAAGACCAGGCACCCATGCAACCCAATAAAAAAGCATTACGAAATTGTGCTCGGCAGGCATCATCGTCAGAAAAGTCACCAAATGGACCATAAAAAGGTTTGATGCCATTAGCCATACACGCATCGACCATTTTGGCTATGGTATAATGCCATGGGTCTTGCTGGAAGAAGGCGCGTTCAGCTCCATCTTCAGTCGGATCTGCTAACATGCCATAAAAAGGATGACCACCACCAACACGAGTGGTTTTCATCCCGCGAGAGGCCGCTAAATCGGCAGGACCAAGACTCATGCCATGCATGCGAGGACTAGCAGCAGCGATGTCTTCGACATTTTTTACCCCTTCCGCGGTTTCTAAAATGGCGTGAATCAATACCGGCTTTTTAATATTGTTTCTGGCTTCTAGCTGGGCTAATAGCTGATCTAAATAATGAATATCCCAGGCACCATCTACTTTTGGCAACATGATAACGTCTAACTTGTCGCCAATAGCATTCATCAACTCAGTGATGTCTTCTAAACCCCATGGTGAATTTAAGCAGTTAATGCGTACCCACAAGCCGGTAGAGCCAAAATCTGTACTTTCGGCGACTTCTATCAGGCCAGCGCGTGCTGCTTCTTTCGAGTCCGCGGGAATTGCATCTTCTAAATTGCCTAAAATAACATCAACGTTTTTTGCCATCTCGGGTACTTTGCCGCGCATTTTTTCGACTTGCGGCGGAAAAAAATGAATCATTCTCTCGAGACGCGTAGGCAGATCCTGGTAAGGTTTTGGGGCACCCACTGCCAGAGCTTTAAAAAAGTTTCTTGGGGTTTTATTTTGCATTACTCAGTTCTCCGTTAAAGGTTCTTTATTCGGCCTGCTTGTAGCAACCTACTTTTAAATGTGAATAGGCATTAGTTCATTTTTCACATTTATAACCAACACTATATATCATAAATCTGTCATAAATTCGTCATTAATTTGTAAATTTCATCTTTCATACTGATTTCGCCATTTGGTAATCGTTATTATCAGCAATTGGCATATACATTTTAATTTTAAAATAATTTGGAACAATAATGTCAACACAAGTATTTAATAAATTTCGACTATCGCTACTCGCTATGACAGTGATATTTTCTCTTTCGGCATGTGATGGTGATGATGGCACTGCTGGTATCGATGGCGCTGCTGGTATCGATGGCGCTGCTGGTATCGATGGCGCTACTGGTATCGATGGCGCGGCTGGTATCGATGGCACTAATGGCGTAGATGGCACTGATGGCGTAGATGGCACTGATGCCGCTATTGTGGTGACCTCCACCACCCCAGTTCTAACCCGTTTAGCGACAGTTCCTGCTGGCGCTGAGGTGACCGGAGCTTTTTTAAGTGAAGAAGGTGATTTGTTCTTTAATGTTCAGCATCCTTCTGACGCGAATAGCGAAGTGGATAGTGTTAATGGCAAAGCCTATAACAAAGGCACCGTTGGTGTCTTGCGAGGCGTAAATTTTAATAACTTGCCTGAAACGATTGTTGATTCACCGGTACCTGAATCAGATTTTGAGCGCCAAACGGTGATATCGGCACTGGGTGAGTATCAAATACTTGGTCAAACCAATGATACATTTACTGACTTAGGCGCTAAGGGCTTAGCAAAAGGTTTAGGTGTGCATTACGGCATTGTTTCAGGCGACAAAATTATCGAAAATAATGCCCCTGACTTTAATGGTTTTGTTTCAACGGGTGAAGGTGAAGGCTACTTATTTACCAATTGGGAGTCATACCCAGGTGGCATGAGCCGGATGAAAATAGAAAAAGATAGTTTTGGTAGCTGGTCGGTAACTGATGCGATAATGATCAACTTTGATGATGTTGCGGGTACGGCAGCTAACTGTTTTGGCTCAGTGTCACCTTGGGGAACGCCACTGACTTCAGAAGAGTGGATCGTGAACACCAATGTCAATTCAACAACCTCACCGAGTTGGAATGACCCGTTAAATACCAACACAGATGGTATTGAAGCGTTAACCGCACCTGACTTTCCAAATCCATATCGATACGGCTATATCGCCGAAGTCACTAAGGCAACAAGTGACGAGCCGATTGTGGTTAAACACTTTGCCATTGGTCGTTATGAACATGAGAATTCAACGGTAATGCCAGATCGTCGTACCGTGTATGCTTCGCAAGATGATACCGGTGGTGTGTTATTTAAGTTTATTGCTGATACCCCGGAAGATCTAAGTTCGGGTACGCTTTTCGGTGCTAAATTAGCACAAGATATCGGCAGCTCAGATCCAGCCACAACTGGTTTTGATGTTACTTGGGTTGAGCTTGCTCGCGGTGATAATGCCACGATTGAAGCTTGGGTTTCAGAGTATGATGGCATAGGTACCGATGATTATGTCGAAGGAAAATCTAGCTATATGACACTAGAGGATGTGCAAGCATGGGCAGATGGTGATGCCACCTATCCGAGTGTCGAAAATGGTGGTAGTGAAGTAACCGCTGGTCTGCCTATGGATGACCGTGCTGCCTTTTTAGAATCACGTCAGGCCGCCAAAATGAAAGGTGCTACGGCTGAATGGCGTAAACTGGAAGGTATTAGTATCAATCATGACCGCGCTTTAGAAGCGGTTGGCGGTGAAGAAGCTGTTGCTGATGAAGATGTCGCTGAAGCATTTATCTACTTTGGTATTGCAGATATTGATAAAACCATGATCGATAATGAAGGGGATATTCAATTGACCGCCCGAGTTAAAGATTGTGGTGGTGTTTATCGCTCAAAACTCGAAGAAAATTATAATATTGCCCGAATAGAACCTGTAATCATGGGCGGCACTTACCGTTCAAGCTTAACCGGTGCTGAACGTTGTGATGTGAACCAGCTATCGCAACCAGACAATGTTATTGTGATGAAAGATGGTCGCATCATTATCGGTGAAGATGGTTTCCAAGAGAACAATACACTGTGGATGTACGATCCTAAGTAAGCATGTTGTTTGGCGGGGTAGTTGTTACCCCGCCTCTTTGCCATTACCAAACAAGCCTTAGTCAATATTCATCCATAAAACATCGAAAATTCCCTATGATCTCTCAACTGAAAATTAAAAATATCGCTTTTCCACTATTGCTTTTATTCGCACTCACGGCTTGTAATTCTGAAGAAAAGCCAGTAATAATGGCGAAATCGACACAAAATCAATTACTTCCAGAGCAAGCTAAACAGTATCCATATCAGCAAGATCAAAACATTCCAGCCACGGCTTATATCGAACACAATGAAATGTATAATCATGAAACTGTCATTCCGCCGCAGTGTTATACCAAGACAGATGGCGTAAACAACCCTTGTTATGCCTGTCATCAAACCTATCGAGATGACAAATCAAGAAGTAACCAAATGAATGACGGCGCTTTACAAGGTGAGTACCAATTTTCAGATTTAGGCATAAAAAATCACTGGAAAAATTTATTTATTGATCGACGCCCACTAATTAAAAACATCTCAAATGAACAAATTCAACACTGGGTAACGCAAGACAACTATTCCACCTTTACCCGCAAACAACAACAAGATGGGACCTGGCGTGGAGAACATACGCCAATTGAAAATTTAGCCTATCCCGAAAAAGCATTTGACTCACAAGGGCTGGCACAAGACGGTAGTTATTGGGTCGCGTTTAATTACAAACCGTTTCCGAGTACCTTTTGGCCAACCAACGGTTCTACCGGTGATGCCATGATCCGTTTGCCTAAAGCGTTTCGTGAGTTAAATGGAAACTATTCTAGAGATATCTATTTCGCCAATTTGGCCTTGGTTGAAATGGCGATGAAAGATAGTAACGCTATTTCATTACCTACCGTTTCTGAACAAAATATTGGCTTAGATCTGAATAACGATGGCATTCTTGCAAACGAGGTAAACACCATTGTCCGACAAAATACCTATGTAGGTGATGCTCAAAACATCGAGCTAGCCCATACGTTGTACCCGCAAGACACCGAGTTTTTACATACGGTTCGCTATATTGGCGTAAAAGAAGATGGCAGTATTTATAACGCCCCGAGAATGAAAGAAGTGCGTTATATGAAAAAGCATCGTTTTAAAACCCCACAAAATCTTGCCTCTGAATACTATTTAGAACAAAAAGAAAAAAATTCAGAAAACTTACCGCAAGTAAAACAACTTGGTGATAAAGGTATTAATACCAATTTCGGTTGGATCATCAATGGTTACATCGAAGACGAGCAAGGAGAATTGCGTCATCAATACGACCAGGAGTTAGCGTTTTGCAGTGGTTGCCATAAAACCATCGGCAGTACCTTAGATCAAACCTTCTCATTTCCACGTAAGGTCGATGGGGCAAAAGGTTGGGGCTATCAAAACTTAGCCGTGCAACATGACGCGCCCAATGTCGGGGAAGAAAAAGGCGAGTTTTTAACCTACTTAGAAAGAGTTGGTGGTGGTGATGAGTTTCGCCAGAATGGTGAAATGTTACAACGTTGGTTTAATGCTGACGGTAAGGTGAATGTTAAAAAAGTTGCCCAAGCGAAAAGCATTTATGAGCTTATTACGCCATCACCGCAGCGCGCCATGGATCTTAACAAAGCTTACTTCACCATAGTGAAAGAACAGAGCTTTCTTTTTGGCCGAGATGCCGCGCTCACACCAGCAACGAATGTCTTAGAAGAGATTGATGAAAGCCAACCGCCTTTGGCCGCAGAGCATAGATACCAGTGGGATTTACGCCTTGATTGGCACAAAAATAACGACCACAAAACGGTAAAACCAACTCGTGATTAAATCAATTGATTGCCTTTAATTAATTCGCATTTGTAATTGCATAGGGTACTGCTGTTCATAGTCTCCATAGGCAACATTGAAATAGATAAAATCTGTATGGTCAAAAATCACCGTACTAGTTTTTAACACTATGTTAATTTGATCTCCAACTCGCGTTAGTTCAGCTTTATCGAAGGTATTGGATGTTAAGCTTTGATCAAGCGCCATTAGATCAACTAAGCCGTGAGGATCTGCAAACGTCACAGTAAAAGCATTCTCAATATTGTTGTAAATTATTGGTGTTGTACCGAGATCAAAAGTAAAAGAAGCTAGGGCTATCGACTCAGAAAATACAGTAATGTTGGCAATTTTCAACACTTCGCTATCATCAATTAATGTCGCTCGATAGATGATACTCATTGTTTGTTGGCCGCTAACTTGCGGTGCAGTTATTTCAAAATGCTCATTACTTTCACTGATGTTCGTTCCTTGAACTCCAGATACTTGCCACGACCATTGTTTAATTTGCGCGAAATTATCGGTAATGACATCAAGCGTGATAGTTTGTCCTTTTACCGCAATTAATCTTGAGGCTGCTAAGTTAACGTCACTAATAGCCTCTTTATTTTTTATGGTGATCTCAGTGGCGACTGTTTTGCTGATGTTTGCCATTACTACCGTGAACTCAAGTTGTCCCTGAATGTCTGTAGCCACAGCTGGCGTTAATAAATTCAATACTTTATTGGTCGGGGTCAATAATGTTACAGATTGCTCTGATAACCAGCGCCACTGATATGAATCGATTGCTTGCGAACTTTCAATGGTAGGAGTAATACTGGTGTTTGAGCTTTCTTCTATTTCAATAGTGTCGGGTAAACTCACCTCTAGAGTGTTAGCGCTATCAACCGCAATAAAAATCCGGCTATCCGTGATAAATTCAGTATTATCCATTGTGGTAACGGCAATATTAATCGGAAACTCGGTTAATTCTTCTACCGTTGGCGCCGTAAAAGTAATGGTTGAGGTGGTTACATTGTCTTGAGTAACATTTTCTTGAGAGCTATCTGTGATATCTAGCGAAGATAAATCCCAGTTAATGGTATTTAGTTCAACATTACTTGCTACGCGTGCGCTAATGCTAGTGACATCTCCGGATAAAATATCAAGGCGCCCTAACAGCTCAATATTTACCCTAGGTGTGGGCTCATTATCGTGAGTTGTAATGTTTTTTCACTTTGATTATTTTGTTCATCTGTTGCGGTCAAAGTAATAGAGGCGCTTAACTCACTGACAACATCGGGTAATGTCAGGCTCGGGGTTAAACTGTTTTTATCGGAGAAAGTTATGTCCGTACTTGCTGTATGCCATTCAACGGTAACATTGTCACCTTGTGGATCTTGCACCGTGGCAATAAGCACGATACTTTGACCTCCCAGAGCTTGTTGTTCTGATGCCATAGTAATAATAGGGGCTTCATTTGAGCCGGTACTCGCCTGCAGATTGGCGGTAATTGACTTTTGACTCGAGTTACCATGATTGTCTGTAGCAACAATCGTTATTATTATCACAAGGTCAACACTGGTTGCCGGAAAGGTGACTAATGTGGATGACTCGTTGCGGTTAGAAAAACTAACACTTTGGTTATCTGCTTGCCAAGCAATGCTGATGAGATCTCCCTCAGGATCAGATACGGCCGCACTGAGAGTAATCGAGGCACCACTGTCTATTGTTAATGTCGATTCCATCGTAACGATAGGGGCTTTATTTACTGTTGGGGCCGGCTCACCACCAGAGCCGCCACAAGCAGCCAACAAAGCCGTACAAATTAGCACGGCAAATAGATTTAATCTGTTCATACCATTCCTTGATTAAGGTAAGTTTCACCTCTAATGAATAAGTGCATACTACTGCATTACCTGTAAAAGAAAAATACTTTTAAAGCTGATTAAACATACAGTTACAATTAATTCTAAGTCGATACGATATTGGTAGGCATGCAGAGAACAACAATGGGTTGAACCCTCGACAACCGGTATCACAAGGGCTCTACCAACTGAGCTATAGCCACTACTGATATACATAAATGTATGAGGATGTTATTAACTGCCTCTAGGTTTGAAGCACATTGATAGTAACAGTGAAGCCGATATGTAAAGGAATACCTATCGGCTATACGTGCTAATCTTCAAATATTAGAATGAGGCTGCAACCGACAATTAATACCGACGTCCTGTTTGTGCGTAATCCCTTAATAATTCAGGTGAAATTGCATATTTTTCAGAAACTTCATTGGTTAAATTAATGCCTTCGAGCCTAACGACTATGCTATCCGTTAAATTGTAACTACTATGATGGTACTTATCAGCAAGTGTTAACCGATGAGGAATTTAACAACTTCTGTGAATCAGTAAGGCATTTACCGCTACAATGTAGAAAGGTTTTTGTGATGCGAAAGATTTATGGCTTCAGCCAAAAAGAAATAGCAAAAGAACTCAATTTAAGCCAATACACAGTTGAAAATCATACGGCTAATGGCATGCGAAAATGTAGTGATCATTTGGAAAGAAAACTCAATGATAAGCAGCGCAAAGTAATGACTGGTGCAACCGGATTAAAATTAAGGGGTAAACAATAATGAATAATAATAATAATATTGTACAACTTCCTGACACCAATAAAATGAAAGAATAAGGCTCTTTATGGTTAGCCAAAGTTATCGTACCTCGGTCGGTGAAAAATCTGTCATTGAGCTGCCAGATTCGTCAGTACTAACGCTTAATACAGATAGCTTGGTCAAAGTGCATTTTACTGCAATGACAAGAAAGCTCACCCTGGTAAAAGGCGAAGCTCATATCAAAGTTGCACATAACAAAAAGCGAAAATTAATCTTTTCTGCCGGTGATAAATCTTTTATTGCTGTCGGCACCGCTTTTAATGTGCAATATGATAAACACTCAACGCTTGAGCTCATTGTTACTGAAGGCAAGGTTGCTATTTCCGATGCCGAACTTAGCGAAACAGTAGAAGCCTTATTTACCCAACCAATAACCAAAGAGACATTGTTAGTTAATGCCGGTGAACGAGTTATCATCCCCCCAAGGATACTACTGAGCACAATGAAATAACCAAAGAAAATGTAGCAAAAGAAATAAATAAGACTTTGGCATGGCATGAAGGAAAGCTTATTTTTAAAGGCGAAACTTTAGAAGAAGTCATTGTGGAGATGTCACGCTACTCCAATATTGATATTGAGTTTAAAGACGAACATCTGAAAAGCATTCGGATAGGCGGGCGCTTTAAAACCGGAGATATTGACGGCCTGTTAGAGATACTAGATGAACAATTTAATATTAAGGCTAATAAAGTCGGTGCATCACATATTCAGCTTTCACTGATGAAATCCACATAAATATGTTGATCAGTTGGCAAGGATGGATTTATCGGTGAATTGGAATAGTTTAATTATACTGATGTTATTTAGCATAGATATTAATTCCCTAGAAGTTAATCTAAGGAATTAATATTTGCTTGATGCTGATGTTATTGCAGGTTGCGCTACCTGTTATAAATATTGAAGACATCTCCTTAGGAACAACCAACGCAGTGGGCTGTTGAACTTCTCCGAGAAAAATGTTTTTTGACAGACCATTTTAATCCTGAAAGAACAACCACCCGATTTACATCGATATCACTAAGTACTAGAACTTATATTCTGCGCCAGCGTAGTAAAAAGCGCCGTTAAAACCAAACGGTGCTGAGCGGCGAGAGTAGGTAAATACTCCAGGGCTATTGACAATAACATTGCCACTGGCATCCACTATGGTACCGGTACGCGAGTTACCAATTTCATTTTTATCAGGGTATACATCAAATATGTTATTGCCGCCAAGGTTAAATGATATATTTTCTGTGACTTGGTAATTAATGCGTAAATCCGTTAACACTTCAGCGCCATACGTTTGTCTGCCACCGTCGGTAATGGTATATTCACCATAACGGTTAAAAGCCAAATTAACGGTTAAGTCGCCCATTGTGTATAAGCCACTTACGCTAATACGATCTTCCGGTTGCCATTCTTCAATGATGGAAATGTCTTGCTCCGAAAAAATTTCTTCTGGCGGAATGTCACCTAAACCACTGTCTTTTGGTGTGAATAGGTTTACCACATCGGTTTCTGTGAAGTTTGCAGCAAAGGTTAAGTCTAAATCACCGCCCAGTAGTTCTGTATTCCAGGTGGCAATAATGTCAATGCCGGTTGTTTCGGTATCGGCTCCATTTAAGAAGAACTGACCAGCTCCAGCACCAGATGCTTTTAAGGCGGCATCTAAAGCAGGAGACAAGCCAGTACCGAGTTTATTACTGATAACAATGCGATCGTCAATATCGATTGAATACCAGTCAACGGTTAGGTTGATATCATCGCTAACTTGAATCACGGTGCCGAGACTAAAGTTAGTCGCTTCTTCCTCTTTTAATTCAGGAATACCAATGGCTTGCGCTAAAACACTGTCATTGCGAAAGGTGCCTATTTGAACAGCGATTTGGTCACCTGTTGGGTCATCAGGGTTGGTAATAAATTGCGTACTGATGTTATTGAAGTACAGCTGTTGCATTGACGGCGCACGAAAACCCGTACTCATCGCACCACGAATAGCAATGTCTTCAGTGATTGACCAGTTTGCCGCTAATTTGAAATTACTGCTATCGCCAAAGCCATCAAAGTCATCATAACGGACGGCGCCACTTACCAAGAAATCGTCGGTAATTTCTGTTTCAACTTCGGCATAAAAAGAAATGACATCTCGGCTTTCATCTACTTCTGAAACGGGACCAATGCCGCCAAAACCTTGGCTACCGGGGCTCCTGTCGGTTGCAAATATGCTCTCGCCATTTTCCGTATCATAATCGCGATAAGAGTATTCATCGCCGGCTGTAACTCGGTATTCATCGGTGCGAATTTCAGCGCCCATGGCCAATGAAAACAAATCGAATGCTTGAGTATAATCAAGATTCAAAGTTTCCAACGTTAACTCTAAACCGTAGGCAAAGGCTTCACGAGGCACTGAATTACGAATTTCACTAGCACTCATTGTCGTCGTATATTGTAAAGAATTTGCAAACGAAGAGTTAATGGTATCGCTGGTGGTGTAGTCAATCTTATTTTGACCGTAAGTGTATGACAAATCTAAACTGGCGTCATTGCTAAAGTCGACTTGATAACCGAAGTTGTACGAAACATCTTTGATATCGGAGTTGATTTTTGGCAAAAAACCCGCGGGAATAGTGGCATCACCATCTTGCAACGGCGCATTACCACCGCTATTGGCATTATGGCGAAAAAAAGCAGCCGACTCATTATCGCGTTTCGAATAGGTAATGAAACCATAAAGTTCACCATCGCCGAGTTGATAACCGGTATTGATGGTCAAAGCAACTTGTTCTGAATCTGCATCACCAATGCGAAATGTGTTTCTCGATGCCGTTGCCTCACGAGGATCACCTAATAAATTGTCACCATTAGGCAATTCTGTACAACCAGAGAATTGGCAAGAGCCATGTAACCCCGCTCGATTGGTTGTGCCACGGTCACGGAAGTTTAATGTGGCGTTTAAATAGCCGTTATCACCTAACGAAAACCCTTTCGAGATATCGACATTTATGGTTTCACCATCCCCTTCAGAATATTCACCATAAGATACGGAAACCTTTCCGCCTTCACTGGCATCGTTCAGAACAATATTAATTACACCGGCAATGGCATCAGAACCATACTGGGCTGCCGCGCCATCACGTAAAACTTCAATTCGTTTAATTGATGATGCAGGAATTGCATTCATATCTGTGCCCGCGGTACCGCGGCCGACAGAGGTATTTATGTGAATTAAACTTGCTTGATGGCGGCGTTTGCCATTAATGAGTACTAATGTTTGGTCAGGCCCTAAACCACGTAACGTTGCCGGGCGTAATGCATCGGTACCGTCGCTGATTGATGAACTCGAAAAGTTAAATGATGGTGCTATTGCTTGCAGCATTCGACCCACTTCAGTTTGACCGGTATTGGCTAATGCTTCCGCGGACAATATATCGACGGGTACGGGTAATTCATCAGCAGAACGCCCTGACACCCGGCTACCAATAATCGATATTTGCTCGATTTCTTGATCTTGGGCAGATTCTTGTGCTAAAGCAGCTTGGCTTGCAGCACCTAAAATCATTGGCACTAAAGCCACTTTCATAGTTTTATTTTTCATTGTTGTTATTCCCTGTTTATGTGTTTCAACTTGAATGCACAGTTGACCAGAGTTATTAACAACAGCGATTAAACCCGAACCGTTTAGTAATCTTTTTAGGCCCGATGTGACTGAATAGTAACCTTTTAGTGCATTTTTCTTGATGTTTCTTCGTCAAATCAAACGAAAAAATAACGGTTTGATCTGTTTTTTTGGCAAATGCAATAATGGCTTTATCAGCTCGTTGTTTATCAATATCAAAGCGAGTCAAGCCATCGGCAAAGGCAATAGGCGACATTATAATGATCAACGTTGACGCGATAATATAAGATTTAAGTATTTGCTTTGTCGTGACATGAAACAGACGAAAAATATTTCGCCAACTGTGCAATATTAATAAACAGACCAGCAGAGAATTTCCTCTATATAATTTTTATTTTATTTTATTCTCTTATAAACACACACAAATTACCACCCTAAAATAGTCGCATTAAAATACCGCTATGGAGTTTTATGTTTAGCGTGAATAAAGCAACAATATTTCGAGGAAATATTTGTTAACTATCTAAATTTTTTAAATTTTTCTAAAAGCACTTAGTTTGCCAACGAGAGTAAAATGGTGTTGTTGGGCGCTTTGCTGGAAGTAATGTTTAGGTTAATTTCTAATGATGCTATCAAACCATCAATATCATCAGCTCGAAAGTAGCCAGCGACTTTTAAATTAGCGATTTGCGGATCAATAATTTCAAAATGAATTTTAGTGTATCGACTGATATCGGCTAAGGCTGTTGTTAACGGTTCTCCTTCAAAAATAAGCATACCTTGTTGCCAAGCTAAATCACGTTGCACTTGGCTTAGGGAAACTTCTTGTACTGGCGCATCAACATGCTCTGCAATCGTCGCTTTTTCACCTGATTTAACTAATATGCCAGGTAGCAAGGTGGCTAGGGGTTGGTCAAACGACTGTTTAATCACATCAATGGCTTCATTGGCTTTGGCAATAAGTACCCGCCCCTCAATAACAACTAGTTCTAGGGCCTGCTCGTTATTTTTTTGGACATTGAAAATGGTTCCTAAGGCAGTAAAAGATTTTTCCCCGGCAACGACAGTAAAAGGGCGGCTAATATCGTGATTGACGTCAAACTGCGCCTCGCCTCGTACTAAAGTTAACTTTCTTTGGTTGCTGCCATAATTGATTGCAACTTCAGTATTGGTATTTAACTGTATATGGCTACCATCAGATAAAGTAAAACTTGCCTGTTCACCGACTTTAGTGGCAAAAGTTTGAATTTGGGTTAATTGGTGCTCTTTGTATGATGGTAAGAAGGGGATGAATGATTCATTTAACAAGGTATTTGCACTTATCAAAGAGATAAATGCAATACTCGCAGCCATCACTATCGCGGTTAATTTTCTTGATTTTGGCTGGTTTCTTTCTAATGGGAACAGATCGCTTAATTCATTGAGTACGCTCAAGTCATCCCAATACGAAGCCATTTCAAGCAATGTAGTATAATGTGTGTGCTTTTGCTGGCTCCAATTCACCAGCGCTTGCTTTGCTGTAGGCGATAAACCGCGGTCGATGCGACTTATCCACAAACAGGCTTGTTCTTGTATGTGCTCTTTACTGTAAAACTGACTGACATTACTCATTTACTTAAAACTCTTTTCTTTTTACCCTTGCTGGTTATTTTAGAACCCTTTATTTGAGTGCTTTGACCACTGTTATGCTCCATTTCCTGCATAAATTGTACACTTTTTAATAAGCCTTTTGCTACATGCTTTTCAACGGTGCTTTCACTCAATTGTAAATATTGTGCAATTTCTTTTTGGCTTAATCCATAAACCTTTTTTAGGACAAAACACTTGCGTACTGAACTGGGTAATTGCTCAGCTGCACGGCAGAAAAAAAGAAACTTTTCTTGACTTTCGAAGTCTTCTTCAAAAGAGCGGCTATTTAATTCGACAGGTGGCACAGTAAAATCCTCTAATGAGTCATTAAATTTATTGTCCCATCTTGCGCTGTGATTAAGAGCCAGATTCTTGGCTGTCGTTAACATGTAACTGCGTACATATTTTATTTTTTGCTTAAGATCTGCTTCATAAGTGCGTATAAAGGTTTCTTGAACAATATCATCAATATCATCACGTTTAACAATACGACTGATCAATTGCCGAATGTTACCGCGATAACCCATAAATATATCGGAGAGCTTCACTGTTTTTTCCATTAATAATGCGCTTATCCATAAATGCTTGTACTGCTATATTAAACATTGATTGGCGTAAAAGTCTAATTTTCATACAATTTTAAGTGATCACCGCAATGTGTACAGGATATCCATAGGAGTAATTTATGGTTGTTAATTTTAATTGAGTTTTATCCGTCGTTTTGAAAAAAACAACTTGGCTATAAATTTTGTTCATATTGACGTTGTGAAATGTCTTGTACCAGGAAAAATGGCGTGGCTAATGGGATTTGAACTTCACGGCGATCGAAAATGGAATCACAATCAGGCTGTCAGTATTGTTCTGAGTTGGATTTCAATGTCATAAGATAGATATCTAAACTCACAGAATAATGCAAGACAATTAATTTCGGCTATATTGGACTTTGGATTTTTCATTCTGACAATGAGATCAATTGTCAATTGTCAATTGTCATCGACTCCCTTAATTATTAAGAAGGCTCTTTGGTGCTATTACGATCATGGCTTGGACACAAGCTGATATAACTTTTTATAGGCTCGGGTAAAGTGACTTTGATCACAAAAACCGGTTTCCTGAGCGATAACAGCTAGGCTTTTATTCGTTTCTAACAATAGCTGTTTTGCATGTTCGAGTCTTACGCCAATGGTGTATTGGCGAGGTGTTTTACCGAGATGTTTTTTAAAGCGCCTTTCCAAAGCGCTGATTGATAAGTATGAATAGGCAGCCTTAAGGTATGTAAACACACATCATCAGGGCTGATCTGGGCACGTTTAAGTAATTTAATGAATGCCTTACGAGGAGCCTATCGGTTTCCCTTTCGCCCTACCTGCAAACAAGTACGGGGTATCAAGTTTCAGCGGCACACGATCAATAAATGCCATCATCAAATCGGTTAAATAGATGCTTCTGGGTTTACCATTCTTAGTTATAGGTATGTGTACCACTCGCTTTTTAACATCAACATCAATCAGCTTAATGTTCGACACCTCACCACACCTGAGGCCAGTTAACGCCAGTAGAGCAATATAGTCCGAAATTGTTTTGTTCGAGTACTCCTTGCACACTTTTATTAATCGTTTCACCTCATACACGTTCAGAAATCTGGTCCGTGCATTATTGAGTTTAAATTACTTCACCCGGACACAAACATCTTCGTCGACCATGCCTAGGTGAAGCGCACTTCTCGTCATCGACTTTAAAATCATCAACGCCTGATTGCACGTTGCCGGAGCATAGAAGTTGCCAAGTTTATTGACCGTTGCCACTAAGCTGACCAAAAACACTATGACTTAACAACGAAAATAAGGTCGGTAAAGCTGCCGGAAGCGAACGTTAACGCCACATTAAGGGGCTTTAAATAGATAAACTTGTGAAGCGAAACCAGAAAACGGTTAAAGTCCCGCTTGAATTACTTGATAGGTTCTTTGGTGACACCTATCTTGTGTAAATTATCCTTATCCCAATTTTTTCCATCGAAGTGTATTATTTCAACTGAGCTAAAATCAAGTTCTTCGTCTAAGCAATTAACATTAATGGCAATAAGGTCGGGGGTTGACCTAGGATGATGAAAACAGTGAATTCCACAGACATCACAAAACAGGTGCTTAGCAATTTTTGTATTAAACGTGTAAAGGGTGAGATTACCTTTACCCGATACCAGATTGAAATTATCCGGTTTTACCTTAAATAATAGAGCTCCCTTTTTAGTGCAAATTGAACAGTTACATTTAATAACACTTTTAATGTCAGCGATTATTCCAAATTTGACAACCCCACAGTGGCAGCCACCTTTATATGATTTCATAGGATATTTTCTTGTGTAATTTAAAGTGTATTAGTGCGCATTTCGAATTAAATCGTCAGCAATTTCAATAAATGTTCATTCACACACTAAACTTTTATTATAGTTTTAATAAGTTACCAGTAGTTTCTGACATTATCAAATGCTTGTTTATGTGGGGTAATGACGCATAGAGGTATATCAGCCTTTTTAAATATTGCATAACGAGCCATCGTCCGCTTAATTATGTAAAAAAAACCATTAAATAAGAATAGTTGTCATGTCTTCAATGCGCACAAACTACCCAACCCAGACCATAACTCCCACAACCGCAGCAACTCAACAACCCCATGCTCGATGTTTTTGAGCTATCTTTCGGGCAGCAGCAACATTGATATCATTAAAGCTGCCCAGGCTAATACTCTGTTTCTTGCCATGGTAGATGTAACGGAATAAGAAGCGTTTGTTACCTGTTTTACCAACCAAGCATTTTAAGCCAATAACTTGCGTATCGCTTAGTTCAAGGTATGTGGAGTTAGAGTTAGAGTTAGAATTAGAGTTAGTAGGGTTGTTGGGGATGGCTCGGATGGTTTTGTCTGTGAATTTAAATCGTTTGGTTATAGTGGTTGTTGGCATGATATTAATTCCCTAGGGTTAATCTAAGGAATTAATATAGGTTTGATGATGTTATTACGGTATGCGATAACACATCGAATGACTCTGATCCCTTTGATTTCGGTTTGTTTTTAAGTTCGTGGGGATCCCTCAGATACTGAGCCCTTTAATGCACTGAACCAGCCGGTTCTCTTGCTTCCCTTCGTATCGTGCCAGGACCAACATTAAATTGTTTCTTGAAGGCTTTTCGAAAGGCTGGTTCGCTTTGATAACCACAATTCTCGGCAATGTGCATCACAGATTTATTCTCTGATATCAGCATGTCATAGGCTTGCTGCATGCGCCAACCAGTGACATATTCCATCGGTGACATATTAAGCATTTTTTTAAACTGCTCGGCAAAACCAGATCGAGACATCCCGGCTTCTTCGGACAGTGCTTGCACACACCAGTGATGCTCGGGCTGCTTATGAAAACTGGTCAATGCTTTGGAAAGGCGAGGATCTTTGAGGACGGCAATATAACCAAGATTAGTCTCGTGTAGCAGCATGTATGTTCGAATGGCCTCGATAAACAGAATATCGGACAAGCGATCGACGATTGCATTTGAACCAACATGACCATAATTAGTTTCAGCGATCATCATGTTAATGATGATCGCCAAATTAGTTTTGGTCGAGTCTGCCGCGGGAATCACCATTACATCCGGCAACTCCTTTAGTATCGGGTTCCAATAATGTTGAAGAAACTCACAATAACCGCAAATCAATGACGTTGA
Organism: Thalassotalea sp. 42_200_T64; assembly: GCA_002162925.1. Taxonomy (GTDB): domain Bacteria; phylum Pseudomonadota; class Gammaproteobacteria; order Enterobacterales; family Alteromonadaceae; genus Thalassotalea_A. The sequence continues at coordinate 5,811 of MABC01000080.1, read as the reverse complement.
TTTGCCCTGTTTATCTTCTGTCGTTGGCATGTTGCGTGGCAAATCATCCGCAGGGTACTCCGAACTATGAGAAATAAAAAGCAGAGGATTATGTAAACAAAACATCAGATCACCTGCATGTAGCGCTATTGGAGTGGGTGTGTCAGGCGTGTGTAACCAACAATCACCGTTTGCAATAACATGAAAGTTGATTTGCAAATTCATCGACGACATATCAATGACCCATTCGTCACAAAACTTTGCATCCAAAAAGACTTTGGAACTCAAGCGCAGCGTTTTGAGTACATCATTCAGAATATCCATCAGAATTTAGTATAGATGAAATATTTGGACGATTAGATATAAATTCCAGATATCCAGACATATTATTTAGTCTTATGCGCCGCTATTATATTAATAGCCCAGTAAACCCGATTGGTTGCTGGAGCGGGCAACAAACAAAGTTAGATTACAAAGAGGAGATAACAACATGTTAAATATACAAATAGTTACCGGGCTCCTATTGATTGGTTTCCAGGTTTGCGCTTATGCCGGGTTGCCCAACCCAGGTATGACGTTTGATCCGGATCGAACGGCATTGGTGACCACCGACCCACAAAACGACTTTCTGAGTGAGAAGGGCGTGACTTGGGGCGTTGTCGGCAAGAGCGTGGTCAAAAACAATACAATCAAAAACATAGAAAGCCTGTTCAAGGCAGCAAAGAAAAATAATGTGCCAGTATTTGTCTCGCCACATTATTACTACCAAACCGATTATAACTGGAAATTTGAAGGTGCGCTGGAAAAATTGATGCACCACATTAAGATGTTTGATCGTAAGGATGCGTTAAGTATCGATGGTTTTGAAAATTCGGGGGCAGATTGGCTGAAGCAGTATAAGCCGTATATCCAAGACGGTAAGACCGTCATCACCAGCCCTCATAAAGTTTATGGCCCTGAGACCAATGACCTAGTCCTTCAGTTACGCAAACGAGGTATAGACAAAGTAATTCTAGCTGGTATGTCTGCCAACCTATGTGTTGAATCACATTTACGTGAATTGCTGGAGCAAGGTTTTGAAGTTGTTGTTGTGAAAGATGCCACAGCTGGCGCACAAGTTCCCGAAGGGGATGGCTATGAAGCGGCTCTAGTGAACTTCAGATACCTAGCCAACGCAGTTGTAACAACCGAAGATGCGGTGAAAGCCATTACCAACAAAACAGCATTTAAATAATGGGTGAAAATAAAAATCACACAAAATCAAAGGGGTCAGTGTCTGATCCCTTTGCTTCTTTTAAGTACCAACATAAGATGTTTTTTCACAAAAAATATACATAAGAGCAAATACCAACACATCAGCAACTCAATAACCCCATGCCAATGCTCACACATTCACCAGTTCGTTAGCAGCACTTTACAGGAATGAGATCTACTTGGAATTAAATGCGTACAGGATATGCACAGAAACAATTTATGGTTCTGTAAATTAGTTGGGGTTTATTGCGTGTTTAGAAAAAGACAATTTGGCTATAGAGTTTAATAACACTGGGGTGATGAATTTGAAACTAGGAAAGAAAAATGGGGTGGCTAATGGGATTTGAACCCTCGACAACCGGAATCACAATCACGTTGTCGGTATCGGAGTCAATTGGATTAATGTGTATCAAGCTAGATATTACGGGTGGTGTTCATGACAGAGCTTGGATTTAAACTTAATAGATATTCTTTGCAAACTCACAGAATAGTGCCAGAGAGTATTTTATGGCAATCGCATTAACCTTTCGCTTCGCCAGATTCTAATTATTTGAATGCTAGTTTCGTTTAATACGTAAACAATACGAAAAGGAGAATGAATTAACTCTCTAATCAATGACACTGAAAACTCTGGTACTTGCCTACCAATTTCAGGGTTAGAAGGCAATGTTTCAATATGGCTGATCATTTCCAAAATAAAACTCTCACCAACTTGTGGTACCTGCTGCTCTGTGTAATATGATCTGATATCTTCTAAATCACATATAGCCGACTCTGCAAATTCAATTTTCACGACTATAAACCAAGCCTTGCTTTTACATCGCTAATATCTGATTTATCCCCTTCTTTAATATCGAGCATGCCTCTAGCAATAGCTTTTATAAAAGCAAGTTCTTCGATATTCTTTTCATATTCTTCAAGCCCTTGAACTACCGCTATACCTCGTCCACGACTCGTAACTAATACTGGTCGATGTGAATCTTTAGCGTGATTAACTACCTTGCCTGGATTTATTTTAAGATCAGATAAAGGAATCACATCTTCTGAGAATTTTGCTTGCATAATAGCACCTCTAAAAACAACATTAACAATACCAGTTTACCGCACCTGTTAAGTATTATCTAGAAATGAAATGCTCAAACGTCCAACACGCCCATCTTGTTTAATTTGATACCCATAATGAATGCAATAAAATATGCTCACTTAACTGTTTTCAAAATCAAAAAATATATGAAAATAATATCGTGGCTATTTAACTTAATTTTTTACTTAGTTTCATTGCTGTTTAAAACTGATTAATGTAGCTCTAAAATTTTTATCGATAAAACACCAGGCAACAGATATTGCTTGCCCTTGGCAAAATGGACGAATTGAACGTTGCTTTGGTACATTTAAACGAAAATGGCGACAAATTTCAATTTCGGCAACGCATTTACAAGTTGAGCTAGATATTTATCAAACATGGTATAACGTGATCAGGCCGCATAGTAATTTAGATGGCAGAACACCAGCAGAAATTTTTACTAAGGCAATACCTAGTGGGAAAGCAAAGTTAGTAACTGCATGGGATGGTGTCTTAGTGGGTTACTATTTTCCTGATTAAATATAACGAAAATAGAAGTTAACAACGTTCATACAAAACACAGGAGTTCTCCGCCTAAAATTTAAAAATGTAGAATATCGCTAAATAAAAATAGTTTTCGATGATAAAAATTAGAAATACTTTAGAGAAAAAGGAAGTGATCAGCCTATTTCATTGAAATATAGGCTGAATTTAATACTAGTAGATGTCCGAACGATGCGAACGGGACACAGCGAAAATTAAATCACCGAGAATTGCTGGTTAAAAATGGTGAGTGTTGAGGCCCCATTTTCAATATGATATAATTCTCTGATTTTTTTGACCCTAGGTGGCACAATTACAACTAACTGTAGATTCAATGGAGGTATCTGGAATGGCTAAAGAGGAATACTCAACTATCAGCGGTTATAGGTTTTCTCTCCTTTTTTTGGTGTTACTTAGTGCGCTTTTTCTCGCACTCTGTCTACTCTCTGGCTTCTCTTTGCTCGGATTAATCGACCTTACGGGCTCTCTCGTCGTTGTTTTCCTGAAACCCTTCGGCGTTCCTGTCGTCTACGAAGACACTGTTATGGCAGTGACAATCTCCGGGTTCAAGATGCTTATCAACTCAGAATGCACGGCGATAGATTTTCTGTTGATATTTTCTGTAGCTGTTATCGCCTCTCCGTCCCACAATATCAGCTACAAAATCAAGGGGATTTTAGCGGGCGGCGTGATCATCGTTTTCTTAAATGTCCTGAGAATAGCTGTCCTCGGCGTTACAGGTGCGAGTTTCCCCGCGATCTTCGATTTCGTGCACACTTATCTGTGGCAGGGCGTATTTGTCATAGCTGTCTTCTTTATATGGCTCTCATGGAACCAGGGGCCTTCCGCCGACAAGACATTGCTGAAGTTTTGCAGTGTGGCCATTTTTGTATCGTTCATTGCGATTTTAGGACTCCAACTTGTGATGGAGTTCTATTTGAATGTTTTAGCCAGCATCTCCGAAGGGGCATTTAACGCCTTCTTAAGCAGCAATTTCTTCGTTACAGCTACAAAAGAAACGATAACCTACCATCGTTCATGGAATTCCTTGACGTTCCCCATCTCAGTCGATGTTTTCGACTCATCTATTTTCTTCGCTCTCACGATTGCCTCGGCGAAGGCAAACGATATAGCGCGATTGGCAGTGAAACTCGTTTGTGGTATGGGCCTTCTATCGCTTGTACATCTGATCTTCGCTATGGTCGTCGGCTACCTTTTTATCCAGGAGGTCAGTATTGAGAGTGAACTCTCTATCAACACGGCGTATTTGATCAGAGTTTATTCTATCACGATTCCAGTATTGCTCTGGGCGCTCATGTCCACCAATAAATGGACGTGGTTGAGGGAATGTAACCCTCCCGTAAAATCAGAATCGCTTTAATAGAGTTTTCCCGTTACATTTACTTAACGGAGAAAAACAATGAAAAATAAACGATTCACGGAATCTCAAATCTTTGCGCTGTTAAAAGAAGGTGAGTCAGGGGCGATGACCGTTCCTGATTTGTGCCGTCAACATGGCGTAGGCCAAAGCACTTATTATAAGTGGAAATCACAGTACGGTGTGTATGGAGGCATCTGACTTAGCCAAACTCAAAGCGCTTGAGGATGAAAATCTCAAACTCAAGAAAATGTTTGCTGATGTCAGTTTACAAAATATGGCACTCAAAGAAGTCATCGAAAAAAAGCTGTAAAGCCATCAGAGCGAAAGCAGTTAGCTCAGTTCGCACATATTGAACTGGGTTTAGGTGTTGTGCTGGCTTGCGAAGCGTTTTGTATTAGTCGATGTACCTATTATTACCAAGCAATATTGGTTGATGATACCGAGATCATTGACGTGCTTTCTTTGTTAGCACAAAAGCACCCTAGGTATGGTTTTCGTAAGCTGTTTAAACGATTACGGCTCTCAGGTCATCCTTGGAACCATAAACGTGTTTACCGCATTTACTGTGGTTTAAAGCTCAATTTAAGACGAAAAACAAAAAAGCGATTACCAGCAAGAACACCTGAGCCACTCGCCGTACCAACCAGTGCCAATGCTTGTTGGTCAATGGATTTTATGAGTGATAATTTATACTCAGGCAGACATTTTAGAACGTTTAATGTCATTGATGATTACAATCGTGAGGTATTAGCGATTGAGGTTGATATGAGTTTACCTGCGCTTCGCGTTATACGTGTACTCGATCGAATCGCGGCCTATCGAGGTTACCCGAAACGTCTGAGACAGGACAATGGGCCAGAGTTTATCTCTCATGCACTTGAATTATGGTCGGAGCAACATGGCGTTAAACTAGACTTCATTAAGCCAGGAAAACCAACAAAAAATGCCTATATAGAACGATTCAACCGAACTTACCGTAATGAAGTTTTAGATTGTTATTTATTTAATTCATTGACGGAAGTACGAGAAATAACCGATAGTTGGATGGTGGAATATAATCATGAGCGACCACATGAATCACTCAATGATTTACCACCAAAGCTTTATGAACAATTAAAGCAGGAAAACTCTATTGAAATCTGATCTATAAAAGGGGTGGTTACATGCTGCTGTGATCGGCGTCTTGGTGGTATAGAGCTTACAGTGCGCGACCTTGGCGTAAGTATCGATGTAGGTCTGTTGATAAACCCGGCCGACGCCTTTGAACGTGCCGACGTAGAAGGTGTCCTGCGATCCGAGATAGCCGGGATGAGCAGTATCGATCTCGCCACAGGCTTCATCATCTTGCTTTTTTGCGCTCCAATGCCTGGACCTGGGACTCCGTCAGGATCAGTCCTTCTTCGGCAACCTTGGCTTCAAGCGCTATCAAACGCAGTTTGAAGTTCGCCAGATCATTGCGAAGCCAGATTGAACGTGAGCTTACGGCAGCATAGTTTAACTTATCTTTTTTAAACTGATTTAATTCATGGCAACTTAATAACTTCGGTTCCAATGATGTCAGAGCAACTTGCAAAAACCGTTACCGCCTTTG
>MABC01000091.1 GCA_002162925.1 Thalassotalea sp. 42_200_T64 | reverse complement strand
ACCCTATCGTTAGCCGATAACGCCCTTGCCATTCGGATTATCTTCCCCTTAGTCAGGGTGATACAGACTTCTTTCAGTCTGTCGGGTTTGCCAGCTTTGCTGGGCAAACAAAAAAAAAGACCTGAATTCTTCAGGTCATTATTATACCGAGTTGACTAATTACCTGATCATTTTTAATGGCTAAAACAAATAACTACTGCGTTATAAAGTTTATAAGTAGAATAACTACTTATTAAACTTTATGCCTTGTATTTATCCGTTTTCCCTCATGAAAAAGTAGACCACTTAATTAATCAAATTGGTATTATTGTCATTTAAGCTTTCGCTTTATGCTGCAACTTGATCAAGATAGGCAACAATCGCCTTTGATTCATACATCCATTGACTGCTGCCATCGCTATTGTCGATACGCAAACACGGTACAGTGCGTTTGCCACCATTATCTAGCAAATCATTGAGGTGATTGTCTTGCTTGATGTCGCGTAATTGTATGTTCAAATTTTGGCGTTTCATTGAACGACGTACTTTGACACAAAATGGGCAGGCATTTAACTGGTATAAACTGAAATTTTCCGTTTTTTTGTCGATAGCTTGTTGGCTATTGTCATCACGTTTAACGGCTTTCGGCATGGTTAAAAAATTTATTAATAAAATAATTCGGCCAATAATAAATCGTAAAATAGGCATAGTTGTTTCCTAATGGGTAAATAAAATAAGGTGTGATTTTCTAGGGGTTGACTACCACATTAAATCATCGGGAATTTGATAATCGGCATATGGGTCATCTTCTTCAATCTCTTCACTGGCAACTTTTTCATTACTCAACAAAATAACACTGGCATCTAAGGTGGCTATTTTCTCAGCAGTTTCACTGGTTACCAGGTAGGTCGTGTCGGCTAAGGCACAAATGGCTAACCGGCCATTTACTAATGCCTTTTGGGTAACACCGTCAACAAACAATTTTTTAATTTTGCCGTTATCGGTGTAGTTATATTCCACATCGCCATTAATATTTTTAATGTTGTGATGTTGCAGTATTTGTAGAATGCGTTGCTGTAGCTCTTTATCGGCCAGTTGCTGTTGCTTTTGATCATTTAGCGCTTTATCTTTCGCCGCTTTTTCAGCTTGGGTTTTGGCTAAGTCTAGCTTTACCTGTTCTTGTAATGAAGCCTCAACTTTGACACCACTACGTTTTTGTTTGTTTTTTTTGCGTTTGTCACTATTCGCCTGCTTGGCTTTTTGCTTGGTAGTTAACCCGGCTTTTAGTAACTGATCTTGTAATGAAGACATCAATATTCCTACAAAGTCTTAGATATAAAAATTTAATGGCGATTATTTTAACAGAAAACGAATAATCAGTTGACAGTTTTTCGCCTGCTTAATAGAGTTAAGGCATGAATATTGAATTATTAGTTTTTAAGTTTCGATTCTTTACCAGTTAATACTGGAGGGATTTTTCGTTGCTAACTTAAAAACGTCGAAAAAGCCTCCTAATGGAGGCTTTATTATTTATATAACCAATAAGTTTGGAGTAAAAGGTGAAAGACAGTTTAGATTTGAATGTTATCCGTGAACAAATTACCAATTTAGATCAGGATTTACTGAGCTTGTTTGCCAAACGCCGTTCTCTCACCTTAAATGTGGCGAAGAGTAAAGCTCATCAAGTTCGTCCGGTGCGTGATCAGCAACGCGAGCAAGAGTTATTGGTAAGACTTATCCAACAGGGTAAAAAAGAAGGTTTAGACGCCCATTACGTGACCAATATCTTTCAAACCATCATTGAAGATTCGGTATTAAATCAGCAAGCCTATTTGCAGCAGCTGAAAAACCCGAACATTAAAACCCCAACGGTAAGTGTGGCGTTTTTAGGTGACAAAGGTTCGTACAGCTATTTGGCCAGTTATCGCTATTTTTCTCGACGCGCCGAAGAGATCATCGAATTTGGTTGCGACAGTTTTAGTGGTATTTTGCATCAGGTTGAATCTGGTAACGTAGATTACGGCATGCTACCTATTGAAAATACCAGCTCTGGCAGTATCAACGAAGTGTACGATCTACTGCAACACACCAACCTGTCAATTGTGGGTGAATTATCGCAACCCATAGATCATTGTTTATTAACTGCAGTGAATACTTCTTTGGATAAAATCGATACCATTTATGCTCATGCCCAACCGGTACAGCAATGCAGCAATTTTTTGAATAAACAAGAAGGCATACGCATTGAATATTGTGATTCAAGTGCGCAGGCGATGCAAAAAGCCGCAGAGCTTAAACAAGCGAATGTTGCCGTAATGGGCTCTGAAGAAGGTGGTAAGTTATACGATTTACTGTCATTAACAAAATCGATAGCCAACCAGCAGGAAAATCACACCCGCTTTATTTTAGTCGCTCGTAAACCCGTAGACGTTGCCGTACAAATTCCGGCGAAAACCACATTAATTCTAGCCACAAGTCAAAACCCTGGTGCTTTGGTGGATTGTTTGTTGGTATTAAAACAACACGGCATTAACATGTCTAAACTCGAATCTCGTCCTATTCAGGGCCGCCCCTGGGAAGAGATGTTTTATATTGATCTTGAAGCCAATTTAAAATCGGCGATAATGCAAGATTGTTTAACCGAATTAACGAAGTTGACCCGTTTCATCAAGGTGTTAGGTTGTTATGCCAGTGAACAAATAAAACCGACCAAGGTGCCGGCGCAACTTCAGTAGTTTTAAAATGATTGGCTTTTGGGTCCATATATGTACTTATCCACGACAGGCAGGGATAGCCTTTTGAGTGGGTTTGTTGTTTGAACTTTTAAGTGAGCTCTGTTGTTCTATCTGTTTGGCAATGTATTCTGGTGATTTGGTATTTCGACATAGCCAATAATAGGCACCAGGTACGATAAACAAGGTAAAGACAGTCGCTAACGATACACCGGCAAAAATTACTACTCCTAATACCATGCGGCTTTCTGCCCCTGGGCCAACAGCAATCACTAGCGGTATTGAGCTCATTACGGTAGTAAACGACGTCATCACAATTGGACGTAATCGTTGTTGCGACCCTTTAACAATGGCATCGGTAAACTCTTCTCCGGCATCACGTAACTGGTTGGCAAATTCGACGATTAAAATACCGTTTTTCGCTGCCAGGCCAATGAGCATCACTATGCCTATTTGGCTGTAAATATTCAAACTCATCCCCATTGCGTATAAACCGGCCAAGGCGCCAACCAAAGCCAACGGCACGGTTAACATGATCACAAACGGATGGATAAAGCTTTCAAATTGTGCCGCTAACACCAAGTAAGTGATCAATAATGCCAGGCCAAAGATCATCAACATCGAACTACCGCCTTCTTTTAATTTTTGCGATTGGCCAGAGTAATCGACAGCGGCCTCTACCGGTAATTCCTGTTTTACAATTTCGTTTAAGTAATCTAACGCTTCACCCAGAGTGTAACCGTCGGCGACGTTACCGCTGATGGTGATGCTTTTTAAACGATTATAACGACGTAACTCTTTGGCACGAGCGCTTTCTTCAATGCTGATCAAGTTAGACATGGCTACTAACTGATCGGTAGAATTTGAGCGCACATATATATTGTCAATACTGCTTGGGCTGCGGTATTCGTTTTCATCGCCTTCTAAAATCACATCATACTCTTCGCCACGCTCCACGTATGTGGTAACTCGGCGTTTGCCTAACATGGTTTCTAACGTGGTGCCAATATCCCCTACCGACACTCCGAGATCGGCGGCGCGAGCTCTGTCGATATTGATTAATAACTGTGGTGAGGTTTCTTTATAATCACTCTCAAGGGAAATGATATTGGGATTTTCTTGTGCCCGGCTCAAAATAATGTCTCGCCAGCGCGCTAATTCTTCATAACTGTTGCCTTGCAAGACAAAACCGATGGGACGACCACCGCCCCTTCTGCCACCAATTCCGCCGCGCATCATCGAAAATGCACGGACATCGGTAATAGAGGCCAGCTCACTGTTAAAGTCATGAATAAAATCGAATGTGGAAATGTCCCGCTCATGCCAGCTGGGTAAGCCGATAATGGCAATACCACCAGTGCCACCAAAACCAGGCACACGTACTATTACCCGCTCAAGCGTACCTTCGTGATAATGGCGTAACAGTTTCTCTTCGATTTTTTTCATGTTGGCACTGTTATTTGCGTAACTTGCGCCTTCAGCACCACTCATAATTAAAAATGCCCCACCTCGGTCTTCCTTTGGCGCATATTCACTCGGCAATTTATCTAAAATGCTCCAAAGGCTAGCAAACGCAAGGAGCATCACCAGCACTATCATTAGTGGTTGCTTGATCACAGATCGTAACGAGTTCGCATACGATGCTTCCAGCTTAGCAAATCCTCTGTCCAGTAATTGGCCAAAAGAGGAGCTACGCTGACGATGTTTTAACAGTTTGGAACACATCATAGGTGTTAATGACAGCGCAGTAATACTGGAGAAAATAACTGCGGCAGCAATGGCTAAGGCAAATTCGGTAAATAAGCGGCCGATATCACCAGCTAAGAAGATTAATGGCACAAACACGGCAACCAGTACCATGGTGGTGGCAACTACAGCAAATGCCACTTCACGACCACCATGGTAAGCCGCCATGATAGGTTTTTCACCATTTTCAATGCGGCGATAAATATTCTCTAACACTACAATGGAGTCATCTACCACCAGACCAATGGCCAACACCAGAGCCAACAAGGTTAACAGGTTTATCGAAAAGCCCAGGGCACTAAGCGCTATCATCGAACCAATAAGTGCTACTGGTACGGTAACGGCCGGGATCAGCGTTGCCCGAATATTCCCTAAAAAGATAAAGATAACTAAAACTACCATCAACATGGCAATGCCTAGCGTGTTATATACTTCGCTGATCGATTCTTTAATAAAGATTGATGAATCATAACTGGGCGTGATCGTAGTGCCCGCCGGAAGATTTAGTTTTACTTCTTCCAGTTCGGCTCGCGCCGCTTCTACCACATCAATGGTGTTCGCCGTGGATTGTTTAATGATGCCTAAGCCCACCATATTGCGACCATTACCTTTGAACATGGTTTCATCGTCGGCAGAGGCAATTTTAACATCGGCAACATCCGATAAACGTACCAGCGAGTTATTTTCGCCGCGGGTTATCACCATATTGGAAAAATCGACAGCGGTTTTATAACTGCGCGCCACTCGGACATTAAATACCCGGTCGACTGATTTGATATCGCCAGCGGGCAGCTCCACGTTTTCCGCTTTTAGGGTGTTTTCAATATCATTAACGGTAATATCTCGGGCGGCCATCGCTTGTCGGTTGAGGGTAATTTTCATCGCATAAGTGCGACCGCCACCAACCATAATTTCAGACACACCATTAACCACGGCAAAACGGTCAACAATATAACGGTTAGCATAATCAGTTAATTCAAGCGTATTAAACACGTCACTGGTTAGCGTAAACCAGGCAATAACGTCGCCATCATCACTGGCTTTTTGTACTTCTGGAGGATCTGCTTGATCGGGTAATCGTCTTAATTCGGAGGAAATTTTATCCCGAACATCATTGGCCGCATCATCGATTTCACGATCGTTTTCAAACTCAATCTGAATACGAGAGCGACCATCTCTTGAGGTAGATTTGATATTTTTAACGCCGGCGATACCACTGATTTTATCTTCCAGAATTTGGGTGATTTTGGTTTCAACAATAGCTGCCGATGCACCCGGGTAACTGGTGGAAACTGTAACTACCGGTTTGTCAGTATCCGGATATTCACGCAATGGCAACAACAAAAAAGCGACAATACCAAAAGTGATGATTAATAAGTTAAGAACCGTGGCAAATACTGGGCGCTTAACCGATAAGTCAGATAAAATCATTACTTAATTTCCATGCCTGTATCATCACCATTAGCCGTGTTATTGCTAACCTTAACTTTGGCACCATCTCTAAGCTTTAACGCCCCTTCCACCACCACCTGAGTCCCCTCAGCTAAACCTGAGGCAATTTCAACTATGCCTGGTTTTCTTCGTCCAACAACTACATTTACTCTTTTCGCCGTATCGTCTTCAACCACAAACACAAAATGTCTGTCTTCAAAAGGGATCACCCCACCTTCGGGCAATAGCAGTATTCGTTCAACATTACGTTCCACAATGATACTCATTAACATGCCCGGACGAAGTTTGCCGTTTAGGTTCGATATTTCGGCTCGTATTTGTATGGTGCGAGTTATCGTATCTACACGGGAAGCGATACTGGTGACTTTGCCATTAAATTTTAGTCCAGGATAAGCAACGTTGGTAGCCGCAATTAACTGACCAACATTAACCGTAGTTAAAAACCGCTCAGGAATGGCAAAGTCGACCTTAATGGTTTTAACATCGTCTAATGAGGTGATCACGTCAGAATTTTCAATTAATGCACCAACACTTACTTGTCGAAAGCCTAATTGACCATCAAAAGGCGCTCTTATGGTTAAGTTATCTAAAACCGCTTTGGCACTTAATAACTGCGCTTTTATCGATTCAACTTTGGCACGTTGTTCATCACGTTGAGCAATAGAGCCAACATTTTTCTTCAGTAGTTCTTTAAAACGATCTAACTGAGCGGTCGATTCATCGAGGTTGGCTTGATATTCTTTTACCTTAGCCTGCTCTTCAGCCTTCGCCAACTCAACCAGAATATCGCCTTTTTTTACCGTGTCGCCGTCATCAAAATGGATCGATTCGATAATGTCTGAATATTGTGCGGTAATGATAACTTCTTCGTTGGCTTTGGCGGTACCGAGCGCTTCAAATTCATCACTAAACTCTGCCATCATTAACGCCGCGGTTTTTACCGAAACAACACGAGAAAAATGTTGATTATTCTGTTCAGTTTCTGGCCAATTTAAATAAACAAGCAAGGCTGCCAGCATCAATGAAAGTACAATTAATGGTAGCCTTGATGAAGGTGAGTTTTCCATGGTAAACAATATCCAATAAAATTTGGCTCAAATATAGCCTAAATAGCACTTTGAAACGATAATTATACGCTGAAATACATTTTTTATAAGTTAAATAAAAACTTAGGTTCGCTATAATACTGTTATAGCTACTTTACGTTTTAACCAATTTATCGAAATATTAAGGAATACTGATGAACAAACTCGCTATTTTAGCGGCCAGCTTATTGCTGTTTTTTGGCGCAATGTTATGGTTTTTAGCGGCTGCAGACTGGAATGGTTTCATTCGTTCGCAAATAGAAATTCAAGGCGCACAAGTACTGGGAGAACCAGTGACGGTTGACAGCGTAGATTTGCAAATCAGTGAAGGCTTTGGTGGAATTTATGGCGTTAGTTTTTCAAATCCAAGTCAATTCAATCAGCCGAAAGCCTTTTATTTAGGTGAAATTTCATTAGACCTTGATCTTGTGTCTTTAGGCGAGTCGCCCTTGATAATTGAGTCGATTATCTTAAAAAAACCACAGGCGTTTGTTGAGTTTGACCAAAATGGCAAAACCAATATTGAGCATTTATTAAACACCATTAAGAAAAATATCTCGGTGAGTTCCGAGCAAGCTGAGCAAACGCAACCTGAGCAAAAAAAGAAAAGCAGTGATAAACCAGAGGCTCGCATTGCCATTGAAAAATTAACGCTAGCCGGCGTCGCGTTAACGTTAGACTTAACGAAAGTGAATGGCAAAACTTACAATATTGAAATTCCAGAAGTTGAACTCGGTGCCATTGGCGGGACACAGGGACTGCCGGCAAGTGAACTGGCAGGGGTAATATCAACAAATATTTTCAAAGCCATTTCAAAAGCGGCGAAGAAGCAATATAAAAAAGCGCTAAAAGACAAGTTCAGTGACCAATTCGATGAAAAGAAGAAAGAGTTTCTGGAAAAATTGAAAAAGTAATAGCATGAAAAACTCAACAATAAAACGCAGCCTAAAACAGCAAATACAAAATAACCTTATTGCCATTATTAGTATTTTCATCGCGGTAAGCTCATTGGCCTATAATACCTGGCGTAATGAGCAAACTGAATACAACCGCAATGTGCGCACCTCATCGTTTCAAATTTTAATGTCGCTGGCAGAATTACAGCTCTTGGTGGACCACGCTTTTTACAACGAAGATAAAGAAAAAGGAGATCCGATAAAAGGCTGGAGTTATGTGTTGTATGTACAAGGTTTAGCGCAAACCGTGTCACCTGAAGTGAAGCATAATGCCGAGCAATTAAAAAAAATTTGGGAAAAGAACTGGCAATTAATGCACCAGCAGCAGAGCCAAAATGACGCCATTTCCCAGTCAATTAAAGTGTTACGACTGGAAGTATTAGCAACGCTGCAATCTTTACAATAACTGGTCCTACTTATCTCTAGCTCAGGTTAATTAAGCTGAACTAGGGATATTGAATGCTTGCTATTACCTTAAAATCATCCGTTATTTTGCTGCCAAGCTTTGAGGATATCTTCGCCAAAGGAGTTTTCCGTTCGTTCGATAATCCGCATAATTTCTTTGTCATGCTGATAGACAATAATGGTTGGCGTATATTTGATATTATTGGCTTTTGCTAAACCGTCAGGATCAGATTTATGGGTATCCAGTGCATACAACTCAATACTGACAGGCGATTTTTTAAAGCTTTGCAATAAACGCGGGACTTCTCGCTCACTGTCATGGCACCAGGTGCCAAAAAACACTTTGATATTTAAATTATCCGGTAGTGCCTCAACCGCGACAAGCTCTTCCTCTGAAGGTTGATAATCACGATAATTTTCGGAAAAATCTTCATAATTATCGATCAGTTGGCTTTTAGTGATCAAACCAAGATGTGTATCACCTTTGGCATTTGCAGTTTGCATTGCAAGTAATAGCGCAACACTAACACTGACGATAAAGGCCAACAACATAGCCGGTTTATTATGCTTTTTTACCATATAAATGGTGTCATCAAGGTTATTTGTGTTCTCGGGCTTTATCCAAAAGTGAAGTCGATTCTAACAGGAAGTTTTGGGCATCATCGCCAAACCAGTCGGCAACTTGAGTAAATTTGTCAACAAAATCCAGCTTATCACCCTTTTCTACTGAAGTTAATAACTCGAGGAAACGATTGGCAAAGCGCTTCATCATCACCACATTGTCTGGGTTTGAAAAAATGATCTCGGTATAGAGGTTAGGATCTTGGGCAAATAAACGCCCGACCATAGCCAGCTCTAAGCGGTAAATCGGCGAACTCATCGCCAGCAACTGGTCAAGTTCAACATTTTCCTGCATTAAATGATAGCCATAACTTACCGTAGAGAAATGGCGCATCACTTGCACCATCGCCATGGCATCATCATGTTCTTGCGCACTAACGGTGTAGTTTAACGCACCCCATACGGAAAATTGTTCGAGCAACCATTGATACTGTTGTTGGTCTCTGCCGTGGCAAACGATAATGGTTTGCTTGATAAAACCGGTAACATCAGGGCCAAACATCGGATGTAAACCAACCACGGGCCCCTTATGTACAGCCAACATTGCCGCCAATGGTTTATCTTTAATACTGGTAATATCCGCTAAAATGCAGTGCTCAGGCAAAGACGCTAATTTGTTAATCACCAATTCGGTTAGATTAATCGGTACCGCAACAATCACTAACCCTGCTTGTGCAAAAGTTTGTTCGGCCTGATACCAGTCATCTTTTTCAATAATGGCAACGTCGTAACCGGTTCGGCTAAATAAATCGACAAATACTCGCCCTAGCTGGCCGCTACCACCAATGACCACAATTTTACCGGCATTGGGTTTGATGCATTGATAACCTTGCTCGTCTTGTGAAGAATAAGAATCGCGCATAATGCGCCGAAAGATGTCTTCAATCAGCTGCTCAGATACTTGTGCTGAGCGTGCCTGGTTACGCAGTTTTACCAATAATTGCTGTTCTCTATGAGGTGCAAAAATTGGCATGCCAACCTGGCTTTTCAATTCGCCAACACGAGCAGTCACCTTTCGGCGTTTGCTCAAGAGATCGACCAGCTGTTGATCTATTTGATCAATCTCATCTCGGCATTGCTGCAGTTTATGTTCAAAGGTAGTCATAAGTGGTTATCAAATTGTTTCATTTAGTTTAATTGGCTTGCTAAAAGCTAAGCGATACGTTTACTCAGCACATCGGCAAGCTTTTCGTTGGTTTGCGCCAGTAATGTTTCAGTGGCTTGCCAGTCAATACAAGCATCGGTTACCGACACGCCATAGACCAATTCACTTTTGGCTACATTAGAACTTTGGTTACCGGCATTTAAATGACTTTCTAGCATGAATCCAATAATTGATTTATTGCCTTCACAGATTTGATTAACCACATTTTCAGCAACCAACGGCTGACGATTATGATCTTTGCTTGAATTGGCATGCGAGCAATCAATCACTAGCGCTTGTGCTAAATTTGCATCTCTTAGGCTTTGCTCACAAATGGCTACATTGACTGAATCATAGTTAGGTTGTTGGCCACCACGTAAAATTACATGACCGTCGCGGTTACCAGAAGTGGTAACAAGCGAAACCTGACCGTCTTTATTTATGCCCATGAATCTATGTGGCGAGGCCGCCGACTCCATCGCATTAATCGCCACACCTAGTGAACCGTTAGTACCGTTTTTAAAACCGATTGGCATAGATAAGCCACTGGCCATCTCACGGTGTGTTTGTGATTCTGTGGTTCTCGCACCAATGGCCGACCAGCTAAACAGCTCGGCTAAATACTGTGGTGAAATGGGATCTAGCGCCTCTGTTGCCAGTGGTAAGCCTAAATCAGTTAAGTAAATCAATAATTCACGGGCAGTCTCTAGCCCTGTGGTGACGTCAAAACTGCCGTCCATATGAGGGTCATTGATTAAACCTTTCCAGCCGACGGTAGTACGCGGTTTTTCAAAATATACGCGCATTACTATGTATAAAGTGTTTTGGTATTCGTCATGTAAGGCTTTTAGTTTACGACCATATTCTTTTGCCGCTTCAACATCGTGGACCGAACACGGGCCAGAAATCACTAAAAGACGCGGATCTTTTTTATGGATAATATTAGAAATGACTTCTCTTGAATTCAGGATAAATTCACGTCCGGAGGTGCTCAAAGGTAACTTCGCCTTCAGTTGATTAGGCGTAATAAGTACTTCTTCCGAGTTAACATGAACGTCGTTAAGTTTGCTAGTTTGCATAATTTTTTTCCGATAAAAAGTTTAGTCGTTAGTTAAAATTGTTAATTAAATTGGGTTATTAAATTTTTAAATATAAGATAAAGCAGAAGTTACCAAGCAAGGCTTAGTAATAAAGATAGGTAAAGCGATAATATCGGAAGTTTAATTTTTGGTTTTGCATATCTGTCTTTTAATTTAATCTGTCAGAGGATGTTTATATACCCACTCTGGCGAAAACTCGCCGCTCTTTTCGAGCTGATGATTAGTTGTAGCAGTTTTTCGTTTCACCTGGCAAGCACTATTTAATATCAAGCTGTAATTTTTTGCTATTAGATATAAAAAAGGGGCAATATGCCCCTTTCTTATCGGTTTAATACCAATCAGGATAAGAACTGTTAGCTAGCGAATTAAACGCTTTTCGATAAGGTCTTCAACCACGGCTGGATCAGCCAAGGTTGAAGTGTCACCTAAACTGGTCAATTCATTTTCTGCGATTTTACGTAAAATTCGGCGCATAATTTTGCCCGAACGAGTTTTTGGTAAACCCGGCGCATATTGAATAAGATCCGGCTTTGAAAAACTGCCTAACTCTTTTGCCACTAACGCCTTCAACTCAGTAATGAGTTCTTCACTTTCGACTTCATCGTGCATTAAGGTCACAAAGGCATAAACGCCCTGGCCTTTTATGTCGTGTGGGTAACCAACTACCGCAGCTTCAGAGATTTTTGGATGAAGTACCAATGCGCTTTCAATTTCTGCCGTACCTAAACGATGGCCAGATACATTGAGTACGTCATCTATTCTGCCAAGTATCCAATAGTAACCATCGGCATCACGTTGTACGCCGTCGCCAGTAAAATAATAGCCCTTATATTGACTAAAATAGGTATGGTGGAAACGTTGATGATCACCATAAATAGTGCGCATTTGACCAGGCCAACTGCCCTTCATCACCAACGCACCTCGAGCTTCGCCCGCAAGCTCTTCGCCATCTTTATTAATGACTACAGGTTGTACGCCAAAAAATGGTAAACCCGCCGCGCCTGGTTTCATCCCGGCAGAGCCTGGTAATGAAGTGATTAAAATGCCACCGGTTTCTGTTTGCCACCAGGTATCGACAATTGGACAATTGCTTTTACCGATAATTTCATAGTACCAATGCCAGGCTTCTGGATTAATTGGCTCGCCAACAGTGCCTAATAAACGCAGTGAAGATAAATCTGCCACTTCGACAAACTCATCACCTTTTGCCATTAATGCTCTGATAGCAGTAGGCGCAGTATAAAACACGTTAACTTTGTGTTTCTCAATCACTTGCCAACAACGACTTGCAGTTGGGTAAGTAGGCAAGCCTTCAAACATCAAGGTGATGGCACCATTTGCTAAAGGACCATAAAAAATATAACTGTGACCGGTGATCCAACCAGCATCTGCTGTACACCAATAAATGTCACCATCACGGTAATCAAAAACGTACTTGTGAGTCACTGCTGCATATAGGATATAACCACCACAAGTATGCAAAACGCCCTTTGGTGCCCCAGTAGAGCCTGAGGTATATAAAATAAATAACGGATCTTCCGCATCCATCACTTCCGGTTCACAAATACTCGATGCCTCACTCATTGCTTGCTCGAAGTTAACATCAATGTCTTCATTCCATGGTACGTCTGCACCAGTTCTTTGCACCACAAGGACAGAATGAACATTTGGACAATCAGCAACCGCACTATCGACGTTCGCTTTTAATGGGATAATTTTACCACCACGAACCCCTTGATCGGCAGTGATCACTACTTGGCAATCGGCAGCTTGAACACGAGCCTTAATAGATTCCGAAGAAAAACCACCGAAGACAACAGAGTGTACGGCGCCAATGCGAGCACAGGCAAGCATGGCGTAACCGACTTCAGGGATCATCGGCATATAGATACAAACCCGATCACCTTTTTTCACACCGCGAGCTTTTAATACATTGGCAAATTTACACACTTGTTGATGCAACTCGTTGTAAGTGATATGTTTGTCATCGGTGACTTCGTCACCTTCAAAAATAATTGCCGTTTGCTCACCGCGCGTTGCCAGGTGACGATCAATACAGTTGTAACTCACATTGAGTTGCCCACCTTTAAACCATTCGATATCAGCGTTATCAAAATCGACATTGGTAACGCTATCAAACGGTTTATACCAATCGATAAATTCGTTCGCTTGTTCACGCCAAAATTGATCGGGACTATCAATAGATTGCTGATAAAGTGCTTGGTATTGGGGATTATCTAAGTAGGTATGCGCCTTAGCTTTCGCCGTTACCGGATAAAATTTTTGTAGTTCGTTCATCTGCGTGCCTAATATCATTTAACAGTTATGATTTAAGTTAAAGTTTAGTTGAAGTTTAGTTGAAGTTTAGTGTTTCTTATTATTGTTATGATTTAGTTATTGTTGCTCATACAAACACACAATGACAGCGCTGTATCTGTTTTGTTTTATCCATAGATATTTATAGTTTTTAGTTTTTTATGAATGTTTACTCTATCAATTATTTCTCAACGCTTGTTATCGCAATGTAAATGTTAAAACTGGCGAGCTTACAACCACCGACAACAAAGCAGAATCCATCAACTCAAACGTTTGAGTTGATGTACCTATGAAGAATAAAACTGTCAAGACAATTGTTAACCGTTGAAAGCCTGACAGTAATCGATAAAGAACCCATGCCAATACGAAGAGTTTTGAAATGCAAATCACTTTCAAAAACCTTCGGTTTGTTGGCTATTCATTTAACGTCAGTAAAAGCAGCGGTTAAATCTGTTAAGGTATAGTCCCTGTACGATAGAAGGTGAAATAGGCATTAATAGCAGAGCTGAACAAAGCATAAAATAACCGCGCCCTATCGGCTCTAGAGTCATTAGTCGATGTTTTTACTTACCTAAAGTTATACCATTAATCATCACAAAAGTGCGATCTCATCCTATAATTTTAAGTAACCTCATATAATTATTAGCTTTTACCCCAGAAAGTCAGCAAGTTTTGAATATTCAGGTAGCTGCAATGAAAGCGATAAAGATTGGGCAAATGGCCATACCGTTCAGGTAGATGGTGAAAATTTTCATTTTGCTATTGGCAAAAAGCGCGCTAGGTCGGTGTATGAATACCGGCATGATTCAGCAGTTGCGGCAGAAGCCAACTCTAAAGGTTTCTTGCCTATGGCAATTAACCTACGCGAGGTTGAAACCCCGCCAACAAACCCACTCTAAAGGCTTCCTGCCTGCCGTGGATAAGTATATCCATATACAAAAAAGGCTGCCCGGAGGCAGCCTTTTTTTTAAAGCAAGTAATTAAATTACTTACCCAACTTTTCTTTAATACGCGCTTTCTTACCAGAAAGTTCACGTAGATAGTAAAGTTTAGCCTGACGTACATCACCGCGACGCTTGACTGAAATTTCAGCAACCATTGGGCTATGTGTCTGGAATACACGCTCTACACCTTCACCGTTCGAAATTTTACGAACAGTAAACGCAGAATGCAATCCGCGGTTTTTCTTAGCGATTACAACACCTTCAAATGCTTGAAGACGTTCTTTGTCACCCTCTTTAACTTTAACTTTAACAATTAAAGTATCACCAGGGGCAAACGCTGGTACGTCAGTTTTCATTTGCTCTTGTTCGAGCTGATTAATGATATTACTCATAATACACCTTTCTTCCTAGATTTCACTGCTACTATTTAACATTGCGATGTTTGCGCTTTATTTGCTTCAACATCGTTTCCTGCTCGGCAGTCAGAGCTAGATTAGTTAGTAAATCTGGACGTCGAGTCCAAGTTCTTTCTAATGACTGTAGCATGCGCCATTGACGAATGTTTTTATGATTACCACTGAGCAATACACCCGGTACAGTTTTATCATCCAGAATTTCTGGTCTGGTGTAATGTGGACAATCTAATAAACCGTCAGAAAATGAATCCTGCTCAGCCGATTGATTGTGCCCCAGTACGCCCGGGATAAATCTTGCAACCGCATCAATTAAGGTCATCGCCGGTAATTCACCGCC
The DNA here is from genome assembly GCA_002162925.1 of Thalassotalea sp. 42_200_T64. Classification (GTDB taxonomy): domain Bacteria; phylum Pseudomonadota; class Gammaproteobacteria; order Enterobacterales; family Alteromonadaceae; genus Thalassotalea_A. Next base: position 33,194 of record MABC01000091.1, on the reverse strand, counting down.
GGTTAACACAAAATCGCCGATAGACCATTCTTCGTCGATATCCGACTCGATTAATCTTTCGTCTATGCCCTCATAACGCCCGGCAATTAATACCAATGACTTATGAGCTGATAATTCACGTACACCCGCCTGGTCAAGCTTTCGTCCCTGTGGCGAAAGGTAGATCACATGCGCATCACCACCTGCCGATTGTTTGGCAGCGTTAATGGCATCTCGCAATGGTTGCACCATCATTAGCATTCCCGGACCACCGCCATAAGGGCGATCATCAACGGTACGATGCTTATCATGGGTAAAGTCTCTTGGATTCCTGGTTTGGAATTCAATTAACCCATTACGAATCGCTCTTCCTGTCACCCCAGACTCAGTGATAGCAGTAAACATTTCGGGAAACAGGCTTATCACCTCTATCCGCATTTTGCTGTTATCCATTGAGTTAGAAACCTGGGTCCCAGTCCACGTCAATTTGTTTCGATGCAAGCGATACATTTTTGATCACTTGTTCATCTAAGTAAGGAATTAACCTTTCTTTTTTACCAAACGCATCAGTGCGATTGGCTTTAACAACCAGTACATCGTTTGAGCCGGTTTCCATAATGTCGGTAACTGTCCCCAGGCTATAACCTGAAGTATTTACCACATCCATACCAATTAGATCGCGCCAGTAAAACTCACCTTCTGGTAATTCTGGCAGTAGATCACTCATGACAGTAATTTCAGCACTCACACGAAGTTGCGCATCGTTCCTGTCATTAACATCAGTGAATTTTGCAATTAAACCATTGCTATGGCGACGCCATTCACTCACTTCGACTGTTTGTTTTTTGCCACCCAGGTTTAACACCCAGGGGCTATAATCGAATATTGCCTGCGGTTCGTCGGTAAACGAATGTATTTTCAACCATCCTTTAATGCCGTAAACAGCACCAATTTTTCCAAGGGTGACTTCTTTTTCCATTATTTACTAATTCTCTTTCAACAAATTCAAATTGTTAATTAAGCCGCAGAAGCGTCTTTAACTAACTTTGCAACACGGTCAGAAACCGTTGCACCTTGACCAATCCAATGATTGATACGGTCAAGATCTAAACGAAGCTTTTCCGCTTGACCTTGTGCAGTAGGGTTGAAGAAACCAACTTTCTCGATGAAACGACCATCGCGAGAGTTACGGCTGTCAGCAACAACCACTGTAAAAAATGGACGCTTTTTCGCGCCGCCACGAGCTAAACGAATGGTAACCATACCGTCCTCTATATTTAAGTTATAAAACGAATTTTCCAGACACTTTCAAACCACAAGGGTTAGAAAAGCTCGCAGATTTTACGCTTTTACAGATAAATTGCAACCTTAATGCAGCATTAACGCTAAAAAAAATGAAAAAAGAATGCTTACTGGCAAAATGTGGGATAAAATCGCGCCTCGTTTACAAGTTTATACATTCACCTATAAAAATTTAACAGCTCCTTACCGGATAACAGTTTCAGTTATGACATTATTAAGCAATCACAACATTAAAGGCTTATCTTTAGCGCTCACTACCGCGGTTATGTGGGGCTTGCTTCCATTAGCACTGACCAGTGTTTTACAGTTGATGGATTCATACACGATCACCTGGTACCGTTTTTTATTTGCCGCATTATGTGTCTCTTTCATACTTTATCGTAAGAAAAAGCTGCCATTGTCTATTTTTAAAAACAAAAATCTGTTCAAAAGATTATTTTTTGCCGCGGCATTTTTATCGTTAAATTATATTCTTTATTTATCAGCGTTATATTATGTGCCAGCAGAAACTGCGCAAATGCTGATTCAAATGGCACCATTTATGATGCTAATTGGTAGTGTGGTGTTGTTAAAAGAATCCTTCAGCCGCGGGCAAATGGTCGGTTCCGTCGTCCTTATTTCTGGATTAGTGTTATTTTTCAATCAGCAGTTTAACCAAGCAAGCGATTTGGACAGTGACAATTTTTTTACCGGCTTCATTATCATGCTTGGGGCTTCGTCCACCTGGGCGATTTATGCCATTTTGCAAAAGAAGATGTTAGACCACTTTAGTGCCAACCAAATTATGTGGTCTATTTATTTATTCTCCAGCTTGTTCTTTTTACCCTTTTCGACACCAGCCGAAATTGGTTCGTTAGATTTGCTCCCGCTGTTATTATTACTGTTCTGTTGTGCCAACACCCTGATCGCTTATGGCACCTTTGCCGAATCATTAGAGTACTGGCCGGCATCTAAGGTAAGTGCGGTATTAGCGATCACACCGTTGTTGACGGTATTGTTTGCCACGATTGCCGAGAATATATGGCCAACTATGTTCACGGCACAAAGCTTAAACAATTTGGCTTATGTGGGAGGTTTTTTAGTGGTGGTTGGCTCAATGCTGACCGCATTAGGTAATAAAATCCTTACCCGAGAAAAGTTTAGAGCGTTGAAGCGGTTGGTAAGACTGTAGAGGCTAAGAACTAGGAACTAGGAACGAGGAACTAGGAACTAGGAACGAAAAGCATAGGTCTGGTACAGGGCCTTGATCTAGGTACAGGGTACAGGGTACAGGCAGTATATTTGAATCTCGATTGGAGTATTCGTCAACTATACAATATTAGAAAAAATTCACAGGCATCCCGTCATGTTTTGGGACGGGATCTCCTTGAGCATACTGTGGTTCTATTGTTTAAAGGCACGTATATTCGAAATGAGATCCCGCACAACAACACTGCGGGATGACGGTGCTTGTTAATTTAGTATGTGAATGACTTCAAATGGCACCAAAGCACTCATTCAAGTCACCTCGGAACTGCAGGAGATCCCGTTCAAAAACATAACGGGATGACGGCGATATTTTTCGGTGAAAGTGTGGGGCGGCTCGCTCCTCGTTCCTAGCCTTTTACCTAATTCGCATAATCGCTATAAACAGGATTCGAATTTAACGCTTTTTGTGAGCCTGTTAACGAGAAGTTATAACCGCATAAACCAAAGTTGCCACGTCGTGCCAAAGAACGAACGACTAAAGCAGTATCCAGGGGGGAGAAATTCGCGTAATAATCGCCGGAGTCTTCCACTTCAACATTGATAGTGCGCACCTTATCACCATTATTAAACTCGATAACTTCACAACTATCATCGCCTTTTCCGGTTAACTGTGACCACACTTCCCCATTATTAATTTGATCCGCTTGCCAATGCACAATTAAGCCATCATGTTGATCAAGCAATAAATAGAACTCATCGGGCATGGCTAATAAATTGCTTCGTTGTCTCTCTATTTTTGTAAGCGTAACCGACTCAGCAGTTTCACTTGCATTTAGCGCTTCTGTTGGTTCGCTAAGAACATACGGCAGGCTAACAATTGTCACCGAGAACACCATAATAACCAGGCTCACAATCATCGCCAGAGCTTGATTTTTAGTAAGCCAGTTGTGTATGAGTTCAGCTAGGTCATTACGGGCAAATTTGGCCTGAGGCTCAGACTCTGTAGCGCTGTTAGCGACATCATTGTCTTGCTCGTTTTGACCTGGCGGATGAAAGCTATATTCATCCCCTTGCTCGCCGCTGCTTTGACCGAACAAACTCGGTTCGATACGGTTTGAAATTGGCTTGCGTTCTATCTTTACCGGCTCTGAGAATGCACTTAAATCTATCGGCCCGTAATAGCCCAACACATACACATGCGGATTGGCTGATGGTATTGAAAACAGATACAAACTGCCGATAACAGCAAAAATTAATAACGCATAACGACTGGCATCAGGCAATAAGATGATCATTAATAAACTGAGACAACTTACAACGCTGGTGAACCAGGCCAAACCGGCACCTTTGTGACTGTCTCTACAGCGGCGAATGCTGGTAGCAAAATAGACAATGGAAATTAACGCGAGTAAGGCTATTTTGGCGAACAATTCAGCGAAGAAAACGCCGTTGAATAACAGGAACATCGCTAAACAACCTAAAGTGATTGCTAAAAAACGTTCCGAGTTATCTAAGCCTTTGAAACAAAATAGAGATTTAAGTAACTGCACAAAAAAATGCCTTTAGAAATTAGTGTTATTATTGATCTAGTGTCAACCGGATATGTAGCCTTGGCTAAACGCAGTTGCAATAATATTGATACTACAACAGAGTCACCTTGAGCTCAAATCAAGATTGTGTCGATTTACTCGTTAACAAAAAATGAGCTAAGGGCAAGGGTAGAGGGTAGAGGGTAAATAAAGAAGTTTGAAACCTATCCCTGGCAATTACGCGAGGTTAAAACCCCGCCAACCAGCGAGGTTGAATCCCCGCTAACCATGTTATCGACGGAACATACCGCCTGGACCGCCCATACCACCTGGGGGCATCATGCCTTTCATCGAGCGCATCATTTTCTGCATGCCGCCTTTGCCCGACATTTTCTTCATCATTTTTTGCATTTGAGTAAATTGCTTAAGTAGCTTGTTCACATCTTGAATTTGCGTACCTGAACCGGCAGCAATTCTTCGTTTACGTGAGCCTTTAATGATATCTGGACGTTGTCTCTCGCCCGGCGTCATCGAATTGATGATGGCTTCCATACGGATGGTGACTTTGTCATCCATTTGACCTTTGACTTGCTCTGACATATTACCCATACCCGGTAATTTATCCATCAAGCCCATCATGCCGCCCATGCTTTTCATTTGTACCAGCTGATCACGAAAATCTTCTAAGTCAAAGCCTTTACCACTTTTGACTTTCTTCGCCAGTTGTTCCGCTTTTTTCTTATCAACCTTTTGCTCGACTTCTTCGATCAACGACAACACATCGCCCATGCCCAAAATACGCGAAGCAACACGATCAGGATGGAATGCCTCTAACGCATCGGTTTTTTCACCAACGCCTAAAAACTTAATTGGCTTACCGGTAATGTGACGAATTGACAATGCCGCACCACCGCGCGCATCACCATCAGTTTTGGTTAAGACAACACCGGTTAACGGTAAGGCATCGTTAAATGCCTTCGCCGTATTGGCCGCATCTTGACCTGTCATCGCATCAACAACAAATAAGGTTTCTACCGGATTGATGCTGGCATGTAATTGTTTAATTTCATCCATCATCTCGCCGTCAACGTGCAAACGACCGGCGGTATCGACAATGACCACATCACAAAATTGCTTCTTCGCAAATTCAATTGCACTGTTGGCAATGGCGATAGGCTTTTGTGAGATGTCACTTGGGAAGAAATCAATTTCAACTTCAGCAGCTAAGGTTTCAAGTTGTTTAATTGCCGCGGGGCGATAAACATCGGCACTTACTACAAGAACTTTTTTCTTTTCCCGTTCTCGTAAAAACTTACCAAGCTTGGCTACTGAGGTGGTTTTACCGGCACCTTGTAAACCCGCCATTAAAATAACCGCTGGTGGCGTAGCCTTTAGGTCAAGCGCTTCATTGGCCTGACCCATTGCCGCTTCAAGTTCTGAGCGAACAATTTTTACAAAGACTTGCCCAGGCGACAAACTTTTCGATACGTCTTGACCTACCGCTCGGGTTTTTACATTGGCAATAAATTCGCGTATTACCGGTAAGGCAACATCCGCTTCTAATAGTGCCATGCGCACTTCACGCAAGGTGTCTTTAATATTGTCTTCAGTCAGGCGACCACGACCACTAATATTTTTTAGGGTTTTACCTAAACGGTCGGAAAGATTCTCAAACATAGTCTCAATACTTTATAAAAATTTTCGTGAATAATTTATGACGGTCATTATACCCTGACGATTGCTAAGCGAAAGCAGAAAATGCTCAAACAGCCAGATAAAATCGTTAATCGTTAATCTTTAATCTTTAATCTTTAATCTTTAATCTTTAATCTTTAAATAATTGATTAAACTAAATCGATTAAACAAGGTACAATTGATTTGTGGGTGAATTGGACGAATTTCAAGTAGTAGTAGTAGTAGTAGTAGTAGTAGTTGTTTATGGATACAATCAATCAGTTGCTAAATGATTTTTTCGCGCTCGCCAATGAAGCTAGCCCCTGGTTACTGTTGGGGTTAATTATTGCCGGTTTAATGAAATCCTTTGTCCCATCATGGCATTCTATCGCCCGTTTGCGGCGATATTTACCGGGTTACTGGTAAGCACCTCAAAGCAAGAAGTAGCCGTGAGTGCAGGCGCGGTAAAAGAGTGTTGCGCCAGTGAACAGCAATCGAGTGAAGCAATAAAACCAAGTTGCTGTGTTACCAATACCAAGGATGAGGCTAGTTCACAATCGGCCTTGTTTTTACAAAAAACTCTTCAGGGCATTAAATACGCCTTAAGCCATTACTTGTACCGTACTCATTGCGACTATGGCAATTAAGCCTTTACGTAAGCTTTTGAAAATAACCTGAATACGGGGTAGCTAATCGAATTGGTAATTTGTTATTATCATCACTTAATAAAAGAAAAAAATACAGGAGTAAACTGGTGGATTTAGTTAGTATTCTCACCATCGCCATGGTTAGCTTATATGCGGCAGCTGCATTTGCTATTTCATCGAAGTTATTTGATTCTGCAGGGCCCAACCCAAAAGTGTATTTGACCTTTGGTGGTTTAGCTTTGGCTGGACACAGCTTATTGTTATCGAAAAATATATTCTTTCAACAAACCATTGATTTTAGTTTGTTCAATGTATTGTCTTTAGTTGCGTTTATTATCACGATTTCAGTAACGATTATTTCGACACGATATAAAATTAACTTAATCTTGCCCGTGGTTTACGCCTTTTCCGCTGTTTTACTGACTATCCTGGCATTCGTCCCGGCAGATCAACACCTGGCAATAGACCCATCCAAGTTTACTTTAGTGATACACATTAGTTTGGCATTACTGTCTTATGGCATATTAGTGATTGCCACACTCTACGCCTTTCAAGTGAATTATATCAATTATAAGTTAAAATCAAAAAAGCTCACTGGCGTTAATCATCTGCCACCATTGATGCAGGTAGAGGGACAATTATTCGTGCTAATGCTTATTGGTACCAATTGTTTGGCAATATCTGAATTGGTCGGCTTTTTCTTCATCGACAATTTTTTGGCAAAAGAAACTCTGCATAAAACCATGCTGTCAATTACCGCGTTAAGTGTTTATATTGCTATTTTATGGGGCCACTATCGTCTTGGCTGGCGTGGTCATAAGGTACTCAGCTTATCGGTTGTGGCAACTTTTCTGCTGTCGTTATCATACTTTGGCAGTAGATTTGTGAAAGAATTTCTCTTATCGTAAAAGTTAAGGTATAAGTAATACTCTAACATGTTTTTGGCAACATAGGACCCCTTCATTGGACGACATATCAACTAGTACGCTATTTAGCGTACTCGGTGTACTCATTTTTATATCCGCGTATTTCTCAAGCTCTGAAACCGGCATGATGTCGCTTAACCGATATCGGTTACGCCATTTAGAGCAGAATAATCACAAAGGTGCTAAGCGGGTAAGTAAATTACTCGACCGGCCAGACCGACTCATCGGCTTGATTTTAATCGGTAATAACCTAGTGAATATCGCCGCGTCGGCAATCGCCACCATTATCGGCATGCGTTTGTTCGGTGATGCTGGCGTATTTTACGCGACATTAATCCTCACTTTAGTGATTTTAATTTTTGCGGAAGTCACGCCGAAGACTCTGGCGGCAATGTACCCAGAGAAAGTCGCATTCCCCAGCTCCATCATATTAACCATGCTATTAAAGATCCTTTATCCCGTAGTGGTAGTGGTTAATTGGATCACCAATGGCATTTTGATTCTATTACGTATTAGCCCTGAGCAAAGAGCGGAACACAGTTTAAGCACTGAAGAGCTGCGTACCGTAGTAAATGAATCAAGCGCATTATTACCGGCTCGCGACCAAAGCATGCTGGTCAGCATTCTCGATCTCGAAAAAGTCACCGTTGAAGATATCATGATCCCGCGCAGTGAAATTCAGGGGATTGATATTAACGACGACTGGAAAATCATCCAAAAACAACTGACCCAGGCCAATCATACCCGAGTCATTTTATATCGCGACAGTATCGATGACGTGGTGGGTTACGTGCATATGCGTGATGCGGTGAAAATTATTTCCAAGAGTCAGTTCACCAAAGCCACATTACTGCGGGCAGTCCGTGAAATGTACTTCATTCCGGAAGGCACCCAATTAAATGTACAGCTATTAAAATTTCAGCATGCGAAAGAGCGCTTAGGCTTAGTGGTTGATGAATATGGTGACATTCAGGGTCTGGTAACTTTGGAAGATATTCTTGAAGAGATTGTCGGCGACTTTACCACCACCATGGAGCCCGCTCCTAGTGATGAAGTGCACATACAACCCGATGGCTCGTTTTTAGTGGATGGCAGTGCCAACGTTAGAGACATCAACAAAGAAATGGGTTGGGGCTTGCCCATTGATGGCCCGAAAACCATGAACGGCCTAGTGTTGGAATATCTCGAAGACTTTCCTGAATCCAATGTCAGTATGCGGATTGCCGGTTATCCAATAGAGATCATCGACGTTACCGATAACAGGGTAAAGACGGTACGGATCATGCCAGAGCATTATCAAGGATAGCTGGTAAGACCACAAATTGTAAATCAACAATAGATCCGTTACATTGATGTATCTATCTATTTTTACAGGTATTTTATGTCTTCTCAATTTGACTTTATCATCATAGGTGCTGGCTCATCGGGCTGCGTGATAGCAAACAAACTTAGCGCTTCTGGTGAGTATAACGTTTGCTTAATTGAACCCGGCGGCAAAAACAATAATGCCTTAGTAAAAACCCCCATAGCGACAGCGGTGTTAATGCGCTTAAAAGCGTATAATTACTGTTTTGAATCAACGGCGCAAACACAACAAAATAACCGCACCATATACAACCCCAGAGGCAAAGGTTTAGGTGGCAGTAGCGCCATTAATGCCATGTTATATACCCGTGGACAAAAACAAGACTACGATGACTGGGCAGCATTAGGAAATTCTGGCTGGAGTTATGATGAGGTATTGCCATATTTTATTGAATCAGAGTGCCAGGAGCGTATTGATGATAAATATCATGGTCAGCAAGGAGCCTTAAACGTTGCCGACTCTCGCTCCTCGCACCCGGTAGGGGCAGATTTTATTCAAAGTGCAATCAATGCCGGTTACTCGTTTAATCCCGACTTTAATGGTAAACAGCAAGCAGGCATTGGCTATTATCAAGTGACGCAAAAGAATGGTCAAAGGCACAGTGCCGCAGAGGCCTTTTTAAGCCCCATTGAGTCTCGAGAAAACTTGACAGTGTTAACCCAATGCACAGTGCAAAAAATCTTGATGAAAAACAAAACCGCCTATGGCGTGCAATATAAATCTGCAAATTCACTATTGACCATCACCGCAGCTAAAGAAGTCATTTTGACTGCGGGCGCTATTCATAGCCCGCAGTTGCTGATGGTAAGTGGTATCGGGGCAAAAGATGAGTTGACTGAGCACAATATCGACGTAATGCATCAACTCAACGGCGTCGGCAAAAATTTACAAGATCATGTAGATGCGATAATCGTCAATAAACACCGACGCGAAAACTTGATCAGTTTACAGCCAAAACCTTTTCTAAATTTAATTAAACAAGGCTATCGATATTTGAAACACCATACCGGTACGTTTACCACCAGTGTGGTCGAAACCGGCGGTTTTATCTCATCAAATCAACAGCAAAGCCGACCCAATTTGCAATGGCAGTTTGTTACCGCAGCGATGGACGATCATGGTCGTAATATTAAGATGTTTTTTGAACAGGGAATTTCTACCCATGTGTGTTTGCTCAGGCCAAAGAGCCGAGGCAGCATTCGCTTAAAAGGGAATGACATTGGTACTCCCCCCTTAATCGATGGCAACATGTTAAGCCACAAAGATGATATCCGCGATATGGTGAAAGCGGTGAAATTAACCCGGCAGCTGTTAGCAACCCCACCTTTGGCGAAAAATAATATCGCCGAACTTATACCTGGCAACCAGGTGACTACGGATGGGCAGATTGAAGACTTTTTACGAGCCAAATCCAATAATATTTATCACCCGGTAGGCACGTGTAAAATGGGCGATGACGATTTAGCCGTGGTAGATAACACACTTAAAGTCATCGGCATTAATGGCTTAAGGGTTGCTGATGCTTCGATTATGCCAACCATAGTGAGTGCTAATACGAATGCGCCCTGCATTATGATAGGGGCGAAAGCTGCCGATATGATCCTTAGCGAGCACCAATAACTAGCTTAATAAAACAAAGCTCGCCATAACCAGCTGCTGTCGAGTTCGTCTTCACAACTTTTTAACTGGCTGCCATACACTTTTGCCCGAGTTTCTACTTTGCGCGCAACTTTCACTAACCAGGCTTTTTGATTGTAGGTTTTGCGTTTAAAACCGCCCCAACCTTCGTGATAATTCAGATACTGATTAAATGGGTCCCATTTAGAAACAGCATTTATTTTTTGAGTTTTGGAAATAAACCAGCCCATAAAATCTATGGCATCGTCAAAGTCATCCCTGTCGGCGCCATCATTATCGGATTCTCGAATGTAGTCATCCCAGGTAAGCGTTTTCGCTTGTGAAAAACCATAAGCACTGCTGACTCGACCCCAGGGAATAAAACCAAATAAATAATCTCTCGGCGGCAGTGCATCGGCTCTGAAAGAGCTTTCCTGATACATCATGCTCATGGGCACATGAATAGGCACGCCCCAGCGTTCTTGCATGTCTTTAGAGCCTTCATACCAGCTATGGTGTTCGCGAAAAATTTCACAAATATTTTCCGGATTTTCCGGAGGAGGTGTCGTACAACCTGCAATTTGTAATACCAGAAGGATAAATGTTAGCTGCTTTATTATTTTCATATGCACTCAAAAGAAAACGTTTTAGTTATGGGTCATTATTTTGCCAGAAGTAAGAAATTATTTTTATTGTTTTTGAAAAGTTTCTGAACTTTTTTGCCTTTTAGCATTCTTACTTTATGGATATTCTCTTTCTCCCTGATTTTATCTTGGCACATAACGTTGGTTGTGTGCTTTTTTTTTGCACAATTATGACAGGCAAAAGAGTAACAAATGATAACCGATAATTACCTTCATTGGTCCGGTTAGTACCATTAGAGTCACTCACCTAATCAGAAAATAAACACCATTGAAGTATGCACATTAATAGAAAATAAGTACCGTCATTCCGTGATGTTGTTGCACGGAACCTCCCTCAGTTTCAAGGTGGCTTTGTTAAAGGCTCTTTTGGGATTCAGGAGATCCCATCCAAAAGCATATGACGGAGCTTTTTTCATGAAAGGTGTATAACTGCAAATCGCTCATATCTACCTTTCAGCGTTTCAATTACATTACGTTAAATTGTTGGGTGATACAATCGTATTGCGAATGGCTATTCGTATCAGGTTCGGTTGAAAATGAACTTCTTTCTTACAATCCTGAGATGCAAATATTTTAGGCAAAAAAAAGCGCGTTACTGCAAGTACGCGCTCTATAGAGTCAAAAGCAGTCCAGGGAAAAATTGCTTTCATTAAGTAGGACGAGTAAAAATCTAAAAGGTTCAAAAATTTTAAAATAAATTTTAAAATAACAGAATTTATACCCTACCTGGCAATTCTAAGTTAATTCCTCCCTGAAATAAAAAAAACGCATATAAAAATATGCGTTTAAAATGTCATTCATAAGGAAATAAAATGTCTTACCTAAAGTAGGAGTGGATATCTTTTAGATAGTTCAAATTCATTTGAAATTTATTTTGAAAAATATTCTTTTAGAAAATCATCAAACGATAAGGTATCTGAGTTTTCTATTTCAGCCTGCTTTTGCAAAGACTTTTCAGCCAGTTCGTTTAGCAATTTATCATCAAATACTTGATAGCTATGTTCCGTTAATTCTTTGCTGAATTGCTCTACATATTTCATCGACCAGGTGACTATGCCTTTACCGGTAGTAAATAATTCATCAAGGATCCGTGCCGAAGGGGTTAACTTTGGATCATTTATTTTGGCAAGTTCATCTTTTATAACGTCGCTATAGGCTGTGGTTGCATAAGCCTTATCATAAAGGCGGGCGATAAGTTGCAGATCTGAAAACAGTTCCGCGCCCCATTCAGGTATGGTTTTATCAACGCCATTATCATTAAGAGTTAATCCGTGTTTTCGACCTTCGAGCACCACTTTATCGGTGTTGTTATTAAATACGCGCTTTTTCTCTATGCTCATCTGCGGACTGTCTTTTAACATACAGTAAGTAATAAACACATCAAGAAAATGCATTTGCTCTTTGCTGATGCCAGTGCTGACAAATGGATTCACATCCATCGCGCGTACTTCGATATACTCAACCCCGCCTTCTTTGAGCGCATCTGAAGGCTTCTGCCCAGACTTTGCTACGCGTTTCGGCCTGATAGGCGCGTATAATTCATTTTCTATTTGCAAAATATTGCTGTTCAGCTGCTTATATTCACCGTTCAATTTAACGCCAATATGGGCAAATTGTTCTGAAGGCAGACTAATCGCTTGTTGCACACCAGAGACGTATGTTTCGATGTTGTTATTGCAAATCTTCAAATTAGCTTGCTCTGAACTGGTATAGCCTAAATCACTCATTCTCAGCGAAGTCGCATGTTCAAGGTAGAGACAACCTGCAGGGGCTTTTTTAAACGGGAGCTGATGAGGCTTGCCTTGTAAAAAAGAAGGGCACAGTGCCGGTGAGCTGCCAAACAAATAGGGAATTAACCAGCCGTAGCGTTTGTAGTTTCGAATTAACGCAAAGTACCGGTCAGAGATAAAGTCTTGCAATGCGCTACTATCATCGGTAATTACTTGCAGGCTTTTAAAAAATTCTTGTGAAAAAGAAAAATTAAAATGAATACCGGCGATAACCTGCATCATACTGCCATAACGATTTTTTAAACCCTGGCGATACACAGTTTTCATCGTACCGATATTCGATGAACCATATTGAGCCAGCTGTACCTGATCTTCATTGTCAACCATACACGGCATACTCATTGGCCAAAAGTAATCACCATTAATATTATTTAAGGTGAATTTTTGAATGTCCTTGAGTTGATTTAACGATTCATCAATGGAGGTAGACACCGGAGTGATAAACTCCAATAAACTTTCAGAATAATCTGTGGTGATATATTGATGGGTAAGTGCTGAGCCTAACGCTGGATTATGACCTTGAGTCGATAAATTTCCATCCCTTTTTATCCTTAATGTTTCACGCTCTATACCGCGCTGAGCGCCGGAAACAGCAGATAAATGGTGTTGTTCAAAAGCCTGGGTTAAATCCAAAATAGAGAAAGTCAAAGTCACTCCGAAATACAAATGGGCGGCTCATTATTATTTGCCAGTTTGCATATTATAGTCATTAAGAATTAGATGTGGGGTAAATATCCAGTTTTTCAATAGTGGTAAGCAGATTTTTCACTACAATCAGTTATCGAGATAATAATAGAAAATTACATCGGCTCAGCAGGTTACCCTGTAATCAGTTTACCTTTACTGTCGTGATTTAAAAGCGGCAATTTGTAAAAAATAATGTCTGTTGCAATCGCTATAAAGAATTAGTTCCGACAAAGCTTTTCAGCGGTTTGATTTCAAGGTAAAGTTGGCAACAATAAAAAAATAAACAGCCAACTGACTCATGCAAGATACCGCTCTAACTTTACTACCTCCGGCACTCGCCATTGTCATTGCCATATGGCGCAAAAACGCAATTTTAGCGTTACTAAGCGGTTTGTTTTTATGTTTCCTACTATTAGAAAATTGGAATCCGTTAACCGCGGCAATGCAGTCCGTTGCTGAGATAGCGCAAGTGTTTTCGTCCACAGGCAATGCGCAAATTATCGCTTTTAGTTTGCTCATTGGCGCTTTGGTTGAGTTGATGAATCGCTCAGGCGCGGTACAAGGGTTTATTGAACACTTATCGAATTTAAGTCTGGTAAAAACCAAACGGCAAGCAACGCTGTTACCTACCATTGTCGGCACGTCCATTTTCACCGATACCAATCTGAGTATGTTCTCCGCTGGCATGGCATCACAAAAATTGTTTGATCAGCATGGCATTAGCAGAGCAAAACTTGCCTTTCTAATCGACTCAACCTGCTCACCTATTAGTGTATTATTTCTTATCAATGGTTGGGGCGCCTATTTATTAGGTCTGCTTGATGGCTACAATTTAGATGATCCCATCGGTGTTTTACTGGGCACCTTGTCCTATAACTTTTATGCCATCATCGCGGTATTTCTTGCCTATTACACCGCTTATAGTGGCAAAGTCTATGGTCCCATGGCCAACAGTGAAAGTGCGGTAATACCACAGCAAACGACTGAACGAGTAAAAACGGCGAAAGCACGGGTAATGTGGATACCGATGTTGAGTTTATTAGCGATCACCTTAACCTTATTGTGGATCACCGGTGATGGCGATATACGCAGAGGCTCGGGGTCATTTTCCGTATTCAGCGCAATTGTATCGTCGTTAATGATGTTGATATTGATGATCTTTGGTTATCAATTGCTATCACTAAAAGAGCTTAGCCAAGGCTTTATCAAAGGCATTGGTAATATGTTACCGGCGGTGACAATATTGGTATTAAGTTTTGCCTTTGGTGATGCGATTAAAGGCTTAGGCGCAGGTACCTATGTCAGCAGTTTAATCACCAGCGATTTTCCGCTGATTTTAATCGCGCCACTGATCTTTTTAGCTGCCGGTTTAATGGCATTTTCTACCGGTACGTCTTGGGGAACCTTTGCCTTGTTAATCCCTATTGCCGTACCGATCGCCCTAGAAACCGGATTGCCCGTTCCCTTTCTTGTTGGCGCGGTATTAAGTGGCGGTGTATTTGGCGATCACGCCTCGCCTATTTCAGACTCAACAGTGGTGGCCTCTATTGCCAGTGGTTGTGATCATTTTGAGCATGTTAAAACCCAATTACCTTATACCATTTTTGCGGCTATACTCACCATCATAGGCTTCTGCATTGTTGGGGCGATGTTATAAAATGTCAGCACCTACCTATTCAGTTATCTTTGAAAACAATGATTTTGTGGTCGTTGATAAAGCAGCAAATTGCAATTTTCACGACGAAGAAAATTTAGGCCTGGGGCTATTTAATCAGGTTAAAGCGCAAGGACAATATAATGAACTTTTTCCGGTACACCGCTTAGATAAAATGACCTCAGGCTTGTTACTGTTTGCCAAAAACAAACTAACCGCCAGTGAATTAGGAAAGCTGTTTGAACAACATTTAATTGAAAAATTTTATCTCGCCATCAGCAAAGACAAACCCAAGAAAAAACAAGGTTGGATTAAAGGCGATATGGTAAAAAGCCGACGCAGTAGCTGGCGTTTAGCCAGAACCGACAATAACCCCGCCATCACTCAGTTTTTCAGTTATTCGTTAGCGCAAGGGAAAAGGTTGTTTGTACTAAGGCCGCGAACGGGTAAAACTCATCAACTTAGAGTTGCCTTAAACAGCATTGGTTCAGCCATTGCTGGCGACCCTATTTATAACCCTGCGGATAAGTCTGACAGGGGTTATTTACATGCCTTCGCACTGAAGTTTGAACTTAATGGCGAGCAATATCAATTCAGTCAAATGCCCAGTTCCGGTGAATTTTTTACTGATGAGAACAGCAAAAGTACCCTGGCTAATTTACAGCAACCCTGGCTATTAAATTGGCCAAAATAGCCGGCCCCCTGGATAACTACCTCCCTGCAAGAATGCGAGGTTAAAACCCCGCCAACCATAGTTTACGTTTCCCGGTTGGCGGGACTCCTTTTTCTCCATCCATGGTGCAGGAGGTTTAGTCGTAACTTACAGCGAATGGATAAATACCATCGCAATGGCTACCGGGCAAACAAACTTGGTATACCAAGGCCAAATCTTCCAAAACAATGAGTTTTCAACTTGTTCATTACCCTGTTTAATTTCTTCTAGTAGTTCACTGCGCTGCCAGATCCAGCCGACAAAGATACAACACAACATGGCGATGATGGGTTGCCCATATTCGGTGGCAAGGGTAGCGACGAAATCGAGCATAAAATCAAGATTTAAGACGATGATGGTACTCATCAAAAAGATCAAGAAACCGATGCCTGTGGTGGCTTTTGTCCGTTCAATATCATGTCGCTCAACCACATAAGATACCGGACCTTCGAGCATGGAAATGGAGGAGGTTAACGCGGCAATGCTCATTAAGATGAAAAAGGCGAAGCCGACAAACAAGCCCATAGCGCCCATGCCTTCAAAAAGCGTTGGCAATACCGAGAACACCATAGACGGGCCTGAGATCAATGAGCCATCGGCGGCAAAGATAGCAACGCCCTGAGCTTGTGCGACGTACATTGATGGGATAATCAACAAGCCGGCTAAAAATGCGATGGATACATCAATTAAGGTGACTTGCGCGCCTAAGGAAACCAGGTTTTCTCTTTTGCCAATGTAAGAGCCGTAAATTATCATCACACTCGTGCCTAATGATAACGAAAAGAACGCTTGTCCCAATGCGCTTACCAACAAATCGGGTTCAAAAATCTTTGATAAATCCGGATTTAAGTACGCATCTAAGCCCTCGCTTGCCCCCTCTAGCGTCATCACATAAATGATCAGTAGCACTAACAAGGCAATTAACATCGGCATTAACCGTTTAGACCACTTTTCAATACCGTCTTCAACGCCGCTACGAATAATGGAAACCGTTAAAAACATAAACAACGCGGAGAACAATACATTGCGTGCTATGCCTTGGGTAATCACCCATTCAGAGACTTGTTGCATGCCAATCATTTTGGCAAAAGGTTCTACCGCATATGACATCATCCAGCCAGCGATTATCCCGTAAAAACTGAGGATCAACGCCGCACAAATAATACCGCCAAAGCCTACCATAAAGGC
This sequence comes from Thalassotalea sp. 42_200_T64, assembly GCA_002162925.1. Lineage (GTDB taxonomy): Bacteria > Pseudomonadota > Gammaproteobacteria > Enterobacterales > Alteromonadaceae > Thalassotalea_A. The sequence goes on along the minus strand of MABC01000091.1, from coordinate 16,291 downwards.
AAACCGCTTTTGCCATGCTTGACGAGACATCTTTTGTAAAGAGGTTACCGCATTAGCCTGGCCGTAGCGACCAATCAGCAATTCTGCCATAAATGCCGGGTAGGCTAAGCAAAACGCCAAAACCAAATACACCAGCACAAACGCCGCACCACCATTGCTTGCTGTTTGTGTGGGAAAGCCCCAAATGTTGCCCAAGCCAACGGCCGATCCTGCCGCTGCCAAAATAAACCCTAAACGTGAGCTAAACCCACCACGTGCTGCTGCCATAATAATCCAGTTTTTTTAATTGTTATAGTTTGTGAAAGTAACCTTATATCAGTTAACAATAAAGAAAGTTAGCGCGTTAAGCAATAAATGCTAACCATTATCATTTGATTAACCTTGTATTGATATCGTTACTTAACATATGATGTAGCCTTGATGAAATCATGAAGATTAGAGCTGTAGCAACATTGTGACAACACGTATTTTTAACAGGCCAATAATCATTTTATCGGCGCCAAGATCTGGCAGTACCTTATTATTTGAAACCTTATCTAAAGTAAAAGGTATCTGGACTATCGGTGATGAGAGCCATGCCGTTATTGAACATATTCCTAAATTCAGTACCGTGTTTCGAGGTTTTGAGTCTAATGCGCTCACTGCCGATGATGCCGATGATGAAAATGCAGAGCGATTACGACAACGCTTTAAATCGATGTTAATCAATAGAGATGGTGTTGCCTACGATCAAGACAGTGAACAAGAAGTACGTTTTTTAGAAAAAACGCCAAAAAATTCGTTACGCATACCCTTTTTGAATAAACTTTTTCCTGATGCACTGTTTATCTATTTAGTCCGAGACCCAAAAGCCAATATCAGCAGTATCATCGATGCCTGGCAGTCTGGGCACTTTCGTACTTACCCTAATTTACCGGGTTTTGCTGGCAAGTGGTCACTATTTCTACCTCCAAACTGGCAACAACTACGAGGTAAAAAACTGGAACAAATTGCTACTCATCAGTGGCAGGTGAGTAACGCTACCATCATCAAAGATTTAACCTCACTTGCTGCTAACCGATGGAAAATGATTAATTATCAGCAGTTAATTGACCAACCTGAGCAAGTCGTTAAAGACATTTGCCAATTTGCCGGTCTTGATGCAGATGAACAACTGACCGACAGCTATAAAAATGGTTTGCCGTTATCTCAGTATACGTTAACCACACCTGACAAAAACAAGTGGCATAAAAAAGCGCATCTGCTGGCGCCACAAATGTCGCAAGTTGGTGATCTGGTTGCTAGCTTAAACGAGCATTTAGGTAATTGCCAGCAAGAGCAATTAACCACTGATATCGCTCAGCAATTAATTGATAGCGCTAAACCGGTCAGTAAAGCGCTAACGCCATCGTCGTCAGTGCAGCCGCCAGTTTCGAGAAACTCCCCTTGCCCATGCGGCTCCAATAAACGTTACAAACAATGCCATGGCCAATTGGCATAGCATTCGCTCCCGGATTTACGATGAAGTTAAAACACGAATTTTTTAAATTACCATTAAGCTTTGATATTGAGCGCTTACAAGCGGAAATATTGCAACTTACCGAGCAAGACTGGCATGCGCACCACGAAGGCTTTAAAGGCAATATCGCGGTGCCGTTATTAAGTGTTGGCGGACAAGTTAATAACGACTTTAAAGGTCCTATAGAGCAAACCCAAGCGCTAAGTAAACTGCCTTATATTCAACAAATTCTCGCTTCATTTAACGAAGTGTTTGGTCGCTCTCGCTTGATGGCTCTAGAGCCGGGTTGTGAAGTGCCAATCCATACCGACATCAACTACCATTGGTATAAACGGGTAAGGATCCATATCCCAATTATTACCACCGACAATGTGATCTTTCATTGTGGCGATAAGCAAGTCAACATGGCCGCCGGTGAATGCTGGATATTTGATTCATGGAAACCTCATAAAGTTGTCAATGGTAGCGACATCCGTCGTATCCATTTAGTTATCGATACCATGGGTTCCAGTAAATTTTGGCAAATGGTGGATAACTCACAAGTTCCAGGAATTCAGGCCACGACACTATCGACTAAACACCTGGAATTTGACCCAGAGAACAAGCCAAATATTTTAATGGAACGCTTTAATGCGCCCGTGGTAATGACTCCTGGTGAATTAGAAAGTTTAATCAGCGATTTAAAAACAGAGATTAATAATAACCCGGCGAACAAAGCCGATGGGATTATTAGCTTCAGTCAAATTATTGATAATTTCGCTCAAGATTGGCGTCGTCTTTGGAGCCTGTATGGCGTTAACGAACAAGGCTGGCCACAGTATCATCAGTTAAGAGATCGCACCTTTCAACTGGCACGAAATTTTGATAATAAACTGCAGCTTATCAACGGTGGCAGCGCGTTACAGATGCTAATACACTGCATCATAGATCCTGCTCTTAGCCCTGAAGTGGCAAAGCTGACAACGGCTTCAGTCGACTCTGTAATAACCAAACCTGTATCTGATAAACCAGTAACAGCTAAGCCTTTAACAACTGCGCAAGGGAGTGAAAATAACCTTGGTCAAAGAGGGAGCTCAAAGGCAAAAGCATCTGCGGTGCCCGTTAGTAGAAATAGTCCTTGTAGCTGTGGCTCAGAGAAGAAATACAAACAATGCTGTGGTGCACTCTAAAGAATAAGCCAGATATCTGGCTTTTTCTTAACGGTTTAACAACTCATCGGCTTTAATTCTAATTTTACTAAACTCACTCAGTACCGGGGTAAGTTGTTGTTGATATTTTTGCCATGAACCAACCGATTTATTATTTATCGGCTGTTGCACCTGGCTCACACTAGGGGTTAACACCAGACGTTTGGATTTATAAAAGGTTAAACAATCTGGTTCAAAATCTAACTGACAATACGCCAGTAGTTTTCTAATTTGCGGCTCAGGCTCGGCAACCAGCGCTTCATAACTTAAGTGGTAAATATTTTCGGCAAATAAATTGTGCCAGTGAAACATCAAACTTAAATAGCCTTGCCAATAAAAGGCAATGCCAGCTAATGAATATGAGTAATCATGGCCATTACTGAAGTGTTGCTTAAACACACTCATCGCATTATCCAGCGGATCGCGCACCACATTGATAACTTTTGCTTGAGGAAATAATCGTAATACCAAGGCAATATGGAGAAAGTTATTCGGATTTTTATCAATAAATATTTTCGGTGTGCGGTCAAAATATTGGCCAGCTTGCTCTAGGTATTGCTCGCTAAATTTAGCCGTTAACTGAGGTTTAGGATTTGCTAAATTTTTAACGTAGCCGCCATTCATTTCCATTTCTAGAGCAATACGTTCCAAATACGGCAATTCGTCGGTAGATTCCACCTTTGAGTGCGATGCTAATATTTGTTCTACCAACGTGGTGCCAGAGCGTGGCATGCCCACGATAAAAATTGGAGAAAAATCAGGGTTGTGTTGCTCATCGATGGGCAATGAAGGTAAGCCAGCAATAAAGCCTTTAATTAAATTGGCGTACTGCTCGGCTTTAAAAGGTCGGTACTGAGCAAGAATGTGATTGGCTTCACTCATGGCTTTGAATGATTTATCAAATTGTTTACTTTGCTCATAGGCACGCCCTAAAGCAAACAGGAGCAGTGCTTTATTACCGGCTGAGAGTGTTGCTGAAGGCAGAATCGACTGCATTTCAGCAATTAATTGTGGAGTAAAAGTAAAGTCTTTTAAATCTGCCAGACTCCAATAACCAACGGCGGCACTCTTGGTCGCTTTGGCAATGAATAATTGATAGTTTTCTAACGCCAGAGTCGAGTTGCCTTTCGCCTTATACACATGGCCCAAGTTCAGATAAACAAACGGGTTTAGCTGTTCTTGTTCACCACAAAGTAGCAACGCCGATTCTGCCTCCAACACTTTGCCCGCACTTAAACAACTTAACGCTTTGCGGTACGCCAAGTCATAATCACCGGGCAGCAATTGCTGAAGTTTGTGATGCAAGGCAATAGCCTTAAAATGCAGCTCTTTTAGTTCATAAATTTTTAATTGTGCCAGCAACGCCGGTAAATTATCCGGCTCCATTTGCAAAATAACCGATGTGCAGTTTTCTATGGATTTGATGTCGTTATTCGACTGAGCAAACTCGAGTACGAGTTGGTTGGCGATTAAATTGGCGGGCTCTTTTTTTAACACTTTTCTGGCGTACATAGCCGCTGAAGATAAGTGATTTTGCTGTTTAAGCTGCAAAGCTTGCTCTAGTAGTATGGCGATTCGACTAGTCAAAATGGGATCTCATTAGCAATAGGGTATTATTATTAAAAAAGCTCATGCAAAATGCATAAGCTTTTTTATTATCAGCGCAGATTAATCTTTAAAATTATTAAACTGGAACGTCTGTTCTAATTCAGAATTTCTGACTAATTGCATAACAGTTTGTAATTCATCTCGTTTTTTACTGGTAACTCGTAACTTTTCACCTTGAATAGAGGCTTGAACTTTCAACTTACTGTCTTTGATCAATTTCACTAATTTTTTCGCGACCGCTTGTTCAATGCCAACTTTAAATGACACTTGCTGTGAATAGGTTTTGCCTGAATGGTCAAAACTGCCGACGGTCATCGCTTTGGCATCAATCTTACGTTTTGCCAGCTGAGCGCGAAGCATATCCAACATCTGTTTTATTTGGAAATCCCCTTCTGCTTTTACCGTTACGTTAGGATTTTTGTATTCAAAAGAAGCCTCGACTCCTCTGAAATCAAATCGCGTGTCTAATTCACGGCTGGCGTTTTCGGTGGCATTACGAACGTCTTCTAAATCAACTTCCGATACAATATCTAATGAAGGCATGTTTGGATCTCTTATCAAGGGTAAAATGTTAACTTTGCCTAGATTATCAAAGCTAAGGTTTGAGGGCTAGAATGAATTGTTAAATCGTCAATTTAAACGGTAAATTATGCGGGGTTACTTGTTATACCTATCGGCATAAGCACGGAGGTGACTATATACTTATGCAGATTGCGATAACATGGTAAGATATTTAACAATGACCGCCATCTATATACATACCAATTTGAAAAATTTTAAATTACTGCTCTATGCAACTTTATCGATTGTATTCATTAGTGTCTTGATCAACTATTCAGCCATCGCCTCGCTGTTACATCAATATCATTTATTAGACAAAACTGGTCACTTTTTGGGTTTTCTGTTTCTTACCTGGCTAGTCGACAAACTGATTAAAATTGACTTGAAAGTTACCGTTATCACGCTATGCATTTATTCAGGGTTAACCGAATTAGGACAATGGTATTTGACGTTTCGAAGCGGTCAATGGACAGATTTCCTTGCCGATGTTCTCGGTTGTTTCACCTATGCCCTAATTGTACGAGCAAACCGCAACAAGGCTAAAAGAGTGAATTAATGAATATTGTCATTATTGGTCAAGGCGCAATGGGACTATTGTTTACTCATTACTTGCGCAGTGAGCAAATAAGTCTGAAAACCAGGACCAGGGTAAAATCTAGCGCGACTTACACATTCACCAACATTCATGGCTCTTCTAGCCAATACCCCATCACTACTGCCGACGTTGAACAGCTAAAGCGAGCCGATTGCATTATCTGCTGTGTCAAATCGTACGACGTAAGTGCGGCACTCAAGGAAGTTCTGCCTGTTATCCAGCCACATTGCCCAATAATTTTAACGCATAACGGCATGGGCGTGGTGGAAAAACTAAACCTAGGATGCGGTTTTAACAATCCCATTTATGCTTTGGTGACCACCATGGCGGCAAAAAAACTTACTCACACTCATCTGCTCCATACCGGTGAGGGTGTGAATACAATGGGGCTAGTCACAGGGTCAAGCTCTGCCACTGAACAACAGCAGCTATTAATTATGCTGCAAAATCATATCCCTCATTTGTCGCTAACCTGCGCAATTAAACGGCTACAATGGCAAAAATTGGCCATCAACGCGGCCATTAATGCCCTTACCGCGATTCACAATGTGAATAATGGCGAACTGGCCAAACAATGCTATCAAGATAAGATAAAAGGTATAGTCGCGGAAGTTGTACAAGTGGCGTTAGCTGAGGGCGTAGATTTTAAACGAACTGAGTTAATTAGCACGATTAAGCAAGTGATTGAGAGAACGTCGAAAAATAGTTCATCGATGCGCGAGGATGTACGAAAACAGCGACCAACAGAGATCGCCTATATTAACGGCTATATAACAGAACTGGGGGAAAAACATCAGATTTCTACCCCATGGAATCAACAATTATTGCAGCAAGTTAACGATATTAGCGCAACTCACTCAGCTTAATTTCAAGCTCAGTTCTGATCTTGTACCTAGCTTGGTGTGATACCAATTTGATTAAGTATGTGGTCTACTTTTTCATGAGGAAAAACGGATAAATACAATGCATAAAATTTAGTAAGTAGTTATTCTACTTATCAATTTTATAAAGCCGTAGTTATTCGTTTTAACCATTAAAAATGAGCAGATATTTAATCAACTTGGTATAATAACCTCATTGAGCATAGGCATAAGCTTACCTTTTAACTCCGCAAGTTCACTGTCACTGTACGGTTTTAATGGCAACTGCCCCCAAATGGGTTTTGGCCAACTTGGATCGGCGGCAAAGCGGACAATATGATGAATGTGTAATTGTGGGGTAACGTTACCCAGAGCACCAACGTTCATTTTTTCACCATGGAAACATTGCATCAGTATTTCTGATAATGCGCTGGATTCATTCAAAAATTGCTGTTGCTGTTGCCAATTCATCTGATAAATATCTTTAACGCCTTCAACTCTTGGCACCATAATAAACCAGGGGTAGTTACTGTCATTACATAATAATAAACGACAAAGCGGAAAATCCGCCAATACGATCCCGTCTCGTTGTAGATCAGCATGCAGTTCAAAATCTTTGGTCATCATCAATCCTTAATTAAATGTATTTGGCAATTTTAGGCAAAGGTCTAAACACAACTACTTACCACTTTTTTTCTTCTTCGGTTTATTTTTCCGGCCGCGACCACGAGCCTCTTTTCGAGCCTCACGTTCAGCAAGCTTTCTTGCCTGCAACTTTTCAAAATAGATATTTTCTTTTTCCACCATCTCTGGTGTTTCAAAGGTGATGTTACCTAAGGTTTTATCACGAATTTCATTCACCAATATTTCTGAGGCTTTATGAAAATCAACATGGCCGCCGCTTCTCACACAACCACGCTTACGGCCTAGCTCTTCTAGAAACTCGACTTCATGTTCCGGCAACTCGTCCATTTTGTATCTTGCCTTTAACAACTCAGGATACGTTTCCAGTAAGTACTCGGCAGCAAAACAGGCAATTTCTTCATGATCAAATGCTGTATCTTTAATGCCGCCAGATACCGCAAGGCGGTAGCCGCTATTTTCATTGGAAATTTTAGGCCAAAGCATACCTGGGGTATCATAAAGGTAAACCCCCTCTTCTAAACGAATACGCTGTTGCGCTTTGGTGACTGCCGGCTCATTACCAACTTTTGCCTTAGTTTTGCCTACCAGGGTGTTGATCAGAGTGGATTTACCAACATTCGGTATGCCCATGATCATCGCATTAATTTGTTTGCCTTCTTCATTCTTGTTAGACACTAATTTTTTAATCAATTCGGCAACATTCTTTGCCCCACTCGGCTCTTCAGTGGTTAACGCAATCGCCTTAACGTTGTGCTGAGATTGCAAGTAATCAATCCACACTTTGGTTAATATAGGATCGGCAAGATCGCTTTTATTGAGAATTTTTATCAACGGCTTGTCACCACGAATACTGGTGATCATCGGATTTTCACTACTAAACGGTAGCCGTGCGTCACAAACTTCAATCACCACATCGATTTGATGAATGATTTCTTTGATTTCTTTTTGGGCCTTATGCATATGCCCGGGGAACCAGTTAATTGCCATTTGATTTTATGAATTGGGAAAGTTACTGCTTATTTTAGCAAGTAAATGAAAGATATACATTAATATCGTGGCAAATACCACTTTGATTAAGTATGTGATCTACTTTTTCATGAGGTAAAACGGATAAATACAATGCATAAAATTTAGTAAGTAGTTCTTCTACTTATCAATTTTATAAAGCCGTAGTTATTCGTTTTAACCATTAAAAATGAGCAGATATTTAATCAACTTGGTATAAAATTTAACCGAACAGATAAATGATCGATGGCTGATCAGATAGGAACAATAATGCTTAGTAATTTTATTTTAAAAAATTAAATGCATTAACGCGCAAGCAAGAATACCAGCAATGATGTCGTCAAGCATGATGCCAAAGCCACCAGTCACCTGTTTATCGGCGATTGAGATAGGCCAAGGTTTTAGAATATCGAAAATACGAAACAAAATAAAACCGACAATGATACTCTGCCAACTCACCGGGATTGCTATCATGGTGATAAAGAAGCCGGCGATTTCATCCCAGACGATGGCGCCATGGTCATGCACACCAGCATCCTTAGAGGCTTTATCACAAATCCAAATACCGACGATAGAAATTAATATGGTAATTGCTATAAAGGCATAGAAAGGTAATTGCGCACACAGCAGAAATAGCGGAATTGCTGCCAGCGTGCCCATAGTACCTGGCGCCTTCGGGCTTAAGCCACTGCCAAAGCCCAAAGCAAGAAAATGCACCGGATTTTTGATATCAAATAACTCAGCGGCAGTTTTCTTGCTCATAGTCGACTACCCGTTAATCGTTGGCAACAGTGGCAGAGAAATGTTCAAAGCCTACTTTGCTGACGGTAAAAGGTTTCTTTTGGTAAAAAAGGATAATTTCTTCACTTGGATTTAACTGACCAATACAGGTAAATTCCACATTAGCATGCGCCATGGCGGTTTCAATACCCACTTTATTGGTCGCCGATACAGTGAAAATTAATTGATAGTCATCACCAGAGGTTAATGCCATGTTGATTGCATCGATTTCGGCTAAGTTATCTTTCATCACTTTAGACAGAGGAATGTCTTCAACATTGATGTGTATGCCAAGGGTGGATGCACGACATATATGACCTAAATCGGCAAGCAAACCATCTGAGACATCAATCGCTGAGGTAGCAAGCTCACGAATTAAGTTACCTACCAGCACCTGCGGCTTAGGGTAATCAAGTTTCGCTCTAACCGCGGCAAAATCACTATCATTGAGTTCGATCTGATTGTTCATCGCTGCCAGTGCTAAACCAGCGTCACCAAAATCACCGGTGACGAAAACATAATCACCATTTTTGGCGCCACTTCGGCATAAGGCTTTGTCTTCAGGTACCGTGCCTTGTGCAGTAATAGTAATACTTAAAGGCCCTTGTGTGGTGTCGCCACCAATAAGCTGCACATTAAAGTATTCGGTTAGCTCAAACATACCGGCGGTGAATTCACTCAACCAGTCTTTATTCACTTCTGGCAACGTAATGGCAACCGAGATCCAACTAGGCTCTGCGCCCATGGCGGCAATATCACTTAAATTTACCGCGACAGCCTTATGACCAATGGCTCTGGGCGGAGTATCTAAAGGAAAGTGTATACCGGCAACCAGAGTGTCGGTAGTTACGGCAATTAATTTATGATCGTTAGCTCGAATAAGCGCACAATCGTCACCAATGCCCATGACAACATCTTTACGGCTCACAGGTTGGGCCGTAAAGAATTCTTTGATCAATTCAAATTCTTTCATAAAAAATGACTAAATTACTCGTTTGGACGGAAAATCTTTACAACTTTGTCTAATACGCCATTGACAAATTTATGACTGTCATCAGCTGCAAACGCTTTAGCAAGTTCGATCGCTTCATTGATCACAACTTTGTAAGGCACTTCTTTACAGTCGCGAAGCTCAAAAATACCCACTCGTAAAATTGCTTTTTCTACATGATCAACCTCGGCTAATGGGCGATCAACCAATGGACGAATGCTATCGTCAATGTCGTTCACATTAGTGGCGACGCCACGTAACAACAGTGAAAAATATTCTGTGTCGAAACGACGCTTGGCGTTGTCGGCAATAAAATTGGATTCTATTTCGCTAATGTCATTATTAGTAAGCTGCCATGAATACACAGCTTGAACTGCGATTTCACGGGCTTTTCTTCTAGGAGTTGGTTTCACTCAGTTGTCCGCCTATAGTTGTTCTAAAACGTTAACCATTTCTAAGGCACTTAATGCTGCTTCTGCACCTTTGTTACCCGCTTTAGTACCGGCACGTTCAATGGCTTGCTCAATTGAATCTACGGTAATAACACCAAATGCTACTGGTACATCAAACTCCATAGCCACTTGCGCTAAACCTTTGTTACACTCGCCGGCAACAAAATCAAAATGTGGTGTACCACCACGAATAACCGCACCGATAGCAATAATGGCATCAAAGTCGCCTTTTTTCGCTACGCGCTTTGCAGCTACAGGTAATTCATAGGCTCCAGGAACTCGAACAACCGTAATATCATCATCATTCACATTGCCGTGACGTTTAAGTGCATCAACAGCACCTTCTAGTAAGCTTTCAACAATAAAGCTGTTAAAACGAGAAACTACAATGGCAAATTTTTTGCCTGATGCTACAAATGAGCCTTCAATTACATTCATTTTTATTAACCTGTTTAAAAATTTGGCGCAATTCTATCAAAATTCAAAATAATAAGGTACTCAAAAATGCATGAAAGGTTAATTATTACGATTAGATTGCAAAATTTTATTGTTTATTTTTCATGCCTATTAGCCAGCGCAAGTCTCGCTGATTGAACATAGGCAATGCTCTTTACTAGAGTAATTATACTTTGTTACAATGTAGCATCATTCAGTTTAGCTTATCGACAATGAAATTCTATTTTTCTTCAAACCAATTTGCCCAATTGGCCGCTTTTGATTTTCACCAGCGCCAAGAGATTATTGCCATAGCCAGCAGCAGACTTTCTCCGTTATCAAAATTCATTCTGAATTTGTTAAAGCTGGCCGTGCTGATCCCACCATTTTTCATGCTGGCCAATATCGATTCCTGGTTATTTGTCATTCCTTTGGCATTTGTGTTGCTGGGATATTTTATTGTCTTAAGGCCGCTATCCTTGCTGTTTATTAGTAGCCATCTGGATAAGTCGATTGAGCAGTTTGAGCGGGAAACTGCTGTAGAATAACTTATACCAAGTCATCCCCACGAACGTGGGGTTCTGATTAAACTTATTGTGCGAATTTAACTATCTTGATCAAAACTCTTCTAACAAGTCATCAAGCTCGTCTTCTTCTTCTTGATCAATAACTATCGGTGGGTTACCGTCGTGCACTTTGTAATTGATGTTTTGGAAATAAGCATTTTTGACAAACTCGTATGGATCTAACGAATCTTCTAATAACGCTTCTTGCTCAGCCAGTTGGCCTCTAACTTCTAAACCGATCAGTACTTTACGAGCAACGTTGGGCCAAAAGTCGATAACCGCCAAGGGCCAGTAATAGCCGTCAACCAGATCACCCACTTCATCACGCACCGAACTTGGACCTAAGCCTGGCAACATTAAATAAGGGCCATCACCGACACCATAGGTTCCTAATACTTCACCAAACTCTTCTTCTTCGCGTAACAGGCCAGCATGCTTGGCGACATCGAACCAACCTAATAAGCCAACCGTAGAATTTAACACAAATCGACCAGTCGCTTTCCCCGCCCGTTGAAATTTAAGCTGCAACAAGTTATTCACTGCGGTAAACGGTTCATTAATATTCAAGGCGACATTATAAACCCCTGAACGTACCGGGCCTGGCACATATTCTCTGTAAGTTTCAGAAGCAGGTTTAAGAAGGTATTTATCAAGATATTCCCAATTAAATGTCCATAATGGCCTGTTGATCGATTCAAGCGGATCTCGGGGGTCAGAATATTCAACCTCTTGCTCATTACTGGTAGCGCAGGCAGAAAGAAAAATAATAGAGAGCAAAAGAATACTGGCACGCCAGAAATTAAAGCGCATAATGAAAAATGTCCTGATCAAGATGTTAATACGGCTAAATATCTATGTTGGATAATCAAGCTTAATATTTAACCATTTATAGTGCGACATATTATAAACTGAGATTGTCAAACTGCCACGAAATAATCTTCATTTAGATTGTAAAAATTTGTTACCTCGCTAATTCGATGCCGTTTTCGCGCATTTTTGCCAATTTATAGCGTAACGTACGGGCACTTATGCCTAAGCGGGAAGCAACGTCTTTACGAGAGCCATTACAAGCTTGCAGGGCATCCAATATTATTTGAAACTCTTGCTGTTTTAACTCGCTTTCTAAATTATCGTTATTCGCAGCGATGTTGGAACCATCACTTTCTGCGGTTTGTAAAATAGTCCCTTGTTCCGCCATCGTTATGCCCGGGTTTACCAATTCTTGTTCAGCAAAACCTTCGATGAGCAGGTCATCTCGGTCAATTTCACTGCCAGATTTCATGATCAGCGCGCGTTGGATCACATTTTCTAGCTCGCGCACATTACCTGGCCACAAATGTGATGTCAGTTTCTGTTGTGCTGCTATTGATAAACTTAGATTTTCATCATGGCAGTATTGAGTAATGATATGTTCACTAAGTGGCAATATATCGTCAACTCGTTTTGCCAGCGGCAACCAAGTTAACGGGAACACATTCAGTCGATAAAATAAATCTTCTCGAAACGAACCATCGCTGACCGCTTGTTTTAGATCGCGATTGCTTGTTGCTAACACCCGTACATCAAGCTTGATGACTTTACGTGAACCAAGGCGTTCTACTTCGCGCTCTTGTATTACCCGTAAAATTTTAGCCTGTAAGCCAAGGTCCATCTCGGTGATTTCATCCAGTAATATGGTGCCGCCTTGTGCCTGTTCAAATTTTCCCGGGCAGGCATTTACCGCTCCGGTAAAGGCGCCTTTTTCATAGCCAAATAACGTAGCTTCGAGCATATTTTCAGGGATGGCCGCACAATTTATGGCAATAAAGGGGTTCTTGACACGTGGCGAGTGATTATGGATAAACTTAGACAACACTTCTTTACCTGAGCCGCTTGGCCCCAGGATCATCACCGAAGCATTGGTTACCGCCACTTTTTCAGCGAGCTTAAGCAATTGCACACTTTGCGCATCGACCGCAATGGGTTGCGAGCAATGTACCTTTTCCACCGGCATATACTGGCTGATCATATTAATCAGCACTTCGGGTACAAAAGGTTTGGCAATGTAATTACAGGCACCATCTTTGATTGCTTGCACGGCATCGTCGATGGTGGCATAGGCGGTCATGATCAAAACCGGTATTTTCGGCCAGCCTGCTTTGATATTTTTCAACAACATCAAGCCGCTCATACCGCCCATTTGTACATCAGAAACGACCATGTCGACTTTGTTATTTTTCAATTGAATTAACGCAGCCTCTCCAGAGTCGGCTTCTATACAGACGTATTCTGAAAGCAACAGTGTATCGACTACTGCTTCTCTTAACCCTGGGTCGTCTTCTACCACAAGGACCACTTTACTGGTCATTATTGCCTCTATTATTGTTTATTATTTGGGTGTTTATCATTTTCTTAGTTAAGTGAGTAACGTGACGAGTCTTAAGGACTTGTTTTATCTTGTTCAGTGGTAAAGATTGGCAGTTTAATACAAAAATCGGCACCTTCACCTTGCTCGCTTAGTAAAGATACATCGCCATGGTGGGCTTTAGCAACCGATCTCACTACCGCTAAGCCCAAACCTGTACCTTGTACTTTAGAAGTGTAAAACGGTTCAAAGATATTTTCGACTTCACTTTCTTTAATGCCACAACCATTATCTTTCACATGGATATAAATAGACTGCTCTTTACTATAGGCGTGTACATCGATTACTGCTTGTTGGTCAATAACCTGTAGTGAATTATGAATGAGGTTTTGTATTGCCCCCTCTAGCGCATTTTTATTGCCTAAAATATTTAATTGCTGATCATCAATAGTTAAGTTTAATTGCGCATTCGCTTCATCTATTTGAGCTTCTACGCCAGTGATCGCGTCATTAAGTAATGCCGATACCGATAATACTTCAACGACTTGTTGACCACCACTTTTGGCGAACAACAACATATCATTCACTTGTTGCTCTAAATCTTGCAGCCGAGACGTTAGTTTACCTTGAAATTTTTGCCGCATTTCTGCAGGTAAGGCTTTCGAACTTAAATTGGAGCAATACAACATGGCCGCCGATAATGGTGTACGAATTTGGTGGGCCAAAGTTGATACCATACGACCTAATGCCGACAGGCGTTGCATATGGCTGAGTTTGTCTTGCAATAAGCGAGTTTCGGTTAAGTCGGTGATCAAAATTAGCTGGCCAGCTTGCGAACCAAAAGAAGAAATATCAAGTTTCACTCTCCTGCCATCATTTAATGACACTTCATGGCCATCATCGGCGCGGGGTTTAAATGCCGATTTAATGATATCAATCCAGGCTTTTTTTAACAGCCCAGGGCCGAGCAAATTATTGGCAACATTATTGGTTTTTACAATCATGCCATCACCATCAATAATCACCACGCCGGCGGGCATTACATCAAATAATTGATTTAATTGGTTAGATTGCAAACGCAACAAGTCAAGCTCACCGGCAAATGCTTCGGTGAGTAACTTTGGTTCTACTTCTTTTGAGACTGTCGACGTTGCGGATTCGTTATTATTATCGCCACGAGTCAAGCTCATATGCCACTTCTCCCAAACAACTAAGTGTGTAAATGCCAGTGATTACTTAGCTAACTATCCCATCATAGGTTAAATAGTAAACCAGCAACAGCATTATCTTTATCGCCAAGATTTACCCCGGCACTAATCCTTTAAAATCTCAACAACCTGGTTAAGATTCATGGTTTGATCGTTCTCAAAATACAGCCAAATATCATCACTATTCTGATCAAAACTTACCCGTATAATTTTGTTATAAGTCATTGCTTTCAGCCCAACTACCCGGCCGTTACAGATACACGATACGATAAAGCGATATTCGCCTTCTGCAGCAACGTCTCCAGTGCGGGTAATGCCATTCCAGATAAAACTGACCTCACCTAACAAATCATCACCTAAGGGAAGAATGCGGACTATCTCGCCTTGTTCGTTTTCGATATAAACAAATATGTGATGAGCTTTGTTTGAAATTTTCAGCCTGCCGGTGACGCTTTCACCGGATTCGATATAAAAATGGCCACCTTCTACCAGCACACAACGGCCAATTAATGAACTTGCTTGTAAGGCTTTATTTGAGCTGTTATTTGGCGTCTCACTATGAGGCTTATCATTAAATTCATCTATGCTCTGGCTGATCGAAGACGCCAGTAATTGCGAAAACAATTCGTCAGCATCCATGTCCTTTTTCAAGGAAGTATCGATTGGCGCAGAAAGAATATTGGCGAAAAAATCTTGCAACTCTATGGTTGCATGTTCAGCGATAGAGTCTTTGGTTTGATTTTCAGTTAGTAAATTCGGGCTTCCTGCCGCATTTTTACTTTGTCTTTTTTCCACTAAATAGTCCCAGCGAGCTAATTGTTAACAGCGAGTATACCGATGCTAGTAAGAGTTTTAGCATGCCATTAAATGGACAATGACATAAACACATAGGCTTAGCAAACTTGTAAAGATATCTTTAATACAGATCATTCAAGAATTATGCCATCACTCGCGCTCGATCCCAAGAAAACAAATATGATTTCAATCGCTTGGTTTTTGATCAAAACTTAGGGCTACCAGAGAGAAAGGTCGATAAAATGATCTTTTTTCAACGAAACATGGATCATGCATTGCTGTTGATCTTCGCCGCCCGGATAAAGCGGCAATGACTTGCCGCTGAAAAATCAAGCAAAAGAATCGAAATTGCACAATTATCAAGCGATTGGTGAATTGACCGGTTTACTCGGAGAAATAATTACGTTAATTTACTAAGCGATAAACCTTAATTGACTATTAGCCATTAAAAATGAGCAGATATTCAATCAACTTAGTAAAATAAGTCCCTGTAGCTCAGCTGGATAGAGCAAGCGCCTCCTAAGCGCTAGGTCGGACGTTCGAATCGTCTCAGGGACGCCATTTTAATATTCTCCTAACCTAAATAACAACTATCACCCTCTAAAGGCTATCCGTGCCTGCCGGGTATAAGTACAATCCATGTACATCGAGTAGGGTGGAGCTTATGCTCCATCCCTCTCACAGAACCGTACGTACGGACCTCGTATACGGCTCATGCATACTTCATATCACAAATTCGTGGCACAATGATTGAGCTATTG
>MABC01000029.1 GCA_002162925.1 Thalassotalea sp. 42_200_T64 | reverse complement strand
TGATTTGTTTTGATGTTAGGTTTATTTCTCGCATGTGACTATCATGATCCTGTCAATTTAAAAGTCAACGGTTTTGTTTGAAAAAAGAGTGTTTTCAATGATCATCGGTATAAAAGTTTTACAGCGGTATTTATCTAACTAACCTGAACTCGGGATGATGAGTGCTTGATATTATAGTTCAGGTTAACGAGTACAAATGTACTGATCGATAACAGGGCATTATGGTATAAGGATTAAGGGTGCTTTGAAAGTTTATCTACCGAAACCGTACAAAAGCGTAAGAAAGTCGACATAAAATACTCCACTTCCGGCATGGTGGCACTAAGGCGTTCAAGTTTAATTTTGAGGTTTTGTTCAACGTGTTCAAATTCGGGGTTGTTGTGGTTTAATTCATCAAGTGATTTAATATAAGCAACCATGATGTCGGCGGCCTTTACTATGTCTTTATATTGTTGTTCAACATTGTCTTGCACCACAATATCTTCGAAGATGTCGCGTAGCTCTTCTGGAAGAGATTCTAAACACTCTTGCTCGGCCAAGCGTTCAATGTTTTTAAATTCTCGTGAGATCTCGCTATTGGCATATTTGGTCGGGCTAACGATATCACCATAACGGGTTTCGCTGGCTTCATGGTATAAAGCTACGGTTGCCGCTCTATCGGCGTTGAGATTGCCGGCAAATTTTTTGTTTTTAATCACCGCGAGCAGGTGAGCAACGACGGCCACTTGATGAGAGTGTTCGGCAATATTTTCCGATTTTACGCAATACATTAACGCCCACCGCTTAATTAACGGCATGCGGAACATCCAGGCTAAAAATGTACTTTCCATCAAACTCTCCTTTAATTCCAATTACAATTGGAGTTTCCTGTTGGTCCGGTTTTAACCGGACGTTATCTAATCTTGCCGATAATTACTGAAAAAATGCTTCAAACGTTTGATCGCTTGCACTAAATCTTCACTATGCGGCAAAAACACCAATCTAAAATAGATACCTTCTGTTAAATTAAAGGCGCTGCCTTGTACCAGCAAGATCTTTTCCTGGCGCAAAATATCCAATACCATTTTCTCATCGTCGGTGATGCCGAGCTTTTCGCCATCGACTTTAACAAATAAATACATAGCGCCTTTGGCTTTATGACAGCTTAAACCATCAATGTCATTAAGCATCTTATGGGCAATATCCAATTGCACTTTTAAGCGACCGCCTGCTTGCACCAGTTCGTTTATGCTTTGATAGCCACCTAACGCGGTTTGGATCGCATGTTGGCACGGCACATTGGCGCACAGACGCATTGATGACAGCATGGTAATGCCTTCGATATAATTTTTCGCCTGCAGTATTGGTCCGGTAAACATCATCCAACCGGCTCTAAAGCCGGCAATTCGGTAGTTTTTCGATAAACCACCCATAGTGGCAATTAACACTTCGTCGCTTAAACTTGCCGTTGGTGTGTGGCTGGTACCGTCGAACAATACTTTGTCGTAAATTTCGTCAGAAAAAATGATCAGCTTGTGCTCTTTGGCAACGGCAATAATTTGCTCAAGCACTTCTTTTGGATAAACCGAGCCAGTTGGGTTGTTTGGATTAATCAATACGATGGCTTTGGTTCTTTTCGATATTTTGCTTTTGATATCTTCGATGTCCGGGTGCCAGAATTTTTTTTCATCACATCGATAATGTACCGGCTTGCCACCAGAAAGCGAAACGGCGGCGGTCCACAGCGGATAATCGGGAGACGGTAGCAGTACTTCATCACCTTGATTCAACAGGGCTTGCATGGCCATGACAATCAGTTCACTGACCCCGTTACCAATAAAGATATTATCAACGTCGAGGTTTTTCATGCCAAACTGTTGATAGTATTGCATTACTGCCACCCGGGCTGAATAAATGCCTTGTGATTCACTGTAGCCTTGTGCGGTTGGCAGATTGTGAATGACATCACGTAAAATATCATCAGGCGCAAGAAAGCCAAATGGCGCCGGATTGCCAATATTGAGCTTAAGGATTTTATGACCTTCTTCTTCTAGCCGTCTGGCTTCATCGGCAATACGCCCTCGAATCTCATAACAGACACCAGATAATTTTTCGGATTTTAAATATACACTCATTTTCGACTTACCAAATTTACAATTTCACGCTTTAACGCTTTTATATAGCTATAAGCATACTTAAATACTAGACTTTTGAAATACTTACTGACACTTTTTTTATGAAAAACAATAAGTTTTTTATTATAACTACTATCAATAAGGTTATATACCCGTTCCACTTCAAGATACGGGATTTCAGTGGGAGTTAAAAGCAATTTAGGCAAGGCATTAAATTTAAAGAATGGTTGTTCCATTGTTCAATTTGATAACGCGGCATAAATTGCTTTTAAACCCATCGAAGAAGCGCTTGAGCAATCCCACTACTTCGTTGCAGCTATTTGTAAGGTTTGTACAAGGATGTACTATATTAGGGCAACGCAGGAGATGCCGAGAATAACCATTACTACATAACTGCGCCTGGTATTGGAATCGCTCAAGCACTCTGAAACCTGCATCTTGAAGTGGAGCGGGTATATCAGCGATTTAAAGGTGAACATATGCCATTACCGTTATTATGGATAGGCGCTGCAACATTGGGTGTTGCTGCAGCTAAAGAGCTTGAGCAAAAGCGCAAGCAACAAGATATATTGCGGGAAAATTCTGATCAAATAAGCACTCGTGGCGGTGTTCATAAGCACGATAGTGGCATTGCCAAATATCCATCAGAAGTGTTTAGCACTGAAACCCTGGCGATTGTGCGCCCCGGCGCCCTGATTTGTTGTGGCCTTAGTGGCGTACTTGAGCATACCGGCATCTTGGTTGATGAAGATACCATAGTGGAACTACATGGCAGTGGCTTAATAAAAGCAATTTCACCAAGCCGATTTTTGGCTGAACGCTCGGGCAAAGATATTTTTGTCGCCTGTGATTCAACCGGCGAAGCGATTTGTGATGATTTAACCGCGCAACGGGCGATTAAGCAAATATATGATTATCAGGATTACGACTTAATCAAAAACAATTGTCACCGTTTTGTCTGGCAATGTATCAGTGGCTTGAAAGAGCCGTTAACCACGTTTCACCAATTAAATAAGCTGTTATCAAAACGCTATGATCGGCAAATCTATTGGGATAAGTGGGATAGAGAGTAGAAACGAGAGGCTAGAAACGAGAAACAAAGAGCCAGCACAGTCCAAAACTTAGCTGCGTATCTGAGGAATCCATAAATAGGGTCTAAATTTTCACAAGGTGTCCGTCGCCATGAGTTTATCGAATGGCATCGAGAAAACCCAGTGATCTTTAGTCGCTTGGTAGTTCACTACAAGCCGCAATAGGATGAATCACGGCCTTGGTGATTTTACCATGCTGATGTTTGACCAGAGGTTGGTTGATATAGCCATTAAACTTTGCTGATTTCCACTGAGGTAATAAAGCCGGATCTGTGGTTAAATTGGCAATTAACCCTGTGGATTTCTGAGATTTCACCTTGTTTTTGTAATAGATATTATTAATACCGCTATCAATAGGCAAATTATTGGCAAAGCTTTTCTCGCGACTGGCGGCAACGATGCAAATTCTATTTTCAGCGGCGCGAGATAACAAGCTATATTCAACCTCGCACGGCTCTTGGATATCAAAGGGTACCAGTAACAAGTGGATGCCATTTAAAGCCGCAACCTTGACTATTTCAGCTATGTTAGCGTCATCGGCGGTTAGCATCGCAAGGTTAATGTTCCCTTGCTCTAACGGCAATTCTATAATGTTTAAATCATCACCTAGTGCAGTCCACTGGTATCTTTGGCAAAAATGCAATTGCTGTTGTGTTGCAAATAAACCCTGTTCGCTTATTAACACTGCCTGATGCACTCCATCAATAACTAGACTCGTGCATAGGTATTGAAAAGGTCTCAGCACTGAGCTGACTTGATTAATTAGCTGCTTGCTCAAGCATACTATCTGGGCTATTTGCTGTGCATCATTGGTGATTGTGTTATCTGCGATAAAGAATAATTCAGGTAATTGAATAATGTCACTGAGGTTGTTTTCAATGTAATGACAAACATCTTCAATGGCTTGCTCGTTAGACTTGTATGTTGCAAATATGGCGACATTGGCAGTTACTGGAACCTTACTAATATTATCAAGTGCCTGTTCATGCTGGGCTGCTTGTTTCATCGGTAGTGTTAGCCCTCGATAAAGTTCAGGACGCCGCTGCTTAATAAGCTGCGTGCCATCCGGGCGGAATTTGTTGTTGAACCCTATCCCAGCTCCGGCCAAGTCTATATCTGCAAACACAAAACCTTCTTCATTGTTAGTTATCTTTGCCAGCACCTTGCCATCGGGAGAAACTATTTGGCTTTGACCAACGCCAATAAGATATTCTTGAGGAATTAAACTTTGCCCTGATAAAATTGCGCTTTGTTGTTGTGGGATGAGTGAGCCAACTTTATTTGCCGCCGCTAAAAACACTTTATTTTCACACGCTCGAGCAGGGCAGTGCAAACTGCTTTGATCTTTTGTAAATGAATTCATAGAATGACACAATAATTGCGCACCACCTAAGGCTAATTCACGTGATGTCTCAAAGGTAATACCATCGCTACCTGCCAACAGTCCGAGCTTTCCAAAGGGCGTTGGTATAACCTCAGAAAATTTACTCGCGCTAATAAAAAAATCATTTTCATGCCCGGTCAACGTTTGTTTATCCACTTGCTGAATGAGATTTCCAAGCGGTGAATATAAACATGAGGTCACACTAATATTTGATTTAATCGAACCGTCTTGGTGATCGCGTAAAAGGTCTCGCCGTAAAGTTACATTGAGCACAATGTAACAGTCATGCTTTTTCGCTTGCTCCGCTATACATTGTAAAAAAGTACCATTAGTCAGTAAGGCTTCATTCCATGCTTGATTGTGATCGGCATACCAAGGTTGAGCATTACAAAACAGGGTATTACAAAATTCAGGAAGAACGATCAGAGAAGGCTCGCACACTGCCGCCTCATTTATCATACGGATACAGCTTGCTAGGTTTTCTTGAGCATTTAAGGATGTGGCAAACTGAGAAACGGCTACTCGCATGATTTATATTTTCCAGGTAATTAATGATTGGTTGAATCAATACATAATTTGTAACCGCATTATCCCCATGAGTGAATTAGGTTGAGTTTAAGTCACTAGGTTTGAGGGCATTCTGTGATGTTCGACTAAATATTGGAATATACTGGTGCTTCGCTTTTCGTCTCAAGCTTCTACGATCAACAAAGGGCCGCTAGGCCCTTTGTTGGTTAGCAGTAAACGAGTAACTTACTTAGCTTTGATAAAGTCTATCACTTCAGCAATTTTCAGAGTCGATTTATCACTAGAGATACGGTTCTTGTATTCTACTTCGGCGTTATCAAGATTACGTTCACCAACAATGATGCTATGTGGAATGCCGATGAGTTCCATATCTTTAAACATTACACCAGGACGCTCTTTGCGATCATCGATCATCACTTCCACACCAGCCGTTTGCAATTCCTGGTATAGCTTTTCTGCGGTTTCTTGTACGCGATGCGATTTGTGCATGTTCATTGGGATGATCACGACTTTAAATGGGGCAATCGCTTCCGGCCAGATAATGCCATTTTCGTCATTATTTTGTTCAATGGCAGCGGCAACGATACGAGAAACACCAATACCGTAACAACCCATAGTCAAGGTTTGGTTTTTACCTTGATTATTAAGTACTGCAGCGCCCATAGCCTGGGCATATTTTTCACCTAACTGGAAAATATGGCCAACTTCAATACCACGCTTGATGGTAATACTGCCGTTACCACAAGGACTGGGATCACCAGCCACAATGTTGCGAATATCGGCAACCGTGTAATCGTTAATATCACGATCGAAGTTTGCACCGGTGTAATGGTAGTCGGTATCATTGGCGCCACAGATGAAATCATTTAAGTGGGCAGCACTTCGGTCAACGATGACTGGCACGTTTAAGCCAACCGGGCCAATGGAACCGGCATCACAGTTTGCTGCCGCTTTGATATCTTCTTCTGAAGCAAAAGTGATCGGGCTGGCAACACCGGCAATTTTTTCTGCTTTAATTTCGTTCAAGTCATGATCGCCGCGTAATACCAGAGCAACTACCGGTGCGGTTTCGCCTTCGTTGTTTTCATTATCAACTTCGCCTTTTACCAATAAAGTTTTCACAGTTTGGCGGGCATCAACGCTTAAAAACTCGCTAAGCTCTTTAATGGTATGTATATTTGGCGTTGCTACTTTGGTTAATTCTGCTGTGGCGTTGCCACGTTCACCGGCAGGCGTAATACACTCTGCTTTTTCAATGTTGGCGGCATAATCGCTGCTATCGCTAAAGGCGATATCGTCTTCACCAGATTCGGCCAGCACATGGAATTCGTGCGAGGCTTCACCACCAATAGAACCGGTATCGGCAATCACTGGACGGTAATCCAGACCAAGTCTGTCGAAGATACGACAATAGGCGGCGTGCATGTTTTGATAAGTGTTATCTAAACATTGCTGTGATAAATGGAAAGAGTAAGCATCTTTCATCAAGAACTCACGACCACGCATTACGCCGAAACGCGGGCGAATTTCATCACGGAATTTGGTTTGAATTTGGTATAAGTTGATCGGTAATTGCTTGTACGAATTTAGCTCGAGGCCAATTAACTTAGTGATCACTTCTTCGTGAGTTGGGCCTAATACGAATGCACGACCATGTCTGTCTTGCATGCGTAACAGCTCTGGGCCGTAGTCTTCCCAACGGCCAGACTGTTGCCACAAGTCGGCAGGTTGAACCATTGGCATTAAGGTTTCGATAGCTCCGGCACGATCCATTTCTTCACGCACGATGTTTTCTACTTTCCTTAACACTTTTAAGCCAGTTGGCAGCCAAGTATATAACCCTGAAGCTACGGGACGGATCAAGCCCGCACGTAACATGTATTGATGGCTGATGACTTCAGCACTTGCTGGAGTTTCTTTCAAAGTAGAAAGTAAATATTGGCTGGTACGCATTAAAGGTCAATTCCGAAATTAAATTAGATAAATTTTTTCGATATTTTATACCTGTGTGCATTGAAAGTGCAAGATTTCAATGCTAAATAACCTGATCTCTGAATAATGAGTGCTTGATACTATCTTAAAATCAACAACTTAACTGTTACCAGTAAAATATTTAATGTTTACGACGAGCAAGTTTTCGTTTTACATTCGAGTGTTTGTGGCATCTACGACGGGTATTGAGCCACCACATACTTTGAGCATCTTCGATTTCGATGTTGGCGGTAATATTCTCTGAAGTATTAGCATTCTCTGAGGTATTAGCGGTCTTTGCGGGATCTGCAGGGCTAATGTAATTAATGCTGATGCGGTTATCTTTTAGATAATTGATATCAATTTGGTGACTTTTGACCACAAAGGAGTCGGTCAGTGCGTAATTATTGCGTAATTTAAGATTGTCAGACTTATCTTCATCCATAATTTGCTCGAACGCTTGTACGAAATTTGTACAATAATAGATCGATTCAGAACAAATTACAATCGAGTTTACCCCAGGTCATACCAGAGTAAACTCAGTGTCTGAGTGGTTAGGCGTTATCTTGCTGCTGCTTTATTTTCGCTTTTTTATCAAGGCGACGCTGCTCAATGGTTTTACTCACTTCACCACCAATATGGTTTTCACCACGAAGCTTGGCCAGGTTGATTTGCTTTTCACGTTCGGCATAGCGAGCCCGTTGTTCCGGGGTTACTTTATCAATGCAACGATGACAACTCACCCCAGGTTCATACTCGGCAAGTTGCTTTTCTTCTGTCGTAATTGGCATACGACAAGCGTGACACTGATCGTATTTGCCTTTTTCCAACGAATGGTCAACCGCAACGCGATCATCAAAAACAAAACAATCGCCTTGCCACATGGTATTTTCTTCTGGTACTTCTTCCAGGTATTTTAAAATACCGCCTTCAAGGTGATAAACTTCCTCAAAGCCTTGCTCTTTCATATAAGCGGTAGATTTTTCGCAGCGAATGCCACCGGTACAAAACATTGCCACTTTTTTATGCTTAGCAGGATCTAAATTGTCTTGTACGTATTGTGGAAATTCACGAAATGTTTCGGTGTTGGGGTTAACGGCATTCTTGAACGTACCAATTTCAATCTCGTATTCGTTACGAGTATCTACCAACAGTACTTCCGGGTCTGAAATTAACGCATTCCAGTCCTGTGGTTTGACATAAGTACCTACCACTTGTTTCGGGTCGATGCCTTCAACACCCATGGTCACAATTTCTTTTTTCAGCTTCACTTTACAGCGTTTGAACGGCAGGTGATGGTTAAAGGATTCTTTATGGGATAAATTGGCCAAACGCTCGTCGGCTTTTAAAAAGGCCAAAACGTTATCGATACCTTCACGACTGCCGGCGATGGTGCCATTAATGCCTTCTTTGGCGAGCAATAATGTACCTTTAACATCATTTTTTTCCATCTCTTGGTGGATGGGTTTTCTGATGTGTTCAAAGTTTTCTAAAGTGACAAATTTATATAATGCACAAACAACGTATTGTGACATGGTGTGTCCTCTTGCTTACCAGAACGTAAATCTGGCGCTATATTAATAATATGGGTGGTTAAATTATCGGCTAATTCAACAAAGCGCGGCGATTATACCTGCGTTTAGCTTTATTTTCATCGACTAATACCAAGTCCGACAATTTATTGACCGATAAATTGTCGGACTTGGTATAACGATAAGAACAACTCACATACCCTAGTGTTTTTCGATGCTCAACACCAGGCATTGATTTTCCTGTATTTGCCAGCGAATATTCAGATCATAAAGACTCATGCCGTATTGCTGACAGTGTAAATCCAATTTTTTATAAGCCGGGCGAGGGTCTTGTAATAACACTTGTTCGATAAACAATGGCAAATCACGATATTGCGCAGACAAGTGCTGCAATTGCTGTTTTGCACAATCACTAAACTCAATGTCGATAAAGGTTGACTCGGCCGATGGTGCCATTATGGATGTGGCGCCAGTGATACTGTCAGAGTAGGGGATGTATGGTTTGATATCTATAATTGGAGTGCCATCGAGTAAGTCCAGACCACTAACGTCTAAAGCCAAATTCTGATCAACTTTACTGATGCCGTCAAATTTGACTACCGACATACCTATTGGGTTAGGCCGAAAGGTTGAACGGGTGGCAAATACACCGGTTTTTTTGTTGCCACCTAGTCTTGGCGCTTTTACCAATGGCTTCCAGCCGTGTTCAGCGGTGGCGTGAAAGACAAATATCAGCCATAAATGCGAGTGCTGCTCTATATCGCGTAACACTTGTTGATGAGGGGCATCGACCAGCAATTCTATTTTTCCATGAGCCGCGGTCACTAGCCCAGGCTGCCTTGGTATCGCAAATTTTTGCTTATACGGTGAGTGAACAATAGCCACGGGTGCAAAAGAAAATTCAGACATTGCTGTTGATGAATTGGTTAGCTTAGTCGGCATGAATTTGAAACGCTTTGCCATAACAAACCATCATCTCTAAACACTGTTGATCTTCAATGATGGTGCAAGAGGTAAATACTACCGCATTGGCTTGTAATGCAGCTGCGCGTTCTCGGGCCATAGTACGGGCATCGATGGCATTGGCGGGCTTATCATTGGCTTTCATTTTACAACTGTCGCCTTCAACCAGGCCTAATAATTTAACTTTGCCCGGCAGCTCCGATTCGTCTTGATAGACAGTCACATTACCTGCGGCAAAGTATTGCTCAAAATTTTCTTTATCGAGGTTGGTTGCTACGTTTGGCGCAGTGGCACAACCTGAAACGGTAAATATAGTTACAAAAATGGAAGCGCTTAGCGTAACGTTATTTTTTAGAGAGTTAAGTTTCATAGTAAAATTATATTTTTGTTCATTATCGTTGTTAACCACATTCGTGTTTTTCGTATGTGGTTATTGTATGTGTTTATGAATGATCTTTTCAATATCGGCCAACAGAAACGGCTTGGATAAAAAATCATCCATACCCGATTCTATGCACTGCTGAATATGTTGCTTTTGCGCATCGGCGGTTAAGGCGATAATAGGGATATGATCATAGGCCTTATTGGCGCGAATCGTCTGGCTGGCAAGGTGGCCATCCATTACCGGCATGTGAATATCCATAAATACCAATTGATAACTGTTTTTACCAATGGCATCTACCGCTTGCTGACCGTCTTCGACAATATCGACTTCGATACCGAGCTTTTCCAGTAAACCTTTGGCAACGATTTGATTCAGTTTAAAATCTTCTGCCAATAAGGCTTTAACCCCCTGAAATACTGTATAGCTTTGTACTTCATTTAATGGTTTTTCACTGTTCGCGAGTCGTTGCACGACATTGCTGAACAATATTGGCGTATTTAATGTTTGTAAGCCATCTTTAAAATCAAAAAATTCTTTACCCTGGTTTTGCTGCAGCTTGCTAATAAGCGCTAGCTGCACCTTATCATTGCTTAACCATGATTGTTGGTTATTCACTAATTCGCTGATCTCATTGTTGTTACAACGGGTGATATCAATGATAACCAGAGTCGGAGTCGAAATCCTTGCTTGCTCACTCTTCAAATCCGTCAAACTCTGCGGCTGACAATGTATTTGCATCGCTTTACTGTGCGTTGCAAACATACTGAGATGATGCTGATTGTCACTAAATAACAATATGGGTTTGCAGACAATATTATGCTCAGTCGCAATTGACGTGGTCAAGTAAATTCAGACAACCCAGTTAAGCAACTTTTTGCAATTTCATTATTTCACTTTCATAATCATTTGGGCTTTTGTAACCCAGATAAGAATGCAAGCGATGGCTGTTATAAAACATAGCAATGTAATTTAAAATATCTTGTTGCGCTTCAAATCTTGTTTGGTAATTTTTCCACTGAACTCGTTCTTGCTTTAAGCTACCAAAAAAGCGTTCAACAACGGCATTATCCCAGCAGTCACCTTTACGGCTCATACTACCTTTTATTTTATTGGCTTTAAGCAAGTTTCTATAAACTTTACTCGCATACTGAGAGCCACGATCTGTGTGGACAATCAAACCTGCATTAGGTCTACGCTGCCAAATAGCCATGGTTAGCGCATCACAAACCAACTGAGCTTTCATGCGTGAACCAATACTCCAACCAACGACCTTTCTTGAAAATAAGTCAATTACCACGGCTAGATATAGCCAACCTTCCTGTGTCCAAATGTAGGTGATATCGGCGACGTAGGCTTGGTCTGGCTGAGCAACATCAAATTCACGCTTAAGCAAGTTGTCAAACACTGGCTGCTTGTGATCGCTGTTGGTCGTCACTTTATATTTTTTCTTACTACGAACCCAAACATCAGCCTCTTTCATTAATTTAGCAACTTTATATCGGCTCATAGGAAAGCTTAATGCATCCAATGCTGCCTTAATGCGCCTTTCTCCGTAGGAGTAACCACTAAATTTAGCGATCTCTTGGATCCATTCGATTATTTCAACGTGATCGGGGTCATCAACTTTTTTAGCATTTCGCTTTTGAAAACTATAATAATTATTGCTTTTAACCTCTAATACTTTACACATTAGGGCTACTGGCCAGGTCTTCTTGTACTGAGCAATAAATGAGTATTTTACTTCATTTCTTTGGCAAAGAAGACCGTGGCTTTTTTTAGGATATCTTTCTCCATTTTCAAGCGCTTAACTTCTTCTCGAAGCTGCCTAAGCTCTAATTGCTCTGGCGTGAGCTTGCCATTACCTCTAAAAGCGTGACCATCATCTTCTTCAAATTCTTTGACCCAACGACCTAAAAGATTAGGATTAACGTCAAGGCTTCTAGCAGCCGCTGCTTTGGTATAATTTTGTTCAAGAACTAAGTTAACTGCATCTAGTTTAAATTCTTTTGAGTATTTCTTTTTACGTGTCATTTGGTTTTCTCCAGTTAAGTACATTATCTCTTAACTGGGGTAGTCGGATCCATTAAACCATGTCAAAGCGCTCTGGACTGGTTGGCAGAAGTTAACGGACTTAGTTGAAGCCTACGAAATCATGAAAGAGCTACAAATGGAAGATTGACCGCCCATTTGTAACTAACTGATTGTCAGATAAACTTGTGATCAAGAGACAGCCTTGTACCTTGTACCTTGTACCAGCTTTGCTTATTTCGCTGCTTTCTTCTTAGAAATATAGTTATCTACCATAGTTTCGATGAAATCGAGTGGAAGTGGCCCGTTTTTCAAATAAACGTCGTGAAATTCACGAATATCAAACTTGTCACCTAATGCCGTTTTTGCTTTTTCACGCAAACGTAAAATTTCCATCATGCCAATTTTATAAGCGGTAGCTTGTGACGGCATTACCGCATGACGTTCTACCATTTTAACGGCATCAGACTTCGCATTCGGCGTATTGGTTACGTAGTAATCAATACTTTCGTTACGGGTCCATTTCTTCACGTGCATGCCGGTATCAACAACCAATCGACAGGCGCGCCATAGCTCCATGGCTAAACGACCGAAGTCTGAATATGGGTCGGCATAGAGGCCAATTTCCTTTGGTAATTTCTCGGTATACAAGCCCCAGCCTTCGCTGTAAGCGGTATAACTACTGAATTTACGGAAGGTGGGTATGCCTTCAAGCTCTTGCGATATCGCCAATTGCATGTGATGGCCAGGAATACCTTCATGATACGCTAACGCTTCCATTTGGTAAGTCGGCATGGCTTTCATATCGAACAAATTTGCATAGTACATTCCCGGACGTGAGCCATCTGGAGCAGGGCGGTTATAAAACGCTTTACCGGCGGATCTTTCTCTAAACGCTTCTACGCGCTTAACAATTAAGTCGGCCTTTGGTTTTACCAGAAATAATTCGTCTAAACGCGTTTTCATGTTATCAATCAACGCGGTGGCTTCCGTTAAATAACGTTGCTTACCTTGCTCACTGTTTGGATAGTAGAACTGCGAGTCTTCACGCATAAATTTCATGAATGCTGCCAGGTCACCATTAAAGCCAACTTTGTCTTTGATGACGCGCATTTCATCATGAATACGAGTGACTTCGCTTAAGCCAATTTGATGAATTTTCTCTGCCGTTTTTTGGGTGGTGGTGGTGCCTTGTAAGGCATGATTATAAAAAGCGTTACCTTCAGGGAATTTCCAGGCACCGGCATCATTGCTAGATTTCGCTTCCAGGCCAATCAGGTAATCAATTAAGTTTTGATACGACGGTTGTACACTGGCTAGCAAGGCCTTATTGGCATCATTGAGTAATTGTTCAGTTTGTGCTTCATCCAACGATAATGCGGTTAATTTCTTGGTGAAATCTGCCAGTAGGGTTGAATCTTCACCATCGGTAAATGGCGCACCCTGGATCAAGTTTTTCGAGTCACGTATGACGTGTGGGAAGACAAAGCTAGGGGCAATGATCCCTAGATCTTCACGAATTTTTAACTGCACAATAAGTTGTTCAATCAAGGTATTAATACCAGCGATACGACTAATATAATCGTTTGCCTCTTTGGCATTGGTGATTGAGTGTTGATTGATTAAAAATGACGGAATGTTTGAATGCTGACCATGCATTTGGTTTACCGGATAATTGTGATAGCGCCATTTGTGGTCGGCTATCTCATCTTTCATGTCGAGCTCAGCCAACTGATAGCTGATTTTTGTTTGCTCATCTAGCAGGTCAAAGCTAAAGGTACGCAATAGCGCCAAGTTATCTTTGGTAATTTGTAATTCTTTTTCCGCATTCGCTTCAGAATTATCATTCCATTTACCGTAATCTTTTTTTATCCCTAAATAGGTTTGAAATTGTGGCGAGCGCATCACCGCTTCCATAAATTTTTCTTCAAAAAAGACATTTAATCGTTCAGATTCGCTTTGCTCTTTGACCACAGCAGCAGATACAGATTCGACATTGCTTGCTGTAGGCTTTTGCTCTGCTGTGGTAGAGGTAGTATTACAACCAAAAAGCAAGGCTGAAGTTAACGCCAGTGCTATTAATGATTTTTGATTACGCATAGAATTTCCTATCGATATGGAATTATTTTATACCAAGCTGACTAATACTTGCTCATTTTTAATGGTTAAAACGAATAACTGCTGCGTTATAAAATTTAAAAGTAGAATAACTACTTACATAAATTTTATGTCTTGCATTTATCCGTTTTCTCTCATGAAAAAGTAGAGCACTTAATTAATCAAATTGTATATGCAAAAAAATTTGCAGGCACAGAGATTGCCTTAAAGTGTTATATTTATCAAGGGGGTATTTTTTGTCTGCGCGATGAAGCGCAGACTTTACAAGATATATTGAAATTTCAGCGGATTAAAAAATAACCCTTGTGCCCTTGGGACAATTTTTTCAATGCGAGCCGGGGTATCGCTGCCGTCGATTAACGATGAGCTGGCACTGGCGATGGAATTGATAATGGTAGTCATTTGCTCTAAGTCGAGCGTGGCTATCTCATCACTCACTTGGTGATAGTCATGGTCATTGCTCATTTGAGTGCTTGATAAGCTGTGCGCGGGCACACCCAGTTTTGCCAGTGATGCGTTATCAGAGCGATAAAACAAACCATATTTTTTGTACGGATCGGCAAAGATTTGTTGCTTTGCGTTATTGCTATTGGCGCTCAAATTTTGCTGCAAAATAGTTGCTAAATTGGAGCGTTCATAGCCTGTCATCCAATACGTGCCGGCACCAAACTCGGACGGCTTGCCAATCATTTCAATGTTTAACATTGCCGTGATCGAATCCGCATCAATGTCATTTACAAAGTGACTCGAGCCTAGTAAGCCAGATTCTTCCGCGGTAAAGGTGACAAACATGATGCTACGTTCATTGTTGCTACTATTGACTGGACTTGCATAGTAGCGGGCCAAATTGAGTACTGCAGTTACGCCTGAAGCGTCATCGTTTGCGCCATTATAGATGAGATCTTGGCTGTTGCCGTTGATGTCTGCCGCTTGGCTACCAAGATGATCATGATGTGCAGAAAAAACTACAAACTCATCAGCTTTCGATTTTCCCGGTAATACGCCAATAACATTGCTTAATGTTTGCTGTTGATGGTCAATACTGGCACTAACCTCAATGGTGTTTATTTCGGTTTCGTCGGTTAAGATCAAAACGATGGCTGCGGGGGCGCGACTATCTAACGATTGACTGCCATTGGCAAACTTATTACGATACTTTGCGAACATTTCCTGGTGAGTGCTGTCGATTAACACAATGGTGTTTTCGCCTTGCTGGTTTAAACTCTTTAAGCTGCTGCGCAAATCATCATTTTTGCCAATCACTATGTGCTTAGCAGACTCTTTATTCCAGCTAATGGTACGGATGCTACCGGCGAGTGCTATATTCTCGGCATGAATGTTTTTCTGGTTCAAATTAACTTTGAGTTTATTTGGCAGATAACGATGCAAAGTAAAACTTTGCTTATAGCTGTTTAGCCCTTTTAGCGGTTGCAACCCCGCTTGCTGAAATTGTTTGGCAATATAATTTTCTGCAACGGTGATTTCGCTGCTACCTGCCAGTCGACCTTTTAAATCATCGCTTGCTAAAAACTGCATATCAGCGGTTACACTTTTAAGGTATATGTTGCGCTCATCATTAGGCAATGAACATGCCGTTAGGAGCAGAGCTAGGACTAGCTGGCTTGCTATTTGGTAGTTTTTCTTCATCAAATGTATTTCATTTTATTGTGTGGTTTTAGTGAGTGGTTATTCGCGCAGGCTAATGATCAGGGTCTGATGACCTTTCGAGTTCAAATTTTGTTCAACTAAGCGTCTTCTGATCGCGGCACTTGTTATGTAGCTTAGTCATTCTAAGTAAATAACTAGTAACAAAGAGCAGGGGGCGCTTAGTTGAACCCGAAGGGCAACGGTTTCTTTGGCATTTCTACCGCGTTGTCACAAGTTCAAGTAGAATAACTACGTCACACTTGCTCCGCCTTGTATAAATGCCAAATAAATCGTTGCAAAAATGAACTCCAAAGATCAACAGACCCTAATGATTAACGTGTTCTAATAATACTTCTGGCTCGATGTGGACGGTAGTTTCATTATTGCCTAACCAAATTTGCCCAGAATCGATACTGCACTGCAGCTCCATAGTACGATCAACTAAAGTCACTAGTTGCTCGCAAGTTTCTTCGTTAATTTTAATTACGGATAAGTTGCTAAATGCAGATAATTTATTTTTAATTTTTGACCACCAGGTATCGACGCTGGAGCCATAACTGTATAGACGCATTTGTTGACCTCGAGAGCAGCCTTTTTTGATACGTTTTTCATCTATCTGGCCCAAATCAACCCATAACTTAATGACATTACTGTAATCTTTTAACCAAATTTCAGGTTCATCATCTTCAGAAAGGCCCTTGGTAAACTGCAAGTTATCTTCGGCATTGAGGATATAAGCTAAAATTCTCACCATCATTCTTTTGTCCGTTTCTGACGGATGTTGGGCAATGGTAAGGCTCAATGTTTGATAATAATTCCGATCCATATCAGATAGCTGTATGGTGGCTTTGTATATGGTTGCTTTAATTGCCATGAACTTTGTATGTCTGCCTGTAAATACGTTTATTTAATTAATGAAACTGTTTATACCCGTTACCATTCAAGATGCAGGTTTCAGAGTTCTTTGAATGGCAACGGGTATAAGTATAGTTGATAGCAATTAATCTTCTTTTGCCTGGATCAACTCAATGGCGTAACCATCGGGATCTTTAACGAAGGCTATTTCGGTTGTTCCGCCTTTTACTGGACTCGGCTCTCTGGATATTATGCCACCTAAAGATTTGATTTTATCGCAAGCACGGTAAACATCGTCAACTTCAATGGCAATGTGGCCAAATGCTTCGCCCAAGTCATAACTTGTTTGACCCCAATTATAGGTAAGCTCTAACACCGTGGAGTTAGCCATATCATCATAGCCGAGAAATGCCAGGGTATATTGGTATTGTTCGTTATCACTACGGCGTAATAAACGCATGCCCAAAACATCTTGATAAAAGCTGATCGATTTATCTAAATCGCCAACTCGAAGCATGGTGTGTAAAATTCGCATCTTGCTAACCTCTATATTTTTACGATGATGTTCATCTGATCGATATAAGTGACTCTGACCTAACCGTGATTAATCCGAAGTCTTGTCCTTAAACTCGCACAAATCTTCAATAATGCAAGCCCCACAACGAGGTTTTCTTGCTATGCAGGTGTACCTGCCGTGCAAAATTAGCCAATGATGAACATCTACTTTGAATTCTTTAGGCACTACTTTTAACAGCTTTTGCTCCACTAAATCAACATTTTTCCCCATCGCCAATTTGGTCCTATTAGATACCCGGTAAATATGGGTATCTACTGCAATGGTGGGCCAACCGAAGGCGGTATTTAATACTACATTGGCAGTTTTTCTGCCCACACCTGGCAAAGCTTCAAGAGCAGCACGGTCTTCGGGGACCTCGCCAGCATGGAGTGTGACCAGCATTTGACAGGTTTTCAGAGTGTTTACCGCTTTGGTATTAAATAAGCCAATAGTTTTGATGTAGCTTTTCAGCTTATCTAGACCTAAATCGAGTATAGCTTGTGGAGTATTGGCGATGGTGTATAGTTTGTCGGTGGCTTTATTGACACTCACGTCGGTGGCTTGCGCCGACAATAATACAGCGATTAATAACTCAAAGGGCGAGCTAAAATTCAATTCAGTGGTTGGCTTTGGGTTGTCGTCCCTTAAGCGTGTGAGGATCTGTAAGCGCTTTTCTTTATTCATATTTTTCTTATTTTAACTTGCTGCGATCTCAGTTAGTTGTAAAATATCCTGCTTGTACCTTGTACCTTGTACCTTGTACCTTGTACCTTGTACCTTGTACCTTGTACCTTGTACCTTGTACCTAGTCTTCAACCTTCAAAATTTACACGTACTCGTTCAATGGTCTTAGCTTCTGTTTTTGGTTGTTTTGCCGCAATTGAGCTATCGATGGCATTTTTCCCCGCAATTAAAAAGCCCATGGCGATAAATGCACCGGGTGGCAAAATGGCCAGTAAAAAGCTAGTATCCGAAGTGAAAATCTCGATGCGTAATATGCTTGCCCAGCCACCAAATAATAATTCAGCGCCATCAAATAATGTGCCTTGACCTAAAATTTCACGTATGGCGCCCAGGGTCATTAACACTAATGCAAAACCTATCCCCATCATTAAACCATCAAAACTTGCTTGCTTCACCGGGTTTTTAGACGCATAAGCTTCGGCTCTGCCAATAATGGCGCAGTTGGTTACAATTAAGGGTAAAAATATTCCCAAAGATTGATACAAGCCAAAAGTGAAGGCATTCATCAACAACTGCACACAAGTTACGAATGCGGCAATTATCAGCACAAAAATAGGAATACGTACTTCTTTTGGTACCCACTGCCTTATTGCCGAAATGGTAGCATTTGAACAAACCAATACTAGCAAGGTGGCCAAACCAAGACCTATTGCATTGGTTAAGGTAGTCGTAACCGCAAGCAGGGGGCACAGGCCAAGTAGTTGCACTAGGCCTGGGTTGTTTTTCCACAATCCTTGCCAGGATAATTCTTTATATTCACTGCGCTCAGTCATGTTGGCCTCGACACGATGTGGTATTGGTAATAATATCTTTTTGGTGTTGATTAAAGTAGATCATAGTGTTTTTTACGGCTTTTACCACTGCTCGCGGCGTGATCGTTGCCCCGGTAAATTGATCAAACATACCACCATCTTTTTTAACGGCCCAACGCGAGTCTTTGTCATCGATGATGTATTTATCATCAAAATTATAAACCCATTCGCCTTTTCGCGTTTCGATTTTATCACCCAAACCTGGCGTTTCTTTATGTTTTAACACTCGCACACCACTCAGTGTTCCGTCGACATTGATGGCAACTAACAGTTGAATATTGCCATTATAACCATCGGGGGCAACACTGGTAATGGCAACCGCTACGGGCATGTGATCCATACGCGCGATGTAAGCCGTTTGGCTCTTATTGGACCCTAAAAATTCTACATCTTTGATAAACTGGCAATCTTGGTATAAATCATTGTTGATGCGTTCGGGGGCAATGACTTGATGCAGTGTCGCCAACAGTTGTTGCTGCTCTTGGCGCGCAATAGAGTCTTTTGTCAGCAAGTTGACCAAAGACACCACAGCGGTGCAGGCAACAGCAAACAGTGCTAATACTTTGGCATTATTTTGAATGGCTACTTTCATCATGATTCTGCACCCTTATGACCATAGGTTCTTGGTCTGGTGTATTGATCGATTAACGGTACCGCCATATTGGCAATTAATACCGCAAAGGCAATGGCATCCGGGTAACCGCCAAACTTGCGAATAATATATACCAGCAGTGCCACCAGAGCGGCATAGGTAACTCTGCCTTTACGGGTTGTAGCCGCGGATACAGGGTCGGTTAAGATGAAAAATGCACCTAGCATAGTGCCGCCTGCTAACCAGTGGAACATGGTAGAAGCGCTACTGTCTGCGCTTAAGCTAAACGCGATAAAGGAGAAAAGCCATAATGCAGTTAAGAAACTTACCGGGATCACCCAATCGATGGCTTTTTTAGCGATTAAAAATATTCCACCAAGAAAGAAGCCGACATTCACCCATTCCCAACCGACACTAAAATTTTCACCAAATACCGGGTTGCTGATACTTTCTGAAACGGTCAGGCCTAAAGTTAAATCGGTTTTTAACGTATCCAGCGGTGTGGCCATGGTGATGCCATCAATGTTCATGCGGATTTGTTCGACCGAGAAGCCTTCCCAGGTATAGCCGGTGAGTATTAACCACAAATGATTAAAAAAGTTAATGTCATGAGTTAATAACTCATTGGCCGGTTGCCAAGAGGTCATTTGTACCGGGAAGGAGATAAGTAACATTACGTAGGCTGCCATTGCAGGATTAAACAGGTTAAAGCCTAATCCGCCATATAATTGTTTTATCACCATAATGGCAAACACGCTGCCGATCACAGTTATCCACCAAGGTGCAATTGAGGGTACCGATATGCCAATAAGTAAGCCGGTTAGTACCGCAGAGAAGTCGGTGATTTGGGCTTTGATGTTTTTATCACGTATTGCTAAAAAGGTGATTTCAGCCAGCACCGCAAAGGTGATGGCCAAACAGATTTGAATAATGGAACCCCAACCAAAAAAATACCACTGTGCAATAACACCCGGTATTGCGGCCATAATAACCAGGCGCATGAGTGCTGATGTTTCAGCTTGAATATGATTATGTGGTGAGCTTGCTATGAAAAATGCCATACTTATTTAGACTCTTGCTCTTTTAATTTCTTCGCTTTAGCTTTTGCTATGG
This sequence comes from Thalassotalea sp. 42_200_T64, assembly GCA_002162925.1. Taxonomy (GTDB): domain Bacteria; phylum Pseudomonadota; class Gammaproteobacteria; order Enterobacterales; family Alteromonadaceae; genus Thalassotalea_A. Next base: position 21,003 of record MABC01000029.1, on the reverse strand, counting down.
CCTTAGCTATTTTTGCTTTTTTATCTGCATCGGAGACTGCTTGCTCAGGATGCTCGACGTTTTGCTGGTTCGCTTTCGCTTTTACCTTAGCTACGGCGGCAGCAATTTTTGCCTTTTTCTGTTCATTTGCACTCAGTTCAATGTTTGTTTCACTGTCTAACCCAAGTTCAGCTTGGTTAGCGTTTTTATTTTGTTCAATATTTTCTGCTTTAGCGGCCTGCTTTTTCGCTTTTGCTTTGGCAATTGCCACGGCGGTACGCGCCTTTTTCTGCTCGGCAGCGGTTAACGCTTCTGCCGGTTTATCTGCGTCTGCTTGTACTTTATTGGAACTAGTTGCGGCGGCTTTTTTCGCTTTCGCTCTGGCAATGGCTTGTGCAGCCCTGGTTTTTACATCCGTATCTGCTGCGGTTGTTGTATCACCAGCCGAGGCCTGAGCGGCTTTTTTCGCTTTTACTCGGGCTAAGGCTGCGGCAACAGCCGAATTATTGGCTTGTGCTTTTTCAGGGCTGGTGGCCGCTTTTCTCGCTGTCATGGCTTTTTGATGTTTTTCTTCGCGCGCCTGTTTTTCTTTTTCAAGACGAACTTGCCTTGCTTCAAAACGTATTTTTGCCTTTTCCGCCTTTGCTTCCTGAATTTTATTGTGCCTGATTTCCGCTTTTGCCACGCGGTAATATTGTACTAGCGGTATTTGACTTGGGCATACATACGCGCAGGCGCCACAATCAATACAATCAAACAGGTTTAACTGTTCTAACTTGTCAAAATCTTTTGCTTTGGCGTGCCATTGTAATTCTTGCGGAAGCAGGGAGCTTGGGCACACTTCGGCACACTGGCCACAACGAATGCACTCCACTTCGTTAGTCACCGGTGCTATTTCAGCGATGGTTGGTACCAGAATACAGTTACTGATTTTGACTACCGGCACATTGAGTGTCGGTAGAGTAAAGCCCATTAACGGCCCGCCCATTATCACTCGTTGCTGCTCGGCTTGTTCGGGCTCGGCAAAACCACATTGTTTAAGTACATGCGCTACCGGAGTGCCCAGTGGTACCCAGATGTTTTGTGGTTTTTTAACGGCCTGGCCAGTGACGGTGACAACCCTGCGGATCAGTGGTGTGTCATTGATCACCGCCTCTGATATGGCAAATGCGGTTGCCACGTTTTGTACCACCATACCAATGGCTAGGGGATGCACACCACTAGGTACCTCCTCGCCAGTGAGCGCTTTTATAAGCTGCTTTTCACCGCCGGTTGGATATTTGGTCGGTAACACACATACATGTACATTGTCTTTATCCAGCGTCGCGGCTTTTAGGGCGGCAATGGCTTGTGGCTTATTATCTTCGATGCCAATCAGGATTTTTTCAGGTTCGAGTAAAACGGTGAGAATATCAATACCGTTTATTACTGCTGCAGAGTGTTCACGCATCAATAAATCATCGGCGGTGATGTAAGGTTCACATTCGGCCGCATTAATGATTAAAAATTTTATTCCCGGCTTGGCACTGACTTTAATGTTGGTTGGAAAGCCTGCACCACCCATACCGGCAATACCGGCACAGGTAATTTTATCAATGAGTTCGGCTTTCGATAAACGGTAAAAATCATCGACGATATGGCGTTCACGCCATTGGTCTAAACCATCTGGCTTGATCATTAAGCATAATTCAGCCATGCCTGATGGATGGGCAATGGTAGAGTTTTTAATGGCGCTAACTATGCCCGAAGTAGGCGCGTGTATTGGCACGCTCATTGGCGTGTCATTATGAGTTAAGGGCTGGCCTTTTAATACCCTGTCGCCAACGTGTACTATTACTTCACCAGCTTTGCCGATGTGCTGTTTCAACGGCAAAATTAATTCGTTGGCAAGCTCTATGGTTTTTATCGGTTTATCGTTACTTAAAAATTTTTGCTGTGGCGGGTGAATACCGCCGGAAAATTTCCAGAAATGATTTTTTTCAATACGCTCAATGATAGATTCCATGATTACAACTCCTAATCTATCTGAACGATATCAATAGATTGCAGATCCCACTGCCAGGTTTCTGGTGTTTGTGCGATTGGGATCATTTCAATACAGTCAACCGGGCAAGGCTCAACGCATAAATCGCAGCCGGTACATTCATCAACGATAATGGTGTGCATTTGTTTGGCCGCACCCATAATGGCGTCTACCGGACATGCCTGAATACATTTGGTACAACCGATACAGTCTTCTTCAATAATAAAGGCAACTTTTACGGTATTATCTTGTTGATGAGTTTCATCGAGCGGCTGCACATCTACGCCCATTAAATCGGCAATTTTTTTAATGGTATCTTCACCACCCGGCGCACATTTATTAATGGCTTCACCATTAGCAACAGCTTGTGCGTATGGTTTACATCCAGGGTAGCCACATTGACCACATTGTGTTTGTGGCAATAAGGCATCAAGTTGCTCAACAAGAGGGTCACCTTCTACTTTAAAACGTACCGAGGCATAACCGAGCAAGGCACCAAAAGCGATGGCGATAATACCAAAAATCACGATGGCTAAAATAAATTCCATGGTTATTTCACCAAACCGGTAAAGCCCATAAAGGCTAATGACATCAAACCGGCAGTGATCATTGCTATGGCAGCGCCCTGAAAAGGTTTCGGTACATCCGCATTTGCCAGGCGTTCACGCATAGCGGAAAACATAATTAACACAATTGAAAAACCGACTGCGGCGCCAAATCCATAAATAATGGATTCAAAGAAATTATGATTTTCACGCAGGTTGATAAGGGCGACACCCAGCACTGCACAATTGGTAGTAATTAATGGCAGGAAAATACCCAAAAGCCGATAAAGGTTGGCACTGGTTTTATGAACTACCATTTCAGTAAATTGTACCACCACGGCAATGACCAGAATAAAACCCATAGTGGTAAGGTATTCAAGACCAAGGGGTTGGAGCAAATAAGTACTGAATAAATAACTGAGCAGGGAGGCCAAAGTGAGGACAAAGGTTGTTGCCAAAGACATGCCTATTGCGGTTTCAGTGCGTGATGAAACCCCCATGAAGGGACATAGACCTAAGAACTGTACCAGAACAAAGTTGTTTACCAACACAGTCCCAACCAAAAGTAATAGATAATCAGTCATTTATAATATTTTATCTGCAGTTAATTGCTTCGCTATTAACTATTATCCTAGTTTCTTAAGGTTTTAACAACTGCTTGTTTGTAAGGTTATTTTAGTTGTTTATTAAATGAACGAATAAGCTGGAATTATCGAATGTTTATACCCTTACAGCAACTCTGGTTTTCCTAAATAAAAGCCTTGGCAACCATCGACGAATATCTCATCAAAGGTGTGCTTTTCCTCTTGAGTTTCAACACTCTCGGCAAGCACACGCACCCCCAATCGATGGGCTAGATCTATCATCAGGCGCAAGAAATACTGATTATTTTTATCAATGTGGATATCGCGGGTATAGCTACCATCAATTTTTATGTAGTCTGGGGATAATTCCCTGAAAAATTTAAATGAGGTAATACCGACACCAAAGTGTTCAACACAAATACGCGCGCCAACTCTGTGAACCATATCAATAAATTGTTTACTGGCTCTGATATTTTGCTCTAAACCATATTCACTAATTTCAAATGTTACACGCGTAGCAATATCGTGATCTCTTAATAACCGGCGCTCTAACCAAATGATAAAGTGCTCATCGTGGATTGAACGGGTGCTTACGTTTATGCCAAAAGCTTGTTCACTTAGGTTTTTAGCTTTTATCTCCGTTAGGGTTTTTTCAATGACTAAACGGTCAATCAGGATGATTTTATCAAGTTTTTCAGCCATCGCGATGAAGGTATCGGTTGGTAAAACATTCCCTTCAGAGCTGGTGAAACGTGATAACACCTCGTGATAAATACGATTATTTCGACTGCTTGGCTGAATAACCTGTGATAATAAGGAAACACTTTGATGCTCAATGACGTAGCTAATTTCGTTGTTCCAGTTTTGATTACCAAAACCCGCAGTTTCACTTTTCAGTAATTGTGGATCGGTTTGTACATACCAAGAGTTTTTATTACGGGTTTGTGCCAGGCTTATCGCTGAATCGGCCAATGCCAGCATTTCACCGAGAGGTTTTTGTAAATCGAGTTTTACGATCCCTGAGTAGGCAATGGAATCGTAATCGGCAAATTGTTGGTATTCATTAAATAACCCGGTTAACTCAGTACAAAACTTTTCTGCGGCTTTTACTGTGATATTTGGTAAAAATATCGCAAAGTCGGAGCCATTCAAACGGTACACTTGTGCCAAGGCAATATGCTGAATTTGTTTTTTTAAGATATTAGCGACCTGGCGAATGTATCTGTCACCTTCTTGGTAACTATGCACTTGATTGATAGTCATCAACTCTGAACAGCGGGTAATAATTAACACGCCAAAGGCAGATTGTTTATTTTTTTGGAGGAAGTCCTCGAAAAAATCAACAAAACTACTGCGATTTTCCAATTCGGTTAGGTGATCAATAAACGCCGTTTGTTGTAATTGTTGTAATTCTTCACAATTGAGCTGTTTATTACTGACAAAAGTTTGTAATTGCGACAGCACGCTGTTCATTTCCGCATATTCTTTTGGCAGCTTCAATGTGTTTTTCGGGCCGGTAGACTCAAGCGCTGTTTTAATTTCTATGGCAATTAATTTGGAAATATATCTTTTTGCTTTATGGCTGGCTCTGTTGATGATCGAGTTAGTAATAAACGAGCCAAAAATCAACACTAACAAAGCAACCGTGATGACAAATGAAGTGATGGTGTAATACACGTCATACAGTTGATCGTTGTTTACCCTATATTTAATAAAGATCGCTAGCGCATTGTTTTTGACCGTGCCCAATGGCACTTCATTAGCGAAAAGCGTTAACGGGTTAAATGTTGCGTTTTCATTTTTATAGCTATAAATCACTTCATCATTGAAATTGCTGATCAATAGTTCATCGTATTCAAAGGCTAACTTTAATTGTCTTGAAAAGCCTTTAAGATCGTCGCCTTTATAATGTTCGGTAATTTTTTTAAGAGATACCTGATGATCGCTTTGCTCCTCAATAATAAAATTATTTAAGCTATAAAAACTAAAACTGAAATAACAAATACATAAGATGATGGTGAGAGCAATATTTTTGAAAAATATGCGCGATAATGTCGACATGGCTACAGAGACCCTTGACTCTAAATTTATTGTTGTTATTTATATAATTTTCAATCACTTGAAATTAAATTATAGAAACCTATTTTTATCATCTTACCTTAGGTAAATATACGATAAAATGCAATGTTTAATGAGATGGAGCGGCAAAATAACACTCACTTTTTTCATCTGTTTTAACTCGCCCTAACTTTTGTTGCTCGCATATTAAAACGTTATTAAATATAATGTCTTACCAGAACAAATACACTTGTATCGCGAAATTCATTTAATTGAACGAAAACAGAATAATTAGACCTATGAATAATAACCAACAACCGCTAAACAAACCCAATGGTACCGGGATAAAACGCCTGTTTAAGGCTACCTACTGTTCGTTACTAGGCTTTAAAGCTGCGTGGCAACATGAAGCCGCATTTCGTCAGGAATCCATTTTAGTGCTGGTGTTATTGCCATTTTCGTTTGCCATCGCGACTTCGATAAACCATTGGTTAATACTGTTGTTCAGTTTATTGTTTTTATTGTTTGCTGAGCTGGTTAATTCTGCTTTAGAAGCGTTAGCCGATAAAATAACCTTGCAACACGATGAATTAATTGGCCGGGCAAAGGATATTGGCTCGGCTCTGGTGTTTATTGCCTTGATGTTTTTAAAGTTAATTTGGATAATCGCCGCATTGCAATATTTTCAAATTATCTGATTATCTAATTATCTAATATTGTGTAAACTAAACGAACTTTCTTACCGTTAACGATTCAAACTGTAAATGACCCTATTAATTGTTTATTTATCTATCGCCATTGGCGTGTCTTTTATATGTTCAGTGCTTGAAGCTGTACTCTTGTCGATAACCCCCAGTTTCATTGTTCGCATCTCTAAAAACAAAAGTAAAGGTGGGAAAACGTTAGCAGCAGTGAAAACCAACTTGGATCAGTCGCTTTCCAGTATCCTGATTTTAAATACTTTCGCTCATACCATGGGGGCTGCCGGAGTAGGTGCTCAGGCGATTCGGGTGTTTGGCGAAAAGTGGGAAACTTTAATTGCTGTTTTGCTGACCTTGGCCATTTTATATTTATCCGAAATCATCCCGAAAACACTTGGTGCCACGTTTTGGCGACAATTGGCAATTCCCTCTGCCTATGTTATCTCTTTTTTGGTTAAAATAGTGTATCCGCTGGTATGGTTGTCAACTCGGGTGACTAAGTTGTTTGCTAGCAAGACAAGCCATGAAACCAGCCGGGAAGAAGTGTTAGCCGTTGCTTCGTTAAGTTATAAAGATGGCGCAATCGCCAGTCAGGAAAATCAGCTGGTTGAAAATATTTTAAAGTTACGCGATGCCGATAGCGAAGATATTCTCACGCCACGCAGTGTTGTTCATGCTTTGGATGAGAATATGACCGTCAGTGTTGCCTTGGCAACAGAACAAACCGCAAACTTTACTCGCATCCCAATTTATCGCAACAGCATAGATACGATCACTGGCGTGATCATCAAAGGTCAGTTATATGAAAGCGAACGTAATGGCAATGGCGCTGTGTTATTAAAAGATATTGCCAGCCCATTGTACCGAATATCGGAAAGTTTTCCGGTGTTAAATTTACTGGATCTGTTTATTAAACGCCATGAACATATCTTTTTGGTCGAAGATCATTTTGGCCAAACGGCTGGTATCGTAACGCTTGAAGATGCGATTGAGACTATTTTAGGTCAGGAAATTGTGGATGAAAGTGACAAAGTCGCGGATATGCAAAAATTGGCTAAGGCGAATTACCGACAACGCTTAAGGGAAAAATCTGCTAAGGAGTCTAATGAAAACTCCGACTAAAATGCGCAAAAAGTTACATTTAATTCCGGGAACCATGTGCAACGAGAAATTATGGGCAGAACTGATACCATATTTTCATCGTTCAATTGAGCTGGTTTACTTGGATATACCACGAGGAAAGAATTTTGATGAATTGGCTGAGTACTATAGCGGTATACTTGGCAGTGATAAAGTAAACCTCATTGGCTTCTCACTTGGCGGTTATATTGCGACCTATTTTTCGATGATGTATCCACAACGGATAGAGAAATTATTTGTGATAGCTAATAGTCCGACTCGCTTGCCTGAGGAAGAATTGAATCAACGAAATGATATTTTAAAGTTCGTTAAAACATATGGTTACAAAGGAATTAGCAGAAATATGGTAGTTAACTTGTTAGATATAACGAATCAAATTGAGCGCTTTATAGAGATAGTCTTGAATATGGATAGAGCGCTCGGCGAAGACGAATTTATTAGTCAATATCAATACACCTCAGCAAGAGAGGATCTTTCTCAAACGATAAGCCAGTTTCCATTTCATACTCATTTTTATTATAGCGATAACGATCGACTGGTGAGTTCACAATGGTTTAATGAGCTTAAGGGTTCAAGCCCAAAGTTGTCGATCATTAGTACACCAGGCTCAGGTCATATGTTGCCATTGGAAAAACCAGAAGAGTTGGCAGATCACATAAATTCATGGCTAGAGCTATAACAAGGGTTACTTGCTAGTTAGCCATTAGAGCATTTGCAAAATATTTGATGAATTAAATTCACATTTTTAGTTTAGCTTGTAATATTAAGAGTGAGTTGATAACTCCCGGTATTATCCAGCAAAAAGAGAGCATGAATACCTTGGCGGAAAAAAAATTACAGCATTTCTATATTGCCGAAGATCAATCCATTTATTTGCTTAGCCACAAAGATGCCGCCAAGTTAAAACATTGGATTGATTTATGTAAAAGCCAATTAAATCAACTGGGTTATCAAAATGTTGAATTACTCGGTAAAGGCGCCTATGGTTTTGTGTTTTGTGGTGAAAATGATGTTGGCAGACAGCAAGTGTTTAAATTTTCACGCGCTAACTTGCCGCAACATGTACAAGACCGCTTAAGCGATGAAGCCGAAATGCAAGCGATGCTGGCGCATCATCACATTCCAAAACTAATCGAATATTTAAAAATAAAACGTCAGTCTATTTTGCACATGAGCCGGGCACCGGGGCATGATTTGGATGTTATCTCGCACCAACAAGGGCCTTTAGCGGTTGAACAAGTATTATCGATCACCATCCAGTTAATTGAGTTGTTACAGTTCATCCGCGATCCAAAAAATAACTGCAAAAACAAACCCATAGTCCATGGCGACATTAAGCCTTCCAATATCGTTTTCGATGAAACTAATGGCCAGATACAGCTGATTGACTGGGGCTCTTCAGTGTGGGCGCAGACCGATAAAGATGGTCACAATACCGCCAATAATGTGATGGATTTAATGAGTGGTGATTTACAACATACCAATTCGCGCATGGGAGATATTTATTTTATCGGTGAAGAGCAGTTAAATGGTGGCATGTCATCCCCTCGTTTTGATGAGCAAGGCATGGCAGCAACCATATATGCGCTGGCTTCTGGTCAGTCGTGCCGTTATGGTTATAAGGTGATCACTGCGTCTTCACTGGGCTTGCCACAAATGTTGGCAAAAGCTTTGGATGCTATGCTTGGCGAAGATCAACGATTGCGAAAAAAAGCGGGTGATTATCTGTTTAACAATTTATCTTTGCTTAAAAACCTGGTGTTAGCCGAAAAGCCAACACGAGCAATAGTTGATGCCTTGATCCCGGTGTGGCAACGCAGCAGTGACGATGAAATTGATACCGTAGGATATGGTTCACGTAAATCCTTTTTACGCGAACAGGCTGACAAAGAAAGCTTGATTGATATAGATGATGTGCAACTGGAAAAGTACTACAAAAACTTCCTGATTGGTATGGGCGACTCGGAAAAGGCCTTTATCGCCGCGGTCAGTCGATTAGCAAAATTCCCAGTCGTTGGTGGTTTGGTGATCCGTTGGGAAAAAGACGGGGTTTATGTCGATTCTAATCTAACCTTGTTCGATCCATTATTAGAATACTCATTTAAATCAGCGGTGAATAATATGGTTATCCTGGCTCGCGGGATTTTTCGGGTTGGTATGTTTAAATCTTGCTTTTTTAACGCCCGTAATACTCTGCATATCGAGCGAAAAAATAAGGATCGACCATTTATCGCACATCAAGGACAAAAACTGAGCTTTGAGGTAAGTAAACTTGCCGAAGTCGATAATGCCACACAATTGCATTCTTACTTTGAAGATGGTGTCGACCCGGATGAATACTTACATTTACCGGAAGAAATTATGGCAGTATTGGCGAAGATGAATTTGATTCATCATACCGGCTGTATCATCTTCGAATTGCTGGAAACCCATTGTAAAATTCACAGTTATTTAATGTTGCTCAATCACGATAAACAGGCCGAATTTGAGCAATGTTTAACCGACATTTTGGCATTACTGCCGACGATTAAAGGTATTGGCATTTCAGGTTTTATGAAACTACCTTATAAAGACACCCGTTTTTTTGAGCATAGCAATCAAGCAACGGACAAATTTTACCCGAAAAATCCAAAGCTGCTGCACCAGCACTGCACAGCCCTAAACTTAATTGCTCACAACAAAGGCATAACTAATGGAAAATAATAATATTGGCGATATGGCCTGGTTAGATTTAACCGTGAAAGATGCGGAGACGGTTAAAGATTTTTATCAAGATGTAGTTGGCTGGCAAGTAGAAGCTTGTAGCATGGGCAGTTACGATGATTACTCGATGAATCGAGTCAGTGATGGCACGCCACAAGCCGGCGTTTGCCACGCCAGCGGAGTGAATGCCGATTTACCACCGGTGTGGATGCCGTACTTTTTAGTGGCCGACATTGATAAATCAATAGCCTTGGTGTTGGCTAAAGGCGGAGAGTTACTGACCGAAGTAAAGTCGATGGGCGGTAGTGATAAATATGTGGTGATTAAAGACCCCGCTGGTGCCATTTGTGCCCTGTATTATAAAAAGTAACTGATATCAGGTTGATTAAAATTAATACTTATATCAATCGGTATAAATATATATTTATGTAGACTGGTATATAAGAATTAACAAGGAAAGCTGTAACGTGACAAAGGCGTTAGCTGTATATGCAGGACCATCTGCATTAGCGCAAATAAAAGAACAGGGCATTAGCCAAGAGCAAATAAAGATGATGGTAGGCGCCAGTGGTGGGCCTAAATGGTTTGTCTTAGCCGGTTTAGACCGTTATTTTTGTGGCGAATTTTTTAAATCGCGAACTTCCACGCTTTATACCTTAGGATCATCTGCGGGTGCCTGGCGGTTCGCTTGTTATGCACAACAAAACCCACTTGCGGCCATCAATCGGCTGATCCATGCTTATTCGCATTTATCTTATGTGTTGAACGCGGATAAAGACCAAGTCACCCGTGCCAGCGAACAAATGTTGAATGATGTTTTAGCTGCCCAGGGCGCGGCCGAAATCGCCACTAACCCGTTAATTAAATCGAATATCATCGTTGCCAAATCAACAGGGTTAACGCGGTTTGAACACACAGGATTGCAATTACCTGGCTTAATTGCTTCTGCTGTCGGTAATCGATTGCAGCGTAAAAAACTGGGTAACTATTATCAGCGGATCATTTTTACTAGTGAGCAGAGTTATATTCCATTTGATTATGATGATGGTATTCGCTCAAAAGTGGTATCTTTAACTAAGCAAAATGTCGAGCAGGCATTGCAGGCAACCGGGTCTATTCCGTTAATTATTAACGGGGTTCAAGATATCAAGGGGGCGGGTAAGGGCATGTATCGTGATGGCGGCATTATTGATTATCATTTTGATCAGCGCTTTTTACCTGAACGTGGTGCTAGCCAACAACACCAGGAGATCAAAGATACTCAGCAAGACGGCTTAGTATTGTATCCACATTTTTATAATGAATTTAAACCGGGCTGGTTTGATAAATACATAAAACACCGTTTTGCCAATAAGCAACATTTTGACAACACCTTGGTTTTAACGCCAACAGCGGAGTTTGTCAACAAACTGCCGTATGGCAAAATTCCTGACAGAAAAGACTTTAGCCAATTAACCGAGGCCGAGCGGATAAAATATTGGCAAACCGTTATTGCTGAGAGTGAACGTTTGGCAGAAGAGTTTGACAGGCTTGTTGGCAAAAATAATGTTGAGCAATTCATCCAACCGATATGATACCAAGTTGATTAAATATCTGCTCATTTTTAATGGTTAAAACGAATAACTACTGCTTTATAAAATTGATAAGTAAGAATAACTATTTACTAAATTTTATGCATTGTATTTATCCGTTTCTCCTCATGAAAAAGTAGATCACATAGTCAATCAAATTGGTATAATCATGCCGTTCCCCGTTCCCCGTTCCCCGAAGCTTTAGTTAATAGTTCTCTTCTCTGACACTAAGCCCATTAGCCAAAAATAAACTGTTATACACTTTGGTGGCAAATTCGTCGGTCATTCCGGATAGATAATCGGCGATAACTCGCTGTGGGTTTTGGCTGTTCTCGCAGGCGAGCAGCCAACGTTGACAGGTTGATTCGGGTAACAAGCGTTGTGGATCACTGGCGAAGGCTTCAAACAACTCCATGATAATTTGCTGACCTTTATATTCCATCCGTTGAATGTCGGTTTTTTTGATCACAAATTTAAAGACATAGTCTTTAAACACTTGCAATGCTTGCGCTTGGGTTGCAGGTAAAGCGGCATTAAAGCGTAATAACGGCTCGGCAAAATCGCAATCCCTGGTTTCATTCAAATCGATAAGTTCAATGGCGGTAATTAAATAGTTCACCAGCGCGCCGATGGCATCTTTTTGTAAATGATGCTGATGAGAAAACAACTTACTGGCAAGGCTTTTAATAAGCTCATTTAACCAATTATCGTTAAGTTGTGTTAATGGCTTGACCACATACTCGATGAAGCTGTCTTTATTCACTACGCCAGTGACTATCGCATCTTCCATGTCATGAATGCCATAAGCGATGTCATCGGCAAGCTCCATAATGGAGCAATCAAAAGATTTAAATTTGGTTCGATGATGTTTATCGGTATTGATACTTATTTTTTGAAATTGTTTTTTGTCATTCGTTGATAATGGCGCGAGTACCCATTCGAGTAATTCGATATCGTCGGCATATAAGCCTTTGGGCGGGTGCCAGTCACTGGCTTTTAATTGGCGAAAGTTTACTGGTGCGGCAGGTACTTGCGGACAGGCTAAACGGTCGATTATTTGTGGGTATTTCATTAAGCCGATTAAGGTTCTGCGGCTGAGGTTCATGCCAAAATGTTCGGTATAAGGTTCAAGTTTGGTGACAATACGAAAGGTTTGGCCATTGCCTTCAAAACCGCCAAAACTGTGCATCATGAAATTTAATGCGACCTCACCTCCATGGCCAAAGGGTGGGTGGCCAATATCATGAGCCAGACATATGGCTTCAATCAATGAATCTTCACGTGGCAATAATTTCTGGCATTGGTCGCCAAATTTAGAACGCAATTGTGCGGTAATGCCAGAGCCAATTTGGGCGGCTTCCAGCGAGTGGGTTAAGCGGGTACGATAAAAGTCACTTTGGCCAACGCCCATTACCTGGGTTTTTGCTTGCAGCCGTCGAAATGCGGCAGAATGTAATATGCGGGCACGATCACGTTGAAAGGGGGTGCGATGATCTTGCTGTCTGGAAGAGCTGTTCGGTAATCGTCTTTGCAACCAGTTCTCGTTCATGCGGTGATCCTTGTCGCCGGGCCGTATTGGCCTTTATTATTATGAATAACCTGAACTTGGACTAATGAGTAGTGCTGCTGTCCTAAACTCAGGTTAATACCACTATATCAAGCACATGCGGAATATCAAGGCTTCAAATATGGTTGTTATTCTCTATCCGCTTGATGTTCCGCCAAAATCACTTGCTCGAGTAACAATACCCCGGGGCCGGCATTTTTTCGGTCTGGGATAACTAAAGTAACTGGCACTTCAAATGAGGTAGAGCCTTCTAACTTTATGGCGACTAAAGAGCCGTCGTTTAGCTCTTGTTCGATTAAATGTTTTGGTATCCAGCAAAAGCCGATGCCTTGCTTTAATATGGTAATGGCTTCATAAAAGCTGGAAACGGTCCAGCGTTTTTCGGCCTTAAGCCAGCCCTTATCGGGTTTTTCCATACCGGTATCACCGATCACCAGTTGTAAATGATCGGCTAATTCTTCGGCGTTTATACTGCTGGTTTGCAGTATTTGATGAGAGCTTAAACATACCGGTAGCATGGTGGTGGTGCAAAGGTAATTGCCGTGCACGCCTTCTGGAAAGTGTGGACTGAGTACCAGATCTGCGGTTTTGTTTTTAATCGCTTCGGTGGAGCCGGAAATGACTTCGTCGGTTATTTTTAGACGACTGCCGTGGCTTTTCGGCCAATAGTCTTTTAACGCATTTAATAACCTATGCTTAGGGTACAACACTTCACAGGCGATGGTAATTTCTGCTTCCCAGCCGCCGATTAAGGTATCGGCAAATTCTTCTAACGATTGCATGTCTTGCAGAATTTTTTTCGAGCGGCGTAGCATCGCACCGCCGGCTGTGGTGAGTTGAGTTTTTCGGCCATCCACCTCTAACAGCGCAATGCCAAGTTGCGACTGTAATTTTGCCACGGCGTGATTCAGCGAGGACTGACTTTTATTCAGCACTTCACTGGCCTTGGCATAACTGCCATGCTCAACTACGGCATGCAATATCCGCCATTGCTCTATGGTGGTTTTGGCGCGAAAGACTTTATCCATAGTGATCTCTAATATTAATTTTCTATTTTATCTGCTCAATCCGATTCTCAGCTCTAGGCGTTAGCGATGACGATAGCTCTTAGTGGTGCCGGGTAGCCTTCGATGGTTTTGTTGGCATCATTGGGATCAAGAAAGTCTTGTAACGACTCGGTATCCATCCATGGTGTTTGACGTTGTTCTTCAAATGCGGTTTGATCTGTGCTTACCACACGGACGTTTTTGAAACCCAGTCGTTCCATCCAGTGTACTAATGCGGCACCACTGGGTAAAAACCAAACGTTGCGCATTTTTGCATAGCGATCACCCGGCACTAATACGGTATGTTCGTCGCCTTCAATGATTAACGTTTCCAGCACTAATTCTCCACCGGGCTTTAATTGTGCTTTTAATTGCTGCAAAAAATCGATGGGCGATTTTCTGTGGTACAACACGCCCATGGCAAATACCGTATCAAAAGCTTTTAACTCAGGTAAATGCTCAACCCCTAACGGCAACAGATTGACGTTGTCGTCTTTGATAAAGTGTTGCATCGCTAAAAATTGCATCAAAAATAATTGCGTTGGGTCGATACCGACAACAAACTTGGCGCCGTCGCCACGCATGCGCCATAAATGGTAGCCACTGCCACAGCCAATATCTAACACATAGCGGTTTTTTAAGTCACTAATGTGTGGGGCCAGTCGGTCCCACTTAAAATCGCTACGCCATTCGGTATCTATATGAATACCATGTACGTGGTAGGGGCCTTTACGCCAGGGTTTGAAGTTTTTTAATAAATTGGTGATGCGTTTTTGCTCGCCCTGATTGATGTCGTCACTGCTACCAATGGTGACACTATTGCTGATATCAATCGTGCTTGCTTGCGTTTGCGGCAGCGCATCCAGGGTTTTTAACCATTTTGAAAATTCACCGTGTAAGTCATGCTTTTGCCAGTCGGCCAGTTGTTGCGGTAAACAGGTAAGCCAGTGCGCCAGGTTGTTGCCGGCAATTTGTTGGTAAAATCGATTAAATAAGTTCATGGGTAAATTCTTGTCGTTATTATTTGATGGCAATCAGTGAGAAAAAGTTAAAACATTGAAACCAGGGGGTGGCATGGTGAAAACCGGCGTTATCTAACCGCTGCAAATGGGTGGCTAGCGTATCTGGTAGCATCACGTTTTCGATGGCGGCGCGCTTTTGCGCAATTTCCAAGTCACTATAACCATTGGCTCGTTTAAAATTGTGGTGCAAATCGTTGAGTAAGTCCTTGCACACCGGATCTTGGTCGTAAATTTTTTCCGATAAAATCAATACGCCGCCCGGTAACAGTGCGTCGGCAATTTTCGCCATTAGCGTTTGCCGCTGTTCACTCGGGATAAATTGTAAAGTGAAGTTTAATATTATCATCGAGGCATTTTGCATGTCTATCTTGAGAATATCGCCTTGTTTGAGGGTACAAGGGGTATTGGCTTTAAACGCATTGACGTGAATTTGGCAGCGTTCCACCATCTCTTTCGAGTTGTCGATGGCGATAATTTGGCAATTCTGCGCGCTGATGTTTTGACGCATCGCCAAACTTGCGGCGCCTAATGAACAGCCCAAGTCGTAAATGTTACTATTGTCTTGCGCATACTTTTGGCTGAGCTGGCCAATGGTTTCGATGATGGTATTGTAGCCCGGCACCGAGCGTTTGATCATGTCTGGAAACACTTCAACCACTTGCGCGTCAAAACGAAAATCAGCCACTTTCGTCTGTGGTTTGGAATAAATAAGATCTGTATCTTGTTGACTCATTTAACCTGCTTATTTAATTAGCTATTTCAACTGAATAGAATGGTCGATAGTAGTCGTTATTTTATCTTAAAAAAGGCTGATAGAGAAATAATCTCACCGATCTATTTCACAATTGAGTCAGAATGCTCAAAAAAAACTGTAAAGGCATGGAAAAATCGTCAATCGCTATGCTTTGCAGGTGACATTAATGACATTTGCTTTATAATACCGCTTTTAAATTTAGGCATCTTAAACCGTAACCGAGCGGTTGCTAGCTAGATCGGATGCACAGCAATATTATTTTCAGGATATTAGACATGCGCAGTTTATTTTGTGGTGAGGTGAATGAGTCTCACGTAGAACAAGAAGTAACTCTTTGTGGTTGGGTTAATCGTCGTCGTGACTTAGGCGCGGTGATTTTTGTGGATTTGCGTGATCGTGAAGGCATCGTTCAGGTTGTATTTGACCCCGATTTGGCACAAGTGTTAGCCACAGCAAATACTTTACGAAATGAATTTTGTGTTCAAATTATAGGTAAAGTTCGTGCTCGTCCTGAATCACAAATCAATAAAGGCATGGCTACCGGTGCTATCGAAGTATTGGGCTTAGAGTTAAATATTATCTCGAAAGCTGCACCGCTGCCGTTAACGCTTGATGACCATCAAAAGAATTCTGAAGAACAACGCTTAAAGTACCGTTACTTAGATTTACGTCGTCCAGAGATGACTGAACGTTTGCGTTTTCGTGCAAAAGTGACATCACAAGTACGTGCGTCGCTTGAACAGCAAGGTTTCCTGGACATTGAAACGCCAATTTTAACCGCAGCAACGCCTGAAGGAGCTCGTGATTACTTGGTACCAAGTCGTACCCAAAAAGGTAACTTCTTTGCCTTGCCGCAGTCGCCGCAGTTGTTTAAACAATTACTGATGATGTCGGGTATGGAACGTTATTACCAAATTGTAAAATGTTTCCGTGATGAAGATTTACGTGCTGACCGTCAGCCGGAGTTTACTCAAATAGATATCGAAACATCATTCATGAGTGCTGTTCAGGTAATGGCTGTAACCGAAACCATGATCCGTGAGTTATTCCAATCACTATTAAATGTTGATTTGGGCGACTTCCCACGCATGCCATATTCGGAAGCGATGCAACGTTTTGGCTCAGACAAACCGGATTTACGTAACCCACTAGAAATTGTGGATGTTGCCGATATCTTAAAAGACGTCGAGTTTAAAGTATTCTCTGGCCCTGCCAATGATGAAAATGGCCGCGTTGCGGTGATTTGTGTACCAGGTGCAGCAAGCAAAGTATCTCGTAAAAACATCGACAATTACACCAAATTTGTCAACATTTATGGCGCCAAAGGTTTAGCCTGGTTAAAAGTGAACGATAAAGATGCCGGCATGGAAGGCTTACAATCGCCTATCTTGAAATTCTTACCAGAGAGTGCGGTAACAGAGTTATTAGTTCGTACTAATGCCCAAACTGGCGATTTAATCTTCTTTGGCGCAGATAAGAACACTGTAGTTACCGAAGCGTTAGGCGCGTTGCGCTTAAAACTGGGTGAAGACTTGGGCTTAACCGTTGAAGGCTGGAAGCCATTATGGGTTGTTGATTTCCCAATGTTCGAAGAAATCGATGGCAACATGCACGCTTTGCATCACCCGTTTACCGCGCCTAGCGATTTAACGGCGGAAGAGTTAGAAGCCAATCCAATTGGCGCACTGTCAAACGCCTACGATATGGTGCTTAACGGTTGTGAGCTAGGCGGTGGTTCAGTACGTATCCACAGCCCGGAAATGCAAGCGGCAGTATTTAGAATTTTAGGTATTAGCGATGAAGAAGCCGAAGAAAAATTTGGTTTCTTACTCGAAGCACTACGCTACGGCCCACCACCACATGCGGGTTTAGCGTTTGGTTTAGACCGCATCGTAATGTTAATGACTGGCGCGACTTCTATTCGTGACGTGATGGCATTCCCGAAAACTACAACGGCTGCTTGTCCATTAACTAACGCGCCAGGCCGTGCCAACCCGGCACAACTGGTAGAGTTGGGTGTACAAGCCATTCCACAAGAAGCGAAAGCAGACGATTCTGAATAGAATTTAGTGCTTTAAAAAAGCCTTGCTTGAGTGATTGAGTAAGGCTTTTGTTTTTTAGGGACGTGGAACTGGAAACGTGGAACTAGGAACTGGAAATGTGGCTCTCCCTCAGTAGTTACTTGCTTTTCATTTGCGCCGTTCTATGGCATCTTTTAGATAGTTTTAATTTAATAAATACATATTCATGAGCATCATTTTAGGAATCGACCCTGGCTCCCGGTTAACTGGTTACGGGGTAATAGAAAAACAGGGACGAAAGTTCAATTATCTCGGCAGTGGTTGCATTAAAACCTTATCGGCCGGCGATAATCATCCCGAACGATTACAAATCATCTTTGCTGGTGTTTCTGAGCTGATATTACAATTTAAACCCGATATGTTTGCCATTGAACAAGTCTTCATGGGCTTAAACCCTGGAGGCGCGTTAAAACTTGGGCAGGCGCGGGGGGCGGCCATTGTGGCAGCTACCAATAATGGCCTTGAAGTGGCAGAATACTCGGCCAGACAAATTAAACAAGCCGTGGTGGGCACCGGCGCTGCCGACAAGAAACAAGTACAGCATATGGTCACCTCATTTTTAAAACTACCGGCACCCCCACGAGCCGATGCCGCCGATGCTTTAGCCATCGCGATTTGCCATGGTCATAGTTATGACTCCTTAATAAAAATGGCCGGTCAGGCGAAAAAGACCGTGCGCGGACGACTTAGATAGAAAATAAGGTTTCTCTTTGCTATATATTTATCGAATGTTTGCAAGAAAACCCCGTGATCAAAGCGAAGTCGCGGGGATGAATTTCTTGACTACTGTACAAATACTTAGTAGTCTGATTGTGCGGCTGGGATAATCGTACGGTTTAAGCCCAAAGCGCAGCAGAAATTCCTAACTAAAATGAATGTCTGTACGATAACCAAGTTCAGTTTAGGTCGGGTTCTGCGAAAAAATATGAAACAATTTATGTTGTTTTTGAAGCCCTGTGATCGACATGTAGTGGCGTCGTTGGGCAGTTCACACCGTGGTATTATGTACTGTATTAAAGTGAATGATGAACACCAATTCTTAACACCAAAAACTATAACCAAGAATAATTGATAGGACATTACTGTGATAGGACGTTTACGCGGGTTATTAATCGAAAAGCAGGCGCCAGAAATTTTACTCGAATGTAACGGTGTAGGTTATGAAGTAACCCTACCAATGACCAGTTTCTACCATCTCCCTAAACTTGAACAAGAAGCGATTATTTATACCCATTTTGTGGTACGAGAAGATGCGCAATTGTTATATGGCTTCGCCAACCAAACCGAACGTAAACTGTTTCGTTTATTAATCAAGGTGAATGGGGTTGGGCCTAAATTGGCATTGGCCATTCTATCGAACATGTCGGCAGGGCAGTTTGTTCATTGTGTCGGCCTTGATGATGTTGCCACGATTGTAAAAATACCTGGCGTCGGCAAAAAGACCGCAGAGCGATTACTCATTGAAATGCGCGATAAACTCAAAAACTGGGGCCAGGAAGTTGCAACACCAGCAGCAGACAATTTCCCTATAGACAGCATTACCAGTGACAGTTCATTGCTAATGGCAGCAAGTAATAAAGATGATGCCATTACCGCTTTGGTATCACTGGGCTATAAACACAATCAGGCAGATAAAGCGGTTAAAGCGGTATTTGTTGAAGATATGAGCTCAGAAGAGTTAATTCGAGACGCATTAAAATCTATGCTGTAACCTAAAGCGAATGTGTGTTGCTAAAACTAACACCAATACCAAGAACAAATACCAAAAATAGATAACTGAATTTCTAACACCATAACTGCAACTGAATTTAAAACACTAAGTCGAATACTATGATTGAAGCCGATCGATTAATACAACCTACCGCAAGTCGTGAAGAAGAAACGATTGATAGAGCCATTCGCCCGAAAATGCTCAGTGACTATACCGGTCAAGAGCCGGTAAAAGAGCAGATGGAAATTTTCATTACGGCTGCTAAAAATCGAAATGAGCCTCTCGATCATCTGTTGATTTTTGGCCCGCCGGGTTTAGGGAAAACGACGTTAGCCAATATTGTCGCTAACGAAATGGGGGTGAACATTCGCACCACGTCTGGCCCGGTGTTAGAAAAAGCCGGAGACTTGGCGGCGCTGTTAACCAATTTAGAAGAAAATGATGTGTTATTTATTGATGAAATTCATCGCTTAAGCCCGGTAGTGGAAGAAATTCTGTATCCGGCGATGGAAGATTATCAGCTCGACATCATGATTGGCGAAGGGCCGGCGGCGCGCTCAATCAAACTGGATTTACCGCCGTTTACCTTGATCGGGGCAACGACTCGTGCCGGTTCATTAACTTCACCTCTGCGTGATCGTTTTGGCATAGTGCAACGCTTAGAGTTTTATAAAGTAGAAGATTTACAAGACATCATTAGCCGCTCCTCGCACTTTTTAAATGTTGATTTAACCGATGAAGGCGCCTTTGAAATAGCACGACGTTCGCGCGGTACACCACGAATAGCCAATCGTTTGTTGCGCCGGGTAAGAGATTATGCGGAAGTAAAAACTACCGGCCCAGTTGGCGAAGATACCGCCTGTAAAGCGTTAAATATGCTTGAGGTTGATGGTGAAGGCTTTGATCTAATGGACAGAAAATTATTGCTAGCCATTATTGATAAATTTGCTGGCGGCCCGGTAGGCTTAGATAACGTCGCCGCGGCTATTGGTGAAGAGCGCGAAACCATCGAAGATGTGATTGAACCATTTTTAATTCAACAAGGTTTTTTACAGCGCACTCCACGCGGCAGAATTGTTACCGATAATGCCTATCTGCACTTTGGCTTGGATAAGCCACAACAGTAAGCCATTTTTCAACTATTAAGCCAAAGATAGATCGTGTCACCACAAAGCGTTTAATGACTATAGTGCGCGACGAGCTGCCGTGTCACATAGTAGTGAAACATAATACTTATAAATTATATGGGGGCGCCGATTCATTATCTACCAAAATCATAGATAAGATTGAGGGTTCTTGCTAGTTAGCGAATAATTGCCGAAACCTGATCATGAGGTGACGATTATGAAAACTTTAGTCTTCGATTTAGTGAGTATTGGCGAGGCCGCAAGGCATTATGGCGGTATTTTCAGCCCGAATGTACGGCAAGCGTTCGCATCAAAATAAGAAGTTTAAAAAAGCCGCTTGATCACTGTATAAAACAACAGTACACTGTCAGGCATGAAGATTGCCTTCAAA
>MABC01000011.1 GCA_002162925.1 Thalassotalea sp. 42_200_T64 | reverse complement strand
AATAGGCCGGATATACGTATGTAGTTTATTCCTGTTCTTTATAACGAAACGAGTTTTAAGATAAAAATAGTTATCAGAAAGCATTGCGTTTTTTGAGGTGTACATATATGTACTGTATTAGGGCAACGCAGGAGCGGTTGCCGAGAATAACCATTACTACATAACTGCGCCTTGTATTGGAATCGCTCAAGCACTCTGAAACCTGCATCTTGAAGTGGAGCGGGTATACTGAGCACGCAGCGGTCTTATCAAAGATAGAAGTTTTTTGCACAAATTAACTTAATAGAATTGGTCTCAATTCGCCGCTTTCGCCGATCGGACTTGGTGAAGTTTTTTGTAGCTTTCGATTAGTCTTAAATGCTTGTCTAAGCCTTCTAGCTTCATACTGGTTTTGCTTAGGCCAAAGAATTTCACCGAGCCTGTCACCGAACCGACCACATTAATCATGATTTCTTTACCGAACATTCTATTCAGGTTATTGATAAAGTGTTCTAGTTCTAGCTCTTCGTTCAAGGTGATCTCGAGTACTGCATGCACCGCTTGATAGAACAAGCCGCGCTCTACGGTATTGTCGTTATATTGCAAGAACTCTGCTACTAGCTCAATGGCTTCGTCAAGTTCGCCTAAGGCTAGGTAAATAAGAGTCTTCAGCTCAATAATGGTCAGCTGTCCCCAAACGGTATTTTCATCAAATTCAATGCCAATCAGGGTTCTAATGTCTATGTAGTTATCGAGCTGACTTTCCTCTAAGCGTTCGAGCAAACTTGCCAAGGCGTCATCACTCAAAGAATGAATATTCAAAATATCTTCGCGATAATTAAGCGATTTGTTGGTATTGTCCCAAATCAGGTCTTCAACCGGATACACTTCTGAATAATCCGGTACTAGCATGCGGCAAGCCGTGGCGCCTTGTTCATCAAAGACGGCAATATAAACTTCTTTGCCCAGATCCGCTAAAATTCCCAATAAACACTCATTTTCTTCTTCGTTACTGCCAGAGAAATCCCACTCGCTAAATTCATAATCATGATTGCTACTAAAGAAACGCCAAGAGATAACACCCGTTGAATCAATAAAGTGCTCAATAAAGTTTTCCGGCTCAGTCACCGCAAGGCTGTTAAAGGTTGGTGGTGGCACATCATTTAATCCTTCAAAGCTGCGCCCTTGTAATAGTTCAGTCAGACTGCGCTCCAGTGCCACTTCAAAACTTGGATGGGCACCGAACGATGCAAATACACCACCTGTTCTTGGGTTCATTAACGTCACACACATCACTGGAAACTGGCCGCCTAATGAGGCATCTTTAACCACCACAGGGAAGCCTTGCTCCTCGAGAGCGTTAATGCCTTCTAAGATGCTTGGGTATTTTTCAAGCACGTTCAGAGGTACGTCTGGTAAGACAATTTCTTCTTCGATGATTTGTCTTTTCACCGCACGTTCGAAGATTTCTGACAAACATTGTACCTGTGCTTCATAAAGATTATTGCCTGCACTCATGCCGTTACTTAAGAATAAATTCTCAATTAAATTTGATGGGAAGTATACAGTTTCGCCATCAGACTGACGCACATAGGGAATAGAGCATATGCCACGCTCAACCAAACCCGAGTTGGTATCAATCAGGTGTGAACCACGAAGTTCACTGCCTGGATCGTAAATGTCTAAGCAATATTCATCCAAAATTCCTGATGGCAACTCATCATTAGCGCCTGGCTTAAACCATTTTTCATTGGGATAATGAACAAAGTCACTGTTGGCAATATCTGCGCCCAAATACTGATCGTTGTAAAAGAAATTGCAGTTAAGGCGCTCGATAAACTCACCTAGCGCCGAGCAAAGTGCGCTCTCTTTGGTGGCGCCTTTACCGTTGGTAAAACACATCGGCGATGCCGCATCGCGAATGTGTAGCGACCACACATTTGGCACGATATTGCGCCAGGACGAGATCTCAATCTTCATGCCAAGGTCGGCCAAAATACCAGTCATGTTGCTGATGGTTTGTTCAAGTGGCAGGTCTTTACCCAAGATGTAATGGCTGGCATCGTCTTCTGCTTGTCCCATAAGCATGGCTTGGGCATCTTCGTCGAGGTTTTCAACCGTCTCGATTTTAAACTCAGGGCCAGTTTGCACGACTTTTTTCACGGTACAGCGGTCAATCGATCTTAAGATACCTTGTCTGTCTTTATCAGAAATACTTTCTGGCAGCTCCGCCTGAATTTGAAAAATTTGGTTATAACGATTTTCAGGATCAACAATATTGTTCTGCGACAGCCTGATATTTTCCGTAGGAATGTCACGGGACAAACAATACACTCGGACAAAATAGGCTGCACAAAGGGCCGATGAGGCCAAGAAATAATCAAAAGGACTTGGTGCTGAGCCATCACCTTTGTAGCGAATAGGTTGATCAGCGATGACAGTAAAATCATCAAACTTAGCTTCAATTCTGAGGTTGTCGAGAAAATTGACTTTGATTTCCATTGAACAGTTTCCTGAGTGGTGCGCGGCAATCGGAAGCGTTTAAACCTTTTTATACGGGAGGGTTTAGCGACGGCCGATTGGCGGATTAATCTTAATTGCGCTAATTATCGGTTTTTTTTCGGCAATAGTCTTGGGTTAATTACATAATTTGGCGAAATAGCTGCTTTTTAGCAGAAATTGGCATTAAGTGTGGGATTTGGATAGTCAGTCATTTCACTTAACCGTTCTCTCTAGTGAAAATACTGGTAACCCAGGTTTCGAAGCGTTTGATCTTATCCCAGTTAAAGTGCTGACCGGGGGCCACCAGATATAATGAAAGAGGTGTTTGATATTCATAATCCAGCACATTAATTAAATTACCATCCGCTAAATGTTGAGCCACCAAGATTTTGCTGATAAATGCCAGCCCTTGACCAGCCGCGCATTTTGAATGATAGGTACCGAGTCGGAGGTTTTTAATTTTGATTTTATCTGTTCACGGTTAACCTTAAATTTTAAGCAACAGTCCGTAATTGCCTGTTGCACGTCTGCACTGGTATCTTCGAGCAAGGGTAAGTTGAAGATGGTTGCGCTATCGCATTCATCACTCTTTATGATTAACGGTGAGGCAACCAAGACAATGGTATCTTCAATCAACTTGCGGCTTTCAAGTCCGGGATAAACTCCCAGTCCATGCCTAATGGCGATATCTATGTCCTGTTCTTCAAAACTTTCCAGTTTATTATTTGGCGCAAATTGCATATTCAAATCCGGGTTTTGTTGCTGAAAGTCAGTAAACATAGGGATAAGTAACAGTGAGGTTACCGAATGCGTGGCACTGATGCGCAAATCATTGCTGTTCGGTTCAAAGGTAACGGCTTTAACTCCCTGGCTGATTTGATTAAAGGCTTGTTCAATAAAAGGCATTAACAGCTTGCCCTGGTGATTTAAGCGAGTCTGTTTGCTTTGCCGTTCAAATAATTGGCAACCTAAATGATCTTCCAAGATGCGAATTTGTTGACTCACCGCCGCTTGGGTGACAAATAATTGTTCCGCGGCAGCTTTGAAGCTGTGACTTTTTGCTGCGGTAAGAAATACCTGCAGTGATTTTAATGGCGGTAAATTCTTCATGGCATAAGAAAATCTTAATCGTTGTTAAGTTTATATCGTTTGTAAGAGTATAGAATAAGGGCTAATTTAACAACCTGATTTACTTATTCTAAAGAAGGTCGTTATGAAAGTAATATATATAGTTAGTTAGTTTGATTGTTGTGTTTTTCCTATCTTTTGGAGATTTACAAGCGGTTCAAGACAAACAATTTGTCGGCAATGATAGTATGAATGAGGCTCTGCTTTCTAATACTAGTGCTGTTAAGATTTTCTATAGTGAAGGTGGTGGTGGAATTAACTGCAGAGTTGAGTTTCAGTGGAACGATGAAACTGTAGAGTATGCAATGGTGCGGGTGAGTAAAGTGCAATTTAGCAAACAACCGTTAACTAGCTGTTTGGTGAAAGATGAGCCGAATTTGATCGCAAGGAATACTTTCGATCCGACAACATCGCGTATTTTTAAAACGACTCGTGGTTTATAGCTAGAACACTAAATGTAAGTTTTTAAAATCAAAAATAGCTTATTCTGCTAAAACTATTTAAAATCTACCAAACTTTAGAATTTAAATAAGATTACCAGATGAATTCACAATTATTTTTTATTTATGACTCCCATTGCCCCTGGAGTTATGCCACAACCGCGTTAGTCAATAGCATTCATACTGCCTATCCAGAGATGCCAATGCATTTATGGCATATCGTCCATTATGACGGCAGTGACAGCGCCGGTAAAAAGCAAGTGGATACTGTGGTAAATCAATCTGCGGTAGAATTTGGTGAAGATTACCTTAATGATTCAAATGTGCCACAAGATGCCACTTTGGCAGCAAACTTGATGGGTTGGGTAAGTCATAAACAACCAGAGCTTGCTTTAAAGGTGCTGACCGCATTGCAGAAGCAGCACTTCATCGACAATACCCCATTTACCGATAAAGCGGATTTTAGTGACATTGCTGAGCAATTTAAATTATCCCCTCCGGGTAAAGTGTTCAAAAGTGAGTTAAGCAAAGACGCCGAATTCGCCTTGGGTGAAATTGCTGAAATGCAAGACATTATTGCAACGACCGCTTTTCCGGCGTTAATGCTAGCCGTTGATGATCGCTTGGTATTGCTTAACCATAATTTATATCTAACCAAGCCCGACGCGATTGTCGACGCGGTGACGCAAGAGCTTAACGCTTAGGTAAGTGATGATGAAACGTGTTGTGCTATACACCATGAATCGCTGCCCCCATTGCGAAACGGCAAAAAAATACCTTGCTCAGCAAGGTATTAAATACCGTTTGTGTAATACCAGTACCCCGGCTGGGCGAAAAGAATTCAATTTAACCGGCTATCGCGGCGTACCAGTGTTGAAAATAGGCGATCAATTTCTCAATGGTTTTACGGTGAAAGGGTTTCAACAGCTTTATCATCAAAAGTGATATTTAATTGATACAGACGTTTGCTCATAACCATCACTTTCCTTGTAACCCAAACCTAAACTCACGTTATTGGAAATGTGGTATAGGCCAGTGATACCCGTTTCATTTGAATCTTCAGCAATAGTACTCCAATGATCGTGATTGTTGTCATAATCAATATCGAGATAGGAGTAATAAATATTTAACTCTATTTTTTCGGCGACGAATGAGCGCAGACCAAGCGTTGCCGAATATCCATCATAATTTTCTTTGTAGCCACTGGCCTTATTCTCAATATTTTTAAGCGCAAGAATGGCGTATACTTGCGTTAACTCACTGAACTCATAATTATACCCTAAGCCAATAAAATATCTGTTGATATCGGCATGAGACAAAGTGTCAAATATTTTTGTTTCTGCCTCTAACGCTTCATATTGCGCGATGATAAACACATCGCTAAATAATGTATATGCGCCAGTAACAGCATAGCCATCAACGTCTACACGGTCATCAATTGTCGCATCCAGGTATTGCGCCTCGACAAAGCTCCAATTGTTTTTTTGTGCCCAGCTTGAATTACTGGCTACGAATAATAGTAATAAAACAGGAACTTTTAGGAAGGGTAGAGATGGTCGCGCTATGGCACATTTTTTTAGTAGTCGTTGTAGCATCGTACATTCCTTGTAACATTATGAGGCTTTGACTTTATCTTAAAAAGTAAGGCTATACAATTGCTTATATAGGTTTTTTCAAGGCTTAGTCGATTGAGCCTTAATCATCTAAGCCTTAATCATCTAAGCCTTAATCATCTAAGCCTTAATCATCTAAGCCTTAATCAACTAAGCCTTAGACTTATCTTATTTTTTTAAATTAACCACATAGCGGCCAACTACCTTGCCATCGATAAACCGTTGTAAATACTCAGGTACCTGATCAAGGCATATCTCTTCTGCTAATTCGGCCAGATTGTCTAGTTTCATATCGGTGGCGACACGTTGCCAAATGTGCTGTTTGGCGGTTAATGCAATGTTGACCGAATCAACGCCTAACAATGACACCCCGCGGGTAATGAACGGGAACACATTTAAGTTAAAAAATGGTGATGAGGCGAGTCCACAAGCGGAGACGCCACCGCCAGGCTTTATTTGTTTTAACAAATTCGCCAGGTAATCACCGCCCAAGGTGTCGATACCATGGGCCCAAAGACCTCGGCCCATCGGACGTTCATTGACTTCATTAATCACATCGCGGTGCAATACTTCGCTCGCCCCGATGTCGGTTAAATGTTTGCTTTGCTCCGGTTTTCCTGAAAATGCCGTCACTGAATATCCCAGGCGCTTTAATAACGCGATGCTAAAGCTGCCTACGCCACCTGTTGCCCCGGTTACGGCTACGGGCCCATCAGCAGGAGTCGCGCCCATTCGTTCTATTTTTTCGACACAAAGCGCGGCGGTCAAACCACCGGTACCGTAGATCATAGATTCTTTTAAAGACAATGTCGCAGGGCATTTAACTGCCCAGTTAGCCGGTATTGAAATTCGCTGCCCCAATCCCCCTGGAGTGTTCATTCCTAAATCATAACCGAACACTACTACCTCATCGCCAACATTAAAGGTGCCGGATTTATCGGCTAATACCACTCCTGCAGCATCAATGCCTGGCGTATGCGGATAGTTTTTGGTTACGCCTTTGTTGCCACTGGCGGATAAAGCATCTTTAAAATTAAGTGATGAATAATGTACGTCGATTAACAGATCATTATCGGGCAAGTCGTTAATGCTGCGTTCGCATATGCTTTGGCTAAATTGCTTGTCAGCAACTTCTTCTACATAGAGGGCGTTAAAGGTGTTTTCGCTGGCCATGTTCATTCCTGTTTTATTAATTTATGTTAATAACTTAGCAGACTACTCAATATTGGCCTAATAAACTTTAGTCTTAGTAGACTTGGTATAAAACGAAGGCATTGTCTCGAACGGTAATTCCAGCAAAAACTTTCATTTCAAATCATCACGTTTGCAAATATGTTTTGTGATACTTTTGTGAATTTTTCGTGATTTGGTTGGAACATTTCCTCTGCATACTGAAGGCAGTTTCAGACAACAAAGAAAAAGGAATGATGATGAACATTAAATTAACGGCAATACCGAATAAGTTAATACCAATAATGACCATGTTACCTCTGCTCTGCGCCGGTTCTTGGGCGAATGCCGCGGAATTGGAAATAACCGTGAGTAATGTCACCCAAGGTATATATTACACCCCGATCATTGTCGCCGCTCACACGGCAGATAGCAGTATTTTCAGAAGTGGCGAAATGGCGAGTAGTGAATTACAGGCGTTGGCTGAAGGCGGCGATATTTCTGGCGTCGCCGCAATGCTGGCAACGGCATCTGCGGATATGGTTGAAAACCCTGCTGCTGGCATGTTAGCACCGGGGATGTCGACCACTACCATGCTAACGACCAGCGATGGCAACAACTACCTATCTATTGCGGCCATGTTATTACCAACCAATGATGGCTTTGTTGGCCTCGACAGTTGGATGCTGCCAACCACCGCGGGTACTTATCACTTTACCTTAAATGCCTATGATGCCGGGACCGAAGCGAATGATGAAATCTTAGTTGGTATGGTTGGAGGGGCTCCGGGGGCACCGGGAATTCCAGGTGCACCTGGCATGGATGCAGGTTCTGGGGCAACAGGAGTAACTACGACGGAAGCGAATACCTATGTGCACATCCACCGAGGTAATTTAGGTGATGATGATGACATGGCCGGTAAAAGTGATTTGAATAACACCATACATCGCTGGTTAAACCCGGTGGCGACAGTCACGGTTGTAGTGAAATAGGAGTGGATAATAATGATTTCATCAATGCACAACATTAACTTGTCAAAAACCGTTTTCACTGTTGCCACTATCAGTTTATTGGGACTGACGGGCTGCGATCATGACGATGATGACACACCAAAAGAGCCACCAATTGATCCCGTCAATATAGTGTATCAAATATCGGTAAGCAATATCACCCACGGCCAACCAATGTCGCCAGTTACCGTAGTGTTGCATAACGACGGTCAACTATGGAGCATTGGCGAACCAGCTTCCGCGGCTCTGGAATTACTCGCCGAAAGTGGAGACGGTAGCGATTTGCTCAGCTTGGGTATGGTATTAGCCAGCGGTGTCGGCGATGGGGTTTTAATGCCAGGGTTAACGCAATCGATAATGGTGACAAGTGTTGATGTCGTACCCAGTCATTTGTCACTCGCGACTATGCTGGTGAATACCAACGATGCCTTTACCGGCGTGAATGCTATGTCGTTAACAAATTTGGCTGTAGGCGAAAGTATTTCTATGCTAACAAGTTCTTATGATTCAGGAACCGAGAAAAACTCTGAATTAGTCACGACAATCCCGGGGCCTGCCGGTGGTGGGGAAGGCTTTAATGCCCAGCGAGACGATGTCGACTTTGTTGCAATGCATCCTGGTGTGGTAAGCCAAGATGATGGCTTAGCTCAGTCGGGGTTAACGAATGCGCATCGATTTGACAACCCTACTTTACGCGTCACAGTTACTCGTATGGAGTGACCTTAGGGAATACCTTAATTGGTATATATCCACCTAAGGTCACTTTTGACCTTAGGTGGAAAAATGTCAGACACAATATTAGTGGTCGAAGATGAACAGGACATTGCCGATTTAATTGCCGTGCAACTGCACGAGTTATCTTTGTCTGTTGAGATTTGTCGATGTGGCAACGAGGGTTTACTTAAAGCGCTCAGTAAAGATTACGCTTTAGTTATTCTCGATGTGATGTTACCCGGAATGTCGGGTTTAGATATTTGTCGGCAGCTACGCAGTGAAAAACCGGAACAAGCGATTATGATTTTAACGTCAAGAACTTCAGAAACCGACCGAGTTTTGGGTTTAGAGCTTGGTGCCGACGATTATATGACCAAACCTTTTAGTGTACGTGAACTGCAAGCGAGAGTGCGTAGTCAGTTAAGAAGAGTTCACTTATTGAGTCAGCTACATCAACAAAATGGGCATAATGGCACCGATGTAGCACAAATGCTGTCAATTGGACGTTTAGAAATTGATCAAATTAGTCATCAAGCCCGTCTTTCGGGAAACCCACTCGAGTTAACCGCAACCGAGTTTGATTTGTTATTGTTTTTAGCATCGCATCCTGAACAGGTGTTTTCGCGGACGCAATTATTAGGCTCGGTATGGGGCTATCACCATAGTGGCTATGAACATACCGTTAACTCTCATATTAACCGGTTACGCAATAAACTTGAGCAAGACGTCACTAATCCTTTAATTGTACAAACCGTTTGGGGAGTTGGCTATAAATTTAACCGGCAAGGCGTGGGTGGATGAAACTTTCGCTTTATCAGCGATTATCGCTGTCAATAAGCCTAGTGTTTATTGCCATAGCCAGCGTATTTTACTTTTGGTCAGAGCAAGTAGCAGAACAACTTAGGTACCAGTCGCAACAGCGGTTGCACCTGTCACTTGCGGCGTCTTTGGCCCGTGATAATCCGCTGTTACAACAAGGCGTTTACGAGCATGGCGCTCTTGAAAACCTATTTCATACCTTGATGGTGCTGGGTCCCGCATTCGAATTTTATTTTCTCGACCCCAGTGGCAGCATTCTGACTTATTCGGCAGATAAATCTTTGGTAAAACGCGATAAAGTGGATTTAGCCCCGATATTTTCGTTAATAAAAGAACACGCACCACTGCCGGTTTTTGGCGATGACCCGCGCCACCTTAGCCGTAAAAAAATATTTTCTGCGGCGCCAATATTTAATGGTGCTGAGTTAAGAGGGTATCTCTATATCATCGTTGCCGGCGAGCAATACGATGAAGTGTTTAATTCGAATCAGTTAAGCCATCAACTGAAAATGTATCTGGTGTTAAGTGCGGCAGCTTTGGTGTTTTTACTGATCTTGATGCTTGGCTTGTTTCGATACTTTACTAACCCGGTGCGTCGGCTAAATCATGACATGCAAGCCTTTATTGACTCGAATTTTGATAGCAGTACTATTAACTTAACTCGTTGGCGTGGTAACAGCAGCAATGAAATGCATCAATTAGGCTGTATGTTTGCGCAATTGGTTAAACAAATAAATGATCAACTGGAAAAATTAACAAAAACCGATCAACAGCGGCGAGAGTTACTGTCACATATTTCTCACGATTTGCGCACTCCCTTAGCCTCAATGCAGGGGTATATTGAGACCTTAGCATTAAATTCGATAAGTTTATCTGAGCAAAAAAGACAACAATTCATGCAAACGGTGTTACGCAATTCCCAACAGTTGAATCAATTGATCGATCAAATTTTTGAATTGGCGCATATTGAAGGCGGACAAGTCACGGTTAATCAGGAAGTGTTTAATCTAGGCGAGTTACTCTATGACATCGTGGCCAAGTTTAGTTTGCAGGCGAATGCGCATAACATCACACTGAAGGTAGGTCCGCAAAAGTGTAATGTGCAAGTGTATTGTGATATTGGCAAACTTGACCGAGTTTTAAGTAACCTTATCGAAAATGCCCTGAGACATACTGCTGACGGCGGAGAAATAAGCTTGTTGGTCCAAGATATTGATCAGGCACAGTGTCAGTTAAAGGTTATGGATAATGGCAGCGGCATTAAAAAAGAAGAGTTGTCCTATATATTCGATGCCAGGTACCGTGCCAGTAATTCAGTTGATAATGGTCAAAAGCACAATGGCTTAGGATTAGCCATAACAAAACAATTACTGCATTTATTGAAAATTGATATTAAAGCCGAAAGCCAGTTTGGCAAAGGCAGCCAATTTAGTTTTAATCTTCGCAAGGCATAATCGCAATGATACAGACTGTGATTGTTGTCAATGTTATAAAAGTCGGGCATCATTAGGCTAAAAATAATAAGGCAGTATCATGCTTACTTTAACCTTAATTAATATTACTCTTTTACCAGTTATACCACGTTAGGCTTTGGTGACATTGCCCGACATGGCGTCATTCGTTTTTTAACCGACATTGAATCGCTAACCGGACTGGTGTTGATCACCTGGACAGCATCCTTTTTATTTTTAGAAATGCAAAGATACTGGAACAAGAACTAATGAATGTGGCAAAACAACATATTTCCAATACTACTACTATATTGAAAACCATGCGGTTGCCATTTTTAAGTTTGGCTGTGTTTTGTGTATTGTTAGGTTTGGCAACCGCAATGTTAACTCAAGCGGCAATCAACTGGTTTGACTTTGGTTTATGTTTAATTGCCGCGGTCGCCGCGCAAATTGCGGTAAATACACTTAATGAATACCAAGATTTTAAATCAGGATTAGATTTAATCACTGTTCGAACACCGTTTAGCGGTGGTAGTGGTGGTCTGGTAGAAAACCCAGCAGCAGCTAGTGCAGTAAAAAAGTTGGCGATAATCGCAATACTACTAACCATCATTATCGGTCTGTATTTTGTTTATCATTACTCGACCGAGCTTTTTCCTTTGGGCTTACTTGGTATCATCATTATTATTAGTTATACCAAATACCTCAATAAAAACCCCTGGTTGTGTCTGTTCGCGCCTGGGGTGGGAATTGGTTTGCTGATGGTGTTAGGGACAAGTTTTGTATTAACTGGTCAGTACACTATATCGGCTTTATCGGTGGGACTCATCTGTTTATGTTTGATCAACAATTTATTGTTATTGAACCAAATTCCAGACGCCGAAGCCGATAAACATGTTGGCCGAAATCATTTTATTATTGCCTTTGGCACTAAAAGGGCATTAATGGTTTATGCATTATTTCTTTTGCTGGCTGCCAGCGTTTTACTTCTGGCTGGGCACTTTCATTTTCTTCCCAAATTATCGTATATTGCATTAATTCCTATGCTGGCTGCAGCTGAAGCGGTACGAATCATCAACAGTAATGTCATAAACAATAACGTTGCGCCAGAACCACTACGAAAAGGATTAGGACTGAATGTCGTTGCGGTAAATGGCACGCCATTATTATTGGCTATTGCCATTATCATTTCGACCATTCACTGATAATTCCCTTGATATAAGAACACTGAGAATTTACTAGATAATTAGTGTTCAAACCTCTAATTCCTTAGCCACGCCGCGACAATTGCTGGTTGATATGATTTTGGTTGGCAACCAAATACAAAATGCAATCAGACTTGGCAATCGCCAATTGTTTGGTTGCCATAAAAATATTCAAATCTATCTTAGAAACCAACTGATTTGAGCGTAAAGTAAAATATTGATCAACTACATTTTCACCATCTACATCCAAAACCTGCAGGTTTTCTAATCCGAACCTGTCTAACCAACCCAGTATCTGGCTAGCGCGGATGATGCCAAAATTATGTTGCTCAATGTTGCTAACTAAGGTTAAGCCATCTCTGCCTTCGTCAATACCATTGTACGAAATTGGTATGCCTGGTTTTACTTGTAAGCGTAGCGGTTTAAGGTAAATATCTATTTCTTTGTCAAAGTGACAATTCTCCAAATTGATTATTGTTGCTAATTGTTTGATGCCACTATAAGCCACTTCATGCGATTGAATATCACAACTGCTACCACATTCGATGGTAATCGTTTGGCAACCAAAATCTTGTTCCATTAAGGCCCCCAGGCGAATATCAGATAAAATCAAGGTTTGGCAAAAAAGTGCGGTTAGCGATAGTGCCATTTCATTCTTTTCAATGCTTACCGCAAATGCGGGGCTAAAACCGGACGTATTGTGTAAATCGACTACGACTTCGGGTGTTACTTCTCTTATGGCATTTTCAATCAGTGCCGCTCGTTGAAAATAGCCGTGCTTGTGTTCAGCACCAAAACATCGGTTTAAATCCATCCCGTCTTCAAGGTTGCGGTGATGAAACATTGGAGTATGGCTTGCGGCTTCCGGTGAACAGATAATGAATCTCAAATTGGTAGCAGGCCTGTCTCCGGCTTTTAATGCCGTTAACCATCTATGCACGGCGATTAACCCCGAGGGCTCGTTGCCGTGAATTAGGGTAGTGATCACACGGGTTCTGCTTTGCTCTCTGCCTGAAATGTCGATGATCGTTGGACCACTAATCGACAGTAAAAACTGATCATAGTCCGCTTTTAAAGACATTATATCGGGGTCTTGTAAGTAATTTATTTCGGAAAAATCTATGGACATAATCGCTCCCAGTTTGCCACAGGTTCACAGCTTTGGCTGTTTTTAATGTATTGCATGACTAATTTCTTGCAGGCGGTATCTTTATCAAATTGTTGCTCATAAAATTTTTGAGCTTGTTGTTGCCAAATTGCACCAGTGATTTTTTGCGCCAGACGTTGCTCAATAATGCCGATGTATAAGTCAATTTCATCTGCTGCAACAGCCAATGCTGCCAGACCATCTTTAGCAACCGGAATTAACGCTATGATCACCGTAGTAATTGGTACTTCTTCCGGCTGATATTTGTTGTGTAACGGCCACAATACTTTGGCGTTTAAACCCGATTGTGCCGCACGATAAAAGTTATATTCGGCATGTTTAAACGGTAAAACGCTGATCACTTCGTCAACGGTGTCACTCATGCCATTTGCCAAACCAATAGCAAACGCCGCATTCGCAACCATATCTATGCTGGTTGGCCCCGCGGGAATTGCCCTAAATTCAATGCGCATATGGCCACTACCATGATGATCATAAACGGGTCGATGCCAAGGCCATAACGTTCCCATATGCAAAGACAGTTCACTGAGTTCGGGCAGTTGACTTGCCCGCTTGTTGGATGATTTTTGCTTAACGGTTACCGGCAAAATTGGCGAATAAAGCGAAACGGCTTCGGCAAATATTTCCCAAACGCTGGAGCGTAGCCAGCCAAAGCCAAAATTCACTCGCGCCGGTTGTTGCCATTGAATATCGTCGCGATTGCGAATGTCGAGGGATTGTTTGAATAATGCAATGCGGGTTTCATCCCATAAGCGATTGCCCAAAAATATCGGTGAATTGGCGCCAATGGCAGTAACTAATGGTAGTGTTAATTGCGCGGCATTAAAAACTTGTTTAAATTTATCAAACGGAGTCATCATGTGAACTTGAAAAGACGTATTTGCCCCTTCCGCACATATGTCACCAACGGTGATGTTTACCGGCTCTTCGCCGTTAATGTTTATTTTAAAATCGTCACCGCGTTGCTGATAGAGCTGTTGTGACAAACAATGATAGCGCCCCAAGTCAGTCATATATTCACTGTTAAGGTGCTCGGCCCGAAGCGTGGGTAAAATTCCGATTGGTACAATTGAGATGCCGTGAGGTTTGGCAAGGGCTTGTAAATGGTCAGTCTTTTGTTGAATTTCTTGACGCAATTGACTAAAGGGCCGGCCCTCTTGTGCTACGGCAGATAAATTAAGCTCTAGGTTATACTGATTCAGTTCGGGTTGAAATTGTGGGTCATCAAGTTGTTTGAGTAGAAACTGGTTGCTCAAACTTACCTGACCTTGCTCATCGACAAGGTACATCTCCAGTTCCGCACCAAATTTCAGCGTTTGTTTACCAAAATTGGCTTGCACTAACACCTCTTTCAAATGCTCGAGTTGTTGATATAAGCACTGTTGAAATTGCTGGAAATCTTCAGCGCAATATTCCAATTTTGTTATATTTTTACCCATCAAAGCCTACCCTAGCATCGTAACTAGCGTAAGCATGCGCCTGAAATGATTATAAAGTTTTGATCGAGGTCAACTAGGAAGTGAAAGGTTGAATAACTATTTATTAACGGTTCGTTAATGGGCGGACTTTTATATTTTGTAAGCGGGCAAATCAAAGTTTACCGGTTTATTGCCATGCATGGTCAAATAACCTTTATAGCTGCTTTCGCCATCGCCACTAAACTCAAACTCGAATACGCTTTTAATAAATATCCCTTGTCGCTTTGAAGAGCCAACGCCGGTTTTGCAACGGGCAATCGCGATAAATTGCAACCCCTGTTGTTCACAATGCTGCGTAGTTAAAGCCCTCGCTCGCTCGGCAATTTTTCTCAGGGAAATAAAATACCAAACGATCAAAAAAGCAAATAATAAAAAGTAAATTTCAGCCATATTGGTACCTTAACTATTGTCCTTTTACTTGCGCAAAAATCTGACCTATTGCTGCAGATAATTGCTCGCTACGCTGTGGGCTGCGAATGCATTGCAGCAACGTGGGTCTGATAGCGGGCAGGGCGATTAAATCTTGAAAAACTGCCATAAAAACATCTTGCGCCACCAAGTTGACCAGTTTCTCTAAAAATAGAGTTAAACTATCCAGTTCATCAATGGCCAGCCAGGCTTTGCCTGAAATGGTTAAAATAAGATTTAAATCGGTTATTTGCTCATTGTTGATGATCTCAATGATTAGCGCTTTCACCACAGGATTTTGTGCATTGGCGGATACGGCTCTAAGGATACTGGCTAGTCTCTCGGCATCGATGCTGCTTTTACTTAGCTCAACGTTTGCCAGCTTGATAAATGCCGAGACTATTGAAATGGCTAACGGCTGATTTTCTAATGCCGAACATAACGGATTGAATACCTGACTTGGAATATGAGGGAGGGCATCAATTAACCCATGCTGATTTTCAACAGAATCAAGTCTGGCGGCAAAATCACACAAACCTTGTACGCCTATGCCTTGCCAGCTATCCCAACCAAGTTTGCCGCTAAAATATAACTGACAATGTTCGTAATGCTCAGAAGCTTTTTGTTTTAAATCGCGTTTTACCACCGCATTGAGTGCTGCTAACTTATATTGCGTAGGCTTAAAATTATAAGGGTTTGCTTTTAATAATTCGTCTTGTTTTTCGCTAGCATCTTGGCTTAAATCGCTGCCCAGTGCTTCCAAAATTATGGCTAAATAATGGTTGCGCGCGCCCTGGTTTAATAACCCTCGTTCATCAAGAGGAAACTTAACAAACCAGATATATGGCGTGGCTGGGTTTTTTTGCCAAAACACGATGGCAAAACAAGCATGCCCTTGAATCGGAAATGGGTAGGATTGCATGGCTTTTTCTACTTTTTCAAAGTCTTGCCTGACAAGTTTGGTCACTTTTCGACCCATGTCGTAAAGGCGATACGATGAGCCAGATAAGTGTAAAAGTTCAGAAATGGTAGATACGTTTTGCTTGGTTGCCATTATTTGCAGGAAATCGATGAATTATGTCGGCATTATATACCCAAGCTATGTCAAAGTAATACCCAAAACGATTTAAAATAATTATAATATCGATAATAATAGTGCTCACATACTGATTTTTTATACCATGCATATGTCGACAAAACACCAACAGCTGCCGCTGTTACTCAAGGCCTTAACCACGGCCTTGCGGGCAATCAATTTATGGCAGAATAAACGACCATCAAATTTTGCGCTTGCCAGCACAGAGCCTTTTTGTGTTGATACCTTATCGTTTGCGCAATGGCTGCAATTTATTTTTATCGAAAAAATGCAAAAAATGCTGACCAAGAACCTCGCCTTACCGA
Organism: Thalassotalea sp. 42_200_T64; assembly: GCA_002162925.1. GTDB lineage: Bacteria > Pseudomonadota > Gammaproteobacteria > Enterobacterales > Alteromonadaceae > Thalassotalea_A. The sequence goes on along the minus strand of MABC01000011.1, from coordinate 23,102 downwards.
CGCAAATAGCGCTGTCTCCGATGGCAGAAGAAGCCTTTAAAGAAAAAGCTGACACTGCAGCTGAGCTAATTAATGTGATTGCCGATATCGATGAGTTGTTAAGTGGCCAAAGAGAGCAACGTCTTTATGTCAGATAAACCAACCTCAAACATTGCTAAAGTTGACGAAATGTCGAGCCCTGACAATGTCGACATTGATGCACAAGAAAAACCGCCACAATTAACCATTCTTTATCAAGATGAACATTTAGTGGCAATAAATAAGCCCAGCGGTTTATTTGTGCATCGCTCTTTTATGGACCAGCATGAAAAATACTTTGCCCTGCAATTGGTTCGAGATATGGTGGGGCAATATGTTTATCCGTTGCACCGCCTGGACAGACCCACCTCGGGGGTATTGCTGTTTGGCTTATCGGCAGAGGTAGCCAGGAAAATGGGGCAGGCGTTTACCGATAAAACCATTCAAAAAACCTATTATGCGTTAACTCGTGGCCATTTATTGGGGCAAGGGCAGGTGGATTATCCACTCAAAGAGAAACTGGATAAATTGGGTGACAAATTTGTGGCTAAAGATAAACCCGCCCAAGATGCCATTACCGATTATCGCAGTGTGTTTACCGCCTCTTTGCCTATTGCTTTAGGCAAATTCCCCAGCGTCCGTTACTCGCTCATCCGGTTGCAACCGCATACTGGCAGGCGCCATCAAATACGTCGACACCTGGCACATTTACGTCACCCCATTATTGGCGATATCAATTATGGTGATAATAAACAAAACCCGTTTTTTGCCGAATATTTTGGCTTTAAACGTTTGATGTTACATGCGCAAAAACTAGAATTTAACCACCCAATTTCCAATCAACCGATATGCATAACCGCAGATTTTGATGACCATTGGCAACAGTTATTTACCACCTTGGATTGGGACGTGGGCAACGGCAATGCTGATGTTTTTAAGGGTTATTTATTAATAAACATCATTTAATGTTAGTGCTATAGTAACACTAACATTAAAGTTAAGGTGGAAACGGATGTTCATAGTAGATACCAATAAAGCGCAGTTTCGAGTCTGGTTTCTGATATTAATTTCTTTTGCTTGTTTAAGTAATTGTGCGTCATTAACGGCTGAAAAAAAACTGCAATGAAACACTAGAATTAGTGTCTAGTGGTGTTGTTAGCATTCAAATGGATGTGCCGGTAAGCTTTGATGGTAAATGGAATAGTAGTAGTGCTGCGACCGGTTTTATTGTCGATGCCAATTGAGGCATTATTTTAACCAATCGTCATGTGGTAACTCCTGGTCCGGTAACGGCAAAAGCCATCTTAATTAATAATGAAGAAATTGATTTAACCCCCCTATATATCGATCCCGTTCATGATTTTGGTTTTTATCGCTATCAACCAACGCAAATAAAACATCTGAATCCCCATGAGTTTAAGTTTAGCGGTAGCCTTCCTACTGTTGGTCAAGAGATCCGCATTATTGGTAATGACGCCGGGCAAAAAAATTCGATTCTAGACGGTACAATTTCGCGACTTGACCGAGATGCACCGCTTTATGGAAAAAGCAGCTATAATGATTTTAATGTTTTTTATATTCAAGCAACTATGGCTTCAAGTGGCGCCTCTTCAGGCTCTCCGGTGCTAGATAATCGTGGTGAGGTGGTAGCGTTAAATGCAGGAAGTATGGCTAAGTCAGCCAATGCTTTCTATTTACCGTTAGATAAAATAAAAATTGCGTTAAAAAAATTACAAAATAACCAAGCTATTGTCCGCGGCACAATACAAACCACTTTTAAATCTACACCTTATGCGGAACTTAAACGATTAGGGTTAAGTGATCAATTGGCCCGACAATATCGTACCGAGTATCCTGAATTAAAAGGATTATTAGTGATACGGTCAATTATTCCGCAAAGCAATGCTGCAAAACTATTGGCCGTGGGAGATATTTTATTAGCAATTAATCAGCAAACAATCGCTGAATTTTCAAGTCTTGAAAGCAGTTTAAACGAACACTTAAACCAAGACATTGACGTGAAGGTATTGCGGCGTGGATTAGAGTTAGCTCTGTCAGTGAAGGTAAGCGATTTAAATGACATTTCACCAACGTCTTTGTTAAAATTTGACGGGGGCACTTTTCATAATTTATCGTATCAACAAGCCCGCCATTTTAATAAGCCGATCAAAGGCGTTTTTGTTGCCAATTCTGCCGGTTCGTTTAGACAAGCGGGAGTACCTCATGAAGTGTGATCACTGAATTTAATGGTGTTAACATTAATACCGTTGAAGATTTACATAAGCAATTAAGTCAAATTGCAAGTGGCAAAAAAGTCAATCTTCGTTACTTTGATACGGCCACGGCAAATACCACAAATTATGCGTTAGTTGAAATTAACCGGACCTGGTTTGAACATAGTTACTGTCAGAAAAGTATTGAATTAGGGTATTGGCCATGCATTAAATCGACGGCTCCAGCAAAGGTTGAGCCTACTCTGGATAAGAGCAGTGAAGTTCAATCTGCGATGATAGATAATCAATTAAAAAATGCCTTAGTCAACGTTCGTTTTACCAGCCCTTATTCTATCCAGGGCCGAAGCGGTAACAGCAGTCGCTACGGTACCGGTGTCATTGTTGATGTGAAAAAAGGTTGGGTTGTCGTTCCTCGAAATGTGGTGTTTAGTATGTTGGGTGACGTTAAACTGGTATTTGATAACCGGATAGAAGTTATTGGTAAGGTTGGGTATATTCACCCGCTACAGAATCTGGCGTTAGTGTCATATTCCCCCTCGTTATTGACCAATATTGAAGTCGCGCAAATAACGTTAAGTAAACGGGCCATGGTTGTTGGTGATCCTGTGCTGCAAGTGGGTCTCAATTATGATGGTGTTATTGAATATCGAAAAACCATGGTAGATACCAAGGAAGAATTATGGCTTCGTCAGTTTAACGTTCCGCAATATATTGAAAAAAACATCGAAGTCACCTATTTAGTAAACCCTAATACGGTTATTGATGGCATTTTAGTGAATTCAGATAACGAAGTTACCGCGCTTTGGTCATCCTTCGAACAAAGTGATGAAAGAGGCAATGAAATTACTAGTGTCAGCGCTGGCATGGCGATTGAATATGTTGATGAATTAATGTCACTGGTGAGTAACCACAACACCTCTATATGGTCATGATATAACCCAAGTGTTTTTTTGGTCAGGATTGTACTTACACGCACCTCACAGAGCCGAAAAATTACAAGGCAACGTCAGTACTGATGGGGTTTATGTGGCAAGTTACAGTTATGGGTCTCCGGCAACCCGTTATGGCGTTTATGCGATGCAGCGTATTGTCGAAATTGATGGCCAGCCTATTGAAACGACCGAGGATTTTGTCAAAGCAGTGAAAGGTAAACAACATCAAACTTCCGTTTTAATTAAAACTTTGGATTTTAATAATAACTCTAACGTGATCACGCTGAAAATCGATAATAACTATTGGCCATTTTATGAAATGAAATATCAAAATGGACATTGGCAAAAAGTGGATCACTTATTAGCCCCTGAATACACGAAGATTTAATACCGTCTTAAATCTTCCTCGCTGATCAACCCCTGTTTTAATCGCTCGGCCTTTATCGAACCTGTGGTTCTTGCAAAATAAAGTAGACCATGTTGAATGGCATATTTACTTCACTAAATTACAGCTAAAAACAACGGCAGCGGATAAATATTAAAACCAAAAAATTATCGGCTGTTTGTTTATATATCGCTTGCCAAGACAAGGTAAATAGGTATACTCACCCGCGAAAGCTTGAAATGCAATACGATTTATCTCGATTTATAAGTTCAACACGTTCCAACATATCGACATATTAAGTAATCCATAAAAAGCTAGATCTCCATGTCGGAGTTGTAACACAATTAAATTATAAATTTAGGAAAGAGTATTATGTCTGATTTAAAAGCTGGTTCAGTAAAATGGTTTAACGACGAAAAAGGTTTCGGATTTATCGAGCAAACTGACGGTCCTGACGTATTCGTTCATTTTCGTGCTATCGAAGGCAGTGGTCGTCGTACATTGACTGACGGTCAACAAGTAGAATTCGAAGTAGTTCAAGGTCAAAAAGGCCCACAAGCTGAGAACGTAAAACCTCTATAAGCTTGTGCTACTGATGAAAGAGCTGATGTTTGATACATCAGCTTTTTTTGCTTAAATTTTATTGATTAATTAATTGAATGGTCGTCGTACATTGACTGACGCTATACAAGTGCAGCAAGTAGAATTCGAAGTAGTTCAAGGTCAAAAAGGCCCACAAGCTGAGAACGTAAAACCTCTATAAGCTTGTGCTACTGATGAAAGAGCTGATGTTTGATACATCAGCTTTTTTTTTGCTTAAATTTTATTGATTAATTAATTGAACGGTCGTCGTATTACATTGACTGACGCTAATACAAGTGCAGCAAGTAGAATTTTAAGTTGTTAAAAATCAAAGATGCCCGACTTTCTGGTGAATATTGGAACTTTAACCTAAACTAGGATAAGTCAATATTAAAATGGAATAAGGAGTAGTAAATGCGTAAATTTCTCATTTTATTTTTTATGGTTTTACTCAGCGCATGTGCAAGTGCTCCCAGTTGGGAAGGCATGTCTGAATCTGAAATATCTAACTGGAAAGACATTGGCGTCACAGTAGATCAAGTAGATACTTATGTGGAAGCTGGCATGAAACCGGAACAAGTAAAAGTATGGTTTGAGCAAGGGTTCAACAATGCTAATGAAATCATTCCATGGGCTTCAAATAAATTTACCCCCGAAGACGCTGCCGGTTGGAAAGCCTCAGGGTTATCGGTTGAAGGTGCGTTTCAATGGGCTTCAAATAAATTCAGTTATAGTGAAGCCAAAATGTGGCGAGACGAAAACTTTGAACTCGATGACGCAATTGATAATCGAGCAAAGGGGTTATCACCGGTTAAATAAGTAAAAGCAACTTGTTGCTGAACGGGGTAGCCTTAATCTGAACTATAATGCTACGTCTTCGCCTTCATTAAGAATATGTAACGGTATTGTCGATCCCAGTTCTTTATGCATATGCAATAATCTTAACAGGGCTGAGTGAGAACTGCGATCGCCCATTTTCCAGCTAGCGTTTCCATATCCCCAAGGGATCATCACTTTACAATTGAGTTCTTTCGCCGCAACTAGAGCGTCCTCTGGCGTAGTGTGAACATAGCGATACCATGAACCGTGCTCTTCATGAAAATAAGAGGCAATGGGCAATAAGCACACATCCATATCACCATAACGTTGTTGAATATCTTTGAAATGTTGGGAATAGCCCGTATCACCAGCAAAGAAGATGCGCTGGTTTTTGTGTTCCACAACCCAGCCTCCCCAGAGGGTAGCGTCATTATCTTCGTAGAGGTATGGTACCCATACTCGGCTGCTAAAGTGGTGTGCAGGTACAAAATGAATGGCCAGATCTCCTATTGATGTTGTTGAAAACCAGGCCATTTCATTAATACGATAACCGTCTTGAGGGAAGTGTTCAGCAAAGCCCAAAGGCACATAGTATTCGGCATCCTTGCCTATTTGCTCGATATCATCTTTGTTGAAGTGGTCGTAGTGGATATGTGAGTATAAAACCGCATCGGTGTTTACAATCTCCTCTTCAGTTGGCCAAACGGCGGCCTGCCGATTAAATCCTTCACTTATCCGAAAGGCCCAATTTACCGGCCAGTCAAATTGACCGCTAACCGGATCAAGCAACAAGGTACTGCCGTCAGGACTTTCAATAAAAAAACTGGCATGTCCGAGCCAGCGAATAGAAAATCCGGTATTTAAGCTGAGCAGGGGCTGAGTTCCGGTGAATTGGCATTTTTCAGCAGGTGTTTCACAAGTCACTACCGTTGATGTGGGGTAACAATCTTCTAAACATGTCTCGGTATAAGTTTTTTTACCTGGATATAAATTGGAATAACGAGCAGCTTCAGTTGGGTTATCTTTATATTTGACTACCGAATCAGACTGCTCAACACGTTGTACGGTGTTGGTTGTTGTACATCCAATAAGCATGAGGAAGGCTAGGCTTAAACCAATCCGTTTCATCTAAGTGTTCCCTTTTTAATTTGTTCGTTACTGATTGGCAAGTATCATAATACTTTTACAACGGATATATTCTTTTTTCACTGATATATTCAATATTTTCTTTTATCCGCTTATTTGATAAGACTGGTATTGTTTATCTATACTGAATAAAAATAATAACTAGTAGCCGATATGAATTATCAAACCTCGTTACAAAGCTTCCTGATTAATAGCTCTAAATATCATGAACAACCTTATCTTCATCAGCCAATAGACGGTAAGTGGCATACGTTTTCGTTTAGTGAAGTCGAACAGCAAGCAAGAGTTATTGCTCAAGGCTTATTAGCGCAAGGATTTGATAAAGGCGATCGGATTGGTATACTTTCAAAAAATTGTGCCGAATGGTTCATTGTCGACTTAGCCATCATGATGGCAGGGATGATCAGTGTGCCCATTTATTCGACGGCTGGCACGAAAACCATTAGTTATGTATTAAAGCATAGTGAATTGCGTGCCATATTTGTTGGCAAACTGGATTCGCTTAATGCGGCGATTGCCGCCATACCTACCGAAACATTAACCATTGCGTTTCCTTACCCAACGATGAATTGTCAGGCAAGCTGGAATGAATGGTTAGCCGCTTATCAGCCTTTAACTGAGTCACATCAAGCAGATATTGATGACTGTATGTCTATTGTTTATACCTCGGGCACTACGGGCGCCCCAAAAGGGGTCATTATAAGCTATAAGAATCTGGCTGCTGCGGCCAAATGTACATGTGGGGTACTTAATGCGACCAGCAATGATCGAGCTCTTTCGTATTTACCGCTTGCGCATATTACCGAAAGAAGCGTCGTTGAAGGTGCCGCTTTTGATGCGGGCTTTCAGGTGTTTTTTGTCGATAATCTGTCAACATTTATCGATGATTTACAACACGCATCGCCTACAATATTTTTATCGGTACCGCGTTTGTGGGCTAAGTTTCAGGCACAAATATTGGTTAAAATGCCCGATAAAAAGTTGAATCTGTTATTGAGTTTGCCAATTATCGGTAAGCATGTGGCGAAAAAGATCCGGTTAAAACTGGGGTTGTCCAACACTAGAGTATTTGCCAGCGGCTCTGCGCCTATTTCAATTTCGGTACTGCAATGGTTTCAAAAAATAGGCATTAATATCGGAGAAGGTTGGGGCATGACCGAAACGTCGGGGTTGTCTTGCGGTAATTTTCCATTCACTGAACAGCGACTGGGCAGTATTGGTGTACCAGTTGATTGCGTCGAAATGAAACTGTCAGAACAAGATGAAGTGATGATCCGAGGCGATGCGGTATTTAAAGAATATTATTTAAATCCTGAAACTAGCAAAGAGTCATTTACCGATGGCTGGTTTCACACTGGCGATAAAGGTGAGCTTGCCTCGGATGGCGCCTATAAAATAGTAGGCCGTATCAAAGAGCAATTTAAAACCTCAAAAGGCAAATACGTGATCCCGGTTCCCATCGAAGGTATGCTGTGCAGAAACAGCCAAATCGAACAAGTGTGTGTGATGGGCTTAGGTCTTAAACAGCCGATTGCTTTAGTGGTATTAGGTGAAGGTGTCGATCGATTTAAAAACGACATCCAAAAGGGACTAGCCGAAACCTTAGTTGCGGTAAATAGTGAACTAGAGAGTCATCAACGGTTAGACTTCCTATTTGTGTGTCGCGACCCTTGGACCATAGAAAACGAACTGCTCACGCCAACCTTAAAGTTAAAGCGCGATAACATTGAGCAGTTTTACGAACCTTATTTACCCAAGTCGGATGAAGAAAAAATCGTGGTTCAGGGCAATATTTAATCATCAATTATTTACTTCCGCCTAATTATTAATTAGTCTGAACCAGGTCTTTGAAATTTCAATAAAACATAAATATTAATAATAAAAAATAACGAATCAATTTGGTATCTAAGGTGAATATATGAACGCGACAATGAAAAAACTGTGCAGCAGTAATGATAGCCCATGGGGTCTACTTTTTGTACGAGTAGTGATGGGGGTTATATTTGTCGGCCACGGCTGGGGCAAACTCTTTGGAGAGGGCAACCCGGAAAAATTTGCCGGCTGGTTAGGCAGTATGGGCATAGAGCCTAGCTATATTCTGGCGGTGTGTGCAGGTGCTGCTGAAACTTTTGGTGGCATGATGTTAATTACGGGGTTGTTTACTCGCGTGGCATCGGCGAGTTTGGTTGTGCTTATGTTAGTTGCAATCGGGTTTGTACATCTTGATGCCGGTATGTTTGGTAAAGGTGGTTATGAGTTTCAATTGCTGCTGTTAGCTGGCGTAGTGATGACTTTGATCCAGGGCGCAGGCAAGTACTCTATCGATGAAATGCTGGCAAATAAGTAAGCTAAGCTCAGGATAAGTTAGCCTAAGTGATGACCGGATTACAGACCTACACTTTAGCCGATAAAAACGCCGTCATCCCGTTTTGCTTTTGAACGGGATCTCCTTGAGCGTGCTGTGGTTCTATCGTTTAAAGCCTCTTTATAACCGAAATGAGATCCCATCCCAAAGCATGATGGGATGACGGTGCTCTTTTTCTACTTCTGCTTTTGGCACTGACCGGGCCAATTGAATATTCTGATACCAGCTCAGAAAGAGGTTGTATAGGCGTGTTTTAATGGTCTCTGAATGGCACACAGTCTTTGATTTTTTACAGCAATTAAATTTAAAAGGCGGTTAACTATAAGTTAACCGCCTACGGTTCTCAATTTTCGCGCCGGGCGACACCTAAAAAACAGAATTTTATCCATCCATGGATGGGTAAAATTCCGCTTTAATGTTTAAGTTTTAAATTTAAACATTAAAGCGGAAGTGGATCACATCACCATCTTTCACTTTGTATTCTTTGCCTTCTAAGCGCCACTTACCGGCTTCTTTGGCGCCAGACTCACCGTTAAATTCAACAAAATCATCATAAGAAACAATTTCAGCACGAATGAAACCTTTTTCAAAGTCGGTGTGGATCACTCCGGCAGCTTGTGGTGCGGTTGCATCCACTTTTACTGTCCATGCTCTTACTTCTTTTACCCCTGCGGTAAAGTAGGTCTGCAAGTGCAATAAGCCGTATCCTGAATTAATCACCCGGTTTAACCCCGGCTCGGTAATGCCTAAATCTTCCATGAATTCTTGACGTTCGTCTTCATCCATTTCCGATAATTCACTTTCAATTTCTGCGCAAACGGCTACCACGACCGCGCCTTCTTTTTCAGCAATTTCACGGACTTGATCTAAATAAGGATTATCTTCAAAACCATCATCATTAACGTTAGCAATATACATGGTAGGTTTTGACGTTAAAAAGTTAAAATAAGCGACCGCAGCAAGTTCTTCTTTGCTTAAATCTAACGAGCGGATCATCTCGCCTTCTTCAACATGCTTAAGGATTTTTTCCAATACTGACACTTCAAATTTAGCGACTTTATCGCCGCCTTTGGCACGTTTGGCCTGGCGGAAAATTGCTCGCTCGGCAGTATCCATATCGGCAAGCGCTAATTCGGTGTTGATCACATCAATATCATCCACAGGGCTGATGCTGCCGGCAACATGAACGATATTTTCATTATCGAAACAGCGCACTACGTGACCAATGGCGTCGGTTTCACGTATGTTCGCTAAGAATTTATTGCCCAATCCTTCGCCTTTTGAAGCGCCTGCAACAAGACCGGCAATATCAACGAATTCCATCGTTGTTGGCAGTACTCTTTGTGGTTGTACTATTTCGGCTAATTTATCCATACGAGGATCTGGCACCGGAACCACACCTGTGTTTGGTTCAATAGTACAAAACGGAAAGTTTGCGGCTTCAATACCGGCTTTGGTCAATGCATTAAAAAGGGTAGATTTACCAACGTTTGGTAAACCAACAATGCCGCATTTAAATCCCATGATATGTTCCTATAATCTTGTTTGCTAGTTAGCTTGTTGCTTTGAATGTGTGTAGTCTATTTTGCGCTTTTTTTATGCCATCGCTTTCCCATATGGAAAAGCACCTGGCGGCTTCATCAATTGCTTGCTCTAATAGAGCTTGTTCGCTTGCCGGGGCTTTGCCCAACACGTAACCGGTTACCCGGTCGCGATGCCCTGGATGGCCTATGGCAATCCTGAGTCGGTAAAAATTTTTATTATTCGCAATGCACGAGATGATATCTCGTAAACCATTATGGCCACCATGGCCACCGCCTAGTTTAATTTTGCAAACCCCAGGATCTAAGTCTAACTCATCGTGAGCCACCAAGATGTTTTCTACCGGGATACGAAAAAAATTCGCTAATGGGGCAACAGCTTTGCCTGAGCGATTCATAAAGGTAGTGGGGATCAGTAAATGGACCAGGTTAGAGCCAATCAGGCCTTTACCGTATAAGCCATTGTACTTCTTATCAGGCGAGAGGGTAATGTTGTATTGTTTTGCCAGTTCTTTAACGAACCAGACGCCGGCATTATGACGGGTTTTGGCGTATTCGGGGCCTGGATTACCCAGGCCCACAACCAACTGAATATTAGTCGTCAAGGAGATTCCTTAGCGATTATTCTTCAGTAGTTTCTTCTGCATCACCTTCAGCAGCTTCTTCAGCATCTTCAGATTTAGCAGCTTTTGGAACGCTTGCTGATACAACAGCTGAATCGTGATCTTCGCCTTTAGCTAGCTCAACTGATGTAACGCCTTCTGGAAGAGCGATATCAGATAAGTGTAATGGGTGACCAACTTCTAGGTTAGCAACGTCTACTTCGATGAACTCAGGTATGTTCTTCGGTAAACATGCAACTTCGATTTCATTCAAGTTGTGAACAACGATGTTACCAACTTTAGTTACTTCTTCTTCGTTGATGAAGTGAATAGGAACTGCAGTGTGTAGTTCTTTATTCGCGTCAATACGTAAGAAGTCAATGTGCATAACTAATTCTTTAAACGGATGACGTTGCATATCTTTGATCACAACATCAACTTTCTCTGTACCTACCTTTAATGATAAAACTTGCGAGTAGAAAGCTTCTTCTTGCTGTGCACGCCAAACTTTGTTGTGTGCTAAAGTGATAGATACTGGTTCTTGACCCGCACCGTAAACGATTGCTGGAACTAGATCCGCGTGACGTAGGCGGCGGCTCGCACCTTTCCCCATGTCTGTACGAACTTCAGCATCTAATTTTAATAAATCCATAATGATTACTCTTTTTAAATATCAAATTGATATTGTTTAAAATTTAATTATTCTTCGCGACCAAAAAATAATCCTAATGCCCACTACTTTTAAAATGGGCTGCTTTTTAGTAAGTTTAGTAACAACAAGGTTGCACTGACTTAAAAAAGGCGGCGAATGATAACATTTTTCAGAGGCTTAACAAACAAAAAGTGCGCTTATTAGCGCACTTTTTTATAAAGGTAAGAAGTTAAAATGCAAATTACTGCGTTTTGACCTCAGCCTTTATTTAATCTTGTTGGGATTATACCAAGTTGGTATTATGCATCAAACATTGCTGAAATTGACTCTTCGTTGCTAACGCGACGAATTGCTTCAGATAGCATGCCAGCCAAACTTAATTGACGAACATTCGGTAATGCTTTAATTTCATCTGATAATGGAATGGAATCGGTGACGATCATTTCATCAATGACTGAATTTTTAATGTTTTCAGCAGCGTTGCCAGATAATACCGGGTGAGTAGCGTAAGCAAATACACGACGAGCGCCATGCTCCTTAAGAGCTTCTGCCGCTTTACAAAGTGTGCCGCCAGTATCAATCATGTCATCAACGATAATACAATCTCTGTCTTTTACTTCACCAATAATGTGCATTACTTGTGAAACATTAGCTTTTGGACGACGTTTATCGATGATAGCTAAATCGGAATCGTTCAACATTTTAGCGACAGCACGCGCACGCACTACACCACCAATATCAGGAGAAACCACCACTGGATTATCAAAATCTTTACTCATCATATCTTCAAGCAAGATAGGAGAGCCAAAGACGTTATCTACCGGAACATCAAAGAAACCTTGAATTTGTTCCGCGTGTAAATCTACCGTAAGTACACGGTCCACACCAACGCTAGATAAGAAGTCAGCAACCACTTTAGCAGTAATTGGTACACGCGCACTACGCACACGACGGTCTTGGCGTGCATAGCCAAAGTAGGGTATCACTGCGGTAATACGACCAGCAGAGGCTCGGCGTAGAGCATCAACCATAACAATAAGTTCCATCAGGTTATTGTTGGTTGGCGCACAAGTAGATTGGATGATAAAAACATCCGCACCACGAACGTTTTCGGTTATTTCAACGCTGATCTCACCATCGCTAAAACTGCCTACTTTTGCATCGCCGATTGTCATATATAAACGATCTGCAATTTTCTTAGCCAGTTCAGGGGTGGCGTTCCCCGTAAAAATCTTCATGTCAGGCACTGTCAGTTCCTCAGAAACTTTGATGACATTAAACATAATACAAACGACCTTACTAATTTATTAGTACTAATCAGATGCTGTGTGGGCTAACTAAATGTTAGCAAAACTAAAAAAAGTATTGTTTTTTAGTTGTGGATGTAAAAAAATCTTATATCCAAATTGAACACAATTAACATTTTGAGCTATTTTTTAACTCCGCCAAAATAGGCGATTGAGCCAAGCCCTTTGCTACAAATGATTTAACACCATTTGGTAGCTTTGATTGTACGGTAAGCGCTGATTGTTTATCGTCAAAGGATGAAAATATACAAGCACCGGTACCGGTTAAGCGTGATGGCGCGTATTCTAACAACCAAGCCATCATCTTGGCAACCTCAGGGTAAAGTTTTATCACCAAGTTTTCACAATCATTATGGCAAGCGGCAATATTGACGTCTTCGATCGAAATTTTTGCCGTGTTGCGCGGTAAATCTTTGGCGCCAAAAATTGCGGCGGTAGATATAGAGCATTCCGGTATTGTTACAAGAAACCAGGGGGAATCAATGTCTACCGGGGTGAGGTGCTCGCCAATACCTTCGGCAAAAGCGGTAAAACCACGTACAAATACCGGCACATCGGCACCAAGTTCGACCCCCAGTTCTGCTAAAGTATCGGTTGTAAGCTGAAGTTGCCAAATTTTGTTTAATGCCAACAGTGTGGTTGCCGCATTTGAAGAACCACCGCCCAAACCACCGCCCATCGGCAGTTGCTTGTCTAGCTTGATATCAACACCTAAGCTGCAGTTAGCTTGTTGTTGTAACGATTTTGCCGCTTTTACAATTAAATTACTGTCATTATCGACCCCGGGAATAGGGGTTAATAAGTTAATTTCACCTGTGTTGTTTGTTCTAAATTCGAGATAATCACCAAAATCCAAAAACTGAAAAACAGTTTGCAGTTCATGGTAGCCGTTTTTTCGTTGGCCGGTGATATGGAGGAAACGGTTGATTTTGGCAACCGAAGAAAAGCGCTGAAAACTTGTTGTCACTAGTTTATATCCCAATGATGAATAGCAATTTTTATGGTCAGTTCTCGATGCTTTATCGAAAGTTTGTTGGCTAAACGATAGTTGTTTACCAAGTTATATTGTTGATAGTCAATGTGCCAGTAAGTATTGTTTACCCAGGCATTTAACGTTTCTGGCAGTTGTGTCGTTTGGCTATATAGTACCACATCTTCAGTTTGGGCTTTTAAGCCTTTGATCCAGTAACTGAGTGCTTTTACCGGCAAACGTATTCCTGAAACCTGACTAAGCAAATCTTCTAAATTATCATCAGTGTAGGTTTTACCGCTTGCTGTTAATACATGCTGCTGATTCTCGGAGCTTAGCGTTAATACATTTACCCCAAGAAAAGAGGTGAGCTTTAATTGCAAGCTATTATTATCTTGTTGCCAGTATAAGTTGGCACTTTGTTTGTCATCGCCTTCAATAAAGGCAATTTTACCTTTAATGGTCCAGCTGGTTAATTGAGCAAGTTGTTCTGCTCTTTCATTTTTGTCCTGCAATAATTGTTCAACAACAGGTTGCTGAGGTAAAGATGTAGTACAAGCAGTTAATAACAATATAATCGCAGTTATAAATATATTTTTGCTTTGGTGGGTAAATTTTAATCTACTTTTAGCCATGTTGGTGACAAAAAACCTTTTTTTTTAGGGTTATATTGAGCCAGATCTATTAATCGTGGTCTGAATTACGTAAAATTACATTATTCATGTTAGCCAATGATAAATAGATTTTACTCATTTATCTAATGCTGATTTTTACAATTGGGTTATCTATTTTAAACTATGTCTATTTTTGCTGTTGGTATTAATCACAAGACCGCGCCAGTTTCTGTGCGTGAAAAAGTGGCATTTACTCCAGATAATCTTACCCATGCACTGCAAGAAATGGTAGAAAATCTAGCTTGTAAAGAAGCGGCAATATTATCTACCTGTAATCGCACTGAATTGTACTTTGTACAAGATAAGCCGCTTTCGGAAGTGCAACAGCGAATTACTGGCTGGTTAGAGAATTATCATAATGTACCTGCAAGCATGATTTCACCTTCGCTATATTGGCACCATGATCAACAAGCCGTTAATCACATGATGCGTGTTGCTTGTGGTTTAGACTCGCTAATTCTAGGCGAACCGCAAATTTTAGGGCAAATGAAGCAGGCGTATAGTCAAGCGAAGGCCGCAGGCTCTATGCAAATCATAATGGAACGTTTATTCCAGCGTACTTTTGGTGTTGCCAAACAGGTACGTACCGATACTGAAATTGGCTCAAGCGCAGTATCTGTTGCTTTTGCTGCGGTGAATCTTGCCAAGCACATTTTTGCCAAGCTGGAAAAAAGCAAAGTGTTATTAATTGGTGCTGGTGAAACCATTGAGCTCGTGGCTAAGCATTTATACAATAATAACGTTGGTAAAATCACAGTTGCCAATCGTACTGTCGCCAGAGCTGAAAAAATGGCGACAGAAATCGGTGCCAAAGTGATAACCTTGGCGCAAATTCCAGAACATATTTCTGATGCCGACATCGTGATCAGTTCTACCGGTTCAACACTACCTATTATTGGTAAAGGTATGGTCGAAACCGCCTTAGAGCAACGTCGTCATCGGCCAATTTTTATGGTCGATATTGCCGTGCCGCGAGATATTGAAGAACAAGTTGGCGAACTTGAAGATGTGTTTTTATACACGGTAGATGATTTACAAAACATTATTGCCGAAAATTTGGAAAATCGCCGTAAGGCTGCGGCACAAGCTGAAAAAATAGTGGTAAGTCAAACTAATGATTTTATGGCTTGGCTTAGAGGCTTAAATACTCAAGATGCCGTAATTGCATACCGTAACCAATGCTTAAGCAAACGTGATCAGTTGTTGGTAAAAGCGAAATTACAATTAAACCAAAATAAAGATCCCGAAGCGGTAATTGCTGAACTGGCAACGAAATTAACCAATAATCTGATGCATGCCCCAACCCGAGCTCTGCAACAGGCAGCGCAAGGCGGCGAGCTGGATAAAATTATTTATCTTCACGATGTTTTTGATTTAGATAAAAAAGATAACTAAATTTAATACACTTCCATTATAATACTTACATAAATCGAAGATAACTCTTTTCAAACTAACCCTTGGGTGAAAACAAATAAATGAATGAATCTGTATATCAAAAGCTTGAAATATTGGTAGAACGCTTTGAAGAAGTACAAGCGCTGTTATCTGATCCTGATGTGATTGGCAATCAAGAAAAATTTCGAGCGTTATCAAAAGAATTTTCACAACTTGAAGAAGTAACGAAAGTATTTGGTGACTATAAATCTGCAGAAGATGATTTTGCTATGGCGCAAGAAATGTTGAAGGATGAAGATCCTGACATGCGTGAGATGGCCCAGGAAGAGTTCAAAGCAGCGAAAGCGGATATTGAGAGCTTAACCCAAGATTTACAAATTTTATTATTACCAAAAGATCCAAACGACGATAACAACTGTTTTGTTGAAATTCGTGCCGGTGCTGGTGGTGATGAAGCGGCAATCTTTGCCGGTGATTTATACCGTATGTACAGCCGCTATGCGGAAAAGCAAGGATGGAGACTTGAAATCATCAACATGAATGAGTCTGATCAAGGCGGTTATAAAGAAATTGTGATGAAAGTAAATGGCGACAGTGTTTACGGTCAACTGAAATTTGAGAGTGGCGGCCACCGTGTACAACGTGTACCTGAAACCGAATCGCAGGGGCGTGTACACACTTCCGCCTGTACGGTTGTGGTGATGCCGGAAATTCCAGAAGCCGATGCCATTGAAATTAACAAAGCCGATTTAAAAGTAGATACCTTCCGCGCCTCAGGTGCTGGTGGGCAGCACGTTAACAAAACCGATTCGGCCATTCGTATTACCCATATACCAACGGGTGTCGTAGTAGAGTGTCAAGATCAGCGTTCACAACACAAAAACCGTGCGCAAGCGATGTCTGTGTTACAAGCAAGGTTGCAACAAGCCGAAGATGAAAAACGACGAAGCGCAGAAGAGTCATCACGCCGAAACCTGGTTGCCAGTGGCGATCGTTCTGAGCGTATTCGTACCTACAATTACCCGCAAGGTCGAATGACAGATCACCGTATTAATTTAACCTTATATCGCCTAAACGAAGTGATCGAAGGCAATTTGCAATTGGTGCTTGAGCCTATCATGCAAGAAAACCAGGCCGATTTATTAGCATCCCTTGCGGAACAAAACTAATAACAGCCTGGATTAATCATATAGGTGAGTAATACCCTTGGTCAGTAATTTAACCACAATAAAACAGCTTTTTGATTTTGCAAAAAGCTGTTTTTTGCAATTTGAAGATGCTTATGATGCCAAAGTAGATGCTCAGGCGTTACTATCGGCAGTGCTGGATAAGCCCACCAGCTTTTTATCAACCTGGCCAGAAAAACACCTGAGTGCAGAGCAACAAACACTGTTTTTGAGTTTTGTAAAAAGGCGGGAGCAGGGCGAACCTGTGGCATTTATCGTCGGTAAACAGCAATTTTGGTCACTGGATTTTTTTGTTGCCCCATGCACTCTCATTCCACGCCCTGATACGGAAACCTTGGTCGAAGCGGTGTTATCGAATAATCAGGCAGTACAACTATCTTTGCTCGATCTTGGCACCGGTACAGGAGCCATCGCTCTGGCATTGGCATCTGAACATCAAACCTGGCAAGTTGATGCGGTAGATTTTAGTGCTGAAACGGTGCAATTAGCCAGATCGAATGCCGAACAACTGCGTCTTACTCAGGTCGATATTTATCAAAGTGACTGGTTCAGCAACATTAGCAACAGCAAAAGATTCGATATCATTGTTTCAAATCCTCCTTACATCGCCAGTGATGACAAGCATTTAGCCCAAGGTGATGTTCGCTTTGAACCAAAATCGGCATTAGTGGCCGATGAGCAAGGCTTTGCCGATATTCGCCATATCATTGATAAATCACGAGATTATTTAACCGTCAATGGCCAATTATACTTAGAACATGGCTTTGAACAGCATCAAGGGGTACAACAGTTGTTTGCGGAATATGGGTACGGAAATATCAAAACGTATAATGACTATGGCGGTAACCCACGTATTACCATAGGGATCAATACCACCTCGTAGGGTTGACCTACATATTGTTAGATTGGAGTCGGCCCTACCGTAAGCGGCTGTTAAGCTTGTGCGTCTAATCGTTGGCCATTAACAGCCTTACTATCATCACTCATTAGGTATAAATACAGTGGCATAATATCGTCAGGCTCAGCAATTAAGCTTTTATCTTCGGCAGGGAAGGCACTGGCTCGCATACCCGTTTTTGTTCCACCTGGGTTAATCGCGTTCACACGTAAACCCGAACCATCATATTCGTCAGCAATGATTTGCATCATGCCTTCAGTGGCAAATTTAGAAACACTGTATGCTCCCCAAAATGCTCGACCTTTATTACCAACGCCAGAGGTGGTAAAAATTAATGAAGCGGCAGGCGCTTGTATCATTGCCGGAATTAATGCCTGAGCAAGTTGCATTTGGGCATTCAGGTTCACTTGCATGACATCGTTCCAAATTTGCGCACTAATTTGGGTAAACGGCGTAAGCTCACCTAACATTGAGGCGTTAAGTAATGCGCCATCAATATGATTAAACTGATCTGTGATGGTAGATACCATATCTTTATAATTTTGCGCAGTGGCACCTTTCATATCTAAAGGAATGATCGCCGGCTCAGGGTAACCAGCGCTGACGATGTCATCATAAACTTGTTCAAGCTTGGCCACTGTTTTACCTAACAATATCACGGTTGCGCCAAACTTAGCGTAGTGCATGGCTGCAGCATTACCAATACCGGCTCCGGCGCCAGTGACTAAAATAGTTTTGTTTTGTAAGCAATGTGGTTGAGCTTGAAATTCGAACATAGTTTTCTTTCGATAAATGATTATTGCTGCGTATTCTACCCTTACTCTTGATTGGATTCGAGCATATTTTCAAAAAATGATTTGTTAACTTTATCTGGGTAATGGTAAAAAAATGTAGCAAAGTGATTTTAGTTACGGTAAGTTATATTCAATATAATGTAACTGGTCATACTAGTTAATAAGTTTATAACAAAACGCCAATAAGATAATAATATTCAAGGCGATAAATATAGTTCTTCTGGGGAGAAAGCATGAAAAAACTAATCATCGGCCTTGCAATTGCGAGCGCTCTGGGCCTGTCTGCTTGTGATGATGAAACCATCAAAGACATTGAAAACGAAAATGAAGCCCAGGCTCCGGCTCTGGCTGTTTCTCGTGTAGCGTTTGATCCGGGCGCCGATGAGCCAGTTATCTCGGTACCTAATGATTTGTTATTTAGTGGTCATACCGATGGCACGTTAAATTTTGATAGCGCGGTTCCCGATACGACTGACTTTTCCAATCCTAGAGTAGCGTTAAGTGCCCTTGATGGCTGGTCAACGCATCAGCCTTTCGTGCTTGCTTTTGATTTTGACGAAGGCGTATCACTCGACCCTGCCGGCATCTTTAATAGCGATGCGGTTACCATGTATGAAGCGGTGATGGGCGCAGATTTGAACGACGCCGAATGTAACCCTGTGCCTGCAGGCATTGCCTGTAAAGGCGTTAAGCAAATGGTGTTAGGCGAAGATTTCATCGTCCAAGCGTTTGGTAGTGACTTGGCTATCATTCCAATGAAACCATTAAAAGCCAAAACCACTTACATTATTGCCTTGACCAAAAACCTTACCGATACCAATGGCGATGCTATTTTAGGTTCTTCTACCTATGAAACAGTACGACAAGATGTAAATACCAAACCATTGGCCGATCCTGACCAATTTACCTTACAAAATCTGATCAACAGTTATGAAAACATTGCCGAAGGTTTTGGACTGGACCGAGACAACATTACCTATACGATGGCGATGACGACACAGTCTATTAATGATGTGTTAGGTGTTGCGAAGCAATTAATTTTGGCTGATTTGGCAAGCCCTGCTACAGCAGCTCATATTGGTGTTCAAAATATGGGATTCACTGCAGCAGATGCTTTAGCACTTAACCCAGAAGACCCGACTACCTTAATGTTTGCAGCCGCAGATATTTATGGTGGCACAGTTAATAATGTCCGTTATTACGGTGGTGTTCCAACTGAAGAAAATCAAACGGCACCGCTAAATCAGCATTGGAAAGCCGCATGTGACTCTGGTGTGACATTGGCCGGTCTTGCGCAAAGTAATCCGGACCTGATACCGGAAGGGCCAGTTTCTGTGAATGATGGTTATTGTATGGCATTTGGCTTACGTGATATCGGCGTCGATGCAGAGCGAAATTTAACCAAGTTCAATCCGGTGCCAGCACTTGTTGAACATCAAAACCTAGAGGTTTTGATGGCAATTCCAGATGAAACAGATGTTAACATTACCCGTACATTGTTTGGTATGGACCCCATTACAAAACCTGAAAATGGCTGGCCAGTAGTGATGTTTCAACATGGTTTTGGTCGCTCTAAAGAAGACATGTTAGCGTTATCTGGTGTTTTAGCCATCAATGGTTTTGCTGTTGCGTCCCTCGATCAACCACTACATGGAAGCCGTGGTTATGGGGCGATAAGTGCTTCATTAAACCCAGCAGTGTACCTAAATCTGGAGTCATTATTGACGGTTCGCGACAACTTACGCCAAAGTGTTGCTGATACACTGGCATTTCGTGCAGCATTAAATACGGTTTACGACGCAGAAGGTCCATTTGCAGAAATCGATGGCACCAATGTTTATTATGCTGGCCAGTCTTTGGGCTCGATCACCGGTCATAATTTTATGGCGTTAACCAATACGAGTCTTGGTGGGGATAAAGCTGTTTATGATCCGATGTTTAAGGTGAAAGCTGCCGCATTATCAGTACCAGGTGCGGGTATGGCAAACTTTTTATTTAACTCTCCTGCATTTGGTAGTTTCGTTAAGGGCTCTTTAGTGTATGCAAGCTCGACAGACTTCCAAAATTTTGTCCAGGCATACGGCTTTGAAGATGATCTTAGTGCTGGATGGGATGCTTTTGTGCCAAATTTAACCGCAGAGCAATTAGCGGCATTTAATTCTTCATTTGCAGACTTTATGTTTGCAGCGCAATCAGTTACTGATTCGGGTGATCCATTAAGTTATACAAGTATGTTAGCGAGTAATGATTCTAATATCTTGATTCATTCAGTTGTGGGTAACGGTATGGACAGCTTAGAAGATCAAGTTATTCCTGCTGCAACTCCTAGTTCACCATTGGCGGGATTTAACCCTCTAATTGATTTACTTGGCCTGGAGGTGACATCAGACATGCTTGTAGATGAAAATGGTGTATCTGGTGCGGTTAAATTTGTCAACGGTAATCATGGCTCTTTGCTTGACCCTAACGACAGACCTGAGTCTATTAATGAAGCCGCGGTTACCACTGAAATGCAATCTCAAATTGCGACTTATTTTATTAGCGAAGGTACCGCTATTATCGTGTCAGAGAGTGACCTTGTGTTGAAATGATTTTTCACAAAAATTTGTAATAAAAAAGGAGGCTTTGCCTCCTTTTTGTTTTTTCCTATAGTATCATAACGATAATTTAGTATTATTATTCAAGTTCAGGAGAACTCAGTTGGAATTTCTTTACGAATACGGCCTATTTTTTACCAAGGTATTTACCTTTGTTATCGCCGTGATTGCCATCATTGCCGCCATTGCGGGTGCCGCGCATAAACAGAAACATAAAAAAGGTGAGTTGGAAATTAACGACTTGTCGGAGCAATTTGCCGATGTTGAACAATATATGGTTGAACATTTATTATCAAAAGATGAATTAAAGCAGCACGATAAAGATTTAAAGAAAAAGCTAAAAGGTGAAGCGAAAGCCGAAAAAGACGGTGCTATCGAGGCGAAACCACGATTATTTGTGATTGATTTTAAAGGCAGCCTGGATGCCCGTGAAGTTGACAGCTTGCGTGAAGAAATCAGCGCGGTATTATCGGTGGCAACAACGGAAGATGAAGTACTGGTGCGTGTTGAAAGTGGCGGCGGCATGGTGCATGGCTATGGTTTGGCGTCTTCACAGCTCGATAGAATACGTCAACAAAGTATCCCGCTGACTATCTCGGTCGATAAAGTGGCCGCCAGTGGTGGTTATATGATGGCGTGTGTTGCCGACAAAATTATTTCCGCGCCATTTGCTATTCTTGGCTCAATCGGCGTGATTGCGCAAATACCAAACTTTCATAAACTCTTGAAAAAGAGCAATATCGAATTCGAACAGTTAACCGCAGGGGAATACAAACGTACCCTGACCATGTTTGGTGAAAACACCGATAAAGGTCGTGAAAAGTTTGTCGAAGAGTTGGAAGAAACTCATGTTTTGTTTAAAGACTTTGTCAGTGAGCATCGTCCAAGCCTAGATATCAACAAAGTTGCCACGGGCGAGCATTGGTTTGGTTTGAAAGCGAAAGAGCTGGGCTTAGTCGATGAAATTCAAACCAGTGACGATTACTTGCACAATGCTGCGAAAAAGGCAAAAGTGATCTCAGTGAAATATTCATTGAAAAAGGGATTTGCGGAAAAATTTTCAAAGGCGGCTTCTCTTTCAATTGAACAAACGGTAAATAAGCTTTGGCAAAACAACCGTATTTTTCCAAGTTAAGTAACCTGAACAAGTGAAAAGCAAAATGATTAATAGGGCAGGTTGGTTGTGAAACAGCAATTTTGGCTAGACTGCTGGACGAATACTCGTTTAGGCTTTCACCAGGATGAATTGCAACCATTGATGGTTGAGCATTTTCCAAATTTGGTTAACGCCACTGACAATCGTATTTTTGTGCCTTTATGCGGAAAAACAGCCGATATGCTGTTTTTTGCCGAGCGCTTTAAGGTGATCGGCAATGAATTAAGTGGCATCGCTTGTCACGATTTCTTTGAAGATAATAATCTGCTTGCCAATGTTAAAGAACGTAATGGCTTTACCATTTTTGAACAAGGTAATATTGAACTTCATCAAGGTGATTTCTTTGCTTTAGATGGCAAACAATTTCAAGCGTTTGATTGGATATACGACCGAGCAGCTATCATTGCCTTCCCTGCAGGGATGCGCAGGGAATATGTGCAGCACCTGAAAAATTTTATGACAGCTGAAACTCGTATATTCCTATTAACCCTGGAGTTTCCTGAAGATGAGATGAAAGGTCCACCATTTTCAGTAAATGAAAATGAAGTGCGGCAATTGTTTAAAAGCTATAAAGTCATTAAACAAGCGGAACGAGATTTAACCGGGCAAAAATTTGCGCGGATAAAATTACCGCTAAGCTCTTTACAAGAAATACTTTATATTATCTCTACCGAGTAAACTTAATGCAGCACTGAGCACAGATAATAAAAGGCCTAAATGCTAAGCATTTAGGCCTTTTTTGTTTGCCCAGCAAAGCTGGCAAACCCGATAGGCTGAAAGAAGCCTTATCACCCCGACTAAGGGGAAGATGATCCGAATGGCAAGGGCGTCACTGGCTAACGGTGGGG
>MABC01000025.1 GCA_002162925.1 Thalassotalea sp. 42_200_T64 | reverse complement strand
ATATAATTTGCCCAAAGAGCTGCATCTTCATTAAACATTCGTATGACCTAACTTAAAAAAATGATTAGATCACACTGTACTTATAAGTCAACAAAAACTTGTGTATGAGAGTTAGCCTAATAAGTCATAACCTGATGACACAAGCATGTTACCCCGGTTAGAACCAGCGGTTCTATCAACGAACTCAGGCTCCCTGTCAAACACGTTGTTCATCCCTAAAGTAACCCCAAAATTATCGCCGCTATAAGTTAATGAGGTATCGACATCACAGCACTATCGGCAGAACACACAGGTTTCGTTAATGGTTTACCCACTAAGACTTCATTAGTAATAAATACATCACAATCACTAGTATCACTAATATCGTCACTTGCGTGCGTACCAAACAAATAATTTGCCATGATCAACCAGTTCCGGCGCCACTGGTAAAGTTAAAGGTTGAAACCAAACGATGTTCCGGCGTACCAAAATCTTCAAGCAAATCTTCGGCCTTGTCGCCTTTAAATATGGTTATCTCACGTTCAGTTTGCAAGGAATATTGGTTATTCCAACTAAATTCTACCGCAGAACCAAATACATCGCCAAAGGTCATGGCAAATTGAGTATTCACATCAACCCCTTTCGAGGTCTCTTCACCAATATTTAAGAACGAATTATCGACTAGTGTTGGAAAATTTAATGCATCAGGTTTACTGCCTTGCACACGTTCAATTCTTGAACAGAAAGGACTAGCCATATTTTCTGTATCAAAACAACGTTTTAAAATAGTTGACGGAGCTACCTTACGAATTGTATCTTCAACTTCTAGACTCCAGTAGGTGACACCGATATTTAGGTCAAAGCCATCAAATTCTGGCGTCTATTTAATTGAGGCGGTAATGTTTTCAGAAGTTTCCGGTTTTAACCCTTGTGCATTACCACTGGCTGAAGTAGGTATGGTCGGTACGCCTGCTGTTCCTATAAGTGTAAAATCAGCACCATCAGCAAGACAGTTATCTAAAACGGTTTGAGAACGGTTTTCTTTGCTCGGGTCATAGGCACCATTGGTTTGCAGTGATTCCGGTACCGAACACGGGTCGGAATTGCCATTTTCACCACCAAATTGGTTCGCTAATAATTGCTCACGTAAATTTGGCGCCCGGAACGAGGTGCCATAAGAAGCAGAGACTAACCACTCTTCTGTTGGCATATAAGTCACTCGACCGCGATAGGTGGTTTCATTACCAAAATTAGACTCGTCGGTATACCTTGCTGCTGCCTCAATTTCTAAAAGCTCAGCCCAATTTTCATTGGTAATGATTGGCATTGAGATTTCAGCAAATACGTCGATTACCGTTCGCGAGCCTTCTGTCGATCCCTCAGTAAGCGGGTTTCCGCAGCAACCAAACCGGTAGAACCTAGCATATCCCCTTCCGATTGAATCCTGTCTTTTCTGAGCTCAAAACTCATCGCCACGGTCGCTGCGCCACCTGAATCAAATTCAAATAAATCGCCGGTTGCAAATGCCGAAGCCATTGACTGCTCAACCGTGGTGCTGTTCATCCGCGTACCAATCAAGAATTCACGTTCGGCATCGGTAGCAAACACACCACCACCGTATTCACCTCCGGTAAAAATCGAGTCGGCAAAAAAGTTAACCGGCACACATTCATTTGGCGTGATAAAGCCAAGACCTACCGGTGCATTGATACCACAAATTGGGTTACCATCAGCATCTAAACGCAAAGTACCTACGATAACGCCAAGTTAGATTCATTCATGATAGGCTGATCTTGTTTACCGACACCACGATCGTAGGAAACAAACATTTCATAACTCCAACCCTTTTTCTCTAGCCAGTCACTGGTAAATTCACCGCGCAAACCGGTGACCATGCGAAAAGGATTTAATTCCACGTCCCGCTCTTGGGGTAAATCTTCTAACGTTATAATGTTAGACACTACAACAGGAAACGGACTTAGCGGGTTATCCACTAGTACTGGTGCACCTGAACCATCGACAATGATGTTACCACTGGCATCTTCTTGTGGGATCATCGGAGCAACCGCCGGAAAAATTTGCTCTGATGATGCCCGGCTGGTTAAATGACGATGAAAGAAATAGGTTTCATAAAAAATCTCTTCTTCTCCGCCCCATAAATCGGGCGAATAGGAACCATTAACGGCAACCGAAAAACGGGTCATAGGTTGCACTAAATCTGCTCGCATACGATCAATATTGTCATTAGTGAATGGCGAAAAATATCTCCGTTCCCGCTGGTTCGCACTGGTAACATCAATATTTGGATCGGTAGGTTGCATAACATTAAATGCAGAACTAAAGTTTGGCATTCCTAAATCTGTCATCCCCGGGGTATAGAAAATCGCAATATCATCGGTGACGCCCGCAGTGACGGTTCCGCCTAGGTCTAACATAACATTATCCCAAAACTGGCTGTAACATACCGAAGTTTTCTTGCCTGAGTCATCTTTCCATTTTCGTCTCAAACAATCGGTACGATCATTTACCGCCACCCGCTCGCGTTCATAATAGGAGGCTGAAAAAGCAAACTTGGCTTTTTTACTTTCAAAGCCAGTGATAAAAGAAATATCTTTTTCTTCACCACCACCATCGGCGGTATCTGAAATGGCAGCTGATATTTCAAAGCCATCGAAACTTTCTTTTAAAATAACATTTATAACACCAGCAACAGCATCAGCATCAGCATCAGCACCGTATATAGATGACGCACCTTCGGTGATAACTTCAACCCGATCAACCATATTAACCGGAATTAAACTTAAATCTGGTTGTGATGGCGCACCACGTACACCAGAAGAACCAAGACGTCGGCCATTAATTAGTATTAAGGTACGCTCTGGTCCTAAGCCGCGCAAGCCAATATTTGATGAGCCAATACCACCACTTGGCGGTGGCTCAGAAGAATTTGAGTTACCCGAATTGGAATTAAATGAACTGTCAGGTTGCTGACCATTGGCCATTGACGTGTTTTGTAATAGCTCCGCTACCGTGCGCACACCTGATTTCAAGGCATCTTCACCTGTAATCACATGGATAGGTGCGGCGTCAGAAAACTCGGCTTTTTTAAGGCGTGAACCGGTTACGGTAATGCGTTCTACTTCTTCTTCTGCACTGACGTCTTCTGCTGCTGCTATTGCAGCTTGGCTACTTAGCGCAATAGATACAGCTAACGCTAAGCTTCCTAATTGAAACTTATTCTACATAATATTTCTCCCGGACTGTGTAAATTATTATTTTCCAATTTATTATTTTTTTGGCTAATTAATAATTAGTCCACAGATCAATAATTTACAAGTTTTTAACTTTTGAGAAAACTCAATAAAAGTAAGAAAGTATTTCAATGTCATTGCGAACCGGACAAAATAATTTTATTTTCAGTGTACAAATAAAGAAAGTTTATCAACGTTTTGCTATTAAAGCCGCTTATTCCCCATCAACAAAGCTTGATTCGTTTTCGCCGTTTTCTTAATAAAATCCCACAGCATTTCCACTCTGGCAATTCTTTTTCGGTCGGCTTGCGCGATCAAATAAAACTGCCGGACAATATCAATTTCATCATCGAGTAGCGGCTTCAATTCCGGGTCTAAATCGGCCATAAAGCAAGGCAACACCGCAATTCCCAAGCCGCTCTTCACCGCCAAATACTGACTGATTACGCTAGAGCTTTTTAAAATAGGGACAACATCGGGAGCCAAGTCTTTTACGTGCGACAGCTGTTCACTAAAATCGAGGTGTTCAACGTAGGCTATCCAGGTCTGCTGGTTTAAATCAGATTTTTTGGTGATCGGGTTGTTTCTTAAATAAATATTGCTGGCATAAAGCTTTAACCGATAATCACATAGCTTGCTCACCACCATCGAGGTTTTTTCAGGCTTGCCAACACTGATGGCAATATCGGCTTCATAACGGGTGAGATTTACCTGACGTGAAAAGGTGAGAATATCGACATTAATTTTTGGCGCCAAAGTGGCAAAACCGCGCATTTTTGTTGCCAGAAAAAAACTACCAAACGCTTCCGTCGTGCCCAAACGGACATTACCTGAGTCGCCTTTATTTATGCCTTGCAATGATGCCACCGACGATTGCAGGTTTTGCTCCATCCGCTTGGCCGTTTGCATCAGTTGCTGACCTTCAATGGTGAGCAAATGTCCGTCGGCGCCCCGTTCAAACAAACTAACTTCCAGAGATTTCTCTAAATGATGCAATCGCCGTGACACCGTAGATGAATCCACTTTTAGATTGCGTGCAGCCAAAGCAAGCTTGCCGGTGCGAGCAACTTGCAAAAATACTTTTATATCATCCCAATTCATCGAATACCCAGCCTATTAAGTTTTTTCCCAACTCAGAGCTAAGTCAGTGTAACAAAACAAAAAGTGATCGTCTTGCGTTTTTGCAAAAAAGCCTTGCACCTATACTATTGTTAAGCGGTAACTAAGGGTCTATCCTAAATACAATCTTGAAGCCAGAGCAACAGCGCGTTTGGTAACATTTATTAAAAGGAAGCAAGTAATGACAGTTCGCCAAATCCCACTAATTATCGGTGGTGAAAAAGTTATTTCTAAATCGGAACATTGGTTAGACGTATTAAATCCAGCAACGCAAGACGTTGTGGCGCAAGTGCCAATGGCGACCATTGACGAAGTTGATGCCGCAATTGCGAGCGCAGATGAAGCATTCAAAAGCTGGAGCAAAGTGTCGTTAACCAAGCGTATGCGCATTATGCTTAAGTTCCAACAATTGTTGGACGCAAATACCACTGCAATCGCTGAGCTAATCACCTTAGAGCACGGAAAAACCTTACCCGATGCCGAAGGTGAAGTGGGTCGTGCCTTGGAAGCGGTAGAAAACGCCTGTTCCATTACCCGTTTACAACTGGGTGAGATGGCCAACAATGCCGCAACGGGTGTAGATGTTTATACCTTAAACAAACCTTTAGGTGTTGGCGCTGGTATTACTGCATTTAACTTCCCGGTAATGTTGCCGGCGTTTATGTTCCCAGCGGCAATTGCTTGTGGTAACACTTTTGTTTTAAAACCCTCTGAGCAGGATCCATCTGCTACCATGTTAATGGTTGAGCTTGCGCTACAAGCGGGCGTGCCGGCTGGTGTACTTAACGTAGTTCACGGTGGTCCAGAGGTAGTGAACCGCATTATTGAACACGATGCCGTAAAAGCCGTATCATTTATCGGTTCAACCGGTGTTGGCACTCACATTTATAACCACGCCAGCAAACACGGTAAGCGCGCCCAATGTATGATGGGTGCGAAAAACCATATGGTGATTATGCCTGATGCCAACAAGAATAGAGCAATCAACGATTTACTCGGTTCGGCATTTGGTGCCGCGGGACAACGTTGTATGGCGAACCCGGTGACCATTTTAGTGGGTGAAGCACGTAGCTGGTTACCTGAGATTGCCGAAAGAGCGAAAACTATGGTCATTGATGCTGGTACCAACCGTGCTGCAGATTTAGGACCGGTAGTGTCTCCACAAGCGAAACAACGCATCATCAAGTTACTCGATTCTGGTGTTGAACAAGGTGCCAATCTATTAGTCGATGGCCGTAATGTTGTGGTTCCGGGTTTTGAGAAAGGTAACTTTGTTGGACCAACAATGTTCTCTGGTGTTACTACCGATATGGATATTTATACGCAAGAAATATTCGGCCCGGCATTATGTGTATTAGAAGTTGAAACCTTAGATGAAGCCATTGCCATCATCAATGCCAACCCTAACGGTAACGGTACTTCAATTTTCACCTCGTCAGGCTATGTTGCGCGTAAATATGAAAATGAAATCGATGTTGGTCAAATTGGCATTAATGTGCCAATTCCAGTACCGGTTGCATACTTCTCATTTACGGGATCACGTGCGTCTAAATTAGGTGACTTAGGCCCTAACGGTAAGCAAGTAACGCAGTTTTGGACACAAACGAAAAGCGTAACGTCACGTTGGTTTGAACCCGATCATCAAGAAGGTGACAAAGTACATACCACTATCAGTTTATAATCGATTATTGGTAATTAACCTGAACTCGAATAAACTGCCGAGTTCAGATTAATTAATGAAAAACTCCGCATCTGCGGCGTTTTTGTAGATGGCTTTTAGCCAAAAAAATAATAAATGGAAAGGGTCGAGTTATCCCCTACCATTAACCGTAATTTTTTGCGGCTTCTACCGTATTTTTTAACAAACAAGCAATGGTCATCGGGCCAACACCACCAGGGACTGGTGTGATGCCTGAACATTTACCCTGTACATCAGCAAAATCTACATCGCCAACCAATTTGTTTTTGCCATCGCGTTCGATACGGTTAATGCCGACATCAATCACCGTAGCTCCTGCTTTCACCCAATCGCCTTTAACGAACTCTGGACGACCCACAGCGACAACCAAGATGTCAGCCAGGCGACAGATCTCGGGTAAATCTTGTGTTCGAGAATGGGCAATGGTAACCGTACAATTTTCTTGTAAAAATAAAATGCTTACCGGCTTACCAACAATATTAGAACGGCCAATAATTACCGCGTGCTTCCCCGATAAATCATCGCCTAAATGGCGTTTCGCAAGAATCACGCAGCCTTGTGGAGTACATGGTACAAGAGCGCCGCGTTCACCGTTGAACAAACGACCAGAGTTCATCGCATGAAAACCATCAACGTCTTTTTCTGGGGCGATAGCAGCAATAATTTTTTGTTCATTGATGTGTTTTGGTAGTGGCAGTTGCACTAAGATTCCGTGCACATTATCATCGTTATTTAAGGTCGCTAACCTTGTTAATAATTCTTCTTCAGTGGTGCTGTCTGCTAGTTTGATCTCGTTAGAAATCATCCCAATTTCACGAGTTTGCTTTACTTTATTGCGAACATAAACCTGACTAGCCGGATCTTCACCAACTAAGACTACCGTTAAGCCTGGAGTAATGTTTCTCTCGGCTTGCAAATTTTCCACTGCTACGGCTAATTCAGCACGTAAATCGGCTGCGGCTTGTTTACCATCAATATTCATTTACTACTCCAAAACGACGACACTTAAACACAATTAAAAAAATCTCGAGTATTTTACCTGTAAATGAACCAATAAAGAATAAACAAAACACCACTATATTCAGTCAAAATAGAGAAAAGCTGAGTCACTTGTATATATTTACGGCAAACAAGGGTCTGTTGACCTTTGCTGTTTAACTTGAAAGGTCAACAGACCCTAGAGTAATTCAGTAAAATTTTCGAGCTTAACCGTGTTTCGGCCAGAGTTTTTTGCCTTATATAAGCAAAGGTCGGCAACTTTAATCCATTGTTCAGCATCTCTGCTAAATGAGGCTGGTGCCAGTACGGCGCCTATACTTGCTGTTACCTTAAAACTTTGTTGATTTTCGTTGTAAATAACCAACTCGGCAATGGCAACACGCAGTTTATCCAGTTTAGAGAGCAAATCTTTTTCCGATATTTGATTGATCACCAGAATAAACTCTTCGCCGCCATAACGGGCAATTAAATCAGTGGTTCTGGAAAATTCAACCGACAAGGTTTCAGAAACCAGACGCAAACATTGATCACCGGTTAAATGACCATGCACATCATTGACCTCTTTAAAGTGATCCAAATCTAACATCGCCACGGCTAGCGAGTTTTTGTTACGAAATGCCAGTTGTTGAAACAAGCCAAAATTTTCATCAAAATAACGACGATTATAAATACCGGTGAGACCATATTTTTGCGCCAGTTGAGTGAGTTTATCATTGGCCAATTTTAGCTCATTGGTGCGCTGTTCTACTTCATCTTCAAGCTTGCGCTTATGCTCATTGATCTCTTTTTTGTTTCGTTGCAGTTCATCGTATAACAACACAACCTCTTTCGGTGAGTTGCTGTATAACGGCTTAAACTCGAACTCGTCATTCACATCATCATCGTTTTTCACTTCATAATATTTCAATTGGTTGATGATAAACTTTAACGGCCGGATAACTTGCTTACCAATTCATTGCGCCAAACCAATTGCAATGACAATGGCGAGAAGTAATATGCTGAAAATCTGCAAATATTCACGTTCAATCGAGGCGATAAATTTTTTGAATCAACTAGCACATAAAGATTCCAGCCATGCTAGGTCTTTCCTTGAGTGAGAAAGTAATCGCTATCTGAATTTTCCGGTTTATCATTGACGAGCAGTTGCACCAAGCCAGTATTTTTAAAAGTGATGTCTTTCTTTTGCCGGTATTTAAATACTTTCAACACTTCCAAGTTAAGCGATTTTGACGCATAAACAATCGAATTTTCCGCATCAGCAATAACAAAAGAAAGGTCACTTTGTAAATTCTCGGGAATAATTTGAGCTAGGTTGGACAGGTTTATCGAGCCTTGCACAATACCGTCAGCAACTTGATTATTAGTTAAATAAAATGCCTTACTGATTGAAACAATTGGGTCGTCACCAAACCCTCTTCCTCTGATGGCTTTGGAGATAAATACCGTACTGGCAGACATGTTTGCCTGAAAATACTTCCTAAAAGCAACATTTCCAATTTCGCCTGAGGGCCCAAAGCCCGGTAGTAACTGCTGCGGACTACTGGCAGAAATATCCCCTTTGCTATTGGCCAAAAACATGGCTCTAAACTCGGGATAATATTGATGATGTTTTAACAAGAATTGCTGTTGTATAACTTTATCGATATTGCCCAGTAAATGTAAACTATTAGCCGCGCTTTCAATAGCTTGAATATGTTTAGCAATAAAGTTATCGGTTAGCATTTGCAAGTACTGCTTATGCTCAATGATGTTTTTTTTCATTAATTTCATGCTGGCTTTTGAGCACACTTTGGGTAACAAAAATTGATGTCACCATCATTGAAAAGATGATTATCAAGCTGGTTGCATACACCAGTTGCGCTTTAAACGTACGTATTACCGGGGGTTGCTGACGAAATGTCAAAGCAAAGGTTTTCGGAAAAAAATAAACAATAAGTCCTGCTATACTGGTATAAATTAAACCATTAAATGCTTGTTTGATTAGTGTTAATAACCAAACCTGCTCCGACATATCGCTAAAAGAAAACAGCACCAGCGCCGACAGCGGCATGCCAATAAATAGCCAATACAACACGTCAGCATATAAAATGCACCAACCTTTTCTTCTAAATAAGGCGATAACAATGGCTTCTAAACCAAAGGTTAAATAACCAAAAGGGTGGGCAAAAGGAATGACAAAAGCGGTGGTTACGATTAACGCTGAGAGTAAGCTGTAGAGCACACCAAAGCGCATCGCAACAATTACAAAAGCGGCATTACCAATGATCAAATGCACATCGGTAAATAAAGGAATAGGATAGAGATTTAATACGAAGCCGATCGCAGAAACGAATAATACGAACAACAAGGGTTTTAATTGTTCCTGGATATTATTCAAAGAAAACGTCATCATGTTTTTAATATTGAGTTTCAATGCATTATTATTGCGTTAAGGAAAATTGATCAATTTTTGCTAATTCATTAGCTTATTAAATACTTATTATCTGTCTTTACCTATAATTTATTTAGATTATTCACGTTTTTTTGTTTTTGTATAATTTTAATATCGAAATATGAGTAACTTAGCGATTTTATAAAGAGAACACTTGAAGGAAGCAAATGGCCAATAAAATAATAATAGCAATGGTCTTAGGCCTGATAATCGGCTTTAGCACTCATTTTACCTTGCCCGCGATAGAACTGGTTGGTCAAGGCTTTGTTATGCTATTGCAGATGACCGCCCTGCCCTATATTTCTGTTTCACTAATCTACGGTATTGGCTCTATGAGTCGTCGCCAGGGCAAGCAATTATTACAGTTTGGTGCCCTGACGTTTCTACTATTACTCATTACGGTATTGCTTTTTATCGGCTTGTCTCCGCTCGCCTTTCCTGACTGGAGTGCTGCGGCTTTTTACAGTGCTTCCAATCAAGCGCAAGCTGAACCATTAAATATTTTAGAATTATTTCTTCCGGCCAACCCATTTAATTCATACGCGCAAGCCATCATACCGGCAGTGGTTATTTTTAGTGTTTTTGTTGGTTTAGGCTTTATTGGCCTGGAGCAAAAAAGGCGAAGTTTATATGTATTTAGAGACATTCGAGAGGCGCTTACCATAGTTACCAATTTGGTGATGAAACTGGCCCCCATTGGCGTATTTGCGATAGCGTTAAATGCTTCAGCGACAATCGATAATAATCAACTCGATGGCTTAATGGTATATATCATTACCGCCGCAAGCATTGTTGTACTGCTTACCTTTATAATATTTCCGCTATTAGTGGCAACCATAACACCATTAACCTATCGACAAGTTTTGTTTGCAGCAAAAGATGCCTTAATTACTGCATTCGCCACGGGCAGTATATTTATTGTACTGCCGGTAATTGCTGAGAATGTAAAAAAACAACTGAGTGAATACGCCAAAATACACAGTGAAGTAAAAAGGATCCCATCGGTGGTGGTGCCTATTTCATACAGCTTGCCTGTTGGCGGTAAATTACTGGCAATATTGTTTGTATTGTTTGCGGGTTGGTTTTCAGGGGAAAATGTGAATGTAAGCGATTACCTAAGTTTAATGATATTTGGGGTTATGCAATTATTTGGCTCCAGTATGATAGCAGTGCCTAACTTGCTCGATAGCGCGAATGTTTCGGCGAGTATGTTTGAGCTGTTTATCGTGGCAGAACAATTAATTATTTCTCGTTTAGGCGCGCTATTGTCGGTAATGTTTATCACCGTATTGAGTTTATTGACCACTTTACTGACAATAAATAAAGTGAAATTTTATCTTCGCCCATTCGCCATACTGACGGTCTCTGCGCCACTGTGTACGATACTAATATTTGTCATGCTCAGTGCCAGTTTTGAGTTAATCAGCCATCCATATCAAGGCTATGAGAAATTCATCAATCGTAATTTGTTAATACCTTCAGCTGAGGCCAAATACTTAAGAGAACCGGACAATAGTCAATTAACCAATGTTCTGGCGCAAACTCAAAAAGATACCTTAACCATAATAAAGCAAAGAGGCTTTATTCGCATGGGTTATTACCGTGACTCCCTGCCTTACGCTTTTCACAATAAGGACGGTTTGTTAGTGGGGTTAGATATCGAGCTAGGTCATCTGCTGGCGCAAGAATTAAACGTTGCGATTGAGTTTGTCTTAATTTATCGCAAGCAAACCAAGCAGCTTTTATCTAATGGCTATCTCGATATCGTTACCGGCATTCCTGTCACCCCGAAGAATCTGCTTGAATACAATTTGACTACAGCGTATACCGAAGAGCCACTTTCCCTGTTGGTGAGAGATATCGATCGCCATAAGTTTTCACACTGGCAGAAATTTATTGGCAAAGAAGAGTTAGTAATAGGTGTTCCAGAGGCTTACTTTTACGAACCAAGCGTGAGCAAAAACTTGCCTAATAATACCGTCTGGGAACTTTCAACACCAAGACTATTCTTTCAAGAGCAAGGTGAAAACATCGATGCCATGATGTACGGTGCGGCTGGCGCGTCTGCCTGGACTCTACTTTACCCTGATTATTCTGTGGTTACGCCGAAACCGCATGCCCCGCCTCTTGCTATTGCCTTTCCCGTAGCGCAAGGAGACATTGCCTTTGAGCGCTTTATTAGTTTGTGGATACAGATGAAAAAGCGTAGCAAGACCATAGATGCATTATATCGATATTGGATTGAAGGCAAAGAACCGGGGCGTTTCGTAAAATAACAGGGATTTGAGATAATAGAATAAAAATTTTACATATTGCTTGTTTCAATTCAACGGCATTAGCAGTACATTAGAGCTATATAACTATCTGTAAAGATGACAAGGACAGAAAAATGCAAATTAAAGAATGGGTAGACGAATTATTCGAAATTTTCGATGAAGATAAAGATGGCGTAATTAATCGCTCTGAATTTGTTGAATTAATTGACTGCTTATTACAGCAAAAAGGCTTGAACATGTGTGAAAGCGTTTTCCATAAGTTTGATAAGAATCACGACAACTCGATTTCAAAAGAAGAGTTAACCGAGATGATCATCGATTTAGCGTTATAAACCGAAAGTTCAATCCAGATTTTAAACCAGCTTAACGCTGGTTTTTTTAATTCAGGGATGAATTAACTTAGAATTGCCATATATGGCTTAAATTCTGTTTACTTCATGGATGAGGGAATGCAAATCACCAGGGATGGTTTTAGATTTGTAAAAGGGATGTACTTATACCCGGCAGGCAGGATGCCTTTTGAGGGTGATTACTCAAATTTTTTGAGGCGCAAACGAAAAAAGGCTCTGCAATTGCAGAGCCTTTCGAAATATGGTGCCTCGACCCGGAATCGAACCAGGGACACGGGGATTTTCAATCCCCTGCTCTACCGACTGAGCTATCGAGGCTTCAACTTTAAGAACAATCTTTCGTTGAAGAGCGCGTATCATATAGCGCATTTTAAATGTTCGCAACCTATTTTTAGATAAATAATTTCAGTTGCCTATTATTTATTCGAAGGGTCTTAATATCACTCGATTAAAGCTCAAAGTCGTCAAATTCATCATCGGCGATAACACTGCAGATATTTTCTTTTACTGGTGGGTCAAGTAATGATGGTTGCACAATATCTGGCTCTGCTTCTGCAACCTTTTCTTTTACCGGGGCATTACGTCGTTTTTCTCTTTGTAAGCAACGTTTTATTACTTTTTTCTTTTCACT
This sequence comes from Thalassotalea sp. 42_200_T64, assembly GCA_002162925.1. Taxonomy (GTDB): domain Bacteria; phylum Pseudomonadota; class Gammaproteobacteria; order Enterobacterales; family Alteromonadaceae; genus Thalassotalea_A. The sequence goes on along the minus strand of MABC01000025.1, from coordinate 27,098 downwards.
ATTATTAAGTTCCTCCCAGCCAAAGCGCTCTTCACGTGTGCGAAAGCAACCCTGACAATATCCTTTGTCATCCGACTTACATACCCCGCGACAAGGACTGGGTATATCAAAAAAATCGAGTTGCAAATCTTGCATGTAAAACCTTTACTGCTGATCAACTAAAGACGTATTAAACCAATATATCTTTAAAGATACATGGAATTTACCATTAAGGCTAATCTCTTGGATCGGTGTCAATGACTTCTTCGCGCTTGGCGTTCGCGGCGTAAAACGAGAATAAATGCTGGTGCGCACTGATATCGGCCATGTCTCTAAACTGCACCCAATCGAGCAAACAGAATAAACAAATACTTGGGTAATGCCACTCAGAAAAATCGCCAGCGGCGCATTGTTTTTCAAGTTCGTTGAATACCTGCTTGGCTCTTTGGCGTTGCAAATTGAAAAACATTTTATCATCACTGGTATCGACTTCGCTCTTTGATAATAAAAACATCGAAACTAAAGAGTCACTTACCGAATCAATTAAGGTTAAAGCGTTCTCCTGATGCCAGGAAATTGCTGTTAATTCAAATTTCTCGGTGATGTATCTGAAAATCACCTTTGAATCGAACACGTTAACGTCATCATCGATTAAAAAGGGTACCTTCAACGTCGGGTTTTTCTCAATTAATATTTTACGGTGGTCGCCAGCAAATATATCCATAACCACAAACTCGACCGGGATGGCGTGGGTGAAAATACGAATGCGACGCACAAAGGGAGAGGTGGTTGAACCATATAAAATCATAATATTCCTAAAGGGAAGTGGCAATACCAATCGGCATAAGTATGTGGTCTATTTTTAACCAGTCAAAATGATCAGATATTTATGACGGTTGGTATCAGTACTTGTCAAAGTACAAATACTATAGCTATATATCAATGGTTGTGGCAAGATCGCGGCGTTAAAACAATACCAATTTGATGTAAGGTAAGCAGTAATGAGTGATAAAAAGCAAAATCCAGACAACAACGAATTTAAAAATGAAGAACTTGAACGCCAAGAGCAATTAGCCCGTGAGCGAGTAGGCGATGACAAAGTCGATCAACGTCTTGAGCAATTGGCTAATTTAAGCATGGAAGATACCATGGCGCTTAAAGAAAAAGCCGATGCGTTTAATGCTGAACTAGCCAAAGCGGCTGAATTTGCCTTTGACTCTACTGAGATGCAGGCAGTTGTACAACAATACCTTGCCTATACCACCTTTGCTTTATCCAAGTTGCAAAACAAAGCGATTTTAGTGAATGCCGAAAAATTTAAGGCGATGGCAAACAGCATCGCGACTGATGCCGATCAAAAAGAAAACTTTGAACAATTAGCCACGGGGTTTTCCCGGCGTTTTAGCGATGCTATGTTGCATTATGCGGAGCAGAAGTTAAGTTAGGAAGTAGCAACTGGCTACGAGCTACGAGCTACGAGCAGAATTGTTGAAGCCTCAAGTTAGTTTATTATACTGACTTGGGGCTTTTTTAATACTATCAGAGCAAAAAATTAAATATAAATCAAAGTCGGCATTGGAATATACATAATGGTAGGAGTAAATACACCATCTGCCCGTAGCTCGTTGCCCAAATAAAAAAAGCCTTCACTTCATTTAGAAGGCTTTTTTTATTTCATATAATCATCTCCGATGATTATTCCCATTCGATAGTTGCAGGTGGTTTTCCTGAGATATCGTAAACTACACGTGAAATGCCGTCGATTTCATTAATAATGCGGTTAGAAACTAATCCTAAGAAATCGTATGGCAGGTGTGCCCATTTTGCGGTCATGAAATCAATGGTTTCAACTGCGCGTAATGATACAACCCAGTCGTACTTACGACCATCGCCCATGACACCAACAGAACGTACCGGTAAGAATACGGTAAATGCCTGACTTACTTTGTGGTATAACTCATGGTTGTGCAATTCTTCAATGAAAATTGCATCGGCACGACGTAATAAGTCACAGTATTCTTTTTTCACTTCGCCAAGAACACGCACACCTAGACCAGGTCCAGGGAATGGGTGACGATATAACATGTCATAGGGTAAGCCCAGTTCTAAGCCAATTTTGCGCACTTCATCTTTAAATAATTCACGAAGTGGTTCAACCAAACCTAATTCCATATCATCCGGTAAGCCACCAACGTTATGGTGTGATTTGATCACATGGGCTTTACCAGTAGCAGAGGCAGCAGATTCGATAACATCTGGATAGATGGTACCTTGTGCTAACCATTTCGCATTGCTTAATTTTTTCGACTCTTCATCAAAAACATCAATAAATACATTACCAATAATTTTACGTTTCGCTTCCGGATCGGCTTCATCGGCAAGACGGTCTAAAAATCTGTCTTCCGCTTTCACATGAACAATTTTCAGACCAAAATGATCGCCAAACATGTCCATCACTTGCTCGCCTTCGTTCAAACGCAATAAGCCGTTATCGACGAATACACAAGTAAGCTTGTCGCCAATAGCACGTTGTAAAAGCATAGCAACTACTGATGAATCAACACCGCCAGAGAGCCCAAGTATCACTTCATCATCACCAACTTGCGCTTTCATTTTGGCAATGGCATCTTCAATAATCGAAGCCGATGTCCACAGCTTTTCACATTGACAGATATCGACGACAAAGTGTTCAAGAATACGCATACCTTGTTTGGTATGGGTTACTTCCGGGTGAAATTGCACGCCGTAGAAATTCTTTTCTTCATTCGCAATGGCCGCATATACACAACTTGATGTTTGCGCAATAGTAGTAAATCCGGCAGGAATTTCAGCCACTTTATCACCGTGGCTCATCCACACATCTAAGGTAGCATTGCCGTTCGCGCCAATAGCATCTTCGATATTTTTGAATAACGCTGATTGACCAATGACTTCAACCGCCGCATAACCAAATTCTTTATGCTGGGAGCTTTGTACGCCACCACCTAATTGCTCTGCCATGGTTTGCATGCCGTAACAAATACCAAATACCGGTACACCAGCATTGAATACATATTCAGGTGCGCGCGGTGAATTTTCTGCTGTTACCGACTCTGGGCCACCGGCTAAAATAATACCCGATGGATTGAAGCCTTTAATTTGCTCTTCGGTTACGTCCCAGGCCCAAAGCTCACAGTAAACACCAATTTCACGCACACGACGGGCAATTAACTGGGTGTATTGTGAACCAAAATCTAATATCAGAATTCGATGGTCATGAATGTCTTGACTCATTTTGTCTCTTCTCTTTTTCAGTGATAAAAACGGACTTACTTCTATTTGCCGCTTCTACAATATATTTAAAATTCTTATTTATTCCACGGGATGAGGGATTTGTTTCTATTTTGGCTTTTCGTGCACGGAGTTTGCTACTGCAAATGAGTACACTAAAAGTCTAAATAGGGACAAATAACCATCCCTTCAGAAAAATTAACCTAAGCGATAATTTGGTGCTTCTTTGGTTATGGTTACGTCGTGTACATGCGACTCGCCCATACCGGCAGAGGTGATTTTCACAAACTGTGGTTTAGTACGCATCTCTTCAATATTGGCAGAACCGGTTAAGCCCATTGCCGAGCGAATACCACCAATTTGCTGATGAATGATTGCCGCCATAGGGCCTTTATAAGCAACACGACCTTCAATACCTTCTGGTACTAATTTGTCGGCATCATTAGATTTTTGGAAATATCGGTCTGATGAACCTTCTTTTTGATTCATCGCCCCTAATGAGCCCATTCCACGGTATGATTTGTAGTAACGACCCTGGTAAAGTTCCACTTCACCTGGCGCTTCTTCAGTACCTGCTAACATCGAACCAACCATGACACAGTGAGCGCCAGCAACAAGGGCTTTGGCGATATCACCAGAAAAACGAATGCCGCCATCGGCGATCACTGGAATGTCTAAACCCGCTACACCTTTTACCGCTTCTGAAATAGCGGTGATTTGTGGTACACCACAACCCGTTACAATACGAGTAGTACAGATAGAGCCAGGGCCAATACCAACTTTCACTGCATTAGCACCAGCATCCGCTAACGCTTTTGCGCCTTCGGCTGTTGCAATGTTACCAGCAACAATTTGTAAATCAGGATAGGCGGCACGAGTTGCTTTTACTCTATCGATAACACCTTGAGAATGACCGTGTGAGGTGTCGATAAGAAGAATATCAACACCGGCTTCTACCAATGCAGCAATTCGCTCATCAGTACCCGCGCCAACACCAACAGCAGCACCAACCCGTAAACGACCAAATTCATCTTTACAAGCGTCAGGTTTGTTTTCTGCTTTTTGATAATCTTTTGCAGTGATCATGCCAATAATTTCATCGGCATCATTAATTACGAGTATTTTTTCAATGCGATTGGTGTGCATTAAATTTAAAATTTCTTCACGTTCAACATTCGCCTTCACTGTGACTAATTTATCTTTACCTGTCATCAGATCGGCTACGGTTTTGTCTAAGTTCGTTTCAAAACGCAAATCACGTGAGGTAATGATACCAACCAGATTATTAGCGGCATCGACAACAGGGAAACCTGAGAATTTTAATTGATCTGATAACTTCAATACTTCAAGAATGCTTATGTCTGGACTAACGGTAACAGGATCTGTCACAATGCCACTTTCGTACTTTTTGACTTGACGTACATTGGCAGCTTGTTCAGCAATAGTCATATTTTTATGTACAAAACCAATGCCACCTTCTTGCGCCAGCGCGATAGCTAAACGAGCATCCGTAACTGTGTCCATAGACGCAGATAAAATTGGCACATTAAGTTCAATTTTGCTGGTAAGTTGGGTTTTTAAATTCGCAGTGTGTGGTAATACCGTTGAATGAGCAGGTACAAGTAGTACATCATCAAAGGTTAGGGCTTCTTGAGCAATTCGTAGCATGGCAATATCTCGCTTATGTGGGAGTAAAACTCACTTTTTAGTGGAGTAATAATTGCGAACGGATTTTAATCGTTTTCAAGGCCAAGGTAAACTGATATTTTGTAAATAAGCCGTATTTTATTAAAAAATTAACGAAAACACCATAATGACGCATGTAAACACCCCGCAACAACACATTTTACAGGTAAGTGAGCTAACCAAAAAAGTACGTTTTATCTTGGAAAGTGAGCTGAGAACGCTATGGTTATGTGGTGAAATCTCAAACTTCATCGCCGCCAGTTCTGGTCATTGGTATTTATCGTTAAAAGACAGTAAAGCACAAGTTCGTTGTGCGATGTTTAAAGGTAACAACCGCTACACTCGCATAAGACCGAAAAACGGTCAGCAAGTATTAGTAAAAGCGAAAGTTTCCTTGTATGAACCGCGCGGCGACTTTCAACTGATCATCGAGCAAATGGAAGATGCCGGCGACGGACTGCTAAGGCAAAAGTTTGAGTTGTTAAAAACCCAATTGCAAGCCGAAGGCTTATTTGATCAACGTTACAAACAACCGATCCCTGATTTTGTCAAAACCGTTGGTATTGTCACTTCAAGCACCGGCGCCGCGGTACATGATATTATCACCGTATTGAAACGTCGCAACCCGAGCATTAAGGTGATCATCTACCCAACCTTGGTACAGGGCGAAACCGCAAGCGAACTCATTAGTGACGCCATTTATGATGCCAACGAACGGGATGAATGTGATGTCTTAATTGTTGGTCGTGGTGGTGGTTCGTTAGAAGATTTATGGGCGTTTAATGAAGAGCCGGTGGTGCGGGCCATTTTCGATTGTGATATTCCCATCATTAGTGCCGTGGGTCATGAAGTAGACACTTCACTGGCCGATTATGTCGCCGATATGCGCGCACCTACCCCTTCCGCTGCCGCTGAGTTGGTATCAGACGACAATCAACATTTACGCACTAAAATCCAACATTTTCGGCAAAAGCTTGTGCATTTAATTAACCACAAGCTGCAACAACAAAAAGCACATCAGCAATTGCTTAACCATAAGTTGGCGTTAACTAGCCCGGAACAACAGTTACGTGGTCAGCAGCAAAAAGCCGACGATTTACAGGCTCGCTTGTTACAAAGCCTGAACGTTCAGCAAAGTCACCAGCATGCCACTATCGCCATGTTGCAACAACGATTAATGGCTGCCTGCCCTAGCCAAAAAATCCATCTGGCGCGCAGTAAGCTTGACGATTTGCATGGTCGCTTAGTGAGAAGTTTGCTGCAGAGTAAAGACAACAAACAACAACAGTTGGCCCGAGTGGCGCAAAACCTGAACATTGTAAGCCCGCTCGCCACCATCGCCCGAGGCTACAGCATTACTCGTGATAATAATGGCAAAATCATTCGCAGTATTGAACAAGTTGAAATAAACCAAACCGTGACCACTCAAATAACTGATGGCCAAATAGAAAGCGTTGTCATCAATAAACAGTTTAACGCAACTGCCGTTTAGAGTTACCTAGCAGAGAAAGAGCTACACTTAATAGTAAATAACCTGACCTCGAGTTCAGGTTAAATCATAGTTTCTTTCTGTCGAGGTTAGGCAAATGGTTGTTAAGCGACTTCCCTCAATAATGCTATTCATCTTGGTCATTTTTATCCTTGGTTGTGATGGTGAAAGCAGTAGTAACAACCAAGATAAAGTTACTGGCGTTTGTTCCAACCAGGCCATCCCCTTTGAACAAACTATTTTCCTGAAAAATGGTTACCACATTTATCTCATCGGCGATACCGGTACCGGCGATAGCAATCAAGTATTCAGTGCCGAAATTCTGGAAAAATACCATCTGCAATACCCACTAGATGCGATCATCCACAGTGGCGATATTTTTTATCCCGCTGGCATTAACAGCGCATCGGATGCAAATGTCGAAGAGAAATTTAATGGCATCTACGACAGCCTGGCGCTGGATAATATTCCCTGGTATCTGGTTGCAGGAAACCATGATCACGAAGGCAGTATTGCCGCACTACAAGACTTTGCGGCACAATCGCCATTGCTCAATTATCCCAGTCGCTATTTTTTACATCAATTGCATAAAAATGGGCTAAGTTGGCAACTGAACCTAATTGCTATCGACACCACACCATTTACCCATAATGCCAATCAGCTCGAGCAATTGTCCTGGTTAGAGCAACAACTGGCGCAAAATAGTCAAAACATCAATATCGTGGTTGGCCATCACCCTGTTTTTTCTAATGGCAGTCATGGCGATACTTCGCCTTTAAAAGCCAGTTTTTTAGATTTACTAAGGTTTTATCAAGTACCTTTGTATTTATCGGGACATGAACACAGCTTAGAAATTTTGCAAAATAAAGCAGGTCCAACCTATGTGATCAGCGGCGCAGGTGGACAAACATTAAGAGATATTGAATGTGCTGAAAGCTCGCTTTATGCGGCTCAAGAATTTGGCGGTATTGCACTGTTTATCACCTCAACATCCATTGGGTTAATTCCGGTGACTCAAACATCATTGGTTATGATGTTCCAATTACCATTGCGTTAGCAAGAGTTAACTCTAAAACAGATAACTCATGGATATTCGGTATTCATTGCTGTCGTGATCAAACTTGTCGTTATAGGCAAAAACAACACTCGCGCCGACATGCCAGTTATGATCAAAACGGTAGTCATATCGGCTGTTGATAAAGTAGCGATTGTTGTCATAGAGTTTTTCCGTTTCAATCGTTAGCCCAAGACCATGATGAAATGAATTTTGATAATTCGAACGTATCGCCACATGATAACCAGTTTCACTGTTTTTACTGCTAAACCGGTTCGCTTCCTGTTCTAACTCTTCTCTGACAATCCCCGCATACAACGACCACTCGATAAAATTATTTTGCGCCATCCGGTAACCCAATAACAACTGCTGCTGTTGATAGGTAAAATCGCTTTCGCCGACTTGTTCTTGTAAAAATAACCATTGTGCGGTTAACAACCAGGAATTGAAGAAGGATTTTTTACCACTAAGTGTCAGGCCATCTAAGCGAATATTTTGTGCTAGCGGAACTTGCCGTTCGATGCCAACAGACAAGCTAGTAACCTCCTCTAGGGGTTGAGATGAAATAGGCAAAGCTATGCACGCAACAATAGTGACGAGCCCGATGTTGAGAAACCTTGTCAGATAGTACATAGCACCTCAATGAAAAAATATTTATAGATGAAGATTAAATCCAGCGTCTAACCTTCTGACAATAATCAGTATAGCTTTGGCCAAATAACTTTTCTAACGCGCGCTCTTCCGGCATTATTTGAAAATGATACAAATAACGACAAAAAATAATCACCCAAATATAACTGGCAATCGTTTGTAAATATATCGCCAGAGCCAATAACATCAGCGCAAAACCTAAATACATAGGGTTACGGGAATATTGATAAACACCGCTTACTACTAACTCATTCACCTGTTCAGGAGTACGTGGGTCGACCGTGGTATCGGCTTTTTTAAAATTAATTACCCCTGTCGCCACAACGATGACGCCAAATATAGCAATGATTAATGCCAGCAAATTATTGTAAGCAAAGGCAATAGACAGATTGGTAATGGCAATAGGTACCTGTGTCATTAAAACCGCAAATACGAAAAACAGTAATAATGGTGGAATTTTTAATTCAAGGAATGAAAGCATGAAGTTTTTATCTTTTTATTAATATAATTAGATATATTAATACGTTAGCGGTAAATATTCAAAAATACTGGTATTAGTAATATTAAAAATACAGCAACGCTTCCACTGTTTCTTTTTTTAGGCAAATGATACACTCTGCGCCACTTATTTGATTATGGATTTAACGCATTGCCACACTCTAGTGAAACATTTCCCCGCGCAGGCTTTCGCCGCCGTTTCGGCTCATACATTTACGATGCGTTAATGGTATTGGCAATATTTATGGTCGCCGGTTATCTCGGCATTGGCATTTTGATATATCTAGACCACCTTAATGTGATTGCCATTGTCAGAGCTGAGTTTGAGATCGACTGGCATCAAACCAACACCCTCTATTATTATGCCTATCATGCCTGGAACCTGGCCTGGGTCAGTTTTTTCTTTATTTATTTCTGGAGTAAAAAGGGACAAACCATTGGCATGCGCGCCTGGCGCTTAAAAGTGCAAAACCAAGATGGCAGTTTAATGTCTAAAACCACGGCAATTAAACGCTTGTTATTCACGTTATTTGGCTTAGGCAATTTAGCCGTGATTGTTGATCGCAAAAACAAACTGTCATTGCAAGATAGATTAACCAATACCGAAGTTGTCGTCTTAACGATGGCCGCGAGCAGGGCGAGATTACAATAGCGTTGCCATCGTACACATCTCGAAAAATAGCACCGTCTTCCCATCATGCTTTTGGATGGGATCTCATTTCGGTTATAAAGAAGCTTTAAACGATAGATCCACTGCACGCTCAGGGAGATCCCGTTCAAAAACATAACGGGATGACGGCGCTATTTTTTAAAGAAAAGTTTTCTTTATTTACGCTTTTTTACGTAAAAAATAAATGGCCACCATCACAAACAGTAAACTCGGCAATACCGCACCGATAAATGGTGGTACCTGGAAGGTTAAACTGATAGAGCCAAACATCCGATTGATGAAATCATAAGCGATACCCGTACCTATGCCCATCATAATTCTTGCCCCCATAGACACTGAGCGTAGTGGCCCAAAGATAAATGACAAGGCCACCAGTAACATTACCGCTACGGTAATAGGCTGCATGATTTTACGCCAGAACGCCAACTGATAACGGCTGGTATCTTGCTGATTTTCTTTCAAATAATCTAAATAACTGAGCAAACCCTGAACTGACAATGCTTCTGGTTTTACCGTAACCACACCAAGCTTTTCCGGGGTTAAGGTTGATTGCCACTCTTGGCTTGGTAGCGTTTCATTATTGATTTTTAGTTTGGAAAATTCTGATATTTTAATGTTTTGCAATAACCAGTGATCTCCCGACCAAATCGCACTGTCAGCCGTTAACCAACGTTTCATGTTTAAATTATCATCAAATTTATATAAAGAAATGCCCTTTAACGTACCTGTGTCGGCAACCTCAGTAATGTGCACAATAAGTTCACCGTCTTTGGCCCAGACGCCATTTTTCGCTGAAATTAAACTGCCCTCAGAAATGGCTTTTGCGCGTATTTCTCTGGCGGTCGCCTCACCTTGTGGTGCCAGCCATTCACCAATGGCCATACTCATCAAAATTAAAATCGCCGCTGTTTTCATCACCGATTTAACGATTTGGAATTTCGATAAACCCGCAGCTTGCATCACCACCAACTCACTATTATTGGCCAGCATCCCCAGACCAATTAAACCGCCAACCAGGGCTGCCATCGGGAAGAATATTTCGATATCTCTCGGAATTGAGTAAAAAGCAAATAACGCCGCGTCAATTAAATCGTAATTACCGCGTCCTATGGCGCGCATTTGTTCAACAAATTTAATAATGCCACTAATGCTGACTAACACCGCTAACGTTAAAAAGGTGGTGGTGGCAATAATTCGGCCAATGTAAACATCTAAAATGCGCATTAACTTTTGCTCCTGGCAAATTTGGCTTTCAGTTTTTTGCCGCTGCCTCGACTTTTCAGTAATAAACTCCAACCGACAAATAACGCGGTTAAATGAATAGGCCATAAACCAACTTGTGGCGCAATTTTGCCATCATCCATGGCCGAACGAGCGCTGGTAAGCAATAAGTAATACACTAAAAAAATCAACAACGCCGGAAACATTTTCGCAAATTTGCCCTGGCGCGGATTGACGACACTTAGCGGCACCGCGATCAAGGTTAAAATTAACACCAATATTGGAAATGACATTCGCCATTGCACCTCAGCTGTGGCTTCATGGGATGAGTCTTGCATTAATTGTAAGGTTGGAATCGCCGTTAATTTGCGGCGGCGCTCTGCCACTTTTTGCTCTTTGATCTGCATTTCATAACTGGCAAAAGACAGGGTTTGAAATTCATTAGTCAGATTATTCTTTTCATAACGATTACCCATTTCCAGCACTAGCCGTTGTTCGCCTTTTTCATCTTCAATTACCTTGCCCTTTTGCGCATAAATCACATTCACTAACTCTTGCTTACCGCTGTCATCTTTGGGTAATTGAACGACAAACACTTTTTCTAATTCGTGGTCATCGTTAATGTTTTGAATAAACACCACGGCTTCATTATTGCTAGTTTTTTGAAAGCGGCCGGCGCTTAATACCGACAAACCGACGTCTTTTGAAAGTTGCTCTTTTACTTGATATTCCGTTTCTGCGGCAAGCGGCGCAAGGTATAAAGTGAACGCACCAGTGATAATTGCCGTGATCACCGCGGCAACCATGGTAACTCTTACCACATACCATTCACTCACCCCACAGGCATGTAACACTGACATTTCGTTGTCAGCATAAATCCGGCCATAAGCGAGTAAAATACCTAAATACAGGCTAAGGGGTAACATCACTCCCATCAAGTGTGGGATGGTTAAGCCCATAAAGGTTAAAACCATTTGCCCGGGGATATCACCATCGGATGCATCACCTAAGATACGCACAAATTTCTGACTAATAAATATGGTCATCAGCACTAAGAAAACACCTAGTTGCGTTCTGCCAACTTCATTTAACAAATATCGAAAAATAATCACTGATTTAATCCAAAAAACATAGTTTTTTTCTGACAACTGGCCAATTTTTGAGTAAACTTACCGTTTTTATATATAATTTATTTTTGCCTTGAGTTTCAACTTTGCCACAACATCAGTGCAACACCGCTGAGGCTGGCTATACTACAAGTTATTATCGTCGCCTAAACAAAACTAAAGAGCGTGTTAAGTCTATCTGTTAACGGCCGATTTTAGCAAGTTGAAACGCACAAATTAAGCCAAAAACAACTAATTAAGCATTAAATAGGAGTATTCATGGAGTTCAGTGTAAAAAGTGGCAGTCCAGAAAAACAACGCAGTGCCTGCATCGTCGTTGGTGTTTATGAGCCACGTCGTTTATCAGCTGTAGCTGAGCAACTTGATGAGATCAGTGGCAGTTATATTTCTAACCTGTTACGTCGCGGCGATCTCGAAGGAAAATCAGGGCAGATGTTATTACTTCATCAAGTACCCAACATCCTAAGTGAACGCGTATTATTAGTGGGCTGTGGCAAAGAACGTGAATTGGATGAGCGTCAATACCGTCAAATTATCAGCAAAACCATTAGCACGCTGAACGAAACCGGCTCAATGGAAGCGGTTTGTTTCTTGTCTGAACTGCACGTCAAAGGGCGTGATACTTACTGGAAAGTTCGTCAAGCAGTGGAAGCGACACAAGATTCTTTATACAGTTTTAACAGCTTAAAAACTCGCAAAGAAGAGCCGCGCAGGCCGTTGCGTAAAATCGTATTTAATGTCCCTACTCGTCGTGAGTTGCCGTTTGGCGAACGCGCCATTAACCACGGTTTGGCCATCGCTGCCGGTATCAATGTATGTAAAGACGTTGCCAACATGCCGCCAAACATTTGTAATCCGGCTTACCTTGCCGAGCAAGCGAAGCAGCTGGCCACAAAGCACGACAAAGTCAGCACTCACATTGTTAACGAAGCCGAAATGGAAGAATTGGCAATGGGCTCATACCTTGCGGTTGGTGGTGGTAGCGTGAATGAATCACTAATGAGTGTGATCACTTATAACGGTGCCGGTGACGATTCAAAACCGGTAGTGCTGGTTGGCAAAGGCTTAACTTTTGATTCCGGTGGTATTTCATTAAAACCCGGCGAAGCCATGGATGAAATGAAATATGACATGGGTGGCGCCGCGGGTGTTTTAGGGGCGATGAACTCTTTAGCGCAATTAGATTTACCGATCAACGTTATCGGTGTATTGGTTGGTTGTGAAAACATGCCAGATGCCAATGCCTATCGTCCCGGAGATATTTTAACCACGATGTCGGGGCAAACGGTGGAGGTGTTAAACACCGATGCTGAAGGTCGTTTAGTATTATGTGATGCGCTCACTTACGTAGAGCGCTTTGATCCTGAGTTGGTGGTCGATGTAGCCACACTAACGGGTGCCTGTGTTGTTGCGTTAGGAGCACATGCTACGGGTCTGTTAAGTACGCATAATCCACTTGCCCATGAATTATTAAATGCTTCTGAGCAAAGTGGTGACAGAGCCTGGCGCTTACCTTTATGGGATGACTACCAAGATCAATTGGAAAGCCCGTTTGCTGACTTCACGAATTTAGGTGGGCGAGCAGCGGGTACGATCACGGCCGCTTGTTTCTTATCTAAATTTACTAAGAAATATCACTGGGCGCATTTAGATATTGCCGGAACGGCATGGCGTAGTGGCGCGAACAAAGGTTCTACCGGTCGGCCGGTGAGCATGTTGACTCAGTTCTTGCTAAACCGCAGTGGTCAAGAGCAAGGCGAATAAACAGCAATGCAGGTTTTCTTTAATTTAGTTACAGGCGCTAGTGCTGATGGTGCAAATGACACCAATGATGCCAGTGACGCAAAAAGCACTAACGCGGACTCTAAAACTGAGAGCAGTGTTAGTGACCAGCATCTGTCAAACTATCTCTATTGGGCCTGCGTAAACGCCGCGTCATGTTATCGACAAAATCAACGGGTATTCATCTTTTGTGATGACCAGCAAATGGCACACCAAATTGATGAATTACTTTGGAGCTTTGAAAGTGACAGTTTTGTGCCACACAACTTGCCTGGTGAAGGTTTGGCGAGTGGCTCTCCCGTTGAAATTAGTTGGCAAGCACCAACAAATAATCGCAACGTATTAATTAACTTGTCTGGAGAAGTGCCAAGCTTCGCCAGTCAATTTTCTCAAATTATTGATTTTGTACCGGTTGATGACGAGTTAAAAAAACTCGCCCGGTTACGCTATCGCAGCTATCAACAGCTTGGTTTTACAGTAAATACTGCACCAGCAAATAAAGCCGCCTAGCGTATTCACCGCACGTCAATAATGAACAGTTACCTTAAGTAGACTTGAAATATCATGGAAAAAACATTTGATCCCTCGCTCATTGAGCAAGCCCTCTATTCTTCTTGGGAAGATAAAGGATATTTTAGCCCGACAGGCGAAGGCGATGGTTATTGTATTGCCATTCCACCACCAAACGTAACCGGTAGTTTGCATATGGGCCATGCCTTTCAGCAAACCATCATGGATACCTTGATTCGATATCAACGCATGCAAGGAAAAAATACGCTTTGGCAAGTGGGTACCGACCACGCCGGTATTGCCACGCAAATGGTGGTTGAACGCAAAATTGCTGCCGAAGAAGAAAAAACTCGCCATGACTATGGCCGTGATGCCTTCATCGACAAAATCTGGGATTGGAAAGAAGAGTCTGGTGGCACCATTGGCAAACAAATGCGTCGTTTAGGTAACTCTATCGACTGGAGCCGTGAGCGCTTTACCATGGATGCTGGGATGAGCAATGCGGTACAAGAAGTGTTTGTGCGCTTATTTGAAGATGATCTCCTTTACCGTGGTAAACGTCTGGTGAACTGGGATCCGAAACTGCACACCGCGATTTCAGATTTAGAAGTCGAAAACAAAGACAAGAAAGGCCATATGTGGCACTTTCGCTACCCTCTTGCCGACGGTGTTAAAACCGTCGATGGTAAAGACTATATTGTGGTGGCCACCACTCGCCCAGAAACGATGCTCGGCGATACCGGGGTTGCGGTTAACCCGGAAGATCCACGTTATAAAGATTTAATTGGCAAGAACATCTTATTGCCATTAGTGAATCGCTTGATCCCAATTGTTGGCGATGATCACGCCGACATGGACAAAGGCACAGGGTGTGTAAAAATCACGCCTGCCCATGATTTTAACGATAACGAAGTGGGTAAACGCCACAGTTTACCCTTAATCAATATTTTCGATAATGATGCGGCGATCCTGTCTGCAGCAGAAATTTATAGCAACAATGGTGAAGTATCAACCGCGTATAGCCCTGCTCTGCCACAAGAATTTGCCGGTATGGACCGATTTGTTGCCCGCAAAGCCATTGTTGCCAAATTTGATGACTTGGGCTTATTGGAAGAAGTTAAAGATCACGAATTAACCGTACCTTACGGTGACCGCTCTGGCGTGGTGATTGAACCACTACTCACCGACCAATGGTATGTACGGGCCGAAACCCTGGCCAAACCTGCGATTGCCGCCGTGGAAAATGGCGACATAGAATTTGTGCCAAAACAATACGAAAACATGTACTTTGCCTGGATGCGAGACATTCAGGACTGGTGTGTATCGCGCCAATTGTGGTGGGGACATCGTATTCCTGCCTGGTATGATGATACCGGTCGAGTGTATGTTGGTCGCAGTGAAGATGAAGTGCGTGCAAACCACAACTTGGATATGTCGGTTAATTTACGACAAGATAACGACGTTTTAGATACCTGGTTCTCCTCGGCACTTTGGACGTTCTCAACGTTAGGCTGGCCAGAAAAAACCGATGCGTTAAAACATTTTCATTCAACCGACGTGTTGGTCACCGGTTTTGACATCATTTTCTTCTGGGTAGCACGGATGATCATGATGACGATGCACTTTATTAAAGATGATGAAGGCAAACCGGAAGTACCGTTTAAAAAAGTGTATGTAACCGGCCTTATTCGCGATGAAAATGGCGATAAGATGAGTAAATCTAAAGGTAATGTTATCGATCCATTGGATATGATCGACGGCATTAACTTAGAAGATTTATTGCAAAAACGTACCGGTAATATGATGCAACCGAAACTTGCCCAAAAAATTACCAAACTGACCAAGAAAGAATTCCCACAAGGCATTGAAGCCCACGGCACAGATGCGCTGCGTTTCACCTTAACATCGTGTGCCACTACCGGTCGCGATATCAGCTGGGACATGAAACGCCTGGAAGGCTACCGTAATTTCACCAATAAACTGTGGAACGCTTCTCGATATGTATTGATGAATACCGAAGAGCATGATTGTGGTTTGGCTGGTGGAGAAATGGAATTGTCACTGGCCGATCGCTGGATCATCGGCCAGTTCCAACAAACGGTGAAAACCGTACACGAAGCATTCGACACCTTCCGTTTCGATCTCGCTTCACAAGCGTTATACGAGTTTACCTGGAATCAGTTTTGTGACTGGTACCTGGAACTCACCAAACCGGTATTGTTCAAAGGCAATGACGCCCAACAACGTGGCACCAGACACACCTTAGTGACAGTGTTAGAAGCGTTATTACGGTTAATGCACCCGATTATGCCGTACATCACTGAAACCATCTGGCAGCGTGTTGTACCATTAACCGATGCCAATATCAAAGATGCCAGCATCATGATGCAAAGCTTCCCGCAATTTGATCAAAACCAATTGGATCAGCAAGCGATCAATGATTTGGAGTGGGTGAAAAGCTTTGTCGTTGCCATTCGCAACATTCGTGGTGAAATGGATATCGCCCCGAGCAAGCCTTTACCGGTATTTTTGAAAAACGTCGGCAGCGATGATGCTCGTCGTTTGGATGACAACAAGCCGTTTTTAAGTGCGTTAGCGAAACTGGAAAGCATTACAATTTTAAGCGACTATGATAACGGTCCGGTATCTGCTACCGCGGTAATTGGCGATATGAGCGTGTTGATCCCAATGGCGGGCCTCATTGATAAAGATGCTGAGCTTGCCCGTTTAAGAAAGGCCATTGAAAAGCTAAATAAAGACGTACAACGTACCCGTGGTAAATTAAGCAATGACAATTTTGTTAGCAAAGCGCCAGCAGCGGTGATTGCCAAAGAACAACAGAAATTGACTGATGCCGAGTCGATGATAACGACGTTAGGCGAACAGTTGGAAACCATAAAGAACTTATAAACCATTGATTTAATAATATTATAAATCATTAAAAAGTCAGCTTATTGCTGACTTTTTTTATGCCTGAACTTCGTCTATTATTAAAACAATTAACATAATAGTAAATTGGTATAAAGCCCTGATAATGCCAAATCTGATAAGCAAATCAAAACTAACCACAGCTATCTTAATGGCTTGTTTGGCGGTCACTGCAATTTCAACAAAGGCCATGGCAGAAAAAACAGCGCCCGCATGGCCAATCAAAGTGCCGTTAATACCAACAAAATTTGATTGGTTGTTACTTAAAAACGGTGAGTTACTCGCCGGTGACTTGATCTCTATGTATCAAGATGAAGTAGAGTTTGACTCAGATGAAATCGGAATCGTCACCATCAAGTTGAAAGATATTGCGCAAATTCGCTCGAAAGACATTATGAGCATTCGCCTCGATAATGACGAAGTGCATCAAGGTCAATTACTGATCACGGAAGATAGAATATCGTTTATTGATAAGCCAGGGGTATCATTCCCTAGAAGTACACTGCTCACGATTGCGGCTTCAGAAAAAAGTGGTGAAAGCTTATGGGATGGTAACATTAGCTTTGGTATGAACTTTAAAAGTGGTAACTCAGAGCGTTTTGATTATACCGCTCAAGCGCATGCCAGCCGTTTAACCGCATCCTCTCGAATCACCTTAAACTATACCGGTATCTTTGCTGAAGTTGAAGATCCAGATTCTGGCGACACCGTAAAAACAGAAGAAAGTCATCGATTAATTGCGTCATATGACTGGTATTATTCACGTAATATTTTCTTTCGCTTACCCTCATTTGAATACTACACCAACGAATTCACCAACATTGAACATCAACTAACCTTAGGTGTTGCTGCGGGTTATAAAATATATGATGAACCTGATTCAAAGTGGGATGTGTTCGCCGGTCCAAGTGTACAGTACACAAAATTTGACCAGGTGCAGAATGATGAAAAAGATGACGATACCTCGCCAGTTCTGGTTGTTGGTACCGATTACGAGCGCGATATTACCGACGATATCGAATATTTCTTTAGCTACAATGTCAAATTTGTTTCAACAGAGTCTGGTTCTATTATTCATCACGTAGAAACCGGTATTGAGATTGAAGTCGTTAACGACTTTGATATTGAACTTACGGCAATTATTGACAGTGTTGAAGACCCGATCCCGGATGAAAATGGTGAATTACCGGAAGCAACCGATGTGCTATTTATTGTCGGCTTAAAGTACTCATTTTAAAAAGGGCTGCTGCGCAACCCTTGTTAAAATTGTTATTATTCTTCGAAGTAAGTACCCCAACCATCATAATCTACATTGCACTTTTTCGCCAATTCAAACATCGCTTTGGTTTCAGTACAAATATCTTCTTCATCGAGATACTGTTCAGTAACGATATCAAAGGCAAAGACTCGCGCGCCATTTTCTAACACGGCTTCTTCTGGCTCTTCCACTTCAAAGCCCAGTTTAAAGGCCGTGATGGCAGCCGCTTCTAATACTTCAAAATTACTGCTGGCAAAATGGTGTTCAATGGTATGCATAGCTTCTTCATTAGAGCCGTCTTCAAGCAATTCATTAACTAATGCTTCCGTATGAGCGTACCACTCTTGTAGTTCGTTTTGCTCGGCTTCGTTTAGGGTCACTTCAATTTGCTCAGTCATTTACTTTCCTACTTTCTTGCTGTCAACGTCTAGTAATTCATTACCAGCTTCAATACTGATTTCTTTGATTTTCGTCAACATTATCTCATGGGCATTATTGGCCAGTTTACGAATCGAGTCTCTCGAGTCATTTTCAACCTGAATGGGGGATAAAAACTCAATGATCATCTTGCCATTATCCCAGCGATTTAAATCAACCAGATCATGGGTATTGCTCACACATACTGGAACAATTGGGCTGCCCGCTTGTTTAGCCGTGTGAAAAGCACCGGTTTTAAAGGGTAATAAGCCTCTGCCATAGCTGCGTGTACCTTCTGGGAAAAGCCATACAGAGGTTTGTCGCTCTTTCATTTTATCCGCGGTGGCTGAAATGGTGCCATGCGCTTTCGAACGGTTACCACGGTCGAGTAAAATGTTACCGGTAAACCAATACATTTGCCCAAAAAACGGGATCCACTTCAAACTTTTTTTACCAACGCTGACCGTACGCTTAGGCAGGGCGGCGCTGACGGTAAAAATATCATAGCTGTTTTGATGGTTAGCAACGTAAACTACTGGTCCTAATTCATTTAGCCCTTGCGGTTTTCTAATTTCAATGTCAATACCAAATATTTTAGCCAGCTTACCCATATAAATTGCCGTGTAATGAGCTTTACTACGGTGATTAGGCAATAACATACACATCACTATGGAGGTGAGACATATTAACGTTAACAAGATAGAAATTAATAAAATACGGACTACAGCTAGCACTTAAAACCCCAGGCAAAGAATGAGGGCGCAATTATACACATAAATTCGAATGGTAAATAGCCATTTAATCTTCGCATAAACAGAATTGAAAACCATCAATGGTAATTCTAAGTTAATTCGTCCCTGAATTAAAAAACGGTAGTACAAGACTACCGTTTGGTGAACTACCCAGCGACTAAAGATCACCAGGCTTCAAAAGCAACATAAGTTGATTAATGTTTTTTCGCAGATCCCGACCTAAACTGAACTTGGTTATCATCCAGACTTTCGTTTTAGTGAGGAATATCTGCTGCGCTTTGGGCTTAACCCGCACGACTATCCCAGCCGCACAAGTAGACTACTAAGTATTTATACAGTAGTCAAGCAATTCATCCCCGCGACTTCGCTTCGCTCTGAACACGGGATTTTCTTGCAATTATTCGATAAAAGCTCGCGTATCAGGTTAATTAACTTTCAGCTTCATCGCCTACCTGAACGCTTTCTACCCGTTGTAAGCCTCTGGGTAATTTATTACCACGACGGCCACGCTCACCTCGATAATGCTCTAAATCACTAGGTTTTAAGGTAAGTTTGCGTTTACCGGCAAATAAGGTAATCGCATCTTCACTACCTACTACGGTTAGAATGGTGACGTATTCCTCTCTTGCTTTCGCTCTTGCTGACGGAATGCCGATGATTTTATTGCCTTTACCTTTACTCAGTTGTGGCAAGTCTTTTAATGGGAACAACAACATCCTGCCTTCGGTGGTTATTGCCAAACACGAAAGATTTTCAACCTCAGTAATGGCTATTGGTGTTAATACTTGCGCACCTTGTGGCAAGCTCAACAGCGCTTTACCATTTTTATTACGCGACACCATATCGGCAAATTTGCCAAGAAAACCATAACCACTGTCACTGGCCAATAAGTATTTTTGCTCATCAACGGCCATGAGCACTTGCCTAAACGTTTCTCCTGCGGCCAAATTAAAACGTCCGGTTAAAGGCTCTCCCTGACTGCGCGCGGAAGGTAACGTATGGGCGTCGGTGGCAAATGCCCGTCCACTCGAATCAATAAACACCGCAGGTGAATTGCTTCGACCTTTTGCTGAGCATAAATATTCATCGCCGGCTTTATAACTGAGGCCCTTAGCATCAATGTCGTGGCCCTTCGCCGCTCTCGCCCAGCCTTTGTCAGAAACCACAACGGTTACTGGCTCTGAAGGCATCAAATCTTTTTCATTTAATGCTTTCGCTTCACTGCGAACAACAAGTTTTGAGCGCCTGTCGTCACCATAATCTTTTGCCGCCGCCAGAATTTCCTTTTTCATCAGCGTATTCATCCGCGCTTTCGAACCCAGTGTGATTTCTAAATATTCACGTTCTTTTGCCAATTCATCCTGTTCGGCGCGGATTTTAATTTCTTCCAGCTTGGCTAGCTGACGCAATTTGATCTCGAGAATGGCTTCGGCTTGCGTTTTCGATAAACTGAAGCGGCTCATTAATTCCGCTTTTGGATCGTCATATTCACGAATGATGGCGATCACTTCATCGATGTTTAGATACGCCACCAATAAACCGTCTAAAATATGCAAACGAGCCAGTACTTTGTCCAATCGATACTGCAAACGACGACGTATGGTTTCACGACGATACTCGAGCCATTCAGCCAAAATTTGTTTCAGGTTTTTCACTTGTGGGCGGTTATCCAGCCCGATCATGTTTAAGTTAACCCGATAACTTTTTTCAAGATCTGTGGTGGCAAACAAGTGCTGCATTAACTGTTCAGTATCGACTCGGTTTGAACGTGGCATAATGACCAAGCGAGTTGGATTTTCGTGATCAGATTCATCGCGTAAATCGGCGACCATCGGCAGTTTTTTCGCCGTCATCTGCGCCGCAATTTGCTCTAATATTTTACCACCCGAGGCTTGATGAGGAAGTGCAGTAATAATGATATCACCTTGCTCGACATCGTACATAGCACGCATTTTTATGCTACCACGGCCGGTTTGATAAATTTTTTCAATGTCCGCTTTCGGGGTAATAATTTCGGCATCGGTTGGATAATCAGGGCCTTGCACATACCCAAGTAAATCAGCAATCTCAGCTTTTGGCTGCTCAATCAGGTGAACACAAGCACTTGCCATTTCACGAACATTGTGAGGAGGAATGTCTGTTGCCATACCCACGGCAATACCGGTAATACCATTTAACATGATGTGCGGTAAGCGGGCAGGCAAGGTTTTTGGTTCTTTCATCGTGCCATCAAAATTTGGCGACCAGTCAACCGTACCCTGGCCTAGTTCGGATAATAAGACTTCACTAAACTTTGATAATTTCGCTTCGGTGTAACGCATTGCGGCAAACGATTTAGGATCGTCCGGAGCACCCCAGTTACCCTGACCATCAACCAGTGGATAGCGATAACTAAATGGCTGCGCCATTAACACCATAGCTTCGTAACAGGCAGAGTCGCCATGGGGATGAAATTTACCCAGTACATCACCAACCGTACGGGCCGATTTTTTGTATTTGGCCCCGGCATGTAGCCCCAGTTCGCTCATCGCATAAATAATACGGCGTTGCACTGGCTTTAAGCCGTCACCAATGTGCGGTAACGCGCGGTCCATGATCACGTACATGGAGTAATTAAGGTAGGCGTCTTCGGTAAAGCGTCTTAGTGGTAGTTGTTCTACCCCTTCAAGGCTCATTTCGATTGCATCAGACATAATTGGTGATATTCCCTAAGAAGCATGAAATTATGATATTTTTATAACTACAAATATATAGGAAAATCGTCTGACAAAAAATAGCTAAGCGCTGATTAGTGGCTTTTTTATTGCTTTTTCGGGTAAATTTTCTCAGCAAAGTCAACATCCCAAAAACTTGCTTCTATTTTATGACCATCTAAGTCGATAATAAAGCAACCATAATACGGCTCACCATATTCCGCACGCGGGCCAGGCTTGCCGTTACAAAGGCCACCAGCATCTAGCGCAGTTTGATAAAACTCCTGTACTTGCGCTTTACTGGTCGCCATAAAGCCAATATGGCTGCCATTTGCAATCGTTGCTGGCTGTTTATCGTATGGCACTTGCAGCCAAAAAGTTGGATAGCCCTTACCATAAGCCACAGCTTCATCGTGCTCAACCACCCTGTTGATATCCAAGGTGCTAAGTACAATGTCATAAAATTTAATCGCCTTGTCCAGTTGGTTGGTGCCAATTGACAGGTGACATAAGGTTTTATCTGCTTGCTCGATCATGGTCATTACCTTTTAATTATTGCTAACTGAGGAGAGGGTACAAATTTAACCACCACCGTTGCCAACAATAACATAAATGCTGAGCCCCAAAGACATACCAGTAAACCATGATACTGATACAAATACCCAGATAAAATGGTGCCGATTAATCGGCCCATAGCATTGGCCATGTAATAAAAACCAACGTCTAAGGAAACGCCATCGGCTTTTGCCAGTGATACGATTAAAAAACTGTGAATGGACGAATTTATGGCAAAACAAATACCGAAGAAAATTAAGCCGATTATCAAGGTAATATCGAGGTAATTTAAATCCTCGCCTTGTATCGACATCGCGATGGCCAATAGCACAGTGACGAATGTTAACCTTAGCCCCCAGTGAAAAGCCGGATGAGTGTTTGCTTTTGACTTAGATGCAGAGAGCAACTTAGGTGCACTGCCTTGCACCACTCCGTAAGCAATGACCCAACTTGCCATAAAAGCGCCAACATTCCAGGCGTCCCATTGCAATTTTGCTGATAAGAATACTGGCAAGGCGACGACAAACCAAATATCTCGAGCGGCAAATAAAAACATCCTTGCCAGCGAGAGCAAATTAATATTTTGGCTCTTTGAAAAAATATCGGAAAATTTCGGTTTAAAACTCGCACGGCCAAGGCCTTGCTTTAACAGCATAGCACTGACCATTGCAGCGATAGTCAATGCCGCCGCCATTAGCCACATGGCATTAGTAAAGCCGACAGTGCCCAGCAAAAATGCTCCGAGAAAAAATCCAACGCCTTTCAGAGTATTTTTTGAGCCGGTTAACAGCGCCACCCATTGAAACAATTTCCCTGGTGAATCTTCCGGTACTAAGTGCTTTACCGAGCTTTTCGCACTCATTTTATTTAAATCTTTGGCAATACCCGATAATGCCTGTGCCGCCATCACCCAGGCGACCGTTAGCATATCTGCAGAGACCGTCAGCATTATCAAAGCTAACACTTGCAAAGTTAAACCAATCTGCATCGTTCGGTTTAAGCCAATTCGAGCGCCCAGCCAGCCACCAGCCAGGTTTGTCACCACGCCAAAAAACTCATAAAAGAGGAACAATAAGGCAATGTCTAATGCGCCAAAACCCAACTGGTGAAAATGTAAAACCACCAACATGCGCAGTGCGCCATCGGTTAAAGTAAACGCCCAGTAATTGCCGGTGACGATCAAATATTGTTTTATTTTGCTATCTAACTGTGAAAACATAGTATTACTGCTTATCTCGAGCTCAGGTTAAATAGACAGCCCTACTTTTAATGCCAACTCTGCCGTTCGATTGGCATAGCCCCATTCATTATCATACCAAAGGTAGAGTTTTACTTGTGTGTCATTGACCACCATAGTGGACAGGGCATCAACGATGGAGGATCTTGGATCGGTTTTATAATCTACCGACACCAGCGGACGCTCTTCATATCCTAAAATACCTTTTAACTCGTTTTCAGCCGCAGTTTTCATCAGTTGGTTGACTTCCTCAACACTCGTTGCCCGCTTCATTTCAAAAACGCAGTCGGTAATGGAAGCATTGGCAAGCGGTACCCGTATTGCATGGCCATTTAACCTGCCTTTTAATTCAGGGAAGATGTGAGTTATGGCGGTGGCAGAGCCGGTTGTTGTTGGAATTAAACTCATTCCGCACGCTCTCGCCCGACGTAAATCTTTATGGGGAGCATCCAATATCGTTTGGGTATTGGTAATGTCATGAATGGTGGTCATGCTGCCATGTTTAATGCCGATATTTTCGTGCAACACTTTTACGGCTGGCGCTAAACAGTTGGTGGTACAAGAGGCGGCAGAAACAATATCAAACTCTTCACTATTATAAAGGTGATCATTCACCCCCATGACTACATCGAGTACGCCTTGCTCTTTTACTGGCGCTGTTACTACAACCTTCTTAACACCTTGCGCAAGGTAGGCTTGCAGCACCGCTTTGTTTTTCATTTTACCCGAAGCTTCAATCACCAGATCACAACCTGACCAGTCGCTATCTTCTATGCGGCTGTTCTGGCTGGTGCTGATTTTCACGCCGTTTACCCTTATGCCACCTTGTTCTGCCTCGGCCTGTTCAGACCAAATGCCGTGCACAGAATCAAAGTTGACTAAGTGGGCTAACGTAGCAGCGTCTCCGGCGGGATCGTTGATATGCACAAACTCTATTTCTGGCCAATGCCAGGCGGCACGAAACACTAAACGTCCCATGCGGCCAAAGCCATTAATTCCTACTTTAATTTTCATTATTTATTCTCCTTTAATTGCTATTATTACAGCAAATTTGTTGCCGTTGTGGCCTGTCGCCCATAGCATTGAGGTTCATTACCAGATTTTCTATCACATTAAAATTCTCTGCTAAACAACTGCTTATCGTGCCTATACACCAGTCACTGATATCCCTGCTCAGATCATAATAGACCCATTGCCCCTGCTTGCGGGTAGTGAGTAAGCCGGCATTCTTAAGTACGGCTAAATGCCTTGATACTTTCGGCTGTGAGATTGTTAACGCACTGGTTAATTCACACACACAAAGCTCACCTTGCTGCTTGATCAACAGGGTGATACTCAGTCTAGTTTCATCCGCTAAACATTTAAAAAAATCGACAGGAAAAATACTCATTATGATCTCAACGGTTAAGTTGAAACCAGTATATATAAAAAAACGTATATATGAAATATCATATATACGTTTTTTTAGATGCGCTTGTTATTTACCTTAATGGCAAGGCGATTAAAGGCTCAACACATTCTAATTAAGTCTCTCGCTTTGCCAAAACCGCCCTTCTTCGAGGGTAACCGGTAATAGTTCGCCTTGATGATTAAGCAGATACACAGTTAAGCCGATGTCATTTACGTTATAGGTAGGGTGTACTGCCATTAAATTTTCATCATAAATCACTTGTGCATAGCTGATGAATTGTTCAATCTTCTGCTTATTGTCAAAGACAAAAATTAACCGAGTATTCGGCTGCTGGGTTAATGCCGTTTCTGCCAGTAAAAAGTGATTATGGCCGGTTAAATTATTGTGAATGACGCCAATACCAATGCCGTCGGCAAGTTTAAGTTTATCGTTGCTCTGGTTGGTAAAAATCGCGAATGCCGGAGCCGATTTAATAGTTCCGACAAGTTCGGGCTCCAGAGCCAATATTTCAGCCAGGGTATTGTCCCTGATCTGTAATATTTCTGCCCGCTGATGCCCTGCAGGGGCAATGTCTGAAGAACACGTCCAAACTAAGAACAGCGATAAAATCAACAATAATTGTTTCATACATTAACCTGTTATTTTTATGTATTGTATTTTTGTAAATATTAGTCGACATTTCTATTTTATCCGCTTTTATTGCTTAAATTTAATGACTAAAAATTAATTCAATTCATCATTCTTTACATACTTGGTGCCTTTTAAAGTTGCCTGTAAAGCAAGGCCAGCTTTCGTTAATTGATAGACAGTGATATCACCAATGGTCACACTCCCACCAACTTCGCCCCCCTTATTGTTGGCTTTAGCGGCGGCATCGGCTTCTGCCCCAAAAACCCAACCATCATTGACAAAAGTATTCATCGCATCACTAGTATGGAAAACAAACAAAGCACGAAAGTCTTTCGCTCCTAAGCCGAAGCCAAAGCCACCTTCGTACATATCCATATAGATTTTGGCACCAGATTGATTGTTGCTAACCACGCCATAACCACCACCGGCGGCGACAAATAGCAAATTAATTTGTGCGTTACTGAACGTTGCATAACCCGGGGCAGATTTTGCCTTGGCCATTGCGCCTGGACTGGCCTTTTCGACATCGGACAGCACCTGATTATTCATTTTTGCAATTTCTGCACGCTGCTGTTCAGGGTTATCACCCGTTGCTGCGCATGCACAAAGGATAAACGCGCTGACAATTAGCAATAATTTTTTCATCAGAATTCCCTTATTGTTATTTAACCAACCCTTAATTTAAGCAGTTGTTTTGCTAGGTATGCCACCAGTATAGTTGCTAATTGTATATCTGCATCGAGATCGTTATTTAAAATAAATGTGCTATCTGGCTACAGCGGGGAAGTGCAGCTGTTGCTGCACAGATTAGTTGTGGGTTAAACCATAAACTGTCATACAAATTGCTCTAGAGAAGCACGTTTTAGTGCTTAAAATTTTCTATTAACGATCAGTTCTAAAGCATAACATGTCATAAAAACCAAAATATCAACCATAAAGTGTCATAAAAAACATTTATTATTTTAATAAAAAATTAAAAGTAAGGTCTTCATTAGTCTTAGGAAGATACGCTCAAAGTCTTTAAGTTAGTCTCGTTGAGACATGCTGAAAAATAAGTCGCTATACTTATTGTTAATAACAGCAGCAATCACACACCTTGTCAGCATCCGTGATATCGATAACCACTTCTTCTCGTGGCAATGCTGCAGGCAATGGTCTGCGTTTGGGCTTGGCTTTCGTTTTCGTGTCGAGAGTAGATCCCGCCAATATGCTTTTGTCGTGTTCATCAAGCACTAACTCTGCTTCGTTAAACACTTCACCCGCGCCGGGCATTTTTTCTG
>MABC01000010.1 GCA_002162925.1 Thalassotalea sp. 42_200_T64 | reverse complement strand
AAACAGGCGTTCTTGCTTCTTATTACTAAGAAATAGTGAATTGCAGGAGCCGTATACGAGGTCCGTACGTACGGTTCTGTGAGAGGGATGGAGCATAAGCTCCACCCTACTCGATTTCTACAGGGATAATGGTACTTATCCTCCCGCGCCACGGACCACTCTATTACGTCCTGTAAACGCGGCATTCATTACGTCCATGTAAATCACGGCGGATAGGGAGGGTTAATGCTAAATTTTGCTTAATCAAATGAGAGAAGAAAACAAAATGTTGGTATAATCTTTTCATATTTTATATTTGCATATTTGAGCATAGATAGAAAAGATGACGTATTTAAATTGTGTTGAAGTTGAGCCTAAACAACAGGCTACAGCAAGTGTTATATGGCTGCATGGCTTAGGCGCCGATGGCCATGATTTTGAGCCTATTGTACCGGCACTGCAATTGCCTGATTTTTTACCGGTACGATTCGTATTTCCCCATTCTCCAAAAATAGCGGTTACCATCAATGGCGGCATGGTAATGCCGGCGTGGTATGACATATTGGATATGAGTATCGAACGCAAGGTCGATAGTAAACAATTACTGGCATCGGCAAAATCGGTACAAGATTTGATTGAACGAGAGATCTCGCGTGGCATCGCCAGTGAGCGAATTATTGTGGCCGGCTTTTCGCAAGGTGGAGCCGTGGGTTATCAGGCCGCGTTAAGTTTTGATAAACCACTAGGGGGAATACTGGCAATGTCGACCTATTTTGCGACCAAAGATAGTATTGCTATACATCAGAGCAATAGTTCAATAAATGTAGCGGTAATGCATGGCTCACAAGATCCTGTGGTTAGCCCTGCGTTAGGTGAGCAAGCAATGAGTGCGTTGCAAGCAAAGGGCTTTACCCCAAGCTATCAAACCTACCCAATGCAACATGCGGTATGTGCAGAGCAAGTAGCAGATATTTCTGCTTGGTTACAACAACGTTTAATTGCTTAAATTGAAAAATAAATAGGAATAATTATGGCAAGAGTAGTGACGTATAAGTTTAAGGGGAAAACGAAAACCATACCTTTTTCATTCTCTCGTTTTCACGATATGAATGAAGCCGCGGCAGCGGCAGAAGGCGTTGATATTAAAAGTTTTTTGGCAATGGAACAACAACTCGAATTAACATCCCGCGGGCAGGGCATCGTCAAAAATTTCCGGCAAAAAGAGTTTGCCCGTATGGGGTTTTCTGACATTGCTTTTGTCAGAGAGGAAGAGTAAATCAGAAACGAGATACTAGAAACGAGAAACGAACTGCAGCATGGGCAGGGTAATCTAATCTACTTTATATAAATAGGTAAAATTGTACCTGAAATACTTTTATTTAAGCTGACTGCTCGTAGCTTTGATGTTGAGCCCGAAGCTTTTAGTTTTAAGCGGGCTGCCCGTTGCTAGTAGCTCGCAGCCCGTTGCTTACACTATTGCAAACAATGCTTAATGGCTACCGATAATAACTCTTTTGCACTTTGCTCACATTGTTGTTCTTGCTGAGTGTAGTCATTCACCGCAGTAACGCGATCACCCCATTTTATATAACAGGCTCCCCAGGTTAACCCGGCACCAAAAGCTGCCGACATTATATTGTTTCCGGGATTGATCTTACCTTGCTCCACTGCTTCACATAAGGCAATTGGCACCGTGGCGGCTGAGGTATTGCCGTATTTTTGAATATTAACCATGCACTGCTCATCGCTTAATTTTAACTTGTGCTGCAAGGTTTCGATAATGCGCAAATTGGCCTGATGTGGAACCAACAAATCCACATCGCTGACCGCCAAATTAGTATTCGCCATTACGGTTTCTGTGGCTTTGCCCATGCTACGTACAGCACGCTTAAAAATATCTTGCCCATTGAAGTCGATCTGTAATGGTCCCGGTGGGTTTTCATAGCGGTCCATGTCGGTACCAAAGTTAACGATATTTAATATCTCTCGAGCATTTGAGTCACAACCGAGTTTTGCTTCAAGCAGTCCGCACTCTATATCTGTTGCTTCTAACACTACCGCACCTGCACCATCACCAAATAATACCGCGGTGTCACGTACTGACCAGTTAACGAACCAGCTCATTCTTTCGGCGCCAATCACTAATGCTTTTTTCACCATGCCCATGCGAATTTGTGCGGTGGCATTTTGTAAGGCATATATAAAGCCGGTACAGGCCGAACTTAAGTCAAAGCAGGCACTGTTGTTGGTGCTTAATAACTGTTGTACTTTCGATGCTGTGTTTGGCACTAAATTATCTGGTGTACAGGTTGCTACAATGATCAAATCTATGTCATCGGCATCAATTCCTGCTCGCGCCAATGCTTGTTTGCCAGCCAGAGCTGCCATGTGAGCGGTGTTAATGTGAGATATGCGTCGTTCTTTAATGCCGGTACGTGATGAAATCCACTCATCACTGGTGTCAATAAATGTGGCTAAGTCATCATTAGTTAGTCTGGCTGGCGGAGTGTATTTTCCCCAGCCGGTAATGTCAGCGTATTGCATGGTTAATCCTGAAGTAGAGCTAAAATAAATACCAATTTGATTAAATATCTGCTCATATTTAATCAAATTGGTATAACAGTTTATTCGATAACGTAAATATATATTGCTAAAAAGTGGCAAATACTGCCGGCGAGTACAAACACATGCCAAATAGCATGGTTGAATGGAATTTTTTTGAAGGCATAAAAAATAGCCCCTAAACTGTACGCAGCGCCACCGACGGCTAATAAAATAAGCCCTCCGGTTGCAACATTGGCAATCATTTGTGGAGCAGCAATAATAATTAACCAGCCCATCGCCAGATAAGTAAACAGTGAAACTTTCGGGAAACGTTGTTTATACACTAACTTAAAATAAATACCGACTATCGCCATGGTCCAAACAATAGACAAAATTGAATAACCCCATGTACCTTTTAAGCTGATCAACATAAATGGCGTATAGGTACCTGCTATCAATAGGTAAATGGCGCAATGATCGAGCAACTTTAACACTTTTTTTGCTGATGCGTGGCTAATGGCGTGATACAGAGTCGATGCTAAAAAAAGAACAACCATACTCGTACCATAAATAATGGCACTGGTGAGTTCAAGGGCGTCGTTAGCAACAATTACCATCAAGGTTAGCGCCGCAACACTCAACAAAGCTCCCACCCCATGGGTGATAGAGTTAACTAATTCCTCATCAAAATCGTAGCCTTGAGAAAATTTTTGTTTAATTACCTGCGTTGCCATAATGCGATTATCTTTTTGTCACTGTCAGAGATAGGGAATTTCAACTAGTATGACCAGTTAAGAGCTAAAATACAAACTTTAAATTGTACGATAAATGACCGTTGGTTTAGATTTTAATCTCTGTACTTTACATTTTTGGCAATAAAAAACCCCGTAATAACGGGGCTTTCGTTGTAAGTTTTGTGGCTCTACTTATCTGCTTTAGTACTCTTCAAGCAGGTGTTCAAATGAACCATTAAAAAACTCAACTTCTTTTTCTAGTTCTAGTTTTTCTTTAAGTTGCTCAATCTCACGCCATTTACATTTTTGTTTTTTTTTGGCCTT
This sequence comes from Thalassotalea sp. 42_200_T64, assembly GCA_002162925.1. Taxonomy (GTDB): domain Bacteria; phylum Pseudomonadota; class Gammaproteobacteria; order Enterobacterales; family Alteromonadaceae; genus Thalassotalea_A. The sequence continues at coordinate 1,350 of MABC01000010.1, read as the reverse complement.
CGACTTACCTTCAATTAACTCCACTAAGCTATCAATTGGATCCATGTTAAAGCTCCTTATTATTTTTTACAACGCCTCCTTTTAATACCACAGCGGATTACAAAATGAAACACTTTTAAAACAAACTGGCGAGTTTTTCTTCAAGTTTTATCTGATCCGCGGTAAAGCCACGGATGCCTTCAGCCAGTTTTTCAGTCGCCATCGCGTCTTCATTCATCTGCCAGCGAAATGTTTGTTCAGTTAATGGCGTAGGTCTTGGTGTTGTGACCTCGCCTTTAACCAGTTTTTGGCTAACCGTTTCCGTACTTTGCTCCAGCTCGGCGAGTAATTGCGGGCTAATGGTCAAACGATCACACCCGGCAAGCGCTAAAATTTCTTCTTTACTTCTGAAACTTGCGCCCATCACTATGGTTTTATAGTCAAATTTTTTGTAGTAATTAAAAATACTGGTGACTGATATCACCCCAGGATCTTCATCTGCAGGGTAACTGTCTTTGCCTGTGCTTTTTTTGTACCAATCTAAAATTCGGCCGACAAATGGAGAAATTAAGAACACTCCGGCTTCGGCACATGCTTGCGCCTGCGAAAAACTAAACAATAGTGTCAGGTTACAGTTAATGCCTTTCGCTTCCAGAATTTCTGCGGCTCTGATGCCTTCCCAGGTTGAAGCCATTTTGATTAATATTCGGTCATTACTGATGCCCGCAGCATTGTATAAAGCAATTAACTTTTCGGCTTTGGCAACGGTGCTTGGCGTATCAAACGACAATCGTGAGTCGACTTCCGTAGAAATTTTACCCGGAATTACTTTTAAAATCTCCAGTCCAATCAATACCGATAATTTATCTCCGGCATCGATAATTTGTTGCTCAACATTATCGGACTGTTGTTTTGCCCAACTGACCGCTGCCGCAAGTAGAGGTTGATAACTGTCTATGTTGGTGGCCTTTAATAACAGCGATGGGTTTGTGGTTGCATCAATGGGCTGATATTGTCCGATCGCACCCACATCACCGGTATCGGCAACGACTGTGGTCATGGCTTTTAATTGAGATAATTGCGAGGTCATAAGTCACCTAATGTAATAAATTCGAGGAAATAAATGTAATATAATTTCAGAAAAAGACAGTTGCTTTGCTAATATACCCGCTCCGCTTCAAGATGCAGGCTTCAGAGTGCTTGAGCGATTCCAATACAAGGCGCAGTTATGTAGTAATGGTTATTTCCGGCAACATCTCCTGCGTTGCCCTAATACAGTACATCCGTGTACTAACCTTACAAATAGCTGCAACGACGTAGTGGGATTGCTCAAGCGCTTCTTCGATGGGTTTAAAAGCAATTTATGCCGCG
>MABC01000086.1 GCA_002162925.1 Thalassotalea sp. 42_200_T64 | reverse complement strand
GAAGAAGCGTTTGAGCAATCCCACTTCTTCGTTCCATCTATTTGTAAGGTTAGTACACGGATGTACTATATTAGGGCAACGCAGGAGCAGTTGCCGAGAATAACCATTACTGTATAGATGCGTCTTGAATTGGAATCGCTCAAGCGCTCTGAAACCGGCATCTTGAATGGTGACGGGTATACTTGTAATTATTTTGCCAGAAAAGCGTCAACAAAACTAGGGTCTGTTGAGCTTTGCGGTACAAATTTTGTTCAAAAAGGCGAGCTTTGAACAAGGCTTGGCGATTGAAGTTTGGTTGTTCCAAATAATTGAGCCTAAACGCTGTAAAAATGCACAGCAAAGCTCAACAGACCCTAAAGTCTGTTGCCCTTTCATTGATTAAATTTACGACTTAGCTTTGTTCTCTGCGCATTTCTTTAAACAAAGACAGTTCCCAAGGGCGCATCGCCGTTAACACCCCGATATGCTGTCGCTTCGATAATGGCAATTGTGCATCTTGATGATTCAACTCAGCACATTCCTGGGTTAAATGTTTGAGTTTTTTGAAAATGGTGGCAATCGAATTTTGACTGTAACTGCCACGAATATAAAAACGAAAAGAATCTTCACTGGCAAAATCAGACATCAAAAATTTAGCCATCACATCCTGACTAATGAAGCGTTCTAAAGGACCTCGGTGTTGCCATTTAAAGTCTTGCGAAATTAATAATTTATACTGGTTATTCGGCAATAGTTGGATCATTTTTAACTTGTCGAGACGGACCAGCAGGCGAATGGCGGCAAATTGATCAATTTGGTAATGAGTGATTATTTCCTCAAAACTCCAGCCATCACGAACACAGGCGGCAACAAGCAGTAACTTAGGATCATGCACCAGTTCTTGCTCTTGTTCTAGGGTCAATTGTGAAATTTTCTCTTGCTGGCGTTCAATTAATAAAAACAGGTCGGTCAGGGATAAATCCATTAACTGACAAATGCTTTCCAGTCGCTGCAAACTAAAACTTTCATTCGAAAAAATTCGTTTTATGTTTGCTTCACTCATCTTGAGCTGCTCGGCAACATCGGCATAAGTCAGTTGCTGTTGTTTCAATAATGTTTTTAACACATCACTAATTTGTTTTATTTGGCTCATAGCAAAACTCTATTTTTGTGTTGTCTAATGTCTAAAGTATTAAATAACTATACTTGTGGTGGCATAATTCAATACCATGACATTAAAGGTATACATAAATGATTTTACTGTCCATAGTTAATTTGCGTTCAACGAGAGCGCTTACCAATGATTAACTTTTGAGAAAGGAATAAATGATGAAAACAATCAATAAAATCGCCTTAGTTATTTTAACGATGACGTCGAGCAGTGTGTTTGCCGCAGGAGGTGCTTCGGAGCATTCGGCACAATCGGTAAAACATTCGGCCTTAGCAGGGTCAAACGGAGTTGTGGCCAGTGCCAAAACGGCAAGTGGAGTGATTGCCGTGCCATTAAAAATTGTTGGCGCTGTTGGTAATGTCAGTGGCCAAGCCGGTGATTCGTTAATGGAAAGTGCGATAACCACGACACCACTTGAGGTCAGTGACAAAACGGTGACTGCAGGTCCACCACCGAATCAGGCATTGAAAAAGCAAGAGCCGGAAACCAATCCATTACAGGAGCTTTAATGATGAAAGCATTAATTATGTCATTAGTTTTTGTTAATGCGTCAGCATGGGCTGGTAGCGCCAGCCCAACTGAAAACCAGCATGACACAGAAACATTAACCGCGTTTGCAAAAAGTGTAGAGCAATATGCTGCCAGCCAGGGAGCACAGGCGTTCATTATCGGTCGAGTCGGTCGGCCTGAGAATGACTTGCCGAAAGGGGTCGCGTTCACTCATGCGGCAATCGCGATTTACTCCAATATTGAGTTGGAAAACGGTGAAACTATTAAAGGTTATGCCATACATAATCTTTATCAAAAGGAAGAAAAAAAGGATAGAAGTGCCTTGGTAACCGACTATCCGATAGACTTTTTTTGGGGAGTCGATGCGCTAAAAGCCGGGATAATTATTCCAACCGTTGAGTTGCAAGCAAAACTTATCGACGCCATAGCGACAGGTAAGAATAGGGACGTTCATAATCCGAAGTATTCGGTGCTGTCTAATCCCTTTGAGGGCAGTTATCAAAACTGTACTGAGCATACGTTAGATGTAATCAATGCGGCGATATACTCTACTACTGACAAAGCACAATTAAAGGCGAACGCGAAAGCCTACTTTAAACCGCAACGGATCCGAACTAATCCAGTGAAATTACTGTTAGGCAGTATATTCATGGACGATGTGACGTTGAAAGATCACCAAGGTAAAGTGAAAACCGCAACCTTTACTGCCATTGGTCGATATTTGGACGCAAACCAATTGTTGGCGAAAGCGGTTATTTTAGATGATGCAGGTAACAGCAAAGATTTACTGTAACTTTTTCTTGGTTAAAATTCTATCGAGATTGTTGGCAAATGCTTGCTTGTCGGCTTGGTTTAACGCTGGTGGGCCACCGGTTTGTACGCCACTGGCCCGCATGGTATCCATAAAATCGCGCATATTTAAGCGTGCACGTATGTTGCTTGTGGTGTACAACTCACCTCTAGGGTTCAGTGCCGTTGCCCCTTTCTCTATCACTTCAGCCGCCAAAGGAATGTCTTGTGTCACCACTAAATCACCGGCAACGACACGCTTTACAATTTCATCATCGGCGACATCAAAACCAGAGCTTACCTGAATAAATTTAATAAACCGTGATGGTGGAATGCGCAAAGCATGATTTGCCAGCAGTGTTGTTGGTGTATTTGTCCGGTCGGCGGCTTTAAATAAAATTTCTTTTATCGCTACCGGGCAGGCATCGGCATCAACCCAAATATTCATCTTGTAGTTTCTTCTCGTGTTAAATGATATTTAATCAACTTGGTATTAAAGGTAGGTAGGTTTTTCAATTTCATAAATGGCGTCACTGATGCTATCCATTTTCTCATTGAGAATGGCTTGCGCATCATATACCCGTCGCCATTCAAAGTGCAGGATTTCAGTGGGAATTAAAAGTGATTTAGGCGAGGCATTAATTTTAGAGAATGGTTATTCCATTGTTAAAATTCATAACGCTGCATAAATCACTTTTAAACCCATCGAAGAAGCGCTTGAGCAATCCCACTTCTTCGTTGCATCTATTTGTAAGGGAATAACCATTACTGTATAGATGCGCCTTGAATTGAAATCGCTCAAGCGCTCTGAAACCTGCATCTTGAATGGTGACGGGTATATGACCCCTGATTATAAAATGTCGAGCCCATTTCTTTGGCAAAGAAATCCAATAAAAATTCGGCATCAAATTGTTCCAATTCCTGCTCAAGCTCAGCATCAAAATAGCGTTGCAGCTTTAACACCAACGCCTCCTTCTGGGAATTAGACAGTTCTATTTCTGACATCTGTAGATACTCAATTTTCTTCGCATTTTTACGGTGTTATGGCTGATATTATAAACAAAAGCTAGTGCACTTAATATCTGAAATAGTCATTAGGACTTACCTTGGTCTACCCAGTATGCACTACCGTTACATTCTTGAATTTGATAGCACTCGGCATTTGCTCGTACATTACAGGAGTGCACAACTAAAGAATTACCTCCCTGTAATTGGGTATTTACTTGAAGCTCTCTAATTAAATGAGATCTTGCTGAGGCGCTAAAGTGCACAGGGCGAGTAATACTTTCTCCATCCCCTTCAGTGTTGCTCAGACAAACTTCAGAATGAACACTGCTGATGAAATCTCCTTGATAATGACGAATTTCTTGCATAGTGTATTGCTCTACCACGGAAGAACTGATTTCAGCCCGAATAAATGGTCCCATATTGGAATCAAACCTGACATTGCTGCATGAAAGCAGCACAATACTCGTTACCATCACTAGTAAATATTTCATATCAATCCTTAATCTTATCTAGTGCGGCCATATTACTGTTATATGTGCTTTTTTTACCAGTGAAATTTTCAAATAGCTGTTGGTGTGACATTTTTGAAAACGTGTCATCGCGGGTGTCGTAGTCACTTATCCATTTTATCAACATGGGTAAATTATCGTCTTGTTGTTGCTTGCTTTGATATTTATGCGGCTCAAATGCCCTGTTTTTGGCGTTGCTAATGCAATCTTCAACAGATAAGTTTAAATAGATCATTTCAGTCGCGGTTGAGCTTAATAAAATAAGCAAGTCACCATAGCAACCTTCAATTATCCAATTATCATTATTGCAGATAAAGGCGTTAATTTTTTGCCATGACTGATTAATCGGTGCGCGAGTCGGCGGTGTGCCAGGTAACCAGGCAAGAATATCTAAATCTAAATGAGCGGCACCATATTGCCGACACAGCTGTTGTGCTAATGTCGACTTTCCTGAGCCAGAATTGCCAAATATCAGGGTTTTTCTAGTGGTTATCATTTGTCTATTGCTGCTACTCGTGGCTGCTTTTCGCTGGAATATTCATGATAAATATCATCCAAAAATTTACAAAACTCGCTTTCGTCCATGTCCTGGGGGATCACAACATCATAAACTCGGGCTCGCATACCCGTTTCTGAATCCGTAAACAATTGCCATTCATCATTGGTGCGATGGATTACCATTTTTTTCCGAAAACATTATATCGATACATAAATTTCAAATACCAAGACTAGCTATGACTTTCAATAACAAGTACTTCAATCATAACAGCATGATTATTTTTTATTAACCGTTTGCCAGTTCGCAAACCACCGGGTAAAAATTATCAATAACGCATACTTGGGCAACGTTGTTGCGATAAATGCGCTTGGATCTAAGTTAACAATAGAGAATACAAGATAGTAACTGTGCAAGAGTAGAAATGGCAAAAGAAACAATGCATACGGCAAGCGCTGTTTCGCGCCATTGAATAAGTTTAACACTGCGGCAAACACAAATAGCGCCAATAACAATGGTAATCCCATGATAACTATATCTAACATAAAGTGAATAAACAGCGGATAATCTTGGGCAAAATCGAGGAAATCCCCCTGGATTGCTATTGCCTTACCATAGCCAAGAATAGGGACTGAAAGGCAGACAAATAAAATGCCGAGTAGGGTACTAATGATATTAATTTTATTCAGCATTGTTCAGTCCTTGTCAATCTTCTTGTTCTTTTTCACTTCCACAACGTCATAAGGGCTTTTGTTGGGGATCTCAGTGCCTTTAAATTTATTGTCTTGGTTTTCGGCAAAGCCTTTGGTTAGATAAACCACCCAATATTCAACATGTGGTGTTTGCCATTCTCGTAAAAATGCGATGCCAATTCCATCTTGCTCTAAATAAAACTCAAGCTCACCTAATAAATGTTTACGATGGGTGTCTGAATTTTTAAATGCATGCCACACTTCGGCTGTTGTGTAACCGCCTGTAATGGCTTCTACCTGATTACTGAGCAGCAAACCATAATACTCAGGAAGTTTATAACCATAACTTCTTAATCTGGCGTTAGGACTTCCCCCTAAATTATGCTGGACAATGCCGTGCTCAACCATGGCGGCAGCTTTTTCGATAGCAATTTTTGTCAGTAAAGGGTTACAGCGAAGGGTTGCTCTTTGTTGCTCAGCATCATTGATAATAAATTGCGCCGGTTGTTGTGCTTGTGGGCTATTGCCGCATTGCTCAATTTCCACAGAATAAGCGAATTTTGTCATCAACATGACGGTTAGCAATAAAATGTAATGCGAAAAAGTACTTACTTTCAAAGAAGACTCAAAAATTGTATGTATGGAGTTGGTATCACCTTAACGCATTTTATCTCATAAAAAAACCAGAGTAGACACTCTGGTTTTATCAATGATTTTTGAAAAATAAAGCTAGGCTTGCTGAATTTGGATCAGTTGTTCATCAAAAACAAAATCCAAGATACCCATCGCGGCTTTTCTGCCTTCATCGACTGCAGTTACTACCAGGTCAGAACCGCGCACCATATCACCACCAGCAAAGACGTTTTGCTTAGTTGTTTGCATGGCGAAGCTTGAGTTCTCTGTAGCAATAACGCGACCACGTGAGTCAACCTCAACACCGGCATCTTTCATCCACTGTGGCGGACTTGGTAAGAAGCCAAAGGCGATAATTACGGCATCAGCTTTCATCATAAACTCACTACCGGCAGCAAAGGTCACAGGGCTCCTACGACCATTATCGTCTACTGGCCCAAGTTGAGTTTTTACAAACTTAACGCCACAAGTATTACCATTGGCATCAACGGCGACATCAAGTGGTTGAATGTTAAACTGAAAATCGACACCTTCTTCTTTGGCGTTTAGCACTTCTTTGGGGGAACCCGGCATATTGCCTTCATCGCGACGATAAGCACAAGTAACCTCGGTTGCACCTTGACGAATTGCGGTGCGAACACAGTCCATCGCAGTATCACCACCGCCTAAAACGATGACTTTTTTGTTTTTAAAGCTGGTGTAAGGTTTTACGTTTTCAGTAAGTCCCATGGTGTGTTGGGTGTTGGCAATAAGATAATCGAGAGCGCTATACACGCCAGGAGCATTCTCATTTTCAAAACCGCCGGTCATATCGGTATAAGTCCCTAACCCTAAAAATACCGCATCATATTGCTCGCTGATATCATTAAAGCTGATATCGCTACCGACATTAACGTTTAACTTGAACTCAATGCCCATGCCTTCGAATATCTTGCGACGGCGAACGATGACATCTTTTTCAAGTTTAAACGATGGGATACCAAAGGTAAGCAAGCCGCCAATTTCCGCTTGTTTATCATATACCACGGCTTTTACACCATTACGGGTAAGCACATCGGCACAGGCTAAACCCGCAGGACCGGCACCGATAATGGCTACGGTTTTACCGGTTGCTACTACTTTGCTCAGATCGGGTGTCCAACCTTGGGCAAAGGCGGTATCGGTAATGTACTTTTCGATATTACCAATGGTTACCGCACCAAATTCATCGTTTAGGGTACAAGCGGATTCACATAATCTGTCTTGTGGACAAACCCGGCCACACATTTCGGGCAATGAATTGGTTTCATGACACAACTCTGCCGCTTCAAAAATTTTACCTTCAGTCACCAATTCCAACCATTGTGGAATGTAGTTATGGACCGGACATTTCCATTCACAGTACGGGTTACCACAATCTAAACAGCGGTCGGCCTGACCTTCACTTTGGTCATTACTTAGTGGTTGATAAATTTCAACGAAATTAGCCTTACGCAAATCGATGGTTTTTTTCGGTGGATCGATTCTTTTTACATCAATAAATTGATAAACATTCTTACTCATAATTCTTACTAGCCTTCTACTCTTAACTCAGCTGATGAACGGCTGCGGTGGCCTAATAACGTTTTCACATCAGTAGCTTTCGGTTTAATCAATTTAAATTTCGCTGAAAATTCGGTGAAATTCTCCAGAATAAATTCAGCTCTAAGGCTGCCAGTTTCTTCAAAATGATGGTTGATAATGCCACGTAAATGTTCTTGATGAATCGCTAATTCAGTAAGTTCTATAATTTCAATGGTTTCGCCATTTAAACGTACATCCAAATCATCATGTTCATCTAAGACATAAGCAAAACCACCGGTCATACCTGCACCAAAGTTAAGTCCGACACTACCCAAGATGGTCACAATACCACCCGTCATGTATTCACAAGCGTGATCGCCAGCCCCTTCAACTACTGCACTACAACCTGAGTTACGTACGGCAAAACGTTCACCGGCACAGCCTGCGGCATATAAGTGGCCTCCAGTTGCACCATACAAACAGGTATTGCCCATAATTGGCGTTAAATGACTCTGATAAGTGACGCCTTTTGGCGGCATGATAGTGACTTTACCACCAGCCATACCTTTACCAACGTAATCGTTGGCATCCCCGGTTAAGGTGATATTTAAGCCACCGGCATTCCAACAAGCAAACGATTGACCAACCGTACCGGTTAAATGCAGATGAATTGGGTTTGAACTCAATCCTTGGTTACCGTGATGACGAGCAATTTCTCCAGAGATTAATGCCCCGACTGAGCGGTCAGTATTCTTCGCACTAAAATGATAATCGCCACCGGTTTTCTCTAAAATAGCATCTTGTACACGCGCTAGGATATTGTGGTTAAGCTCAGCTTTATCAAACGGCTCGTTTGTTTCTGTTTGGTATAACGCACTACCTTCTGGCGCCACAACATCGGCAATAATACCGGATAAATCGAGTTTTTGCTGCTTCGCGGTGATGCCTTTAATCGCTACCAGTAAATCGGTTCGACCGATTAACGCGGTTAAAGATTCAACCCCTAATTTCGCCAAAATTTCACGAACTTCTTGCGCCACAAAGCGGAAGTAATTCATTACTTGCTCAGGCAAGCCTTTAAAGTATTCGTCGCGCAATAGCTGATCTTGGGTAGCAATACCGGTTGCACAGTTATTCAAGTGACAAATTCGTAAGAATTTACAGCCTAACGCCACCATCGGCACGGTACCAAAACCAAAACTTTCCGCGCCTAAAATTGCCGCTTTGACAATATCAACACCGGTTTTAAGGCCGCCATCGACTTGTAATCGCACTTTATGACGTAAACCGTTGGCGACTAATGACTGATGCGCTTCAGCTAAGCCTAGCTCCCATGGACAACCCGCGTATTTAACCGAAGTTAATGGGCTGGCACCCGTACCACCGTCATAACCGGAAATGGTGATGAAATCGGCATAAGCTTTGGCAACACCAGAGGCAATGGTACCAACGCCTGGGCCTGAAACCAGTTTAACCGAGACGATACATCTTGGGTTAACCTGCTTTAAGTCGAATATCAGCTGAGCTAAATCTTCAATCGAGTAAATATCGTGATGTGGTGGCGGCGAGATCAGCGTCACCCCCGGCACTGAATAACGTAATTTTGCAATTAACGGCGTCACTTTATCGCCCGGTAACTGACCACCTTCACCAGGTTTTGCCCCTTGTGCGACTTTAATTTGCAGGACATCGGCATTGACCAAGTAATGTGGGGTTACGCCAAATCGGCCAGAAGCCACTTGTTTAATGCGTGAGTTACGCACCGTGCCAAAACGGCTGGCATCTTCACCACCTTCACCGGAATTCGATGAGCCCCCTAAACGGTTCATCGCAATGGCTAACGCTTCGTGAGCTTCTGGGCTTAACGCACCAATACTCATCGCCGCGCTGTCAAAGCGTTTGAACATGTCAGCATCGGCTTCAACCTTATCGATGCTGATTGACTCGGTATCATCTTTTAAGGCAATTAAATCACGCAATGTCGCTGGCGGACGGGTGTTTACATGGTCGGCAAACACTTTGTAATCGTCATAGTTACCGGTTTTCACCGAATTTTGTAAGCTGGTTACCACATCTGGGTTAAAGCAGTGATACTCTTCCCCGTGTACGTATTTTAACTGGCCACCATGAGTGATTTTCTGATGCGCTAACCAGGCTCTGCGTGACAAGTTAATGTTGTCTTGTTCGATGTCAGTAAAGTCACTGCCCTGGATACGACTCGGAATGCCCGGGAAACAAAGCTCCATAATTTTTGACGATAAGCCAATCACTTCAAACAGGCCGGCACAGCGATAACTGGCAATGGTCGAAATGCCCATTTTTGATAAGATTTTTAATAAACCTTTATTAATCGCATTACGATAATTTTCTACCGCATCCCGAGGCGACATCTCCAATTGGCCTTGTTCAATCAACTGTTCAATGGTTTCGTATGCCATAAATGGATACACAGCCGTTGCCCCTAAACCAAGCAATACGGCAAAGTGATGGGGATCACGGGCCGACGCGGTTTCGATCACAATATTTGAGTCACAACGCAGATTTTCATTCACCAGGCGTTGTTGTACGGCACCAACGGCCATAGCGGCAGGAATGGGCAAGGTGTTTTTGGCAATTTCACGGTCACTTAAGATTAAAATAACGGTGTTGCTGTTGCGCACCAGATCAACCGCTACATCACATACTCGGGTAATGGCGGCTTCTAACCCTTCAGCTGGGGCATAGTTCAAACCAATGGTGTCAGAGCGGTAAGATTCAGGATTAAACTCTCTGAGTTGCTTGATGCCGGTATACATCAAGACAGGAGTATCGAATTGAACTCTGTCGGCATGACCTGTGGTTTCATTAAATACGTTGTGCTCACGGCCAATACAGGTGCCCAAAGACATCACAAAGCGTTCACGCAGTGGATCGATAGGCGGGTTGGTTACTTGCGCAAATTGCTGGCGGAAGTAATCGTAAAGCGTTCTTGATTTGCTCGATAATACCGCCATCGGCGTATCATCGCCCATTGAGCCAGTGGCTTCCTGACCATTTTCGGCCATGGTTTTTAATACTTGCTGAATTTCTTCGTAGGAGTAGTTAAACAGCTTATGAAATTCAGTCATTTGCTGGTCACTAAAACTGCGTTGACCAATCAGTTCGGCATCGAGCTGATCAAAGGGTACTAAATGACGAATGTTGTTATTTAACCATTCACGGTATGGGTGGCGCGATTTCAGCTCGTTATCGATGTCTGAAGATTTCATTAATGTACCAGTGTAGGTATCTACCGATAACATTTCGCCTGGGCCGACACGGCCTTTCTCTATGACTTCGTCTTCGCCGTAGTCCCAAATGCCAACTTCTGAGGCAAGGGTAATGAAACCGTCGCGAGTTCGCACATAACGAGCTGGGCGCAAGCCGTTACGATCCAGGTTACAAGCCACGTGACGACCGTTGGTCATTACGATGCCCGCTGGACCATCCCAAGGCTCCATATGCATAGAGTTAAATTCGTAGAATGCTCTTAAATCATCATCCATTGACGGGTTGTTTTGCCAGGCGGGTGGCATTAACAAGCGCATACCTCGGTATAAATCCATACCGCCGGCCATGAACAATTCCAGCATATTATCTAATGATGATGAATCGGAACCACTTTCATTCACAAAGGGTGCTGCATCTTTCAAATCAGGCATTAATGGCGTGCTAAATTTATAGCTACGGGCACGGCTCCATTGGCGGTTACCACGAATGGTATTGATTTCACCATTGTGGGCTAAATATCTAAATGGTTGCGCTAAATGCCATTGTGGCGAGGTATTGGTGGAAAAGCGTTGATGGAAGACACAAATGGCCGTTTGCATCCGAATATCGGCCAAATCCAAATAAAAATTTGGTAAATCTTTCGGCATTACCAAGCCTTTATAGATGGTGACTAAGCCCGATAAACTGGCAACGTAAAAGCGGCTGTCGGTGATACGTTTTTCGGCACGGCGTCTGGCCATGTACAAACGACGTTCGATATCTTGCGAACGCCAGCCAGATGGACCGTTAACAAACACTTGTTCAATAGTTGGTAAGTTAGCTTTGGCGACAGGGCCCAGGATGTTTACATCGACAGGCACTACGCGCCAACCGACCACTTCTAAGGTTTCTTGTGCAAGCTCTTGCTCTAATATCTTTTTACATTCTGCCGCGGCAATCGGATCTGGATTTAAAAATATGGTTCCCACCGCATATTTAGCGTTGAGTTTCCATTGGTTTTCTTCAGCGACAGCTCTAAAAAAGCTATCCGGTATTTGCATTAATAAGCCACAACCATCGCCTGTTTTGCCGTCAGCGGCAATACCACCACGATGTTGCATGCGATCCAAAGCTGAAATGGCGGTTTTGATAAGCTTATGACTCGTCTCACCTTCTTGGTGCGCGATTAAGCCAAATCCACAATTGTCTTTTTGATAATTCGGATCATATAGTTGCATGCATGTTTTCTCCTGTAAATTTCACGTTGGCGTGGTTTTGCGGTGAAGAATAAGAATAGCTAAAAACTGAATAAATATCGCAAAACCCCAACGGGGGACCTTGTACAATATAGGGATGTAGCGCAAAGGTCAATTGAAAATAGAGTGATTACTCTGATTTTCGAGTTGTTGCATTAACTTTGGGGTAACATCTGCTTGCTTGCTATTTTCACTAAGCCCAGTAAAACAAGGGGTAAATAGGTTTGTAATGAAAGCTGAAAGCTTTCACTTTGAATTCTATTTTGGGTAAAAAAAATAGGGGGGAATGAAAGTTAATTACCATTCACTATTTATTCAATAAACAAAGACAATAAAGCCGAGATAGTCTCGGCTTCAGCGATCATGGATATAGGTAAAAGCTAAGCTTGGTAGCCGTTTTTGATGCCTTTAGTCGTTACCGCGATGGCATCGTGAGCATGAAGGGATTCGAGGTGGTTTATCTTCACCCAAAAATCGTCGTAGCCCTCAATCAGGTTCATCGCATGTTGCACCCGGCGAGCGGCGTCTTCGCAAAACATCAGGTTTTGACCATTTAGGCGAGCAAACTCCTGTTCATCTTCACGTTTAACCGCCGCCTGTACCGGCGTTTGTAAGGCCGCCTCTACGGTGTCGACAATATCGGTTAACGGAAAACTGCTTACTTTTGAGTTTAACTTAACTTTCATTTCCGCAATTGAACGTTGGCTGTGCGGTGTTGCCATAATGCCTTCGGTGCTGCCTAACCAGGCATGGACATCGGCGGTATCAACACTCTCTTGTTGTGCGAATTTTGCGGTAAATGCTTGTTGAATAAGCTGGCGAGCAAGAGCCGCAGAACATGGACACGTTGATGAATAGGCAATATCTACGCATAACTCAATATCAAATTTACCTTTATCCAATTTACCGATAATGGTTACCGGATATACGCGCCAGCCTTTTTTACCACTAATTAACGCTTCACGGCGCATTGGGTAATCAAAACTGAATTTCACATAAGCGGTATCACTTAAGTCTTGGTGCGAACTGATAAACTCATTTAATAGCGTGACTAATGACTGGTAATTGAGCACATTATTACTGGCTAACTCATCCAGCAATAGGTAAAGCCGAGACATGTGGATGCCTTTCGCTTTCGGGTCGTTTAAATTCACGAACGCATCGATATGGGCTGAAACAACACGTTCGGCTTCATCTTTAGCAGCTACCATTATTGGCATTTCAATATTCCCCATACCCACTCTGTCAAGAGTACCTTCGGTTTGTGCCGCGGTTTGGTTGGCTATATCTGGCATTGATGTAGGCATTTTAACTGTGCTTCCTGTTTATTTGTTCGTTTAATGTAACTGTTGTTTAAAACTACTGCATATCGCAGGGCGCATATTCTAGCGAAACTAACGACATATTTTTACTTTTTTTTCGTTTTTTCTCTGAAAACCAAAAGACCAAGTAAAATGGTCGGCTATTTTGAATGAATTATGCACTAAAATCAATATTTATAAGGCACCTTGTGCGCTCAGTTAAGTGATTGGTTAATATTGTAAACCTTGTGTTGCCGGCTGGTTGTTTATTTGTAGTACCTTCTCATTATTGTTTTTAATTAAAGCAACATCCGTTTTTTCGTGATATGTTTTGCCAAAATCAGCCAATAGATTAAATTCCCAGGAGTACAAGTCATGGACTTTCTTGATGACACCTTAATTGAACAATACCTTGATGTATTGGGCTTTGACGTGTTTCTGCAAACCGTTGCACTATACGTAGAGCAATCGTCGATATACCTTAAGCAATTACATCAGGCTATCGAGCAACAAGATCATGCATTGTGGCAAGAGAGCTGCCATATTCTTAAATCCGCATCTGGCAACACAGGATTAAAGCAGGTGTTTAGCAAAGCCGGTGAGTTAGAATATTCAAAACAAGAATTTAGCAGTTTAGCGCAAGGACTGGCCGAGTTAGAGCAGTTAAATATAACCAGTATTGAACGGATACAAAAAAGGCTAGCGTAACGCTAGCCTCAATCATTCTGATTAAATATGCTCAGATAGGTACTAGATATCTAACCTGAACTCATCACCCCTAGTTCAGGTTATCTAGTGAACCTACAAAACGATAGCCTTCGCCGTGTATCGTGTTGATAAACTCAGGGCCAGTATCATCGCTTTCAAAGTGTTTGCGTAAACGACGAATTGTCACATCTACCGTTCTATCATTTTCGCGTAAATCACGACCTGTCATCTCCTGAATAAGATCCTGACGGGTGACAATTTTTCCGCGGTTAGCCATTAATAAACGTAATGCACGATACTCACCACGTGGGATCGGGAATGTAGTGCCCTGTGGAGATGTCATTTGACGAGAATTTGGATCTAACTGCCAGTTATTAAAGTTAATCAGCGCAGTATCTGTAACCGGAGCCGAACTATTTGTTGGCGCCATACGCTTTAATAGGTTACGCACTCGAATGGTTAATTCGCGCGGGTTAAATGGCTTAGTGATGTAATCATCAGCACCAATTTCTAAACCTAATACTTTATCAACTTCATTATCGCGACCAGTAATAAATATTAACCCGGTTTCTTTCTTCTTTATTAACTCACGAGCTAGTAATAAACCGTTCTTACCAGGTAAATGGACATCCATTAGTACTAAATCAATGTTATTGCTTTGCAACTGCTGGCTCATGCTTTCGCCGTTTGTTGCAACATGAGTGTTGTAACCTTCCGCTTCAAATAAGTTCTTCAGGTTTAAACGTGTTACTTCTTCATCTTCAACAATTAAAATATTCGCTTGGTTGTTCATATCGACCTCTGATAATTAAACGTTATTACTTGTTGTACAGAAAAAGTTGCTGTTTAAGCCAATTGATTTCTGTTCAAAAATGTATGTTGCCTATATTAGAGAAAGTTGAGAACTAAACAATGGTGAAATTGTTGCAAAAGTGTAAGTTAAAATTTGTAAACGGAATGCGTGATCTGTATGTTAATGTGTTGATTTTGTTGGTTATAAATTGTTGTGTTGATGTTTTGTGGGAAAAGTGACTTTGCAACAAATTGTTATCAGGGCGGCATTTTCAAGTTAGCGGGATATTAATTTGGCAAAAAAGTGATTAATTAATTGTAAAATTATGGTTGCTGTTTACGCTATCGCAACAGCAAAAATAAATGTGCTTTACCTAGCCATTATTGATTTTTACAATGGTGAATAGCAAAGCCCTTAGCATTAGCCAGTTGCTCACAAGGCGCTATTTCTGTTTTGATGATTGGCGCGTACTTTAAAAAATTATTCGCCACAATGGTTAATGTAGCACTTTTATTTAGATGCTTTTTGATGCCTTTTAAGAACGTTTCAGTGGCCTGATAGTTGGTTTTTATCCCTTGATGGAACGGTGGGTTCGATAACACAGAATGATATTTACCCTGCACATTACTGAGCCCGTCTGAGGCAAAGACATTACCATTGAGGTGATTCAACGCTAATGTTTGTCTGGCACTGGCAATTGCCAAAGCGTTTACATCCAGCATATCCACTTCGGTGTTGGTATTTACTTTATTCACATAACTGCCAATAATGCCGGCGCCACATCCAAAGTCCAGTACTTTCCCTGAAATCCCCTTGGGTAAGTGTTCTAATAATAATTGGGTGCCTTTATCTAATTCACCATTACTAAAGACACCAGGTAACGACGCTACCTTAATTTCTATATCTTTTACTTTTACGGTGAAATGCTCATACCACTGAGCCAGGTTAAATTCTGGCGCAACATGATTAAAAATAATTTCATATAAAATACAATGGCGGGCTGAATCGATTTTACTCGAGTTTAAGATATAGTTTTTACTGAGTTTTTCTGCCGACTTAACCCCGCCCTTGTTGTCACCAACAACGAGTATAACGGCATTGTTTGCCAGGGCAGGTGCCAACATAGCCAATAAAAATTGGTATTCTTTTTTCGATTTAGGAAAATAAATGATCACTAAATCATGCTTTTCTTCACTTTGATAGTGTTCCGAAAACACACAGTTTATTTTCCCGTTAAAGCGCGAAGCTATGCTTTGATGTTGTGCATAATTTACCTGATAACTGCTAATTTTTGCCTTTGGGGCTGCCGTTTGCAAATGGCTAAAAAAATCGCTATCGGGACAACCGACGACTAAAGGTGAATTACTTTGTAATAAATCTTCATTGCGTAACAGCAATTGCGAAGGATTTGATAATGCCATGGTTTAATTACTCAGCTTCAGTGGTAAGGCGATTGGGTTAATGGCTATTTTCTTAATTAAGCAGGGATTAGTAAAGAGAATAATGACAAATCTGAGCTTATTTTGCTTTTAACGATAACTAATTCCTAATATGACTAACACAATGTGGACTTGGTAATTGCAATATCTATGAGTAAATGATTAAATAACCGCCATTGAATCCCCGTTGATCTTATACCAATTTGATTACCGGGGAGCAGAAGAGGAGCGTTAACCAGGCAGTTATCTCGAGGGGCCTCACCCCGTTGACAGATAATCAGGGGGATTAACGCCGAGATGACAGTCAAAAAGGTAATACTGTTGTCGGACGATTGGGTTGAATCCCGTCGGCTGTCACTTAACGATACCTATTAAAGGTCTATTTGGTTTAAGTGGAGAGCTTCTGGTGTTGACGCATTAACGCGTGAATTCCTGTCCTTTCTCCTTGTCTCAAATACTAATATCAATATTTTAATACTGGTAAAATGCCCGGCAATTAATGGCATTTGCCTCATATACCCATTTGATTCATTAACATGACAGATGAGGTATCACTAGCGGTAAAGAGATTTAACATGGCAACTTTTCAACTGAATGACTTTTCCTTATGGACAGCGTTAATCACCCCGTTCGATCAACACGGTGCGGTAGATTACGACTGTTTGGCAAAAATAGTTGATGATCAGCAGCAAGCTGGCAATGGCATTTTGATTTGTGGCAGCACCGGTGAAGGGTTGGCAATTGAGCAAGAAGAACAATTGCAGATGGTTAAATTTATTTGTCAATTAAAACCACAAGTACCATTGATGGTGTCGGTTGGCGGGGCTAATTTACCGGCACAAACGGCATGGATTAACGCTTGCAATGAATTGCCAATTGATTGTTATTTATTAACCGTGCCACTGTACGCCAAACCCGGTGTGGTTGGCCAAACTCAGTGGTTTTCAGCGTTAATGGATGCGGCGAAATATCCTTGCATGTTATATAACGTACCATCACGCTCTGCGGTGAGTATTCCAAAACAAACCGTTAAAAACCTGGCCAATCACAAAAACTTATGGGCGTTAAAAGAGGCCAGTGGTGATATCAATGAATTTTTAGGCTTTGTTGAAGCCGCGCCGCATCTGAAAATTTATTCTGGTGAAGATGCGTTAATGCCTTATTTGGCCTCGGCCGGTGCCGTAGGATTAGTCTCTGTGTGTGCCAATGCCTGGCCCGAAGCGACAAATTTATATGTGCAAAAGGCTCTGGCAGGTTACGGCGAAGAATTATTCCCAACTTGGTATAACGCGATTACGCCATTGTTTGAAGTGGCAAATCCGATTCCGGTTAAAGTATTAATGCATAAGCAGGCTGTTATCAATACGCCGGTTTTACGTGCGCCACTGACTCACCTTGAATTAGAATCTGATGCCGAGTTGTTAGCTGCGGATGCGGCAATTACACAATGGTTGTGTCAAAGTCGCTCTGCGCTTCGAGCCGTTAACTAAAATTTTGGATCATTTTCAAGTACATTATCGTACAGCTACAAGTCTGATGTAGTTACTTTTTAGCGTAAACATCAATAGTTTTTAATAATGTTTTGTTGCAATATATATTCAAATATTATGCATAAGCTTCTTCAAGAAGCAATTGACTCAGGGCCATTTTAGAGTTATTTTTTCCGGTCGCTTAAAAGCATGATTTTAATTAATGGATATCGTCTCATAAAGACTCAGTAGGCGTTTGATGTTGAAGAAATTCTAAATGATATTCTGAAGCATCTGTGTCGTACACTTTGAGCATTAAAAATATATGGCTTAATTAGCAAGCTGAAATTAGCTAATAGAAATAGTTTGATGAAATAGGAATTAGCAATGAATGATATGAGTAAAAAATCCCAAGGTCTTTATCGCGCCGAGTTTGAACATGACAGCTGTGGCATTGGTTTTGTTGCCAATCTAAAGGGCAAAAAGTCTCACGATATTATTGGAAATGCACTCACCATGTTGAGCTGTATGGAACACCGTGGAGGTACCGGTTTTGATGTGAAAAGTGGTGACGGTGCGGGTATTCTTATTCAGATCCCTCACGAATTTTTATGCCAAGAAACCGCAGCCCTTGGGTTTAACTTGCCGGATGCTGGAGATTACGGCGTTGGCATGATTTTCTTTCCGCGTGACCAAGAGCAGCGTGAAGCGTGCCGAGACATTTTAAACCAAAATATTACTGAACTGGGCCTAACCTTAATAGGTTACCGTGATGTTCCCGGTGATAACTCAATGTTAGGTGCGGCTTCACTTGCAAGCGAGCCAAACATTGAGCAAGTGTTTATTACCAAGCCGGCTGAATTAACTGCACAAGAGTTTGAGCGCAAGTTGTTTGTTTTGCGTAAATACACCTCGCATAAAATTAATGCCAGCATTGCCAAAGAACGTGACGAGTTTTATGTTACCTCGATGTCATCGACCAAAATTGTCTACAAAGGGCAATTTACTACTGAGCAGGTTCGTCAATATTATCTCGATCTCCAAGACGAACGTACTATCTCTGGCCTGGCGATGTTCCACTCTCGTTTCTCAACGAATACCTTCCCGGCGTGGCGTCGTGCGCAACCGTTTCGTTATATCGCCCACAATGGTGAAATCAATACCGTGCGCGGTAACATTAACTGGATGAATGCACGTGAAGCATTATTCAGTTCAGTTAATTTTAGCGATGCTGAATTGAAGATGTTAAACCCTGTGTGTAATAACGATAACTCAGATTCTGCCAACCTCGATATGGCGATTGAGTTATTGGTGCTAAGTGGACGTTCGCTAGCCCAAGTAATGATGATGATGGTGCCAGAAGCGTGGCAAACTCAAACGGATATGGATGAAACCAAGCGCGCATTCTATGAGTATTATGCTTGTATTATGGAGCCGTGGGATGGCCCTGCTTCGTTATCATTTACCGATGGTAATATTATCGGCGCAACACTAGACCGTAACGGTTTACGTCCTTCTCGTTATTTGTTAACCGAAGATGGCACTTTAATCATGGGGTCTGAGACGGGGGCCTTGTGTGTTGATCAGGCAACCGTGGTTGAAAAAGGTCGTCTCCAGCCGGGTAAAATCTTCATTGCCGATCTTGAGCAAGGTCGTATCATTAGTGATGATGAAGTAAAAAACCAAGTTAGCTCGGCTCAGCCTTATGGCCAGTGGTTAGCAGAAAACAAAATTGAGTTGGAGCAACTACCTGTACCAACCGTTTCGATTGCGCAACCGCCATTGGCGGAACTACGTAAAATGCAAAAAGCCTTTGGTTATACCAACGAAGATCTTAACTTAGTGCTCACTGGTATGGTCGGCACGTCAAAAGAGCCATTAGGCGCTATGGGTACAGATACGCCATTGGCAGTATTGTCTGATCGTCCGCAGCAACTATCACATTATTTCAAGCAATTATTTGCCCAGGTGACTAACCCACCAATCGATCCAATTCGTGAAGAGTTGGTGATGTCATTGCGTGGTTATATCGGTAAGTCTCTCAACTTACTCGATGAAACAGCAGCGCATTGTCATAAAGTTGAAATTGAACAACCGGTGCTAACCAACGAGCAATTACGCAAGTTACAACATATTGATAACGATCACCTGCAATCAAAAACCATTAGTATCACCTTTAAAGCGAACGGTGAAGCTGGCGCACTTAAAAAGGCGCTCGAACGGGTGTGTTTGTACGCCAAAAATGCCGTTGAAGATGGTTATGCAATACTGATCTTAAGTGATCGCGAAGTTGACAGCGACCATGTTGCTATTCCATCGGTATTAGCAACGGCAGCCGTTCATCATTATTTAATTCGTGAAAATTTACGCTCATACGCCGACATTATTTTAGAATCGGCTGACATTCGTGAGACCCATCATTTTGCCACAGTCATTGGTTATGGCGCAGCCGCGGTAAATCCATACTTAGCCTTGGAAAGTATGTTTGCCTTACGTGATGAAGGCGTACTTGATAGTAAGTTATCTGATCAACAAATAACCGATAAGTACGTCAAAGCGGTTGGCAGCGGTTTATTAAAAACTTTCTCTAAGATGGGCATATCAACGCTACAATCTTATTTAGGTGCGCAAATATTCGAAGCTTTGGGCATCAATTCTGAGGTTATCGAGCAGTACTTTACCGGTACCGTTAGTAGAATCGAAGGCTTGAGTCTAGATCAAATCGCTCAAGAAGCGGTGTTGCGCCATCGTGAAGGTTTCCCTGAAGCGAGTCGTATCGCCATTGAAAACTTATTGCCAACAGGTGGTGAATATTCGTGGCGTCATGACGGCGAACGTCATCTATTTAGCCCAACCGTTATTCGTTTGTTACAACATTCAACCGCAAGTAACGATACTAATCAGTTTAAGCAGTACGCGAAAACAGTCGATGATCAGAGTAAAGATGCCTTTACTTTACGTGGTTTACTTGAACTGAGTAGCGATCGGCCAGCAATTCCATTGAGTGAAGTTGAACCGATTGAAAATATTTTTAAACGTTTTGCCTCGGGCGCGATGTCATTTGGCTCTATTTCGTGGGAAGCGCACACCACCTTAGCCATTGCCATGAACCGTATTGGCGGTAAGAGCAACAGCGGTGAAGGCGGTGAAGATCCTATTCGCTTTACCCCGATGGAAAATGGCGACTCGATGAACTCGAGGATCAAGCAAGTTGCTTCTGGTCGTTTTGGTGTTACCAGTCATTATCTGGCCAATGCCGACGAACTACAGATCAAGATGGCGCAAGGCGCAAAACCGGGTGAAGGTGGTCAGTTACCGGGCGATAAAGTGGATGCCTGGATTGGTAAAACTCGTGGTTCTACCCCAGGTGTTGGTTTGATTTCACCACCACCTCATCATGATATTTATTCGATTGAAGATTTATCGCAGCTTATTTTTGATCTTAAAAATGCCAACCGCGAAGCGCGAATTAACGTTAAGTTAGTATCTGAAGCCGGTGTTGGTACTATCGCCTCGGGTGTTTGTAAAGCATACGCCGATGTTGTACTTATTGCGGGTCACGATGGCGGCACTGGCGCGTCACCGCTTAGTTCAATTAAACACACTGGCTTGCCGTGGGAACTTGGTTTGGCTGAAACCCATCAAACCTTGGTTCGTAATAAACTGCGTAGTCGTATTACCGTACAAACTGATGGCCAGCTTAAAACGCCACGCGATCTAGCTATTGCAACGCTACTTGGCGCAGAAGAATACGGTATGGCAACCACAGCACTCGTGGTTGAAGGTTGTATCATGATGCGTAAGTGTCATCTAAATACTTGTCCCGTTGGCATTGCCACGCAAGATAAAGGTTTACGCGATCGTTTTACCGGTCGCGCAGATATTTTAGTTAACTTCTTTACCATGATGGCTGAAGGTTTACGGGAAATCATGGCTGAACTTGGCTTTAATAGCATAGAGCAGATGGTGGGTCAGACTCAGTGTCTTAAACAACGTAACGATGTCGACCATTGGAAATACAGTGGCGTTGATTTAGCCCCTTTGCTGCACCAAGAAGAGTGCGATGAGAACGAAACACTTTATAGCTCAATCAGCCAAAAACACCTGATTAACGATATTATCGATCGCCAGATGATCGAAGATGCGAAAGCGGCGCTTGATAATCAACAGAGCGTTGAACTTGAATACGATGTTGTTAATACCGACCGTACCATTGGCGCGATGATTTCTAATGAAATCTCCAAGAAGTACCAAGCCCAAGGACTACCAGAGAATACTATCAAGGTGAAGTTTAACGGCTCAGCGGGTCAAAGCTTTGGTTGTTTCTCCGCTAAAGGTTTGCATTTTGAGCTTGAAGGCGATGCTAACGATTACTTTGGTAAGGGGCTTTCTGGCGCTAACCTGGTGGTATATCCAAGCAAGCAAGCGAAGTTCTCACCAAGTGAAAATATCCTCATTGGTAATGTCGCGTTCTTTGGCGCCACCTCGGGCAGTGCCTTTATTCGTGGTGTTGCCGGTGAGCGTTTCTGTGTACGTAACTCTGGCGCAACGGCTGTTGTTGAAGGGGTTGGTGATCACGGTTGTGAATACATGACAGGTGGTAAAGTGGTTATCCTGGGCGCAACGGGTCGTAATTTTGCCGCCGGCATGTCAGGTGGCGTTGCTTACGTACTTGATATTAATAATGACTTTGCCCCTAAATGCAACATGGAAATGGTTGCATTGGAAACCGTTGCTGGCGACGTTGAGAGTCTTGAATTAAAAGCGTTAATCACTGAACATTTTGCAGCAACAGGCTCAGATGTCGCCAGTGAACTGCTCAGTGATTGGGACAACAGCGTTAAGCGCTTCGTTAAGGTAATGCCGGTTGATTATAAGCGGATGCAAGGTTACATGAATGACGTGCGTAATAGTGGAAAATTTGAGTCGGAATATGACATTGCCGTTGAAGCTTTCGATATCCATTTAAACAACATAGCTAGCGCTAAAGCTTAAGCTGCCAAGGAGAATATATTATGGGAAATCCAACAGGGTTTATCAACGTAAAACGTACCTTGCCAACTGAACGCCACCCAGGTGAGCGTTTAATTGACTGGCTTGAAGTATCACAAAAAATGCCACAGCAAGATATTGAGCAACAAGCTTCTCGTTGCATGGATTGTGGCGTACCCTTTTGTCAGTCGGCAACGTCTGAATTTGCACCTGTGGTTGCGGGTTGTCCGGTTAACAATGTTATTCCTGAGTGGAATGAGTTGGTTTACAAGGGGCGCTGGAAAGACGCAGTAGAGTTGTTGCATAAAACCAATAACTTCCCTGAGTTTACTGGCAGAGTTTGTCCAGCGCCTTGTGAAGGCGCCTGTGTGCTTGGCATCAACGCTGATCCAGTGACCATTAAACTGCACGAAAAATCCATCATTGACCATGCATTTAAAGAAGGTTGGGTGGTTGCCCAGCCGCCATCAACTCGCACCGGTAAAAATGTTGCTGTGATTGGCTCTGGTCCTGCCGGCCTTGCGGCCGCGGCACAGCTTAATAAAGCGGGTCATATGGTCACCGTGTATGAGCGCGCCGATCGTATCGGCGGGCTGTTAATGTACGGTATCCCCAACATGAAGTTGCAAAAGGAATTGGTGCAACGCCGAGTTGATATTTTAGCGGAAGAAGGCATTGTGTTTGTTACTAACACCGAAGTTGGTAAAGACGTCAGTGTTGAGCAGCTTGAAAGTGATTTTGATGCGGTTGTGCTATGTATTGGCGCAACAGTGCCACGCGATTTACCTGTTGCTGGCCGTGAACTTAACGGTGTTCATTTTGCCATGGACTTCCTTAAAGCGAATACCAAGAGCTTACTCGATAGCGAACATAAAGATGGCCAGTACATTAACGCTAACGGCAAAAATGTTGTGGTAATTGGTGGTGGTGATACCGGTACCGATTGTATTGGCACCTCATTGCGTCATCAATGTCACAGCGCAATTCAGCTAGAAATTATGCCGCAGCCGCCGGAAAAACGTGGTGCTGATAATCCTTGGCCACAATGGCCAAAACGTCTGTTGGTTGATTATGGTCAAAATGAAGCTATTGAGATTCAAGGTCAAGATCCACGTCAATACTTAGTGATGACGAAGAAAATTGAAAGTGACGGACAGGGCAATGTTAAAGCGGTTCATACTGTTGATATTACTTGGCAGCGCAATGACAATGGGCAAATGATCCCGCAGGAAGTGGCGGGCAGTGAAAAAGTACTTGCAGCCGATATCGTGCTTATCGCGATGGGCTTTATGGGCCCAGAAGGCGGACTGATTGAGCAATTTGGCCTTGAGCAAGATAATCGCTCTAACATCGCCGCAGAGTATGATAAGTTTGCCACCAGTAAGCAGGGTGTATTCGCTGCCGGTGATGGTCGACGTGGTCAAAGCTTAATTGTCTGGGCAATTGATGAAGGTCGTCGCTGCGCTCGTGAAGTAGACAGTTATCTAATGGGTAGTAGCTACCTGCCTTAACCAATTTGTTGCTAAAGCTATCTATCCTTAATCAATAAGCCTCTCCATGTTCCTAGTGGCGGGGCTTAAGGTAACGGAAAATAATTAATAAAACATTTATACAGTTGCGTACCACATAATACTGATGCCGAAGGAAAGTGCAGTATGGCGATTAAATCTTCAGGCGCATAAATGTAACTCACCGCATTGTCATTATCCAGATCATCTACATTTAGCACTTTCGCCAGTACCTCACCTTGTTTTACGTGCTGCCCTGGCTTTACTTTATATTCGATAATGCCACCCTCTTGGGTGTATAAAATTTTATAATCATTAAGAAATACCGCGTATCGTTTTATGTTTTCCGGCTGAATGTTAGCGTCAACAAGGCACTTTTTGTAATTCAGGTAGGCCAATATCCCGTTGGCATCATAGTTTCCAGAGTCAAAATCAATGACTTCCTGGCTGCCCATTTCCAGGGTGAAAGCTTCAACCGGAATAGGCCATTCTCGTTGCGGAAATTTTTCTGCAAGCTTGTCTGCCAGTGTCCACCAATGACAAAACATGGCTTCATCGAGAGCGCCATTAAATTGATTTGGGATGAATATCACATGCGGGATATTAAAGTATTTCGCTGTATCTTTGGCATATTCAGGCACATAAATATGTCGGGTGGCAACGGGACCATTATGTAAATCAATCACGACATCGGCATCAAACGCCTGGGCCTGTAGCTGAAGATTTAAGCGTGGCGCTAAACCAATTCCCCAGGCTTTATTTAGCTCAGCTTCTATGGCTTGTTTTACCTGTTGCCTGAAGGCATGTTTTATCTGTTCAAATGTTTGCTCTTCAGCGATGGTTTCTACAAAATCGTTAATTAATTTATTTTTAAAATAATAGCCGCGATTCCAATTTTCACCGTTGATCGGATCAAAGCGGCCCAGGGTATATTCACCCGACTTGATATTCGTGCCAACCGGATTACAGTTCGGCACCAACACCACTTCTCCGCGAATAGGGTTGATCTTCAAATATTCGATAAGGTGGTAGATCACCACATTACCTTGCACTTCCGCTCCGTGGATGGAGCTTTGAATATACACTTTAGGGCCAGGCTCTTGCCCTTTAAAGCGATAAATGGGGACATTCATCTTACGTCCCGACGCGTTCGAGGCGACAGCTAAATGTTCTTTGTAAAATTTATTCATGGCTCAGCCTGATTGGAATACTATTTTTGCAATGTTACGGCGTTTGACCGCGGTAATCAATTTGAGATGTTCTTCCTTACGTATCCGTTTCTGAATGTAACACTTTGCCTTCGCCATGCTCGAGTACGGCAAAGGTAAAGCCGCCTTCATCAATTACATCGACCTTAATTGCCAATACGCTGGCGTAAAATTTTACTGCCCGCTCCAGGTTAGCAACGGGAATATCGAACCAAACGGCTCTGTTGTGGGTTGAATTGAAATCACTCATTAGGTGTACGCTTAACAGTTATAAGTGAACTAATAATAGTCCAATGATGAAGGCTTATCTTAATATGTTACGGCCTTAAGTATCAGCAAGTTTTTTGTTATGGCATACTAGCAGGTAGAAGAATAGCTAAAGCATGAACCAATTACGTTAGATAATATGATGAAAAAACAACAACATTCACTTTCAACAGAAACCGTAGCTACCGCGCAAAAAGTAGCTGCAGGCATTAAAAAGCCGGGACAAACCAAAGAGCAAACTAAGCTGATCGAACAAGGCATTCAAAAAGGCATCGAGCAATTTAAAAAAGCACAAAAGGCAAAGTCGCGTGATGCCAATAAAGCGAAAAAGAAACAGCAGAAGTTAAAAGCTGAAGCCGACGACGACATCCAACAAAATGTCGGGGTAAATCATCAGGCAAAAAGTGCAATTTTGCCATGGGCGTTATTGCTCATTTCGTGGCTGGGCTTTGCCAGTTATCTTGCCATCTAGCTAGGGTCTGTTGACCTTTGCGGTACAAATTTTGTTCAAATAGGCGAGCTTTGAACAAGGCTTGGCGATTGAAGTTTGGTTGTTCTAAATAATTGAGCCATAACGCGGTGCAAAGTTCGCCTGTTTGAACCCGAAGGGCAGCGTTTAGGAACCATTTTTTGCTGCGTTTCTGCTTTTTTATGTGGCTTATCACACGACAAAAAGCGATGCCTTGCTAAAATGGTTCCTAAACGCTGCAAAAATGCACAGCAAAGGTCAACAGACCCTAGTAACATTATGGCTTGCCGCTATCCGGCAATAATTGAAAATGAAAATAGGGTAAGGTAAAAAACACCTTACCATTTTGCCCTTGCCTGGTATTGCTTATTTTTTTCGGGAGCCAATTGTTTTGTTATCGCCACTTTCTGGTTTTTACCTAAAATAATTTTCAGCTGATAATACGACTCTTTCGCCAACATTTTCCAGCTTGCTAACGTCCAGTTCTGGTTATACAGTTTTTTCACCGCAGCCACCGAGTCGGGCGATCGAGCACAGATCTCTTTGGCAAGCTCTAATGCTTTTTCTGGCACATCATCACTAATGTGGGTCACTAAGCCGTATTGTTTCGCCTGCTCTGCATTTATCACTTTGCCGGTCATCGCCAACTCTTTTGCCATATCTATAGGCATCAATTCACGCAAGGCGATATTACCGCCCATGTCTGGAATTAAGCCCCAACGAGCTTCCATAATCGATAACGACGCGTTTTTATCGACAATTCTAAAATCTCCGCCTAACGCGATTTGCATGCCGCCACCCCAGCATCTGCCGTGAATGGCAAAAATAACCGGAACGGGAATTTTGCGCCAGTTGCTACTTACCCTTTGCGCCAAATTACTGCTGCCCGGCCATAATTTAAATAATAAGCTAGCGATATTGGCTTTGTTCTTCATTACCGATTTCACATCTAAGCCACTGCAAAAGTCTTCACCATCGCCACTGACAATAACGGCTCTTATGGTTAAGTCTTTTGCCAGATTTTTACTTACTTTATCCAAGGCATGAAACATCTCCATATCAATGGCATTGTGTTTATCGGCGCGGCTCAGGCGCACAAAAGCGATTTGTTCTTGTATTTCAACGGTGACTCGTTGTGCTGTCATGCTTCATCCTTGTATCAAATTAGTGTTAATAACAACTGTGCTAACAACAGCCATAAGGCGATAGCACCGGTAATATAAATAATAAAGCTTGCATAACCTTATTGTAAGCACATTGCACTATGCTATGCAGTACTCTGCTGATCACAAAAAACCAGGCCGTATAGAGTATGCCTTGGCCAAATGTATTGGTGACTAATGCCAGTAAAATGAGAGCATAGAAAATCACTGGCAATTCAAATAAGTTTTTAAAATTATTTGCCGGACGGTTGATGTGCTCTGGCAACAGTTGTGGGATTAACTCTGGTGAGGATAACTTTTGCGCAGCTATTTTATATTTGACCACATAGCTCAGTCGTAAAATATACATATACAGCCACACCAATGCGGTTAAGCATATTAGTGTGAGCATTGGCGCTATTAGCTCGGTTGAGTTGATCCTTCGTCCTGCTGTGTTAGTAGTGTTAATGTCCATCTAGCACCTTAACTGGTAATACCAGCAAGTCAATTGAATTTACAAAAAGTTGTTAATTATTGATAGCCAGGGTTCGGGAAATAGTGTTAAAATTTGATGTTATCACAAATTAAAATGTTCACTTTATTCATCACTTGAGTTTTGCTTTAACCATTATGAGCCTGTTAAACAGCTACCCACGTAAATCGAATATATGGTCTGCAATCACGATTGTGGCCGTATTGCTTTTTATGCCAGTAGCAAAAAGTCAGCATTTGTTGCAACACGACTCAATTGCTGAAGAAATACATTGTCAGGTCTGTTTATCCTCGGCCATAGATGACTTTGTCGTCAGCCATCATTCCCCGATACAACAGCACGTACAATTAATCGAAAGTGCATCTCATTTAGCATCGTCACTTGATTTGCCGCTGTTTACCCATTTCTGCTCACGAGCACCCCCCATTATTTTCAAAAAATAAACTTTTAAATTATGGCCCTATGGCGCCGTAAAATTTAACACAATTTTTTGGAATAAAGATGAAACGAAATACATTAACCACAGCCGTGGTTTTCGCAGCTGCTTGCGGTTCAGTGCAAGCGGCTGAAAATATAAATATCAGTGCTATTATCAACGTTGGCTATACCGAACGTGAAGACTTTCAAGGCATAGCTGGCTATGGTGTTGATGAACATGCTGCCGGCTTAAAAAGCGGCTTCTGGACCGATCACACCGAATTATCCATTAGTGCCCCCATCGATGATCTGTTCTTTGGCAAAATGACGTTGGTGCTCGATGAGCATGATGGCGAAACCGAAATAGAGCTGGAAGAAGCGTTTATACAAACCACGGCATTGCCGTATGATTTGTCGTTTCGAGCGGGACGTTTCCTGTCAAATGTTGGTTACCTTAATGGCAAACACGCCCATACCGACAGCTTTGCCGACCGACCACTGCTATATCGTGCTTTTATCAATGGCCATTATTTCGATGATGGTGCGCGTTTATCCTGGCTTGCTCCTACTGATGTTTATCTTGAATTAGGCGCAGAATTATTTAAAGGCGGGAAAATGCCGGCGTATGCATCTGGCGATGGTATAGGTGCACAATCGTTTTTTGTGAAAACCGGCGGTGATTTTAACCATGAACACAGCTGGCAACTTGGTTTAGCCCACCTTGGTTTTGATAATGACGAAGGCTATTGTGGTGATCATGCTCATGAAGAAGACCATGAAGAAGGGCATGAGGAAGGGCATGAGGAAGAACATGATACGGATTTTCTGGAAGATGAGCATGAACAAGCGTTTGGCGCTTGTGCTTTTAGCGGGGAAAAAGATTATTACATCCTTGATGCCGTTTGGAAGTGGGCACCAAATGGCAACTATAAATACCAGAATTTTACCCTGGCAGCGGAGTATTTCCTGGTTGAGGAAAAGGGCGAATTGCTTCATCAAGATGATCATCATGACCAACAATCTGCTTTATTAGAAGATGAACATCACGACGAGGTTGATATTGAGCACCACGGTTATTATCTGAGTGCTGTGTATCAACTTAGCCCCAACTGGGCCACCGGCTTACGTTATTCAGAAATCGATTTTGATAAGCCTTTCGCGGATGGTTTTAAACCAAGCGTCGCCACCGCAATGCTCGAATATCGGCATTCACACTTTTCAACGGTGCGCTTGCAATACAATCGGGACAAGTCGACCGAACATCTCAGTGATGATCAAATAACTCTACAGTTTTCAATGGCATTAGGAGCTCATGGTGCGCATCAATTTTAAGCAAACATTAATATTGGCCGGCAGTTTCATTGCGGGCGCGATTTTTCCGGCAAAAGCCGAATTGAATATTTTTGCCTGTGAACCGGAATATGCCGCGTTGGCAGCAGAAATAACCGGTGAAACTGCCAATATATTTTCCGCGACAACGGCACAACAAGATCCGCATTTTATCCAGGCGAGGCCGAGTTTGATTGCTAAAATGCGTCGCGCCGACTTAGTGGTATGTGCAGGGGCCGATTTAGAAATAGGCTGGTTACCTATGCTGCAAATGAAATCGAATAATCGCCAGGTGCAAACAACCGATAAAGGCCTGTTTTATGCGGCAGATCATGTGGACAACCTGGACATCCCGGTGAACGTCGACCGATCAATGGGAGATGTTCATACTCTAGGCAATCCGCATGTGCACTTAGACCCCATTCGTGTTGGGCAACTGGCCATAGCTCTTACCGCAAAGCTTAGTCAACTTGATGATAGCAACCGTGAGCTTTATCAACAAAACTTGGCAAGCTTTGAGCAGCGTTGGCAACTATCTACCCAAAAATGGCAGCAGCAAGCTAAGCCGCTCAAAGGGATGAAAGTGATCACCTATCACTCTTCGTTTCGCTACTTATTGGATTTTTTAGGCGTGGAAAAAGTAGCAGATTTAGAGCCTAAGCCGGGTTTGCCGCCAAGCAGTACGCATTTACTTAAGTTACTCGATATTGTTAATGAACAACAAGTTAAGCTGGTGCTGTATACCGGTTACCAAGATGCGAAAGCGGCAAAGTGGTTAGCAGATAAAACCGATGTGACTCGTATACAGTTACCTTATACCGTGGGTGGCGACAAGCATGCGAATGATTTGTTTTCTTTAATGGATAGACAAATAGCCATGTTGCTGTCAGCTAAAATGAACTAAAGGGCAGAATATCAATGTTTGAAATGTTTGAAATGTTTGAATTGTTTGAAATTTTATTGCCTGCTTTGGTTGCTGGATTATTGGTGTTAAGTACCCACGTACCATTAGGTTATCAGGTGCTTAAACGGGGAATAATTTTCATAGATTTGGCCATCGCACAAATTGCCGGATTAGGTGCGGTGGTGGTAGCTACCACGGATTTTGGCCACCATTTACCTGGGGCCAATTACCTAACCGCTGCGGTTTTTGCGTTAAGTGGCGCAGGTATCATTGCCTTATTTGAACGTTTTGCCAAGCCGCAATTGGAAGCGTTAATCGGTTGTTTGTATGTATTGTCGGCAACGGCAGCATATTTGCTGTTGGCCAATGATCCGCACGGTGGTGATTTATTAAAGCAGGTGCTCTCGGGTCAAATTATCTGGGTCAGGTTTAGCGATTTATATGTGCATATGGTTTTATCTGCCATCATTTTGCTGCTAATGGTGGGCAAACCGAATTTGCTAACGGGCAAATGGTTTTATTTTATCTTTGCTCTGGCGATCACCAGTTCGGTACAAATGGTGGGCGTATTTTTAGTGTTTAGTACTTTGATCATTCCGGCGTTGGCAACGGCGAAGTTTGCCCGCTTTAAAATGCCAAGTGCCTACTTGATTGGCTTTGTGGCTTATCTACTTGGCCTTATAGCGTCTGCACTGTGGGATTTACCTAGTGGTGCCGCAATTGTTTGGTCATTGGCGATAGTTGCCATTATAGGCAGTATTACCATCAATCAAATTGCCAAAAATTATTCATCGCAATGACAAGCCCACTCTAAAGGCTCCTGCCTGAAGTGGATCATACCGTCCCAGAAAGTGTGTCCGATGGTTGGCGGGGTTTTAACTTCGCGTAATGCAAAAAAATAGGGGCGAATGCCCCTATTTTTGTTGTTTAGCAAAATCTGCACGCTAGCTCTTTGAGCGCTTGCTCCAATCAAATTTCTCTTTCGGCTTAGCTGACTCTTTAGCATCAGCTTTCTTTTTGGCTGGTTTCGCTCTTGGCTTATCACTGTTGCGATTTTGTTTTGCGTTCGCTTGCCCGGTTTTATTTCCAGCTTTCTGGCGAGTCTCTGGTTTTGTGGCGGCCGTGGTTTTTTTCGGTTGTGGGTTGGCTACATAATGAATGCCATCGGCCTCAATCGTTACCCGGCCTTTCTTTAATAAATTACCTACGGTACTTTTAAAGGTTTTTTTACTCACTCCAAAGGTTTGTTGGATAAGCTCAGGCGTGCTTTTGTCAATGATGCTGCTGATACCATCATTGTCTTGTAAGTACTGGATAAAAACCGGCGCAAAGTCGTTTATTTTGCCGATGCCGGTGCGAGTTAACGTCAGATCTACGCGGCCATCGGGACGCATGTTTTTCACATAAGCAATGGTTTTTTTACCCACCCGCAAGGGTTGGAATATCTCATTGTCGTACAGCAAGCCCCAGTTTTTATCGTTGATAATTGCTTTAAAGCCTAAATCGGTTTTATCGCCAACGGTAATATTCACCCGTTCGCCGATTTCATAATTTGCCGGCCAAATATCTAAATATTTATCAAGCTTGCTCGATGCCGCCAATCTGTCGGTATGTAAATCACGATAAATTTTTACCAGGTAGTATTTATCCACCACCATTTTACGATGTTGCTGGTTGTACGGTACTAATAAATCTTTCGGCAGGCCCCAGTCTAAAAATGCGCCAATTTGATTCACTTGTACCACCTTTAAACTGACAAAATCCTCCACCTGACCTTTTGGCGTTTCGGTGGTAGCAATAAGGCGATCGCTAGAATCGAAATAGATAAAAGCAGCAACGTCTTGCCCTTCAGCACAACTTTCAGGCAGGTAGCGATTTGGCAATAAAATTTCGCCTAAATCATCACCATCAAGGTAGGCACCAAAATCGGTGAGTTTTAATACTTTGAGGGTGTTTATTTTACCTATGCTTGCCATTTGTGTTCCTTAAGGGGAGTGATGGCGCAATTGTAACACGGCTAAAACCGCAAATACGATCTTCTTTAATCATTGCTCTGCTGGTTTTGAATTTTTAATTTGCATTGAATGTATTCACCATGGCGTAAATGCAATAAATCGGCAATTTTACGGATGATGTGCTCTTCAATCACGTCTAAATGACCGTCTGAATAGGCGACTTGCCATAACGATTCGACAATTTTAATCCTGTCAGCAAGCTCGTATTGCTCATTGATTAAGGTGGTGTAGCGATAAAAGTCGTTGGCATGATGAGACTCGTCTTCGGCAAGCGCCAAAATGTCATTCACTTCGCTTTTGTCTAATTGAAAATGCTGTTGCAATAATTCAATCACTTTTGCTTTTTCTTCATCTTCGTATTTATGATCGGCGCGCATTACTTCAAACAGCAGCACGGCGGTGGCAATTTCTAATGACAGAGTATTATTTACAACACTGTCTTGTTGCAGGTTTCGGATAAAAATTCGAATTTTTGTCAGCATAATAGAAAATCTTCTAAGGGTTTTTTTGATTGTAGTCGGTTATTAATATCGGTGCCAGAACTAATCCAAGGTTCAATGGGAAAACTTATTCGGCTTGATATTCCGTCTTTTGCTTGCGATAGGTTATTTAATAATAGCAATTTCGAAGATTTCGACCTTCATCGCTACTGTCAGTGAATGAAACCTTATGGACGCCGTCTTTCGTGTTGGTCACTTCTGGTTGGAGTGTGTTGTTTTTAGCTCTGTTTTACTACCTTATCGATATGCAAAGCTGGTAAAGCTGGGCGAAACCTTTCGCCATCATCGGGATGAATTCTATCATCATATATTTGGCCACAAGCCTGGTTAATTGGCATTATATAGCCAACAGTTTAGTTGGTGGTTTTATCAATGCATTAAGCGCACCTTGGCAGGCCCTTTGGGCAATTATTGTCGTTCTGGCTCTACAATGGTTATTACTGGCCTGGATGTTTAAGCACAAAATATTTATCAAGGTTTAGTGCTTGGACGCACTTATACCTGGCAGGCAGAATGCCTTTGGAAGGCGTGAGTGCTATCCGCATTGCCACCAGCTCAGTAAATCTTTTATGCGAAAAGTTTCATACATATGCTGCAAGCCAGTGTTTATCGATATAGTCTAAAGTTGTACCTAAATCCTATCTGTAACATGTGTTTACATTTTTTCAGGTTACTTTTGACTACAGCTCGTTAACATATACCATAGAGAGTCTTCCCTTTGAGGTGTAGTGTGACTAAAAAACAAATAATATTCCCTATTGTATTTCTAATCATTGGCGTTGGTGCCTATTCTCTTCTGGCGGGCATGAAAAAACCGCCCGAAGAGAAAAAAGTGGTAGATACCACGCCGATTGTTGCGGTACAAGAAGTGGAAGTAGCGCCACTGAATTTATCGGTTGAATCTTACGGCATTGTTCAGCCGAAATATGAAACTGAGCTAGTGGCTCAGGTGAGCGGTCAAATTGTGTCGTTATCGGACGATTTTGTGCGTGGTGGTTTGATTAAAAAAGGCCAGTTGTTAGCGACCATAGATCCCAGTGATTATGAAGCATCGCTAATCGATGCCGATGCCAATCTGGCCTCGGCAATCGCCTCGCTTGAATTGGAAAAAGCGCAAGGTAAAGTGGCAGAAAGAGAATGGCAGCGTATTAAGGATACTTCGCCTACTGAGTTAAGTTTGCGTAAACCACAATTAGCGCAAGAAATGGCCAGAGTAAAAGCGGCAGAAGCGGCGGTAAAACGTGCCACCAGAAATCTCGAACGCACGAAAATAATCGCGCCCTACGATGCGATGATCAGTGACAGAAAAATAGGTTTAGGGTCTTTTGTTGGTGTCGGTAGCTACATTGGCAAATTGCTCAATATTGCGGTGGCAAAAGTAAGATTGCCGGTTGCCGATAACCAATTACAATTCTTATTAAATCAGGGAGTGCAGGCAAAAGTCACACTCACCAGCAAATTCTCCGGTGGCGAAATTCAATGGCAGGCAACCATTGCTCGCTCGGAAGGGGTGATCGATAAAGATTCAAGAATGAATTACCTGGTTGCTGAAATACAAGACCCTTATGGTTTGAAAAGTGATAAACAAGCTATCCGTTACGGTACCTACGTCAATGCCACGATCAGTGGAATTAATGTTGCTTCAGCCGTATTAGTGCCTCGTTACTTAGTCAATAACTCACAAGTTGCGGTCATGGATAAAGACAAAAAGCTACGTTTCAAAAACATTGAAATACTGCGCCAACAGGGGAGCCAGGTAGTGGTTGCCAGTGGTCTGAAGAGCGGTGATTTGATCATTACCTCAGCGCTTGATTTTCCTTTGGCGGGCATGCAGTTATCGCTCATTGGTGACGATAGTGAAGAAGAGTCGGAACCGCTTGGCGAAACGCAGATAGCGCTTGAGGGTGAAACCAAATGATAGACGCTAATATAGACCCGAAAACAGGTCTTATTTCTTGGTTTGCGCGCAACCCGGTTGCCGCAAATCTGTTAATGATCATCATTATTGTTGGTGGTTTGTTAACGATGGGCACCATTCGTAAACAATTTTTCCCGCAAATTGAAATCAACTGGCTGGAATACCGGGCGATTTATTCTGGTGCGGCGCCACAAGAAGTGGAAGAAGGCATCACCATTAAAGTCGAAGAAGCGCTTGAGTCGGTACAAGGCATCGAACGTGCCATCACCTATTCTGCTCGTAACGCCTCTTTTGGCTGGTTTAAGGTGAGTGAAAATTACGATCCGCAAATCGTGTTAGAAGAAGTGAAATCGCAAATCGACTCCATTTCTTCCTTCCCCGCAGGCATGGAAAGACCCACGGTTGAGCGCATTAAAATGCGTCAGGAAGTGCTCTATATCAGTTTGTTTGGCAATTTGGATCAAAAACAGTTAAAAGAATTGGGCGGTAAAATTCATGATGAAATTCAACGCTTACCTCTGGTAAATATTTCGGAATTTCGCAGTGGTTTAAATTACGAAATTGGCATTGAAGTCAGTAAGGATAAACTTAGAGAATACAACTTATCTTTTACCGATGTGGCCAATGCCGTGCGTAACTGGTCGCGCAATATGTCGGCGGGACAAATTCGCGCCGAAAATGGCTATATTAATCTGCGCGTTGAAAATCAGGCGTATATTGGCCACGAGTTTGAAAATTTGCCTCTGATCACCCGTACCGATGGCTCTACCGTATTATTGGGGGAAATTGCCAAAATCAGCGATGACTTTGAGCAGGGCATCCAGTATTCAAAGTTTAATGGCAAAAATTCGGTCACCTTCTTTATTGGCGCTGCAGAAGATCAAAGCATCACCGATGTGGCAAAAGTGGTGAAACAATACGTCGCCAATAAACAAGAACTGTTGCCTGAGGGCGTAGAACTGGAAACTTGGGTCGACATGACGGGTTACTTAGAACAACGCCTGGACATGATGGTCACTAACTTACTTAGTGGTGCTGTCTTGGTATTCTTGATGTTGGCGATATTCTTGCGAGTTCGTTTGGCATTTTGGGTGATGATGGGCTTGCCGGTTTGTTTCTTAGGTACCTTGTTATTGATGCCAATGGAAATGATCGACGTCACCATCAATGTCACCAGTTTATTTGCATTTATTCTGGTGCTCGGCATTGTGGTGGATGATGCCATAGTGATGGGCGAGAGTGCCCATACCGAAGTGGAAGAAAAAGGCCATACTGTCGATAACGTCATTCGTGGCGTGAAACGGGTAGCCATGCCTGCGACGTTTGGGGTGTTAACCACCATTGCCGCATTTTTACCATTTACCATGGGCGATGGTCCATCATCAGCGTGGGGGCAAGCGATAGGTTATGTGGTGGTCTTGTGTTTAATTTTCTCGCTCATTGAATCAAAACTGATTTTACCGGCGCATTTGGCGCGAATGAAACCGAAAATCTTTAATCCAAAAAATCCGCTTGATCGCTTGCGTGCTTTTATCGACCGAAATTTGAAAACATTCATCGAACATAAGTATCGTCCGATGATCAAAAAGGCGGTCACCTATCGTTATGCTGTGGTCTGTATTTTTGTCGGCCTGATCCTGTTGTGTGCGGGGTTATTTGAGAGTGGTATCGTTCGTTTCGTTGGACAGCCAAAAATTCCACACGACTTCCCCAGAATTACCCTGGAAATGAATCTGGACAGCTCTGAGCAAGCTACATTGGCTGCGATAAAAGCCATCGAAAAGTCATTGTACGAGGTTGATGCGCAAGTTGAGCAAGATTTTGGCATAAAAATGATCTCGGATATGCAGGTTAACTTGCGCAGCCGTACCGAAGCTATGGTGATGGTAAAACTGATTGACCCAGAACTTCGGCCGATAAATACCTTTGAGTTAGCCGAACGCTGGCGCGCCAATATGCCGTTAATCCCGGGTATGAAAAGTCTCGATACCCAAGATAATTTATTCGGCAATGACCGAGACGATGGCGACATTAGCTTCCGCCTAGAAGGCAGTGATGACCAACAATTGCTGAGTGCCTCAAAGGACTTAAAAGAGAAGTTGAATTCTTTGGTCGGGGTGAGTGACGTAACCGATTCACGGATGAACATTGCC
The DNA here is from genome assembly GCA_002162925.1 of Thalassotalea sp. 42_200_T64. Lineage (GTDB taxonomy): Bacteria > Pseudomonadota > Gammaproteobacteria > Enterobacterales > Alteromonadaceae > Thalassotalea_A. The sequence goes on along the minus strand of MABC01000086.1, from coordinate 6,499 downwards.
CGAGAAGTACAGTTTAAATTAAAACCTCTGGCCTATTCCATGGGCTTAACTCTTGCCGATGTTGCCTCGCAAGTGGGCCACAGTTTTTACGGTATTGAAGCACAACGTATTCTGCGCGACGGTGAAGAAATTAAGGTGATGATACGTTACCCGCTAGAACAGCGCAGCTCAATTGGTCATGTGGATGACGTATTGATTTACGCTCCCAATGGCGCGGAAGTCCCCTTATCGGAAATCGCCGATATCGAAGTGACCAATGGCGTAAGTCAGATCCGTAGGGAAAATGGCAGTCGTACCATCAACGTTTGGGCAAAAGTCGATGCCGAGCAAACGGAACCGTTCAAAATTGCCAAAGATATTCGAGATAATTTTATTCCGAAATTATTAAAACAATATCCGTTAGTAAAAAGTGAAGTGTCTGGTCGTATTCAAGAAGAAATTGAAAGTGCCAATACCCAATTTCGCGATTTCATCGTGTCTTTGTTGATCATCTACAGCTTATTGGCAATACCGCTTAAATCGTACAGCCAGCCATTAATTATTATGTCGGTGATCCCGTTTGGCATTATTGGAGCGGTGATTGGCCATATGGTGTTGGGCATGGATTTAAGTATTCTGTCGATGTTTGGCCTAATCGCGGCTGCCGGGGTGGTGGTCAATGACTCGCTGGTGATGATTGATTATGTGAACCGAGCCCGGGCCGCCGGGATCAAAACCAAAGTCGCAGTGGTTGAGGCAGGTTGTAATCGCTTTCGGGCTATTTTATTAACATCACTGACTACCTTTATCGGTTTAGTACCCATTATGATGGAAACCAGCATGCAGGCGAAATTGGTGGTGCCTATGGCCGTATCTCTTGGTTACGGGGTACTATTTGCTACCGTAGTAACCTTAGTGCTGATCCCTTGCTTGTATATTGTTATTGACGATGTGAAAGCGCTGTTTGCCCGAATATTTAAAGGCGGTAAAGGGAAAAACCTTGCAGTTGAGCTGGCAAACGAAAGCTAAATTTAAGTACAGCAATGCAGAACGCAACTGGGAATGGTGAACTAACCAAGCCAATCACCTAACGTGGAACGAGTAAAAAGCCCCAGATTATTTATCGAATCTGGGGCTTTTTTTATGCAGTAATGTATTTATCCTCGACAGACAAGGAAAGTCTTTAGATAGGGGGGAATGGACTAATTAACCTAGAGCTGGCAAGGAATATCTAATACCAGTTCGCGTAATGATGTGATCAATTGAGAATGATATAGAAAGTTTTAGAACAACTGAAATTTTGAATAGATAGTTATTCATATCTTTTTGAAATTTCAGGAAGTTATCAAGCTTTATATACATTCCCGAAGGGTTACTCATATGTTGTTTATATGAGTTACTCAATGAGCAGATCATTATACGGATTGGTATAATACCAAGTAGATACTTAACCAAATTGGAATTAGTCGCTAATTGCGGCCAAATCAAGGGTGACTTGCTCAATACCTCTTTTGGCAATACGGCTATTAATTTCCGCGCGTTTGCTGGTTAATAAAGAAATACCTTCCACTATCATGTCATAAGCTTTCCACTGTTTGGTTTTTCTGTTTTGACGCATTTGAAAAGTAATGGTGATGTCTGGTGCATTGGCAGCTGAAATAATCGCATCAACCGAAACAATTTTTGCACCATTAGTAGGGCGTTCCGGCTCAAAAGTGACTTGTTGATTATGGTATTGTTTCAGTGCGCTGGCGTAGGTTTTCACCAAATAACTGCGCATAGAAACTATAAAATTTTGCTTTTGAGTTCTGCTCATTTTTTTCAAGTGTTTGCCTAAGATTTTGAATGCGGCATATTTGTAGTCGATTGCCGGCATCAATTCTTGCTCAACGATATCACGCATTAACTGTGGCGACGTTTTCAATTGCTGTTGCTCATTGGCTATGCGAGTAAATAGTTGATTGCCAGTATTGGCGATCACCTTATAGGGCGATAAACCTTGCTCAACCGCGATACTGTTAAAGCTGATAATGAGTAATAGGGAAATTGCGAAAAATCGTTTCATGGTCGTTCCTTGTTTTATGTTATGCAAAGATTTTAATTGGTCTTATTGTACATACCGACCGGGCGGTTTGTAAATAAAAAGTTAATATTTCTTATGCCATTTAGTGCTATGGCATCAGAAATATTATTGCTGAAAGTTAATTATTTCGCAGATTTTCGAGATATTGGCACAGCTCGTTGATCACTTTGGTAAACAAGTCTTTGTTTTGTGAACTTTTACTCAAGCTTGACGAACCATGAAAACTGGCAACGATAAAATAAGCGACCTGAGTGAAATCAATGTCGGGGCGTAATTGCGCGGAGACTCGCTGCAAATTTATCGCAATAAGTTGATTGAGTTGTTGCTGCATATTGAGAATTCTCAAGCGGAAACCTTCATCAATGGCAGACATTTCCTGGCAGAGGTTATTTAACGGGCAGCCGCAGACAATCTCTTCACAGCTAGATTCTGTGCTCATCAACTTAAAAAACTGACATAACCCCTCAATGGGGTCATCAACCTCTACCGCAGGTTTCCACATTGCTAAAAACATCGGCGTGTATATTTCTTCAAAAACGGCGTATCCCAACTCCATTTTATTGGGGAAATGGTGATACAACGCGCCTTTGGACACTTTGCAGCGTTTGAGAATAGAAGACAAACTGGTTGCGGTGAAACCATGCTTGTGGATTTCATCGGCACTCATGTCTAATATTTTTTGGCGTGTTTGCTCTGCATCTCTCATAGACTGCTACCTTGCTTAATTGCATACATTGTAACCGACCAAGGGGTCGGTTGTAAAATAGCAATAACTGATGGATATTGGTTTCAACTGGTCATTCCAATATAGAACTAGACCGATTCTAATGAAGCTGGATCGGTTTTGGGTACATTAAGCTGAAAGTCATGGCTGTTGCGCGATGTAAGGATTTCTACCTATTATTGAAAAAATGCATCTGTACAGCTAGCTCGAATCTTATCTTTTTGAGTAATTTATCTAGCTAAGTAAAGTGCATACTCTAATAATTTGGCGTTAATATTTTTCTATTTAATAATGGTTAATCCAGTCGAGAATGAGGATATTCTCGATATTCTCATTGAGGGTCAAATTATAATTTACGTTACGAGAAATTTTCTTCAAACATATTCAGTAAAGGAATAGGTGTTACGTCCAGAATTTCTTGGCTCTTTAAAAATAAATAGTTGCTTAAATATACAACGTTATTTAAATTCATCGGTATTTTTAGATTTGACTTAGAAACCTTATCTAGTAACTCTTTTCTATTGATACGATATAATTTTTTCCCATTTTGATTAGCACTGCACAGCTCTAATAGCTTTGCATTCAATGATCCCGACAATCTTAGTCTGAATTTGGTTCTAACCATTGCCTCCCAATTAGAACTCTTATAGTGTCGATATGACAAATCTTCAAATAATTTTGACATGCCCCAGTCAGAAGTTTCTAGTGTTGGTAAAATGCCATTTAAAGCACGGCCTAAATCATCATGTTCAACTTCGTGCCAACCTTCAGAAAGCACGGTTCTGAATTGAACTTCAAAAGTATTATCAACTTTAGGTTCACAATTTAAGGTGGCACTTTCTTCAGTTAAATCGGAGGGCAATTTATAAATAAAATTGCACCGAGTAGCGTCAAATATGGAGTTATTGATTTCATCAACTGTTTGATCTATTTTCTCAAACATTGTCGAAACAATACTTTGTGCTACTTTTAAATCATCAGGATAATATAAAGTAACTCTAAATCCAAACAAGTCTTGAATTTTTTTACCATTTTCCGAATATTTCCCAGGGGTATTATTCAACTTTTTAGTTAAAGATTCTTTAGATTTAACTCTGTAAAAAACCCTAAATAATAGACCGACTCGATTAAACTCACTATCAATACTATTATATAACTGATTAGCAATCCGTTTATCACTTGCTTCCATTAAACTCTACCTAATTTCATTTTAATATATGATAGCTCTTTTATATTTAGTTCTAAAAATGAGCGCTTAGCTGGAACTATCAAGTAACCTCTTTTCTTTAATGAATCTACAGCTTCTATAACATCTTCGTGCGAATAAGAGTTATGATATTGAACTAATGCCTTAACAGGGCGGTGTTTAAAAATGTTGGACGGCCTTTTGCCAAAATTTTTCTAGTACGAAAATCTCCTCTTCGGAGAGAGATTGTGAGGAATCTTTCTTTATTTTTTCTTGGTTTTTGTGAGTTATTTCTTCCAATAAAAAAGTGTTACTTGTATCACAGCCAATTACATGAATGGATGAAGATATCTTGCCAATGCCAGAACAATCAAAAAAATTACAACTCATAAATGTAACCTTTTCGAAACTATCCCAATGGAACTTAGTTCCATTAAATACGCAATTTATAAAAATAGTGCTTTTGATTTTTACATTGTTACCAAACTCAATTGAACCTATTTTTAGATCTTCAACAGAGTCTTGCTCAAGCTCAAGCAGTACATTGTTATTCAGAGATACGCTGTGAGAGATTTTTTCGTTACCATCAGCAAACTCTAACGAAAATTTCAATGCATTCCATAGATTATTTTTCTGGGCTTTTGTTCTAGGGATGTAAGAAAGTATACTTGGTTCAACAAAGCGTTTATCACCAACCCATTCGTTTTTTGAGTGTTCCATGATTATTTCAGCACAGAAATTTCCTAAAACGAAATCATTAACAAAACCTATTCCTTGGTCTTCGTTAGCATTCCTATCCAATAACGCATGACTCGCTAATTTATTAGCAATTTCATCTGAAGTTGGTCGTTCATCAGCAGGATAATCTTTTCTGATGCTTTCAATCTTTTCTTGATTGCCATCTAGAATTACTGAAAGAATATAATCCCGATCTTCTCCATTGTAATTATATGTCATCATGTCCCTTGCGATGCTCAAAAGCACAGCATATTGTTCATGGGGCTTCATTCGGAGATCTTGCCTTGTCCTTTCCCTTTCTAGCATAGAATCAAAGTATTTTTGGACCAGTTTTTCAGGAGAAGATACGACTTCTTGAAATTCAATATCATTAATTGCTCGCAAATATGATAGCAGAACCGGATTGGACAACTCCTTAACGTCAAACCCACTTCGCGAGAGAGTATTTATTCTATCTGAACTTAACCACCCTGTTACAGTTGGTTCATGTATCCTAATTCTTATAACATCAAAGTCATTCTCGTGGATATCCATCCATTGATGAAATTCGTCACCATCAAAAATAGCAGTTCGACGTGTAGTCAGTATTATTTTTGCTTTCTGAGTGAGTAGTTCCCCAATTGTTTCTAACATTGGCTCGGATTTTTCAAATCCATCATCAACAGAGCTTTCATGTAATAATTCGTCAAAACCATCAAGGATTACCGGAACTTTACCGTTTCTTATTTCATTATTTACTACACTTGAACGTAAAGTTGGAAAGCTTCTGTCAATTTCATCAAGTAAAACATATCGAAAAATTTTGGCTTGTCTATTTCTAGATAGTTCAGTAAATAAAGGTACGAATTTCGTTTTGCATGTAACAAGTTGATGTAATATTTCATACGCGGTGCAAGTTTTACCAAAACCTGCGGCAGCTTCAATTAAAAAAAGAACAGGATTCTCAGAATTTAATCTTTCCAATACTTCTTGTATGACTGTTTTTTCCCCTTCTTTTTCATTGATATGATATTTTGAATTTATGTATGAATATGTTGCATCTTCAGAATATAACTTGGCAATGGATTGAGTAAAAAGAAGGTAGTCCTTTTTGAATTTTCGTTGTGTTGACTCTAGACTAAAAAAACCATTGAATAATGCTTCTTCTGCATCTTCGATGCTGCTGTAATTCCTAACCTTGCAGGCGAAACCTGAATCTTTGTATTCATTGAAAATTTGTTCAACATCTACATTTTCTTTGAGGGACACAATATCAACATTATGATAATGCCCTGCCATCAGTGAAAAAACTAAGGCATCTTTATTTGATGATTTTTGTTGCTCAACCCCATATTGTCTGTAAATTTTTCTTAGTAGCTTTCCGTCGATCATGCAACTGTCTCTAACCTTAAATCATGTTTTTTTGTTCTTATTAATTAAGCAAAACAAATGATTTAAATTTTTAAATTTTTGAATTTACTAATTAAAAAATAATTTATAATAGTTTGCTTTAATAATTTAATTATCGCAATTTTTACTAGCAGTAATTGCAGAATTTATGATCTAGATCATTCTTGTAGATAATTAACATGCTGTTTATTAGTTTTACTACTTGGCTCTAACTTAATATTTGCGATTGATAAAACCGACATTCCGCAGCATTTTTAGGAATAAATTTTCTGATAGATGCAGCCCAGACAGTCAATGATAATACTGTTCCTCTCCTCCACATTTAGGACTAATTGTGGCTCACCACTAATCGTTAATACATGAATACCCTGAAAACAAAAGAATACCCAACGAGCGGTTG
>MABC01000060.1 GCA_002162925.1 Thalassotalea sp. 42_200_T64 | reverse complement strand
TACTGGCTTCATCCAATGTGTTAACTCATTCATTTAATGAACAAAAACTAATGGCTTGAAAATTAACAGCAGGGATCAGTGTATTTTTTCTTGACGTGGGGAGTCATACCAACGCCTCAATAAAAGGCTAATGATGCTGGCATTGGTTTTGCGTTTTTTGCGAAAACTATGACAGCGTTATTTGTCCTATTTAATTGCCTTATAGTTGTATTTGCCACCAAAGACTTTACGTTTTAAATATATAAAACCAACTAATAATAATGAATAGACAACAACAGCTAGAATACGACCTGATATTTTTACAACAAACATGATTTCAGAATCTGGCTTGAAAAATGGCTCACCAATCCAACCTATAAGTGAATAATATCCTTGGTGTAACATGAACCATATTAAGGCTCTATCTGAATCTAACTTAGAAAGTAGCAAAAAGATAAACGGAAGAAAAAGCATTATTCCTATGAAAATAACTTGATTCCGATTCACGCATATTCCCTATACAGCTAACTTATTAGACGGAAATAATCATCATTTGTACTTAAGGATTAACCGTCTTCATTTTATTTATATCATCACTTTAGCTTTTATTTCAGTAAATTCAAAGCGCTATATATTAGGGTTGTTGGATAAAGGATATAACCCTTATTTATTGATAGAAATGCAGATTTTTTTAAATTTATTATTCTATACTTAGTTTTTATTATTTGAAAAGGAATTCAAGTTATGAAATTTAAATTTTTACTTTCTGTAAAAGAATACATGTGGCACCAAGAACACAAGCGCTTGCTTTAAACGCTCTGGTTTTTGTTTACAGAGATGTTTTATTGAAGCCGCTAACACTTAATTTAAATTTCAATAAAAGCAGTGCTCCAACCAAACTACCCGTTGTTTTAACCAAGCAGGAAATAAAAACGTTTTTTGATCATTTACCTCCCAAAATGGTTTTGCCTTGTCAGCTGATGTATGGCAGCGGCTTAAGGTTAATGGAAGTCGTCCGGTTAAGAGTACAAAATATTGATTTTTACTATGTTTCATTGCAGGTTTGGCAAGGCAAAGGTGGTAAGAATAGAAGGGTAACTTTGGCCAAAGAATTACTGTCGTCACTTAAAGTGCAAATAGCCAAAGCTGCTAGTTTTGTTAACCAAGATCTAAAAAACACTGAATATGGTGGTGTTTGGTTACCGTATGCACTAGCTAAAAAATATCCAAATGCACAAAAGCAATTGGGTTGGCATTATCTTTTCCCTTCGAATAGGTTAAGTAACGATCCTGACAGTGGGGCATTAAGGCGCCATCATATAGACCATAGTTCAATACAAAAATCCGTACGAAGTACCGCGCAAAAAGCTAAAATATAGAAAAGAGTTACCTGCCATACAATGAGAAATTCATTTGCCACGCATCTATTACAGCGTGGTGCTGATATAAGAACGGTACAAGAGCAACTGGGCCATAGTGATGTACGAACTACACAAATATATACGCATGTGATTGAGCGCGGCGCGAGTGGGGTGCTTAGTCCTTTATCTGATTTACTATAAAGGTAAAAACTAAAAAGCCGGCATTTTGCAGGCTAAATTTTAATTCTTTTCGAATCGGTTATATTGCTTTCTTTGTTGGTCTTGCCCAGCCTTGAATATTACGTTGCTTGGCACGTGTTACTGCTAAGGTATTGTCTTCAACGTCTTTGGCAATGGTCGAGCCAGCACCTGTTGTTGCCATTTCGCCAATCGTTACCGGGGCCACTAATGAAGCATTCGAACCAATAAAGGCACCATCTTTGATGATAGTTTTTGATTTGTTTACACCATCGTAGTTACAGGTAATGGTACCGGCACCAATGTTTACTTTTTTACCGATATCAGCATCGCCTAAATAGGTTAAGTGGCCAGCTTTGGCGCCTTCGCGCATGATGGTATTTTTCATTTCAACAAAATTTCCCACATGTGAGCCAGCTTTCATTATCGTACCCGGACGAATTCTGGCAAACGGTCCAGCGGAACAAAGTTCACCAATAATGGCATTTTCAATAATACTGTTTGGCTTTATGGTGGCGCCTTGGCCTATTTGGCTATTAATTATAATACAGTTGGCACCTATGGCTACGTCATCAGCCAAACTTACATTGCCTTCAAAAATGCAGTTCACATCAATTAGTACTTCACTGCCAACGGTTACATTGCCACGGATGTCTATTCGGTTTGGATCACGCAAGCTAGCGCCAGCGATCATTAATTCTTCCGCTTTTCTTAATTGATAAGCTCTTTCTAAATTGGCAAGTTGTACGCGATTATTGGCACCCTCCACTTCAATTTCAGTTTCAGGATGGGCGGTATGAATACTTTTACCTTCACCGTGTGCCATGGCAATAATATCGGTTAAGTAGTATTCACCCTGGGCATTTTCGTTGGAAAGGTTGCCTAACCAACGCTTTAAATCCCCCCCATTGGCGAGCAAAATACCAGTATTGCACTCCGTAATGGTAAGTTGCTCTGCAGTTGCATCTTTTTGTTCAACAATACCAACCACATTACCACTTAAACGTACAATACGGCCATAGCCTGTTGGGTTCGCCAGGTTTACCGTAAGTAATGACATGCCATCCTTTTGTTTGGCGTTGATCAGTTTCTCAATAGTTGATACTTTGGTCAGTGGCACATCACCGTAAAGCACTAATACATCTTCATCATCTTTTAAGAATGGACTTGCCATATCCACGGCGTGACCGGTACCTAGTTGCTGCGCTTGTTCAACAAAAGTTAAGTCGTCACCTTGAATGCGTTGTTGCAATAATTCGCCACCAAAGCCGTAAACCAAATAGATATTATCGCTATTTACTGAGCGTGCCGAATCGATTACGTGTTCTAGCATAGATTGATGGGCAACTGGGTGTAATACTTTTGGCAGATTTGAGCGCATTCGGGTGCCTTTACCCGCTGCTAAGATAACCACTGAAAGAGACATAAAATTTCCGTTTATTGTTGGTATTGATTTGCTTTATATGTGGTTATTTTAACGTTGTTCAGTGTTTATTTCTAATGTAATCAGCCAATATTTTCAGATATTTTACTCATTCAATCTCAGTCTGAAGCCTACAAGCAGCAATAATGATAAAACAGCCATTATTGATATACCGCCACCGTGATGGTGATCGTCGTCGTAATCATCATCATAGTCATGATCATAATCATCGCTTTCTAGCGGTAGTGCATATAACGAGTCGCTATCATCCGAACTGAAAGTGGCAACAATACCGGGATAGTCAACCTCGTACAAATCGATTAACACATCATATTCATCGCTTTGGTAGCCTTCATAAAGGGTGGTCATTACTTCGTATTCATCTTCAATGTTTTCACCAATAATTTCAAACACCTCGGTGCTAAAGTAATGGGTCCATGGACCACCATCTTGGCTTAAATATAACTCGGCATAGACATAGGCTGGCTCAAATGGGTTGTTACTTATCACGTCCGCATCAAATACCACGCTAAAGGTTTGGTAATAACCGTCCTGATCTAAATCGTCGAATAAAAAACTGCTGGCATCATAAATCGCAAACTCGTGAAAATAACCTTTACTGGCTAACTTACTCTTGCTTGTGTTGGTGTTAGTGCTGGTAAAGTTTAATGTTTTCTCATTTTGCATCTCGGCTCTGGTTTTGCCAGTGCTGTTCCCTAGAGATTGGTCAGTGATAGCAATCGTTCTGCTTTGTTTGGCAAAATTTGCTCGAGACTCAGTGTTAAAGTTTTTATTTAATTGCCCATAAGAAACCGTTTTTGCGACCTTGGCCGTTGTTGGCTCGGCGGCATGAACCTGGTTAAAGCCAAACATAAACATCACTATTTGAATCGCTAAGAGAAACAGCAAGACCGCTAAGGTGGTTAATAAAAACTTGTCGGTAAGATTGAATTTTTTTGGACAGTGCAGTTTTTCTGCCCAAGTTGTTTTATTGGCCCAAACCGACTTTTTCGGTTGTTCATGTTTTGCCTGCCATGAGTGTTGATGCAATGGATTTAACTGAGTCATAATGTTCACCTTTAGGTTTTGCTTTACCCATATTTAACGCCATTGAAACTGAACACTCGCTGAACGGGTATTTATTTACTCAATAATTTACGCCATCGCTTTTGTTCAGGGATGAACTGTATGCAGAATTTCCATGGATGGATAAAATTCTGCGTTGTTCAGCAAATATTCAGCTTATGTTGTTTATGCTGTAACCTCGCATCCGTCACTATCTATACTTGATGATTAAAATTGAGCAAAGATGCGGGTTTATTTAAATGTTTCAATCTTTTACACTGGGCTAACGCTCACCCTATTAACTTGTTTAGGTGTAATTCATGAAAACTGTTGTCTTTTTTGTCCTTGCTTGTGTTCTTGCTTCGCCGCTTAGTCTTGCTAAGTTGCACCTAGATGCTGAACAAAATAGCGCAAGAGTACACATCGAAAAAACCGCAGCAAACAAGGTTAGAAGCTCAAAGCAAGCCGCAAAAATGGTAAAACAGCGCTACGGCGGTAAAGTGCTAAGTGTAAAAGGGATGAAAGATAAATCGGGCTATCGAGTGAAACTGTTGAAAAAAGATGGTCACATTATTTCAGTTTATGTGAATGCAAAAACCGGAAAAATGCAGGGCTAATCAAGGTATCACTATGCGCTTATTATTAGTAGAAGATGATTTACACTTACAACAGCATTTAAATAATCACCTGATCAAAGCCAACTATTTGGTAGATCTTGCCAGTGATGGTGAAACCGGGTTATTTCAAGGCACGGAATATCCCTACGACGCCGCCATTATTGATATTGGCCTACCCAAAATCGATGGTATTAGCTTAATTAAAACCCTGCGAGCCCAACATATCGATTTTCCCATTTTAATTTTAACGGCACGTGATCATTGGCAAGATAAAGTTGCGGGGTTAGACGCCGGTGCCGACGATTATTTGGTTAAGCCGTTTCAGGTGGAAGAGTTACTTGCCCGCTTAAATGCCTTAATTCGTCGCTCTGTTGGCCAGGCTAGTCCAATTATCAGTAACGGCCCTTTGGTCATTAATACCAAAAGTTTGGAAGTAAAAGTTGCACAGCAAGCCATATCCCTAAGCAGCTCAGAGTACAAACTGCTGGAATATTTGTTGTTGCATGTTGGTGAAGTAAAATCAAAAGCAGAATTGACCGAACATATTTATAACGAAGATTTCGATCTAGACTCTAACGTGATTGAAGTGTTTGTCCGGCGCTTACGCAAAAAGCTCGATCCACAAGGCCAATACGGCTTTATCGAAACCCTGCGTGGCCATGGCTATAAACTGAAACAGTTTAGTGACTAATGTTATGAATAGTTATTTTCAACGCTGCAAACTTTGGTTAAATTCCCTGCAAGCTCGGCTTATGCTTAGTGCCTTGTTAATCATTATGCTGGTATTGCCCAGCATTGGCTTTATTTTAGAGAATGCGTTTAGTGAGCAAGTACAAAGCTCAGTTCGCAATGAGTTAACCGCCTACAGCTATTCAATATTAGCCGTTGCCGAGGTTGAGCAGCAACAGCTGATCATGCCTGATGCGTTATTAGACAACCAGTTTAGCGTCAATGAATCAGGTTTGTATGCGTTAATCAGCAATAGCCAAAACGGTGATACCTTGTGGGCATCGCCGTCATTTTTAGGCGTTGAACAACCAAAAGGCTTGTTCATGCCTGCACTTGGCGAAAGTAGTTTTAAGCCGCTGCAATTAGCTGGTAAAAAACACCTGGATTACAGTTTCACCGTCAGCTTTACTGATGCCTTAAACGATGAATATCCCTATCAACTCACCTTGCATATCATTAAAGATCTGTCCGAATTTGATGCCATGATCAAGCAATTTAAATACACCTTGTGGTGGTGGATGTTATTACTCACCTTGGTTTTAGTGGTGGTGCAATTTATCTGGCTCAGTTTCACCTTAAAGCCATTTCAAAGTATCGAGAAAGAACTGAAACAGGTAGAGCAGGGCAAAGCGCAAACCGTAAAGGGCAGCTATCCATTGGAGTTAAATCGTGTTGCCAACCGGATGAATACGTTATTGGCAACAGAGCAAAACCAGCGCAAGCGCTATCGTAATGCCTTATCAAATCTGGCACACAGTTTAAAAACACCGCTGGCGGTTATTCAAACGCAAGACGAATTATCAGATACTTCACAACAACAGTTATCGTTAATCAATAAAACCATCGAACATCAATTAAAACGGGCACAAAGTGGCGGTGAATCGGCCTGGCACGTAGGCATAAAGATAAAACCTATCGTTACTAAATTGGTCACTACCTTAAATAAAATTTACCAGTCAAAACAAATAACCATCCGTTGTAATGTTGATCAATATGCGGTATTTAAAGGCGAAGAGGCCGATCTATTAGAGATTTTAGGCAACTTGCTAGATAACGCCAGCAAAGCGGCGAAACAACAAGTGGTCTTAAAGGTGAGTCAGAACAATACACAGTTGTTGCTCAGCATCGAGGATGATGGTGTTGGTATTAGCCCGGAGCAAAGGCAATTAATATTAAACCGCGGAACTCGAGCCGATACATACCAGGAAGGTCATGGCATAGGGTTAGCCATTGTTAGAGACTTACTGGCCAGTTATAAAGGCGAGCTACACATAAGCCGCAGCGAACAACTCGGCGGCGCAAAATTCACTATCCGTTTCAACCTTTAACAAAGCCATCAACATTAGTCTAAACTTATACAATAGTTGTCCCAAAAAAGAAAAGAGAAATTAATCTAGTACGTTATAAAAATAGCTACAAAATATGAGCCAGACCACGCTCTTCGTTTCTCGTCTCTAGTTTCTCGTTTCTCGTTTCTGTTATGTTCAGCTTACGTTCAGTTTGCCTATTTTATAATGCCTTATCGTTACAGCCATATTGCCTAATCACAGTAATTAAGGCAGTAACCAAGGCAGCGTTAATGGAGCAAGTTATGAAACAATTAGCAACCGTAATATCAACAGTAATTTGTGCGCTTTACTGCCTGGCTTTACCCATAGCCCAAGCGACACAAGCGCCAGCAAATACCGAAGCGACAGAAGTGGTGATCCCCAGTGAAGCCGAACTGGCACAATTACTGGCACCTATAGCCTTATATCCAGACAGTTTATTAACTCACATCCTCATAGCTTCTACCTATCCACTAGAAGTGATAGAAGCCGAGCGCTGGCTTAAAGACAATAAAGATTTAACTCATGATCAAATCGTCGACTTAACAATAAATAAAGACTGGGATCCCAGTGTCTTGGCCTTGTTGTCATTTCCTGGTGTGCTCAGAAAAATGAGTACAGAGCTTGACTGGACCAGAAGCCTTGGCGATGCGTTTTTAGCGGCAGAAGAGCAAGTATTGGCTAGCATTCAAACGCTGCGCGATCAGGCCGATGCCGCCGGTAATCTCGATAAAATGGAAAATGTCATAGTTACCCGTGAAGATGACAATATCATCATTCAACCCGTGCAAAAGGAAGTGGTTTATGTGCCTTATTATGATACCCGGGTGGTATACGGGCCATGGCATTGGGGCTATTACCCGCCAGTGTACTGGTCATACTGGGGCCCACACCATAGTCCTTATTATGCCAGCGCACATTATACCAGCCATGCACCATTTTATTGGCACCCGGCGGTACACATTTCAGTGGGTTGGTGGTTTAGCAGTTTCCATTGGTCAAATCATCACGTGGCAGTTTCGCATCATAATCACTCGTATTATCATCGTCGTAGCCACGGTTATAAGCGTCATTCCAGTTATGGCAAGCCGCACAATAACCATAAAGTCGCCAAAAGCACTGGTGGTAAACGTTGGCAGCATAACCCTGCACATCGTAAAGGTGTTGCTTATAACAGCGATAGGGTGACTAAACGCTATAGTACGGCGCAATATAAATCGCAACGGCCAAGCATGCAGCAAAGTAAGCATGTGCGTAAACATGAGCGCAATGTCATGGCTAAACAAAATCACAGTAAAAGTAAGAACAAAAGCAATAAATATACGACAAACCGTAACCACAAGACAGGGCAGGTGAGTAAGCAAAGTAAGGTTAGCCGCCATGGTAAACTACAAACGAAAATGATCAACCAAAACCATGTTAGAGAAGCCAAACGCGATGGCCAAAAGCAAAATTATAAAAGTTATACAAGCAACAAAACTCGAGTGACGAATAGCAAACAGCAACACAAGGCCGCAAAAGCCAATAGGTCTTATACTACTACCGACAGAGCAAAAACTAAGACTTACAACACAGCAGCAAAACCGGCGAAACGGGGTTCAGTCAGCGCTACTAAAAGCTATAATAATAAGAGTTATGTCCCGAAAAGAAGTACAAAGGTTAAAACCTACAACACGGCAGTAAAAACATCCAAACATACCACTCGCAGCTCTAGCAAAAGTTATGCGACGAAAAGCTATAGCAACAAAAACTACAGTAAAAGCCACAAGGCCAAGGCATCTAAGTCTTACAAAAGTAGATCATCGCACAGTCGGTCATCAAAAAACTCATCATCACGGAAAAAGCACTAACGATAAATGCTAAACCGCAAATTATTGTTAGCAACGCCGCTCCATACTCCATGTACCCATGGCCAAAAAAAAAGGCGCCAACGGCGCCTTTTTTGAGAGGTGAAAGTAAGTTTACTTTCTAACTCTGTTTGCTTCCTGGATAACACGTAATTGCGCTACCGCTCTGGCTAGCTCTGCAGCAACTTCAGCATAATCAACATCGCCTGCGGCGTTGCTGATATGCTCTTCTGCACGTTGCTTGGCTTCTAAAGCAGCTTGTTCATCTAAATCACCGCCACGTACGGCCACATCGGCCAATACTGTCACTGTGTTTGGTTGAACTTCCAACATACCGCCGGAAAGGTAAATAACCTCTTCGCCACCATGTTGTTTAACAATACGCGCCATACCTGGTTTTAACGCAGTGAGTAATGGTGCATGGCCAGGCATAATGCCTAGCTCACCTTCACTACCTGTAATTTGCAATGATTCAATGCGACCCGAGAATAAACTCTCTTCTGCACTTACTACATCCAAATGAACCGTCATGGCTGCCATATTAGTCTCCTGTACCTATTGCTAGGCCGAATTACATGTTTTTAGCTTTTTCAGCCGCTTCTTCGATTGCACCAACCATGTAGAACGCTTGTTCTGGAAGGTCATCGTAGTCACCTGCAAGGATGCCCTGGAAGCCAGCAATAGTATCTTTTAATGATACGTATTTACCTGGTGAACCAGTGAATACTTCAGCTACGAAGAACGGTTGAGATAAGAAACGCTCAACTTTACGGGCACGGGCAACAGTTTGCTTATCTTCTTCAGAAAGCTCGTCCATACCTAAGATTGCGATGATATCTTTAAGTTCTTTATAACGTTGTAGCGTAGATTGTACACCACGTGCAGTATCGTAGTGCTCAGCACCAACAACTAGAGGATCTAGCTGACGAGAAGTTGAATCTAGTGGATCGATTGCCGGGTAAATACCTTGCGAAGCGATATCACGAGAAAGTACAACAGTTGCATCTAAGTGAGCAAAGGTAGTCGCTGGAGATGGATCGGTTAAATCATCCGCAGGTACGTATACCGCTTGGATTGACGTGATTGACCCTTTCTTCGTCGAGGTAATACGCTCTTGCAGTACACCCATTTCTTCTGCAAGAGTTGGCTGATAACCTACCGCTGATGGCATACGACCTAGAAGTGCAGATACTTCAGTACCCGCTAGTGTGTAACGATAGATGTTATCTACGAAAAATAGTACATCACGACCTTCGTCACGGAACTTCTCAGCCATTGTCAAACCAGTAAAGGCAACACGTAAACGGTTTCCTGGAGGCTCGTTCATTTGACCGTAAACCAACGCTACTTTATCAAGTACGTTAGATTCGCTCATTTCATGGTAGAAATCGTTACCTTCACGGGTACGCTCACCAACACCAGCGAATACAGAGTAACCACTGTGCTCGATAGCGATGTTACGGATAAGCTCCATCATGTTAACGGTTTTACCAACACCAGCACCACCGAATAAACCAACTTTACCACCCTTAGCGAATGGACAAATCAAGTCGATTACTTTGATACCTGTTTCTAGTAATTCATTTGATGCTGATTGCTCTTCATAAGAAGGTGCTTCACGGTGAATGGACCAACTTTCGTCAGCGCCAATGTCACCCGCTTCATCAATCGGCTCACCCAATACGTTCATGATACGACCAAGTGTTTTCACACCTACTGGTACCTGAATTGAAGAGCCTGTGTTTTCTACATTCAGACCACGACGCAAACCGTCAGATGTACCCATGGCAATAGTACGTACTACGCCACCACCAAGTTGTTGTTGTACTTCAAGTACAAGACCACTTAGATCACCTTCAGTTATTTTTATTGCGTCATATACCTGAGGTACAGCATTTTGTGGAAACTCAACGTCCACAACTGCGCCAATGATTGACACTACCTTACCTGTACTCATGTTTATTCCTCTAAACTATTAATTAAACCTGTGCCTATACCGCAGCTGCGCCAGCAACAATTTCACCCAATTCTTGGGTAATACTTGCTTGTCGAGCTTTGTTGTATATCAATTGTAAATCATCAATTAAGTCGCCGGCGTTGTCGGTTGCAGCTTTCATTGCAACCATACGCGCGGCTTGTTCACTGGCAAGGTTTTCAACCACGCCTTGATATACTTGAGATTCCACATAACGAACCAATAACTTTTCAAGCAATGCTTGAGCGTCTGGTTCGTAGATGTAATCCCAACGATGGGTAATAGCGTCATCATCTGACTTAGGCAAAGGTAACAATTGATCGATTGTTGGCTGTTGCGTCATGGTATTTACAAACTTGTTGCAAACCACAAACAACTTATCGATTTCACCGTTATCATAAGCGTCTAACATCACCTTAACAGAACCAATAAGGTCTGTAATTGATGGTGTATCGCCTAAACCTGATTTTTGTGCAACTACATTTGCGCCCATGCTGCCAAAGAATGTAGAGGCTTTAGAACCCACTACAGCCAAGTCAACGTCGGCGCCTTGTTCTTGCCATTTGGCAGAATCTTTTAATACAGATTTGAACAAGTTAATGTTTAAGCCGCCACATAAACCACGGTCGGTAGAAATAACGATATAGCCTACACGCTTAACTTCACGCTCTTCCATATACGGATGGCGAAATTCAAGTTGGCCGCGTGCAATGTGACCGATCACGTTTCTAATATTTTCAGCGTATGGACGAGATGCTTTCATCAATTCTTGCGCTTTACGCATTTTTGAGGCGGCAACCATTTCCATTGCGCTGGTGATCTTCTGTGTATTTTTTACACTTCCGATCTTATTTTTTATTTCTTTACCACCGGCCATGACTATTCACTCCGAAACTATTAATTACCAGGTTTGAGTTGCTTTGAATGTTTCAAGCAATTTGTTCAAGCCCGCTTCGATATCTTTATCGTAGTTACCAGTTTCGTTGATGGTAGCCATAAGCTCAGCATGCTCGTTATTTGCATAGGTAAGAAGAGCTTCTTCAAAATCCGTCACTTTGTTAAGTTCGACGTCAGTTAAATAACCTTTCTCGGCAGCGAACAATGAAACACCAGTTTCAGCCACAGACATTGGGCTGTACTGCTTTTGCTTCATTAACTCAGTAACGCGTTGACCGTGCTCTAATTGTGCACGTGTCGCGTCATCTAAGTCTGATGCGAATTGGGCGAATGCCGCCAATTCTGCATATTGAGCTAATGCTAAACGGATACCACCACCAAGTTTCTTGATGATCTTAGTTTGTGCCGCACCACCAACACGAGATACCGAGATACCAGCGTTAACAGCTGGACGGATACCTGAGTTGAAAAGGTTTGATTCTAAGAAAATCTGACCATCGGTAATAGAGATCACGTTTGTCGGTACGAATGCCGATACATCACCCGCTTGAGTTTCAATGATAGGAAGAGCAGTTAAAGAACCAGTCTTGCCTTTCACTTCACCATTGGTGAATTTCTCAACGTATTCTGCGTTTACACGAGAAGCACGTTCTAGTAAGCGTGAGTGAAGATAGAAAACATCACCTGGGTAGGCTTCACGGCCTGGTGGACGACGTAATAGCAATGAGATTTGACGGTAAGCAACTGCTTGCTTAGATAAATCATCATATACGATTAGTGCATCTTCACCGCGGTCACGGAAGTATTCACCCATAGTACAACCAGAGTATGGTGCTAAGTATTGAAGGGCAGCAGCTTCAGAAGCTGAGGCAACAACAATGATAGTATTTGATAACGCGCCGTGCTCTTCTAAAGTACGTACTACGTTAGCAACCGTTGACGCTTTTTGGCCAATGGCTACATAAATACTCTTAATACCGGTGTTTTTCTGGTTAATAATGGCGTCGATTGCGATCGCTGATTTACCAATTTGACGGTCACCAATGATAAGCTCACGCTGACCACGACCAATTGGGATCATTGAATCGATTGATTTGATACCAGTTTGTACTGGCTGATCAACCGATTTACGTTCGATAACACCCGGGGCGATACGCTCAACTGGTGCAAAACCATCGTTTTCGATTGGTCCTTTACCGTCAATTGGCTCACCTAAGGTGTTTACTACGCGACCTAAAAGGCCACGACCTACTGGTACTTCTAAAATACGACCAGTAGATTTAACTTTTACGCCTTCAGCAAGGTCCGCATATGGACCCATAACTACCGCACCGACCGAATCACGGTCTAGGTTTAACGCGATAGCGTAACGGCTGTCAGGAAGTTCGATCATCTCACCTTGCATTACATCAGCAAGGCCATGGATGCGAATGATACCATCTGTTACAGAAACGATAGTACCTTCGTTACGAGCTTCACTAACAACGTCAAACTGATCAATACGATTTTTGATCAATTCAGCGATTTCAGTGGAATTCAGTTGCATGCTCTGTTCCCCTATTAGGATTGCATTGTAGACGCTAAACGATTCAATTTACCACGAATTGAACCATCTATTACCATGTCGCCAGCCTTGATAACAAGACCAGAAACAACAGTGCTGTCTACTGTGCAAATAAGCTTAACTTTACGAGCCAAACGCTTTTCCAGCGCGGCGCTCAATGTAGTAACTTGTGCTGCGGTTAAATCCACCGCAGAAGTTACGTCGACAGATATTTCTTTCTCTAATTCGGCTTTTAATTCAACGAATTGAGAAACTACCTGTGGTAGCACCAACAGGCGTCCGTTTTCAGCCAATACTTTAATAAAGTTTTGACCTTTGTCGTTGAGCTGTTCGCCACAAACGTTGATGAACAAGTCTTTCACTTGTTCAGTACCCATGCCACCAGAAAGGTAACTGGCAATGGTTTCGTTTTGACTAACTTCAGCTGCAAACACTAGCATTTCTAACCAAGTGTCTACCGCTTTTGCTTCAACGGCATAGTCGAACGCTGCTTTGGCATAAGGACGAGCAACGGTTGTCAATTCAGACATAGCTCATTCCCCTTAAAGTTCAGCGACTAGTTTATCTAAGATTTCGCTATGTGCAGCGGCATCAATAGAGCGTTCAAGAATTTTCTCGGCACCGGCTACGGCAAGAACAGCAACTTGACTGCGTAGTTCTTCACGTGCGCGGTTACGCTCTGATTCTATTTCTGCTTGGCCGGAAGCGATAATTTTTTCGCGTTCAGCCTGTGCTTTGCCAGCAGCTTCTTCAATCATTTGAGTTTCGCGTTTTTTCGCGGCATCAACAATTTCAGCAGCCTGAGCTTTTGCTTCTTTTAACTGAGCTTTCGCTTTGTCTTGAGCAAGCTCAAGATCTTTCGCGGCACGTTCAGAAGCAGCAAGACCATCGGCAATAGTCTTTTGACGATCTTCTATGGCAGCTATAATTGGCGGCCATACGAATTTCATGCAGAATATTACGAATACGACAAATGCGATCAATTCACCAACAAGAGTTAAATTAACGTTCATTTGTGTACCTCCTTAAAGTCTAATATTTATTCGCGGGTTTAATAAAGTAAATGCTTATTAAAGAGCGAATAACATGTATAGACCAATACCTACACCGATCATCGCGATAGCATCGATAAGACCAGCTACGATGAACATTTTTACTTGTAGTTGTGGAGCTAATTCAGGTTGGCGAGCAGCCGATTCTAAGAATTTGCCACCAAGTAGACCGAAACCAATCGCGGTACCTAATGCACCTAAGCCGATTAGTAAAGCAACAGCAATGTATAACATGTAAATCTCCAGTTATTTTTGAGTTAGTTAAAGTTAAAGTTTAAATATTTAATAAAATTAAATTTTGTACATTGGGCGTCCTGCCCCAAGCCCATAAAGGTCGACGTCCTGTCGAATTAATTATTGCTAAGTTTTACCTTAGTAATAATTAATGATCTTCGTGCGCTAAGCTTAAATACACGATGGTTAACATCATGAAGATAAACGCCTGAAGAGGAATTATGAGTAAATGGAACGCTGCCCACATGAAGTGAACTGGCAATTGAGCTAAACCAATTGTCGCGATCAAAATAAAGATTAATTCACCCGCGTATAAGTTACCGAACAAACGCAGTGCCAATGACAATGGCCGCGCTAGCAAAGTTACGGTTTCAAGGATGAAGTTTACCGGGATAAAGGCCCAGTGGTTAAACGGGTGTAGTGTTAGTTCTTTTATAAAACCACTAAAACCCTTTATTTTGATTGAGTAATATATGACCAGGAAGAACACTCCCAATGACAGCGCGAAAGTCATATTTAAATCTGTCGTTGGTACCGATTTGATGTATACATGCGATGGGTCTACACCCATAACACCACCAATAGCTTGCGCAATAAAAGGGATTAAATCTACGGGTACCCAATCCATTGCGTTCATTAACAATACCCATACGAAGATGGTTAATGCCAATGGCGCAATTAATTTATTTTTGCCGTGGAACGTTTCTTTCACCGAGCTGTCGACAAAACCGACGATCATTTCAATGGCACATTGAAATTTACCGGGAACGCCTGTCGTTGCTTTTTTAGCTACCGAACGGAAAGTGAGTAGAAATACCAAACCCAGGAAAATTGACCAGCCTAATGTATCTACATTAAGTGTCATAAATGCACTGTCACCTACACTAACTTGCCAGTTAGTAAGGTGATGTTTGATATAAGAGCCTGTATCTGCAGCCATCTTAAATCCTAATTATTGTTGATTAAAGTTAAATTTAATAACAACACCTGCCAAAAAAGGCGCAAGCATTGTTAAGGAATATGTTGTAAAAAAGGCTAACGGCGTCAAATCGATAAATTTAAAACACAAGACAAATAAAATTGCCGTTAATACCATTTTTAACTTTACGCCTTTGTAAAACGAGTCCACAACTTGTTGTGAGGCGCTGGCTCCGGCAAATTTAAATGCCTTATGAGCAAATACAATATTGGGAATTATACTCACCGCTCCACCAGCTAAGGCTGAGTGGGCTGCAGATAATCCCCAACAAAAATAAATTGTTGCTGTACTTAGAAGGATCACAAGTAACTGCATTAACAGTTGCAATCTTGCGTATTTTTTACCCGGTTTTGTTAAAATATTTGCCACCGGTAACTCCTAATAAACGCGATAAAATAACTGCTTTGCTAAGCAAATATTTTATTTATAGTCAAACGCTGCGCAAGTATACTGATTTACAGCTTTTTTGCAACTTTTAAGGCCGCTCTATTCGCTATAAGTTATTATACATTAGGCTAATACTGAAACGGCTTATGAAAATATTCAGGCGCGGTGTCAATTTAGTGTATTTTTGCCAAGATACCTTCAAGTTCATCAAGTGATGAATAGGAGATCACCATCTTGCCTTTGCCTTTTTTATTGTGGGAAATTTGTACTGGAGAGCCCACTCGCATGGATAAGCTATCTTCTAATTTAACCGTGTCAGGATCTTTTACCGCCGCTGGTTTTTCAACTTCTGGTTGAGATACTTTTTTCACTAATTTTTCAGTGTCGCGAACGGTTAATTCTTTAGCCGCCACAGTACGAGCAGTGGTGGTTTGTAAATCGCCTTGTAAACTTAACAAGGCACGGGCATGGCCCATTTCGATATCGCCATTTTCGAGGAAAGTTTTTACGTCGTCATTTAAACTGTTCAAACGTAACAGATTAGTCACTGTGGTGCGCGATTTACCAACGGCAGTGGCTACCTCTTGATGAGTTAATTCAAATTCACTCAATAAACGTTGCAACGCTACCGCTTCTTCCATTGCGTTTAAATCTTCACGTTGAATGTTTTCGATTAACGCTATGGCTACCGCAGACTCATCAGGAACGTCCTTGATCAAACAAGGAATTAAATCTAATTCCGCAAGTTGTGCTGCACGCCAACGGCGTTCACCGGCAATAATTTCATAGTTATCATTGCCGATAGGGCGAACCACAATTGGTTGGATTATGCCTTGTGCTTTAATCGAATTAGATAAATCTTCAAGGGCTTGTTCCGACATATCTTTACGTGGTTGGTATTTACCCGGCTGTAAAATTTCGATCGGTAGCTTTTGCAATTCACTCTTTTCAACCACAACTTTAGGGGCAGGTTGTGGTGCTAATGCGTCATTTTTTCTTGGTGCTGAGGTTAACAGGGCATCTAAGCCTCTGCCTAAGCCGCGACGTTTCGAGGTGCTCATGCTGTTCCTTGATTATTCTAATTATTAACAGTTTCAGGCTGTGTTGTGGTTTGTTTTTTCAATACTTCACCGGCTAACGCTAAATACGCCTTTGAACCAGTTGCTGATTTGTCGTAATACATCGCCGGAGTACCAAACGACGGTGCCTCAGCTAAACGAACATTGCGAGGAATAACCGTGCGGTAAACCTTATCACCAAAATGACGCTTTAATTGCTCTGACACATCATTGGCCAAACGATTACGTGGATCGTACATAGTCCGTAAAATGCCTTCAATGTGCAGATCTTTATTCAATACCGATGACAATTTTGAAATGGTATCCATGAGGGCAGTTAACCCTTCCAGCGCATAATATTCGCATTGCATGGGTACCAACACTGAGTCGGCTGCAGCCATGGCATTAACCGTTAACATATTCAGGGAAGGCGGGCAGTCGATAATGATGAAATCGTAATTATCTTTAAAAGGCTCTAACGCATTTTTTAAGCGCTGTTCGCGGGCAAACACTTCCATTAATTTGATTTCAGCGGCGGTAACATCGCTATTGGCCGCAATTAAATCGTAATGGCCAGTAGTGTCGGTGCAAACCACCTCGTTCAGTGGCTGCTCGTCGATAAGCAGTTCGTAACTGGTGGCATGAACATCGTATTTATCGACGCCACTGCCCATGGTCGCGTTACCTTGCGGGTCAAGATCAATTAATAATATTTTCCGCTTTGTGGCTGCAAGCGAAGCCGCTAAATTTACCGACGTAGTTGTTTTGCCTACTCCACCTTTTTGGTTGGCAACAGCGATAATTTTTCCCACAGTTTCCCCGCGTAAATAATATGTTATTAAGTTTTACTGATTAGTTAAGCTTTATTGATCTAATTTGGTAATGATTTAATCTATCAGAGTTATATTGCCGTGACAATTGATGATACAGGTTTGGGTGTAGTTAGATTATTCGATTTCTAAGTACACCTATGCAGTAACGGTATTGCCTTTATGCAATTTTTTTCAATTCGACTAAATGCCGTTGACCATCAAGTTCGGGCACAATAATCTCAAAACAGTTTACCAGTTCAATGCCTTCCGGCATTGCCGCAAGTTCTTTACTAGGGTATAACCCTTTTAGCGCATAAAAACGGCCGTTTTGATCAATTAAATGCTTACACCAGACGATCATATCATCAAGTGAGGCAAAGGCCCTACTTAATACTCCATCAAATGGCACATCCGGCAGATATTTTTCGACACGGGAAAGCACTGGCGTCACATTTTCCAATTTCAACTGATACACCACTTGTTTTAAAAAGGTGATGCGTTTTCCTAAACTGTCCAACAGCACAAAGTTTTTTTGCGGATACAGTATCGCCAGAGGGATCCCGGGCAAGCCAGGTCCGGTACCAACATCAATAAAATTATTGCCCTTTAGGTAGGGACCATTAACCAGAGAATCGACAATATGTTTCACCAGCATGTCAGCAGGGTCTCTTACCGAGGTTAAATTATACGCCTTATTCCATTTATTAAGCAGTTCAACGTATGCCACTAACTGGCTAATTTGCTCGTCGGTTACCGTTAAATCGGTTTTTGCGATCAAGGTTTTAAGTTTTTGAATTAAGTCCATGTCAGGGCCTATAACGTGTGATTAATTGTTTCTCAGTAAATAACTTCTCTTAGAAATTGTGCACCGTCATCCCGGCGAAGGCCTGCAATTTAAAGGTGACTCCGTTTA
The DNA here is from genome assembly GCA_002162925.1 of Thalassotalea sp. 42_200_T64. GTDB lineage: Bacteria > Pseudomonadota > Gammaproteobacteria > Enterobacterales > Alteromonadaceae > Thalassotalea_A. The sequence goes on along the minus strand of MABC01000060.1, from coordinate 21,878 downwards.
AGGCACATTTTGCAGCATGGGGGTCCCGGATATCGCTGCGCTCTTCCTGGATGACGGCGCTATTTTTCTGATATATTTATTTTACGCTGATCTACGCAATAAACCGTGTTTTTTAAGATATACCAACAGCAATGAAATCGCCGCCGGAGTGATGCCAGAAATACGAGATGCCTTACCCAGTGTTTCCGGGCGAGCATCGGAAAGCTTAGCCACCACTTCATTGGATAACCCCGATATTTTTGAAAAATCAAAACCTCCTGGGATCAAAGTATTTTCATGGCGTTTCTTTTTCGCTATCTCATCCATTTGACGATCGATGTAACCGGCATATTTGGTTTGAATTTCAACCTGCTCAGACGCTTGTTTGTCATCTATGGCCGGGCCAAATTCTGCAATGCTCATTAAATCTTCATATCGAGTCTCCGGGCGACGCAATAAATCTTCCAGGGTCGCTTCTTTGCTCAATGGGTTTTTCAGCATTGGATTGAGTTTGTCCACGGCAACATGATCTTTGTGCACCCAAAGGCCACGCAACCTTTGACGTTCTAATTCAATGTTTTCCAATTTTTCACAAAAACGTTGCCAGCGATCATCGCCGACCAAACCGAGTTCACGACCTTTTTCGGTCAAGCGGATATCGGCATTGTCTTCACGCAATAACAACCGATATTCGGCCCGTGAGGTAAACATACGGTACGGTTCTTTTGTCCCGAGCGTCGAAAGATCGTCGATCAATACGCCCATGTAAGCTTGTTCACGGCCCGGTGTCCAGCCTTCTTTGTCTTGACTACGACGGCCCGCATTTAACCCCGCAACCAAGCCTTGTGCACCCGCTTCTTCATAACCTGTGGTGCCATTAATTTGACCGGCAAAGAATAAGTTTTCTATGTGCTTGGTTTCTAGCGTTTGCTTGAGATCACGAGGATCAAAATAATCATACTCAATGGCATAACCAGGACGGGTAATGTGCGCATTTTCAAAGCCTTTGATCGACCGAACCAAATCCATTTGTACGTCAAACGGTAAACTGGTGGAAATACCATTTGGGTATATTTCGTGGGTAGTTAGGCCTTCTGGCTCGACAAAAATTTGATGTGAGTCTTTATCACTAAAACGAGTGATCTTGTCTTCAATCGATGGACAATAACGCGGCCCAACTCCTTCAATAACGCCAGTATACATGGGTGAACGGTCTAAACCATTACGAATAATATCGTGGGTGTTGCTGTTAGTATGGGTGATAAAACATGGGATCTGTTGTGGATGATGCGCTTTTTTCCCCATAAAAGAAAACGTCGGCACTGGGGTATCACCCGGCTGTTCCTGCATCACCGAAAAATCTAAAGTCCGCGCATCTAAACGTGGTGGTGTTCCGGTTTTTAAACGATCGATCCTAAATGGCATATCACGTAAACGATCTGCTAGATTTACCGATGCTTGATCGCCTGCTCGACCACCTTGATAATTATTTAAACCAATATGGATCCGACCTGCAAGGAAGGTACCTACCGTTAAAACAACCGTTTTGCCTTTGAATTTAAGTCCCATTTCCGTGGATATACCAACCACACGATCATTTTCTAAGATTAGATCATCGCATGGTTGTTGGAAAATAGTTAAATTTTCTTGTTTTTCCAGATAGTTACGAACATATGCCTTGTACAATAAACGATCCGCTTGTGCGCGTGTAGCCCTTACTGCTGGTCCTTTCGATGAATTTAATGTTCTAAATTGGATCCCACCATGATCGGTGGCTTCGGCCATTAATCCACCCAATGCATCGATCTCTTTCACTAAGTGACCTTTACCAATTCCGCCAATGGCTGGATTACACGACATCGCACCTAAAGTATCAATGTTATGGGTCAATAATAAAGTTCTACAGCCCATTCTTGCTGCCGCTAAAGATGCTTCTGTGCCTGCGTGTCCGCCTCCAACAACAATTACGTCAAAGGAATCTTGATACCACATTGGACAACACCTCAATAAAAAATGAATGAATAAAATAAGACGGTAATTGTACAGTGATTTGCTTGGAAGTGGAACGATCAAAGTGTTAAAAAAGATCAGGGTCGAGATCCTTAATAATATATAAAGATCTTTATATAGATCTTATTATTATTACTATTAAGGAAGCCATTTTCTGTGTATAAGTGATTTTTATCATTATATAACATGAGTTTATAATGGATCAAATGCTGTGATCAAAGTTTGATCAACTACCGTATAACCTCTGATCAAAACAGCTAGTTATCCACAGCAGGTTTTGAAATTATTTCTATACACGGAATAATAATAGAAAATTAATAGGTTTTACCCAGGTTTATCCACAACACGTTAATTTTAGATCGTAAATTGTGCATAACTTCTTTATAAGTGATCGTTAAACCGATCTAAATTTGATCTGATCCAATTGGCTGCCGCTACTTCTGGATCATCAATCGTGACCATATCAATGGTAAATAGATCGGTTATAGATTTAGATTTCTTATCTAACATTATGTTATTTAAAGTTTTTCCTGATTCACAGAAGGTGTCGTAGTTGGTATCACCAACGGCAATGATCATAAACTTTAGATCTTCCAAGTTTTGATCGTAGTTTTTAAGATCATGTATAAAATTTTCGATATTTTCAGGAAAATCACCAGCACCGTGGGTCGAAGTGCAAAATAGCCAAATTTGATCATCTTGAGAAATTTCAGAAAAGTTTGGTTGAAAATGCATTTTTGTGGTGTGTCCTTGCTCAGTTAGCACTTCTTCTGCGGCTTCTGCAACGTACTCGGTGCCGCCCAACATTGAGCCTACGATGATTTGAAATGATGCCATTTGGGTTCCAATTTGTTGTTTTCCTCTACATTGGCAAGGAAAATATATGGTAATAAATGCACGTTTTGAAGGTCGGAACCTCCTCACGCGTATTGTGCGTAAGTTAATTTATAGTTAAACGATTTCTGTACTTGTTTATAGCAATTATACCCATAAAAAACGCCCCGTAAGGAGCGTTTGTTCAATAATATTGTTCTAGATCACTTGCCAATACAAAAAGAAGAAAATATCTGGCCAAGCAAGTCATCAGAAGTAAATTCACCGGTGATTTCATTGAGGTGTTGCTGGCAAATTCGTAGCTCTTCGGCGAGGATCTCGCCGGCAACAAATGATTCCAATTGATCAAGGCCAGTAAGTAGGCATTGATGGGCATTTTCTAAAGCGGTTAAATGCCTGCGTCTAGCCATAAAGCTTCCCTCCGTAGAGCCCTGGTAACCCATACATTGTTTTAAATGATCTTTTAATACGTCAATGCCATCTGCAGTTTTCGCCGATAAAGAGATGGTATCGGTATCATGTTCTAAGGTTTTACCTGTTGTTATACCACTCACATCGGCTTTATTTTTAACAATTGTAACACCCATATTTTTAGGTAGTTGAGCAAAAAACTCGGGCCAAAAGGCTTTTGGGTTACTGTGATCGTCTTTAACCGAATCTATCATTAGTAACACTCTATCGGCTTGTTTAATTTCTTTCCAGGCGCGCTCTATGCCTATTTGTTCAACTTTGTCTGGGCTTTCCCGTAATCCGGCAGTATCTATTATGTGCAAGGGCATACCATCGATATGAATTTGTTCAGTTAACACATCGCGTGTTGTCCCTTCTATTTCCGTAACTATCGCCGAGTCCTTACCGCTTAAGGCATTTAGTAAACTTGATTTACCGGCATTAGGACGGCCGGCAATTACCACTCGCATGCCTTCGCGAATAATTGCCCCTTGCTCGGCTTTTGCCATGACTTCATCAACATTACGGATAATGGTTTTTAGGTCGGTTGTGACTTTACTATCTTTGAGAAAATCAATTTCTTCTTCGGGAAAATCGATTGCCGCTTCTACATACATACGCAAATGTATTACATCTTCAACAAGTTGATGTACTAACAGGGAGAAATCACCTTGTAGTGAGTGCAAGGCAGCTCGTGCTGCTTGTTCTGAACTTGAATTGATTAAATCTGCTATTGCTTCAGCTTGAGTTAAGTCCAGTTTGTCATTAATAAATGCCTGTTCTGAAAACTCTCCTGGACGCGCCATACGCACGTCTTTAATACTCAGAATGTGATTTAGCAGCATATCTAAAATTACCGGGCCACCATGACCTTGTAGCTCTAATACATCTTCACCGGTAAAAGAGTTTGGTCCTTTAAAATATAACGCGATGCCTTGGTCGATAACAGATTGTTGTTGATCATAAAAAGGTAAGTATTCAGCTTTGCGTATTTCTGGTACTTTGCCTAATAACTGTTTCGCCACTGTTTGCGCAAGCGGTCCAGAAACGCGAATGATGCCCACACCGCCACGCCCTGGTGGTGTCGCTTGCGCGGCAATGGTTTCGGTATTGTTGGTGAGCTGTGCTGTTTCTGACATTGTGATTCCGGTAAATGATGGTACTAGCTAATAGTGTGTATTATAAACATAAAAGAAATGAGAAACATAAAAAGAAACGAAGAGCGGGTTAAATATCAAATGCACGTTTTGAAGCAGGGGGTCCTTCCTGCAGCGTATAGTGCGTTTATTAATTTATATTTACCCCATAAAAAAAGCGACCTTTTGGTCGCTTTTTATCATCTATCAAAAATAATTATAATGGTTAATTATTTTTTGCTAATTTCGCTTTATCTTCAGCTTTATCTATGCCTCTGAAGATGATCTTCATTTGCACTATGGTGATCACGTTTGAGATGAACCAGTAAAGTACCAGTCCTGACGGGAACCATAAGAAGAAGAAGGTAAAGAATACCGGCATCCATTGCATCATTTTTTGTTGCATTGGGTCTTGGCTCATCGCCGGTTGTAATTTCTGCATCAACAACATCGATGCACCCATCAATATCGGCAATACGAAGAATGGGTCTTTCGACGATAAATCGGTGATCCATAGGCCAAATTCAGCATGACGCAATTCGACACTTTCCATGAATACCCAGTAAAGAGCAAGGAATATAGGCATTTGTAAAATGAGTGGTAAACAACCACCTGCCGGGTTTACCTTTTCTTTCTTATACAGTGCCATCATCGCTTGTGACATTTTTTGTTTGTCATCGCCAAGACGTTCTTTTAATGCCGCGATTTTCGGTTGGATTTTACGCATTTTTGCCATTGAGGTGTATTGCGTTTTGGTTAACGGGAACATTAATGTTTTTACTACAAGAGTGATACAAATAATCGCCAAGCCCCAGTTTACTACGATGTCTTGAATGAACAATAGTAACCAGAATAGAGGCTGTGAAATCATCCACAAGAAACCGTAATCCACGGTTAAATCCAGACCATCAGCAATTTTTTCCAATTTATCCTGATCTTTTGGACCCACATAAAACGTTGCAGTCAGGCTTTGTTCTGATCCTGGCAATACGGTAATTAATGGTTGTTTAAAACCTATCACGGCTTGGCCATTGTTATCTAAATACCGGGTATATAATTGATTGTTGGTTTCTTTATTCGGTACCCAGGCGGTAACAAAGTAATGTTGCAACATGCCAACCCAGCCACCTTTAGTGGCTTCTTTTAAGTTTGCATCTTCAATATCACCAAAATCGTACTTTTCATAACGAGTTTCGCTAGTCGAATACGCTGCACCACGGTAAGTTGGCATCATCATTGATGAATCTTCATCATCAACGTTGGTTGATTGTTTTAATTGGCCATATAACTGTATTTCGGCGTTAACGGCTGAACTATTAATAATTTTATAATCGACACTAACGTCATATTTGCTTTTAGTTAAGGTAAAGCTTTTTATGTAAGTAATACCATTTTGGCTAAACGATAATTCTACCACTAAATTGTCATTGTCTGATGCTAACGAGTAATTGTTTTGCGCGCTTGTGTATAACGGTCGACCGGCAGGGTTTGCATCAGGACCTTGTGCGCCTATCAACCCACTTTGAGCTACAAAAGTAAAGCCCTGGGTCGTCAAAATAGGCATTGCTACACCACTTCCTTGCTTTGTTTCAAAAGCGAGTAGGTTAGCCGCAATAATATCACCACCTTGAGTATCAACTTTAAGTTCTAATACATCGGAAGTAATAGTAATAATGCCGCCTTTAGTTGCAGCTTGATTTACCGATGTTTGGCTTCCGGTTGCTGCCGGAATAAATTCACCATTTTCCTGGGCATTCGCTGTTGGTGTGTTTGCGCTTACTTCAACAGGTGCCTGAATAGGAGCATTATCCATTTGCCATTGGTTAAATAGTAAATACGTTACAACCAATAATGCTACAAAGAGCAAACCGCGTTGTGATTCCATAATTTGTTAATTCTCTTGTTTAGGTTTTGGTACGGGATCTTCTCCCCCCGCACTTAGTGGATGACATCTTAATATACGTTTGCTTGCTAACCAACTACCTTTTACTGCACCGAAGCGATTAATTGCTTCAATGGCATAAGTAGAACAGGTAGGGTGAAAACGGCAATTATTACCTAATAGTGGGCTAAGCCAGCGTTTATAGGCATTTATGGGAGCAATAATTAACTTTTGTGCCGTTGAATTATTTTTCGCCATATTTTTTCCAATTGCTGGTTTATCACTTCATTATCAAGCTGATCAATCCCCGACTTTACCATAACAACTAAGTCTACGGCAGGTAATTTATGCTGATTTAAACGAAAACTTTCTCTAACTAAACGCTTAACGCGATTTCGTTGCACGGCAAGTTTTACGCGTTTTTTCGCGATAGCCATACCTAAACGATTATTTTTGTCAGAATTAGATGTTATTAGAATGGTGAAATGGCTGGAGCCATATCTAGAAGGGTTGTCAAAGACTTGTTTAAAATGACCGGGAGTCAACAAACGTGACTCCCGATTAAATTCGTAGTTACCCATATGGGTTACCGTTCCTTATTAAAAATAAGAATTAAGCTGAAAGCTTTACACGGCCTTTTGCACGACGACGAGCAATTACTGCACGACCGTTTTTAGTTGCCATACGAGCACGAAAACCGTGGTTACGTTTACGTTTTAATATGCTAGGTTGAAATGTTCTTTTCATTACGCTAATCCGTCTGTCTGTTTGCTTTACGAAAACAAACGTTTTCGAGCACAGTGATAAAAAATTGAGGGCGAATTCTAATCTTAAAATAAGCCAAAGTCAACGTTATTTATAATAATAAATGTAAAAGATCCTTTTGTTGTAGAAGTAGGATCTTTGTGATCATTAATATTGATCTTTTGTTTGAGTAGAGTCAGCAAATAAAGCCAAAGGCATTATATCCACAGTTTTATAACAATGCACCCCGTGAGTTTTAATAACTTTATCATTTACGGTCATTTTTTTAGTTATTTTTGAGCCAATTTTAAGGCAATATATACTATTTATTAATTTAAGTTAAATCAATGTTTTAGCTTATAAATAGAGGTTTTTTATAATTTAATGGCGTTGCCGTATTGCACTTGTGGATAACTAGGGAGATAATGGCTTAAATCTAAAATAATCATTATAACAAAGATCGTTTCTGCCTTTTATTTTATAAGTACCTAATTTGCTTTTATTGTGGAATTTTTTTCCTGATAGAGGTTAGTTTTCGTTTTTCTAATGGCAGCTATTTCGATCTATTACAGGAGTTTTGAGTGGAACATTCACTCTGGCAAAGTTGTTTATCTGTTCTTGAAGATGAACTTCCAGCTCAGCAATTTAGTATGTGGATCCGCCCACTGCAATGTGTAGCTGATAATAATATCATGACCTTATACGCACCTAACCGGTTTGTGCTTGACTGGGTGCGTGAAAAATATTTAGCTCGAATTACTCAATTATTGGCATTAGAGCGCACTAATCCTCCAGAACTTAGATTTGATGTGGGTAGTAAACCTGTTAATAATCAAAGTGTTGCTGCCGAGGTTGCGAGTAATTTTGCTGCCACTATGCCTGCAAAACCGAATCGGTCTAACAGCTCAGCCGATTTTGTGCCCAATATTTCTAGAACTGCCAATGTCAGAAATAAATACACTTTTGACAATTTTGTTGAAGGTAAGTCGAACCAATTAGCTCGAGCTGCGGCATCGCAAGTTGCCGATAATCCAGGGCAAGCGTATAACCCATTATTCATCTATGGTGGCACAGGATTAGGTAAAACCCATTTATTGCATGCCGTTGGTAATGGTATTTTACTGAAAAACCCGAAAGCAAAAATTGCCTATATGCACTCTGAACGTTTTGTCCAGGATATGGTAAAAGCGTTGCAAAATAATGAAATCGAAAAATTTAAACAATATTACCGTTCAGTCGATGCGCTGTTAATTGATGATATACAATTTTTTGCCAATAAAGAGCGTACTCAGGAAGAGTTTTTCCATACCTTTAATGCTTTGCTTGAAGGTAATCAGCAGATAATTTTAACCAGTGATCGTTATCCAAAAGAGATCACAGGGGTTGAAGACAGATTAAAGTCTCGTTTCGGTTGGGGGTTAACCTTGGCCATTGAGCCTCCAGAATTAGAAACGCGGGTAGCAATATTAAAACGCAAAGCTGAAGAAAGTCACATTAACTTAGCCGATGAAGTTGCGTTTTTTATCGCCAAAAGGTTACGTTCAAATGTACGTGAGTTAGAAGGTGCATTAAACCGGGTGATTGCCAATGCCAATTTCACTGGCCGACCAATTACCATCGATTTTGTTAGAGAGGCATTGCGTGATCTTTTAGCTTTACAAGATAAGTTAGTCACCATAGACAACATTCAACGTACCGTCGCTGAATATTACAAAATTAAAATTGCTGATATTTTATCTAAACGTCGTAATCGCTCGGTTGCACGCCCAAGGCAAATTGCAATGGCCCTGGCGAAAGAACTCACGAATCATAGTTTGCCTGAAATTGGCGATGCGTTTGGCGGACGCGATCACACGACTGTTTTGCATGCTTGTCGCAAGGTGAAAACGTTACGTGAAGAAACACACGATATTAAAGAAGACTATTCAAATCTAATAAGAACACTATCATCATAAATAGGGTAAAAAAAGAATGAAATTTTCATTATCAAGGGACTTACTTTTAAAACCACTTTTATTGGTTTCAGGTGCCGTCGAACGCAAAAGCACATTGCCTATTTTAAGTAATATTTTACTGGAAGTAAGTGGGCAATCACTTACGATGATAGCTACTGACCTTGAACTTGAAATGGTTTCAAGTACGCAAATAATCAATGAATCAGGTGATGGAAAAGTTACTGTTCCGGCGAGAAAATTACTCGATATTTGTAAAAGTTTACCCGATGATGCAGTGATTGAATTTGAACAAAATGGTGATTCAATTAATATTAGATCTGGCAGAAGTCGCTACTCTTTAGCCACTTTGCCTGCAGATGATTTTCCAAATATTGAGCAGTGGCAGGGCGATGTAGAGTTTAAACTGCAAAAATCGCAGTTGCTGCGACTTATTGAAAGCACACATTTTTCAATGGCGAACCAGGATGTACGCTATTACCTTAATGGTATGTCGATTGAAACTGAGAATAATGAGATCCGTTCAGTTGCTACAGATGGTCATCGTTTGGCTATCTGCAAAATCGTTAATGACAATTTATCTTTGCCAGCACGACAAGTGATTGTGCCTCGTAAAGGGATCATGGAAATTATCCGCTTACTCGATGCGGTTGATGAAGAAATTCAGATATTTATGGGATCTAATCACATTCGCATCATCGATACCGATTTTTCTTTTACCAGTAAATTGGTCGATGGCAGATTCCCTGATTATCGTCGAGTATTGCCACGTAATGGTGATAAAGTGTTAACCACTGACAAAGACCAATTAAAACAAGTATTGTCACGCGCATCAATTTTATCGAATGAAAAATTTAAAGGTGTACGTTTACATTTCGCTCCGAGCGAATTAAAAATAACAGCGAATAATCCTGAGCAAGAACAAGCGGAAGAATATTTAGAAATTGACTTTCCCTTTGACAGTTTAGAAATCGGTTTTAATGTGAGTTATATTTTAGACGTATTAAATGCCATTAAAGATACTTGTGTTAAGTTTACGTTATCGGATGCCAATTCAAGTGTTGTCCTTGAAGGGCAAGATTCTGGTGAAGCACTTTATGTGATTATGCCGATGCGCTTGTAGTCGTATTTAATGAGCATTAGTAGTTTAACAACCAGTACATTTCGAAATTTAAAATATACTAGTATAACATTACATCCCAAGTTAAATTTAGTCACAGGTGATAACGGCAGCGGTAAAAGTAGTTTATTAGAAAGTATTTTTTTTTTAGGACATGGAAAATCGTTCCGCACAACTAAGATTGAAAACTTAATAAACTCTAGCAGCGATCATTTTGTGGTTAGCGTAAAGGATGATCGTAATTATCAACTTGGGGTTAAGCGTGACAAAAGCGGCCAGGTTGATATTAAGATCAATGGCGATAGTAAATATAGGCTTTCAGATTTAGCGAAAAATATTGCAGTACAAGTGATCACACCAGAGACGTTCAGATTGTTTTTCGGTGGCCCTAAAGAACGCAGAAGGTTCATTGATTTAGGATTGTTTCACGTGGAACATCAATACGCCGATCTTTGGCGCGAATTTCGTAAAGTATTGATCCAGCGAAATGCCTGCTTGAAAAATAAAATATCGGGTCAGCAGTTTGACTATTGGAGTGATGTTTTTTGTCGACTATCTACCCAAATTGCCGAGATAAGAGTAGGGTATGTTGAAAGCCTCTCTACTGAAATTCATCGTTGGTTAAATATTTTATTACCCAATTTGTCAGAAAAAATAGTGCTTCATTATTCCCAGGGTTGGAATAGTAAAAAGCCTATTACAGAGGTACTGACTGAGAACTTTGAACGGGAACGAAAGTTTGGTTACAGTTTATTTGGTGCCCATAAGTTCGACGTAAAATTTGGTTATCAAAAGACAAATATCGACCAGGTATTATCGAGAGGCCAGCAGAAATTATTTTTAATGGCGTTAACCATAGCGCAGGCAAATCTAATTTATCACAGTCAAAACATAGCGCCAATCATTTTGATTGATGATATTGGTGCTGAGTTGGACAACAACTCACGTACTGCATTGGCCAAGGCCATTGATGAACTTAATTGTCAGTTGTTTATCACTGCAATTGACAATAACGCACTGGAACCGATAATTCCAGAAGATAAAAATTACAAGATGTTTCACGTGGAACATGGCGAGATAACGGAAATAACGCAAGGCAAAATATAATGAGTGAAAATGAATATGATTCGGCCAGTATCAAGGTTTTAAAAGGCCTTGATGCGGTACGTAAAAGACCGGGAATGTACATTGGTGATACTGATGATGGTACAGGTTTGCACCACATGGTTTTTGAGGTGCTGGATAACTCAATCGATGAAGCCTTAGCTGGCCACTGTGGTGAAATCCATGTCAACATCCATAGCGATAATTCGGTATCGGTAAAAGATGATGGTCGTGGCATTCCAACGGATATTCATCCGGAAGAGGGAATATCTGCTGCTGAAGTCATCATGACAGTACTGCATGCTGGTGGTAAATTTGGTGGCGAAGATTCTGGTTATAAAGTGTCTGGTGGTTTGCACGGTGTAGGTATATCTGTGGTAAATGCCTTAAGCGCGAAGTTAGAATTAACCATCCGTCGAGCGGGCAAAGTACATGGTCAAGAATACAATATGGGTAATGCAGTCGCGCCTTTAAAAGAGGTTGGCGAAACTCAAAAAACCGGTACTGAAGTTCGTTTTTGGCCAAGTTCAGAAACCTTTTCGGATATTCTTTTTCATTACGACATCTTAGCAAAACGTATTCGTGAATTATCATTCTTGAACTCTGGTGTGTCTATCCATTTACATGATGAGCGTGATGGACGCGAAGACCATTTCTATTATGAAGGTGGTATTCAGGCATTTGTAAACTACTTAAATACCAACAAAACACCAGTAAATCCGCAAGTATTCTATTTCGAGTTAACTCGTGATGATGGCATTGTGGTAGAAGTCGCGATGCAATGGAATGATGGCTTCCAGGAAAACATCCATTGTTTTACCAACAATATTCCACAGCGAGATGGTGGTACTCACCTTAGCGGCTTTAGAACCGCACTTACTCGTACGCTTAACAGTCACATGAGTAGAGAAGGCTTAAATAAAAGAGCCAAAGGTGGTACGGAAACCAATGCCAGTGGTGATGATGCGCGTGAAGGCTTAACCGCAGTGATCTCAGTGAAAGTACCTGATCCTAAGTTCTCTTCACAAACCAAAGATAAGCTAGTTTCATCGGAAGTGAAAACGGCCGTAGAACAAGCCATGGGTGAAAAACTAGGTGAATACTTGTTAGAAAACCCAACCATAGCAAGAACCATCATCATGAAGATTGTTGATGCGTCTCGTGCGCGTGAAGCGGCTCGTAAAGCCCGTGAGATGACTCGTCGTAAAGGCGCATTAGATATTGCCGGTTTACCCGGTAAACTTGCTGACTGTCAGGAAAAAGATCCTGCACTTTCTGAACTCTATATTGTGGAAGGGGACTCTGCTGGCGGATCTGCCAAGCAGGGGCGTAATCGTAAAAACCAGGCCATATTACCATTAAAAGGTAAAATTCTGAACGTGGAGAAAGCACGTTTTGATAAGATGATATCATCACAAGAAGTAGGAACGTTAATTACCGCCTTAGGTTGTGGTATTGGTCGTGATGAATATAACCCAGATAAAATGCGTTATCATTCAATCGTGATCATGACCGATGCCGATGTCGATGGTTCTCATATTCGTACCCTATTGTTAACGTTTTTCTTCCGTCAAATGCCAGAAGTGATTGAGCGTGGCTATATGTACATTGCGCAACCGCCACTATATAAAGTGAAAAAAGGTAAGCAAGAACGTTACTTGAAAGATGACGAACAAAAAGAAGAATACTTCACAACGCTGGCTTTGGAAAATTCATCGATCCACGTTAATGAAGATGCACCGGCGTTATCTGGTGTGGCTTTAGAGAACTTATTTATCCAATATAGAGACACTCTGAAAGTAATTTCACGAGTATCTCGCCAATTGCCGGAAGCAATACTGAATCAGTTAGTTTATGCGCCAATTATTGGTAATGGTGATTTCGCCGATAAAGCGAACGTAGAACAGTGGACCAAGACTTTCGTAGAACTGCTTGAGCAAGAAGGTGAGAACGGTTCTTTATATTCTGCTGTGGTTGAACATGATGCAGAACGTAATATTTACTTACCCGCCGTGACGGTTCGTATGCATGGTATAGACAACGTTCATAAGTTTAGTTATGAGTTTATCCATTCTTCTGAATTTAAGACGATTATGGCGCTTAATGAGTCGATAAATGGCTTAATGGAAGAAGGGGCATACGTTAAGCGTGGTGAGAAAGTTAAGCCGGTTAAATCGTTTGTAGAGGCTCGTGCCTGGTTAATGAAAGAGTCAGAACGTGGTCAATACATCCAGCGCTACAAAGGATTGGGGGAAATGAATCCTGAGCAACTTTGGGAAACGACCATGGATCCAGAAACTCGTCGCATGCTACAGGTTACCATTGAAGATGCCATTGCAGCAGATCAACTATTTACTACGCTAATGGGAGATCATGTAGAGCCCAGACGCAAATTTATTGATGATAACGCATTGAACGTTGAGAACTTGGATGTGTAGATAAGGTTCAATTACTTATCGAAATTAAAAACCCAGCTTATTAGCTGGGTTTTTTGTTTAAGGGGAGCAAATAAGAGCACGCTGTGACTGCCGGAGGTCCCGGCCTCGGCTCTGGCATCCTGCTTCGCTCTACCTCCTGCATTATCCATGCAGTAGTGCGCCGGGATGACGTTTAATTGTTTCTAGAATATTTACTCCGTCATCCCGGCGAAGGCCGGGACCCCCAGGGAAAGATCATGAAACAGCCTTGTTTTATGCGGCTTAGCTGAATTTTATATTTTGACTGTTTTCTTAATTTAAGGTGATTTTATAAAATAAATAAAAGATCGATTTGATGATCACATTTAGATGTGATCTTATACTTATCTTTACTCATAAGATAAATATAAAATGACTGGATGGATGGATTAACCTTGCTTGACCACATATCAATTATTAAAGATCCAAGGCAAAAATGGAAAGTAGACCACAGTTTGTCAGACATTCTATTTCTTGCTGTAGTAGCCGTTATTGCTGGAGCAGAGGGATGGGAAGAAATAGAAGATTTTGGCAAGGATAAGCTTGAATGGTTACAACAATATGGTGATTATAAAAACGGTATACCAGTTCACGACACCATTGCACGAGTTATCAGTATGGTTAACCCCAAGCAATTTCAGTCATGTTTTATCGCACGACTGTCATAGTTCGACCAAAGGCGATGTAATCGCCATTGATGGCAAAACAGTTCGTGGCTCGTACGACAAAAACAAAAAACGTGGTGCAATCCATATGGTAAGTGCTTTTTGTGCCGCCAATGACGTTGTTATTGGCCAAGTAAAAACGGCAGAGAAGTCGAATGAAATTACCGCCATTCCAGAGTTACTCAAGCTGTTAGATATTAGTGGTTGCCTTGTAAGGATTGATGCAATGGGTTGTCAGAAAAAAATAGCCCAAGAAATTCTAAACGGAAATGGCGATTACCTATTAGCCGTTAAAGGCAACCAAAAGCGCTTAGAACAAGCATTTGATGATATATTTGACCTTGGCGACTTGCAAAGTGAAAATACCTATGGTACCCAAGAACAATCACATGGCCGTTTAGAAACGCGATTACACAAGGTTAGTCATGATATTGATGCCTTAGGTGATATTGCATTGGAATGGCCTGGCATAACGACATTAGGCTACGTGGTTTCATTTAGAAAAGAAGGCGATAAGCCAAGTACACAACCTTCAGTGCGTTATTATATCAGTTCCGCTAAACTTAGCGCAGAAGAGCTGGCGCATGCAGCAAGAGAGCATTGGTCAATAGAAGTGAAACTGCACTGGAAGCTAGATGTCGCATTAAGAGAAGATGCTTGTAGAATTCGCCGCGGCGATGCCGCAGAGAATTTTTCAAAAATACGACACATCGCTTTAAACTTACTTAATAGTGATAAAAGTTTTAAAGCAGGGATCAAAAGAAAACAAAAACGAGCAGGAAGAAGTGAAAGCTACTTAGCGCAAGTCCTTACAGGGCAGGATGTTTCGTAATCTTTCCATGCCGGGACCCCCTTGCTTGACAGCGAGCATATATTCCATGATCGAAGCTAGGAGCCAGTTACTCAAAGCCATTTATCCTAATTAACGCTAGTCGATTAACTAAACAATCGTTATAATTAGCGCAATTTTTAATACAACAGTAATAACTCGGTTTTCATGAGCACATTTGATTTCAAAACATTCCAGGGATTAATATTTAAATTACAAGAATATTGGTCACAGCAGGGTTGTGTAATAGTACAACCATTAGATTTAGAAGTGGGTGCAGGTACCTTTCATCCAATGACATTTTTACGTTCTATTGGCCCAGAGCCAATGAGCAGTGCTTATGTGCAACCATGTCGTCGTCCTACCGATGGCCGCTATGGTGAAAATCCAAATCGATTACAGCATTATTACCAGTTTCAGGTGGTGTTGAAACCGTCGCCAAAAAACTTTCAGGATTTGTATTTAAATTCGTTGAAAGAACTTGGCATCGATCCTTTAGTTCACGATATCCGCTTTGTCGAAGATAACTGGGAATCGCCAACATTGGGTGCCTGGGGCTTAGGTTGGGAAATATGGCTAAACGGTATGGAAATAAGCCAATTTACCTACTTCCAACAAGTTGGTGGCTTAGAATGTGCGCCAGTTACGGGTGAAATTACTTATGGCTTAGAGCGTCTTGCAATGTACATTCAAAATGTAGATAGTATTTATGATCTGGTTTGGGCCGATGGTCCGTTAGGTAAAGTATACTACCGTGATGTATTTCATCAGAATGAAGTGGAGCAGTCGACCTACAATTTTGAACATGCCAATGTCGATGCGTTGTTTAATCAGTTTGATGTTTGCGAAGCCGAAAGTGCCAAACTGATTGAGCTTGGATTAGCTTTACCAGCGTATGAGCAAGTAATGAAAGCATCGCATGCATTTAATTTACTCGATGCTCGACATGCAATATCCGTGACCGAACGTCAGCGCTATATTTTACGAGTGAGAACATTAGCGAAAGGCTGTGCAAAAGTTTACTACGCCAAACGTGAAGAATTAGGTTTTCCAATGTGCAGAGATAATACCGTAATGGAGGGTAAATAAATGAGCACCAATACTCTTCTAATAGAATTAGGTACTGAAGAACTACCACCAAAGGCCCTGAAAAAATTAGCCATAGCATTTTATGACTCTATCACTGAGCAGCTAAACACAGCAGCACTAAGTTTTGATGATGCTAAATGGTTCGCCACACCTCGTCGCTTAGCCGTACAAGTGAAGGGATTACAGCAGCAACAAGCAGATAAAATTATTGAGAAGCGTGGTCCAGCAATAAATGTAGCTTTTGACAACGAGGGTAACCCAAGCAAAGCTGCACAAGGCTGGGCACGATCAAATGGTATCACGGTAGATAAGGCAGAACGCTTGACTACTAACAAAGGTGAATGGTTATTACATAAAGCGGTAAAGGTTGGTCAGTCAGTCGCCGAGTTAGTACCAGCAATTACGGCTACCGCAGTAAATAAATTACCGGTACCAAAACCTATGCGTTGGGGCAGTAGCCGTATTCAATTTATTCGCCCAATTCATACCGTAACTATGATGTTTGGCAGTGAAATAATCGAAGGTGAAATCTTAGGCATTGCCTCGAGTAACATCTTAAAAGGTCATCGTTTCCACTGTGAAGGTGACGTTACTTTGGATTGTGCAGATAACTATGAGTCGGCATTAAAGTCGGCATATGTTATCGCCGATTATGATGTTCGTCGTCAATCTATTGTTGATGATATCAATGCCGCTGCCAATTCATTAAAGGCAACAGCTTTACTTGATGATGAATTAGTAGACGAAGTGACATCGATCAATGAATGGCCATCGGTATTAGTCGGAAGCTTCGCTGAAGACTTCCTACAAGTTCCAGCAGAACCGTTGATCTATTCAATGAAAGATCATCAAAAGTATTTTCCGGTGATGGATGCAAACGGCAATTTATTAGCGAAATTTATCTTTGTCACTAACATCGAGTCAAAACAGCCTGAACAAGTGATTCGAGGTAACGAGAAAGTTATTCGTCCACGTTTAGCCGATGCCGAGTTTTTCTTTAAAACAGATAAAAAACAAACACTTGAAAGCCGTTTAGAAAGTTTAGAAAATGTATTGTTTCAAAAACAACTGGGTACACTAAAAGCAAAATCAGAACGTATTGCCGAGTTAAGTAAACATATTGCCAATACGGTAAATGCCAATGGTGAACATGCTTATCGTGCCGGTTTATTAAGTAA
Source organism: Thalassotalea sp. 42_200_T64 (assembly GCA_002162925.1). GTDB lineage: Bacteria > Pseudomonadota > Gammaproteobacteria > Enterobacterales > Alteromonadaceae > Thalassotalea_A. Next base: position 4,450 of record MABC01000060.1, on the reverse strand, counting down.
AACTGATTTGATGAGCGATATGGTTCTAGAATTCCCACAAGTACAAGGCACTATGGGGAAATACTATGCGCAAAATGACGGTGAAGTTGCCGAAGTGGCACAAGCATTAGAAGATCAATACCTTCCAAGATTTGCTGGTGATTCGTTACCTGAAGGCGTTATCGGTGCAAGCGTAGCCGTTGCCGACAAAGTGGACACCTTGGTTGGTATTTTTGGTATTAACCAAGCGCCAAAAGGGGATAAAGACCCATTTGCATTGCGCCGAGCGGCCATAGGCTTAATTCGCATTATTATTGAAAAAGAATTGTCATTAGATATTGCCGATTTATTAACGGTAAGCATTGCATCTTATGGTGATAAATTAGTGAATCAGCAAACCGCTGCTGATGTGATTGATTTCATCATAGGTCGATACCGCGCTTTTTATCAGGAACAAGGTATCAGTGTTGATGTTATCCAAGCTGTACTCGCGAATAAGCCAACTGCACCTTTAGATTTTGATCAACGAGTGAAAGCGGTAAGCTATTTCCGTAGTTTAGATGAAGCTCAAGCTTTGGCTGCGGCTAATAAGCGCGTGGGAAATATTCTTGCGAAATTTGATGGTGAATTGTTTGCCGAGTTTAATAACGAACTTGCTACTGAACCTGCCGAAATTGCTTTAGCACAACAGTACAAGGCTTTAACGGCTGAAATAACGCCGTTATTCGCCAATAAAGATTATCAGCAAGCATTATCTAAACTAGCCAGTTTAAGAGCACCTGTTGACGAGTTCTTCGATAATGTAATGGTAATGGCTGACGATGAAGCGGTAAAAACCAATCGCTTAACTTTACTTAGTCAGTTACGTGCCAGCTTCTTTAATATTGCCGATATTTCGTTATTACAATAATTACTAAGTAATTATTTTAGTACAAACAAAAGACGCCACTCGGCGTCTTTTTTTACTTCATGGATGAAGGAATGCAAATTGCCAGGGATGGCTTTAAATTTGTAATTTCGAGAAACGAAGAGCCATCGTTTCCAGGCACGTTTTGAATTTCGGAGGTCCCGTGTAAAAGCATCACTGGATGAAGGTGTTATTATTACACTATATTTGTAAAGTGTACCGTCATATAAAGGGAGGTGTATTTTTAATATTCTTATTTAAAGACTAAGCTAGGGTGAGGAGAAGAGACCAATCCGTCAAAAGCTACGAGCTTCTCGGGATGCCAAAGTCTCTTCTCACTCTAGCGATTCAGAGCTTCTATAACAGGTATTCTTTCAGACCTTTAACCAATATGAAAAAGCCAGTATTCGCTCCAAACTCACAGTTTAAGGATACTATATATATATGAATATTGCATCTATAAGCCATTTAAAATTTTGTGTAGGAATTGGGATTGATGTCACTAAGGCGTCATTATCTTTAGCAGAATTAACCGAAGATAAAACCTACATTTCAAATTTAGACAATAGCCTTGAAGCCATTAACTTATTAGCTCAAAAGCTAGTTAAAGCTTCATTGGTGAGTCAATTGGAAACCGACGTTAAAAATGCGAATTCATGGGTTGCATTTGCCGGTATGGATACCAGCGTACGTCAAAGTGGAACCTGGAAAGGCAAAGGAAAAATGACCAAGAGAGGCAACCCTTATTTACGAAAACGATTGTACAATGCTGCGTGGGGCGCAAAGATGCACGATGAACACTTCAAAGCATACTATGACCAATTACGAAGTAGAGGCCGAGGATACGTTGAATCACTATGCATCATCGCTAAGAAAATATTAAGGATTGCATATCAAGTAAGGGTCAATCATATAAAATATGATCCAAAAGTCGCTTTTTCAGCTTAAATATTTGACAAAAGCTTATAACCATCATACCCGACGCAGGTCGGGACCTCCATGCTTGACAGTGTACGGTGTTTATTTCTTCTTGATCAAAAACTGATAGGGTAAAGAGGCTACTTGTTTAGCAACTAACTCATGCTCCATAAATTCACAAAAACTGGGAATGTCTCGCGTAGTTGATGGGTCATCAGCAATCACCAACAAGGTTTCACCAACGGCTATTTTCCGAATATTCATCCGTACCATCATTACCGGCTCAGGGCAGCGCAGGCCGACGGCGTTAAAAGTGTGGTCTGCGTTGGAAAAAAGAGTATTAATCATGTTTAATTATTTAAATGGACCATTAAGCGAGTATTTTAAGTTTTTATGGCTAAACTTAACAAGTAAAAAATAATTATTGGAAGCAAAAGTTGAAATTTTCCTATCGCAGTTTTGTCATTATCCTAATATTAAGACTGATGCTGACTGGCAATGTACAGGCAGGTCAAGATGAACCGTTGCGAGCTGAATTTTTAGCCGCTGAAGCGGTTAAGTGGGATATTAATTCGCCAAGCTACCAAGTCAAGGTTAAGCAGCTACAGAATTACCCATTATTGCCTTATTTTCAATTAAGCCAACTTACCAAAAACTTACACTTAAAAAATGAAACACAGATCGAAGCGTTTTTGTCACAATACCAAGATACGGCACTAGACTGGCGGTTAAGGAAGGCGTGGCTGCTATATTTACAACGTTACCAAAAAAAATCGCGCTTTATTCACTACTTCAAGGCTACCGATAATAAACAGCTAACTTGTCTCAATATGGCTTACCAATTGGATTTAGGTGCTGACAAAACAGACGTTTTACCGCAAGTATCGGCGCTGTGGCTCAGTGGAACATCACTTCCGAAACAATGCGATAAGCTATTTTCACTATGGACCCAGGCAGGTTTTCGTAGCACTGAACTCATTTGGCAAAGGATCATGCTAGCGCAAAAGGCAGGGTCTTATGGTCTGGTAAAATATTTAATAAAACTGTTGCCGCAAAAAGAAAAATATTTAGTGACGTTGTGGAAAACCATTAAACGTAAGCCCAAACAATTAGCTAAGTTAGCTAAATTTAATCAGCGCAACAATCAAGAAGCCCTAGTGTTAGTCGATGGCCTAAAACGATTGATTTGGCAAGATGCCGTGTTAGCCTTGTCAATTTTTGAAAACGTCAGTGACAGGTTTTCGATTGGCCAAATAGAGACAGTGCTACCATTATTGGTAACCGCTATTGCTCGTTCAGAACACCCAAAAGCGCTTATTTGGTTTGCCAATATCGAACGAAAATATATCAATAACGGGGCAGTGCAATGGCGGCTGGCAAGTTTATTGAGAAGTCATGATTTTACCGCGATTGCCGCAGAAATAGCTTTACTCACAAATACTCAAAAAAAGCAGAGGCAGTGGCTTTATTGGCAAGCCAGGGCCGTTGAATACGGTGCTAAAGAGCACAGTGATGGGCAGACAATATATCAAGAGCTAGCACAGCAGCGTAGTTACTATGGTTTTTTGGCAGCGGCCAAGATAGGTGATAAAAGTGTGTTAAATCATGAACCCATTAATATGTCCGCACATCAAATTGAGGGGTTTCAATCATACCCAGCAGCTCAACGCGCATTAGAACTGTATCGACTAAATCGTTTAACTCAGGCAAGACGAGAATGGCGTTACTGGATGAGTGAATTAAATTCTAGCCAGCAAGTTGTTGCCGCAAAGTGGGCGCATCTCCAGGGCTGGTTTGATCGTGGCATATACTCTTTGACCCAGGTTGGCGCGTTAAACGATATTGATGTCCGATTTCCGATGCCATATCAAAGCTTATTTCAACCCTTAGCAAAAAAATATGCGGTGGATGAAGCTTGGGCCTACGCTATTGCCCGTAAAGAAAGTATTTTTATGACGGATGCAACGTCAAGCGTCGGTGCGCTTGGCTTAATGCAAGTAAGACCGATGACCGCCAATTACCTGAATAAAACCAAGTTGAAACGCCATCAAATACTCGATCGTGAGACTAATATAGAGCTTGGCATTAAATACTTGCAGTATCTTTTAATAAAATTTGATAATAACATTGTCTTAGCAACGGCGGCCTATAATGCTGGCCCGAAAAGAGTAAAGCGTTGGTTACAAGCGGAACCAAAATTAGCTGCCGATGCCTGGATTGAAACCATCCCCTATAAAGAAACCCGAGAATACGTAAAAAGTGTTTTGGCTTTTACTGAAATATACCAACGAAAGCAGCAACGAGGGGATTCACCATTTGTTGAATTAACGTCTATGATGATTGATTAGGTTAGCCATCACGGGTGTTAAAGCTATAAGCACAAAGTAGGCTGTGCTATTATCGGCGGATAAATGTTATCACTAAAATACCAATATCAAATCTAATATGAAAGAGCTAGCAAATCATTATCCAGCCCATTTAAGCGAGCAGCAACACCGAACGGCCACTATCCTTGAACGTGAAAACCTCGGTGTTTTTCAAGATAGTTGTCGCTTTTTTTGTTAAGCGGCTTTTTTAGCTGCTTCTTTATTCTGCTCTGGGTTTAACTCAACCGGTCCCTGTACTGACCAATCTCGAATATCTTTT
>MABC01000024.1 GCA_002162925.1 Thalassotalea sp. 42_200_T64 | reverse complement strand
ACTAAGTATCTAGAAAATTACTTAGGTTGGTTTCGGTTTTTGGATACAAACGAAAACCCTAACAAAAACAACTTGTTTAAAGCTCAACAACACTTAGCGGGAACATAGCCATTTAAATATTACTTTCAAGAAGAAATCGAATACAAACCGGTGTATGTTAGATAAAACGTCAATTAAGGGAAGACGATTTTTTTCTGGTTTTTGTATTTGTATTGCCGTTGGCATTTCGATTGAGGTTTTACTTTGAATTATTTTAACAAAACCTTATGATAGCATTTCAGATCCCTCATATTTTTTATAAATCCCAACAAAAACAGCAGATTAACAAGAAAATAAAATAATTATATTTTCAACATAAAAGAACGCGAAATCATGGCTAATATTTATGTTTATATTGCGGAGTCAATCAAGGGATGTTATATGAGCACTAAGTCAATAGTGGTAGTTACCATCGTTTTAATCATCACGGTTTTATTTTCACTAACCACAGCATTCGCTAGTGACACTACTAACTATATTTTTAATGATACCAATAATTCACTAAATTCCCGCATATGTACTGCGGTCGCAAATAATGATATCGCCTAACTAATATTTATGGTTTTAATGAAGTTTGCCCGCAAAATAAGCCGCTGCCGCGCAATGGCCTGAAATAACGGCATTTGCCCAAAGAAAAAATTTAAATTAATCATTCGTCACTGATAACACTGAAATTGCGATACTAATCCGTTATAATTCAGCCAAATTCATCCGTTTAAATTCATACAGGTTTGATAGTGACAAACAAAGCAACAATAGGGTTAACCAACCCGAAAAGCCCTTCAAATGTTGGCGCTGTTATGAGAGCGAGTGGCTGCTACCAGGTAGAGAGTGTTTATTACACAGGCAGTCGTTATGGCTTTGCCTCAAAGTTTCATACCGACACCAAAAATGTATCGTTAAATATTCCTTTATCACCTGCTAAAAGCTTATTGGATGTGGTGCCAGAAGGTGCAAGCATAGTTTGTGTTGATTTAGTTGAAGGGGCTATTCCTTTGCCTGAATTTCAGCACCCTGAAAATGCATTCTATATATTTGGACCTGAAGATGGCACCATTGAACAAAGCGTGGTAGATAACGCTGCTGATGTAGTTTATATTCCGACGATTGGCTGTATGAACCTTGCCGCGACCGTAAACGTAGTATTGTACGATAGATTGGCAAAGGCAAAAATTTCCATTGATTCAGATGATCTTATTCGAAACTCTCGCGATACCAATAACAAGGTAAAAGTAAGAAGTTAAGCGAGACTATACCCGCTAGCGTACCCCATCACCAACAAATGGATTGCTAGCTCGCTCTTCGCCAAAGGTACTCATTGGGCCATGGCCAGGTATAAATTTTACCTCATCGCCAAGTGGCCATAAGTTGGTTTTAATCGAATTGATTAACGTGGCTAAATCACCTTTGGGAAAATCTGTGCGACCTATCGAGCCTCTAAATAATACATCGCCTACTTGCGCGAGTTTACTTTCCCGATGAAAGAAAATGACATGCCCAGGGGTATGTCCCGGGCAAAAATACACCTCTAATATTTCATTACCTACGGTTACGGTATCGCCCTGCTCTAACCATCTATCGGTTTTAAACACCCGCGCACCAGGAAAGCCAAACTGTTGAATTTGTTGTTCAAAAATATCTATCCAAAATTGATCGGCTTTATGCGGCCCTTCAATGGTTAAGTTAAATTTATCGGCAATATCTTGCGTACCGCCAGCATGATCAACATGGGAATGGGTGAGTAAAAGTTTGGTAAGGGTTACGCCTGCTTGTTCAACCTCGGCTAATAGCCGTTCAACATCCCCGCCAGGGTCGATAATGGCGCCTTGCATACTGGTATCACACCAAATTAACGTAGCGTTTTGTTGAAATGGAGTCACCGGAATAATTTTGAACTGCAGCATAGTATAAATCAATAAACGAAATCAGGACTCTATCATAATCAGTGTTTATCTCGGTTTCCAGTTCATTTTTATTTTTCATTCCGTTATGGCATTTATTTTATCAATCCTTAGTGAACTACCCCGCGACTTTCGCTTCGCTCGGAACACGGAGTTTTCTCGACGAATTAAATAAATGGCTTCCAAACGTTTTTAAACCTAGGTAAGCTCAATGCAATAATAAGAATAACAATATTTTAAGAAACTCTATGAACTACACACGAGATTCCTTTCATTCCAGAATAGGTTTTGTTTTAGCCGCGGCAGGCTCTGCTATTGGCTTAGGCAATATCTGGGGTTTCCCCACACAAGCGGCAAACAATGGCGGTGGCGCTTTTGTTTTGGTCTATTTAATTGTCACCGTTTTATTGGCATTACCGGCACTATATGCGGAAATGTACATTGGTAATCAAGCTCAAAAGAACCCCGTTGGTGCACTGCAAGATGCCTGTAAAAATGTCTCACGTAATTTGGGCAAATGGGCGGGATTATTTGGCTTGTTAGGCGCAGTGTTAATGTTAAGCTTTTATTCAATCGTTGCCGGTTGGATGTTATCACACGCCCTTTCACCGTTAATGGCACTGCTTGGGTTTACCGAGCTTTCTAGCTGGTTAGCAGACTCCAGCTTTGCCCGAAACTTGGCCTTCACCCCAATATTTATTATTTTAAGTGCATTAATTATCAATAAAGGCGTACACGCCGGTATCGAACGTTGGTCAAGCCGATTAATGCCAATATTGTTTGTATTATTAATTGGCTTAATTATCTATATTTTGCAACAACCAGGCGCCAGTGAAGGCGTTGCCATGTACTTACAACCAGACTTTAGTCAACTTAAGAACCCACAATTGATCATATCGGCAATGGGCCAGGCGTTCTTCTCGTTATCAATTGGGGTTGGCGGCATGATGGTTTATGGCTCTTACATGAAAAAAAGTGCCGATATGGGCAAGCTGGTGATATCTATTGGTGCACTTGATACCTTGATCGCTTTTTTAGCTGGTTTATTGATCATTCCAACATTGTTTGTTGCCCAGCACATGGGCCAAGAAGTATTTGTTGATGGCCAACTGATTGGTGGCCCACAGTTGATATTTTCGGTATTACCGACCTTATTTGAGTCTATGGGGGATATTGGGATTTATGTTTCACTGGTATTTTTCTCTTTGATGTCGATGGCGGCGTTAACATCTACCATTTCATCTACCGAAGTACCAGTGGCATATTTGGTTGAAGATAAAAACCTGCCAAGAACCAAAGCAACCGCGATAGTGTCACTGATTGTATTAGCCGCCTGTATGAGCATAGTATTTAATTTTGATACTCTGTTTGGTTTAGTGATCACTTGGGTGAATTCGTTCCAGCTACCAATAATGGGGTTGTTCTATTTTATTGTGGTTGGCTGGATCTGGAAACGCGGTAACCAGCTTAACGATGCAGCATTACTGGCGAGCAAACCATCATTAAAATTTTGGGGCAATTACTTACGCTATGTCTGCCCGGCAATGCTTTCAGTGGTATTTATCAACGTACTTATGTCGTTATAGCATGGTATTTTTGAAAATAGCAAAAAAGGCTGGTGGTAAATTAATTTACCACCAGCCCTTTTTTACCAAAATCGCTTTAGTTTACTTCTGGTATTAGCTCATCTTCTGCCAAATCAACCTGTTCTATTTTTTCAAAACGGCCAGAAATTTTATTGGCCGAGGTATGGATCAGTTTGACATCGCTTGCCGCCTGATCGATATGTTTCGCTAAATTATCGAAACGACTTCTAAAGCGACCAAAATCGGCACCCAATAGTGATAAATGCTCTTGAATCACGTGAATTTGTTTACGAGTGGCTTCATCTTTTAGTACCGAACGGGCTGTGGTTAATATCGCCATCAGAGTAGTTGGCGAGGCTAGCCATACTCGTTTTTTGTAGGCTTGTTCAACCAGCTCAGGATAATGGGCATGTATTTCCGCAAAGATAGCTTCCGCCGGGATGAACATTACCGCGCCATCGGCGGTTTCGTTATCAATTAAATATTTGTCACTAATATCATTGATGTGTTTTTTAATGTCTTGTTTAAACTGCCGTTCGGCCAGCTTCTTATCTGACACACCAATTTCAATATTGGTCATTCTTTTATAGCTTTCTAATGGAAATTTAGAATCTATCACCACATTGCCGGTGGGTTTTGGCAAAAATAAAATGCAATCGGCAATTTTACCGTTCGATAATGTATGTTGAATTGAAAAATGTTTTTCTGGCAACACATTACGAATTAATGCATTGAGTTGCACTTCACCAAATGCGCCACGAGAACGCTTATCGGCCAATACTTCCTGTAAGCTCACCACGTTGGTCGACAGTTCGGTTATTTTCTTTTGCGCATCATCAATCAATGCCAGGCGTTTTAAAATATCATTAAAAGTTTTGGTGGTTTTATCAAAGCCATCCGTTAAGCGTCTCTCAACGCCAGCAGAAATATCTTGTAGCCGTTTATCGGTACTTTCGGTTAACTCTCCCATGCGTTTCGCTAACACTTCTGCATTGTCTTTTAACGACAGGCTTAACTCTTGCCGACTTTGTTTGGTCGACTTATTTAAATGCTCAACGAGCTGATTAATGGCGGTTATTTGGTTGTGATTAAATTGCTCTTTATGCGAATTTAATTGCTCTTGTAATGACAAACGTAACTGGCCAATCGTTTGTTGCAGGCTCGACGAAAATTTTGCCTGAAATTCTAATTGTTTTTGCGCAATCCCTTGATTGAGTTGCAAGCGTTCTTGAATTAATAAGTGAGTGTCACTTTGCGCCTTAATCTGCAGGTTTAATTGATTAATCTGAGTAAGGGCATGCCTTAACATAAAAATCACCGCAACAAGCAGTAGAGAGGCAAACAACGCAAGCAGCACAAACAAATTTAAATCGATAGCCATAATAAATTCTTATTATTAGTAATTATTGTTATTAACAATTAATATACTGGATACATTTACAGTCATTAAAACATCTATCGTGTAGATTTGTAAAGCGACAATCGAGTAGGGTAGGGCAAACGAGTCTAAATTATACAGTTGTTAACCCAACAGTGAGCACTTTCATCATATAATCATCATCCCATCCAGCTTTAAGGCGTTTATTCTTCACGCCTAAGCGTATACTTTT
>MABC01000088.1 GCA_002162925.1 Thalassotalea sp. 42_200_T64 | reverse complement strand
CGTTGCCCTAATACAGTACATCCGTGTACTAACCTTACAAATAGCTGCAACGACGTAGTGGGATTGCTCAAGCGCTTCTTCGATGGGTTTAAAAGCAATTTATGCCGCGTTATCAACTTGAACAATGGAACAACCATTCTCTCAATTTAATGCCTTGCCTAAATTGCTTTTAACTCCCACTGAAATCCCGCATCTTGAAGTGGAACGGGTATATAATCTTAGGTAAGTGTTTTTCTACCCTTATTAGTAACAAAATAACCAGATATCGCAAGGGCTAAATTGCTATTTAGAATAAATAATCCATTTTAATCGGAATTATTGTCTAATTCACTATTAAAATTCTGCCTGTTAACATGATATAGTTTTGTTAATCTTTAATAAATTCTGCGTATTATCATGCTAATAGTTGTATCCCCTGCTAAAAATTTGGATTTTGAATCCGATCTCGCCACCAATGAGTTTAGCCAACCTGAATTATTGCAACATAGCGAACAATTGATCGAACGGTGTTTAAAACTAACACCGGCAAATCTTTCCTCGTTAATGGGCATTAGCGATAAGCTGGCCGGCCTAAATGCCGCCCGTTTTGCTGACTGGAGCATGCCTTTTACTGCCAACAATGCACGGCAAGCGGTATTGGCATTTAATGGTGATGTTTATACCGGTCTGGATGCAAAAACATTTACCGCGCAAGACTTTAGTTTTGCCCAACAACATTTAAGAATACTGTCTGGCTTGTATGGTTTGTTGAAACCGCTAGATTTAATGCAAGCGTATCGGTTAGAAATGGGCACCAAGCTTGATAATAACCGGGGCACGAATTTGTATCAGTTTTGGGGCAATATTATCACCGATAAACTTAATCAAACCCTGCAAGCGCAAGGCGACGAGGTGCTGATCAATTTAGCATCAACGGAGTATTTCAAATCGGTGAAAAAGAAAGAGTTAAATGCCACTATAATCACGCCCGCATTTAAAGACTGGAAAAATGGTCAGTATAAAATGATCAGCTTTTTTGCCAAAAAAGCTCGCGGCCAAATGGCACGATACATCATTGAAAATCAGCTTAGTGATGTTGAACAAATTAAACAATTTGATGTTTCCGGCTATGGGTATAATGACGAGTTTTCTACTGCAACTGTGCCAGTGTTTACTCGCAAAGCAAATTAACCTAATCTCTGGCAATACGGTATATAGAAAATATAAGGAGTTATTTTGCTAACCTTACTGGCTAAATTATTAAAAGCATTAAATTCGGAAAGCTCGCCTCGGCAAATCGCCCTGGCGATTGCTTTGGCTATGATCATCGGGCTAACGCCAACGCTCAGTTTACATAACTTATTGGTGCTATTAATCGCTTTTGTGCTACGAGTAAACTTAAGTGCATTCTTTGCTGCGGTTGCTGCATTTAGTCTATTGGGATTAGGCTTGTCAGCTATTTTTGCCAGTGTGGGTGAGAGTTTGTTAACCCATGCCAACTTAAGCGAATTTTGGCAAGGCTTATACCAGTTTGAATTATTAAAACTGGCTCATTTTCATCATACCTTAACCTTGGGGGCATTCTTTTGTGCGCTGATTAGCTTCATCCCAATGCTGTTTTTAAGTCAATACCTGGTGATTAGATATCGTCATCATCTGAAAACGTTTACCGAACGATTTAAAATAGTACAAGCATTAAAAGCATCTAAATTTTATCGCTTATATTTAAATCTATCTAACAAGGGAGCGGTCTAATGGCTAAGTATTTTCGCTGGCAAGGACTGTTAGGTTTTGTTGCAACCATAACATTTATCACGGCATTGCTGTTGATTCTCGCTCCGAGTATTGCCAAAGTAGGCCTTGAAAAAGGTATTGCCTGGTATTCTGGCGCAGAAGTGAACATTGACGATGTCGAGATCAACTGGTCGCCCTTGGCCTTAACAATTAATCACCTGCAAATTACCGACAATGAAAATCCAAGTCATAATGTCATCGCCTTTGACCAGGCGAGTGCAGGTATTGATGTTGCCCAATACCTGTTTGGCCACCTATTGATTGAAGAATTAACCATTACCGGTATTCGCTTCGATCAAGAACGAGACAATGTGGGCGACGTTTATCGCGATGCCAATACCTCAATTGCCGATGAAACGGTTCGCTCAGTTGAACAGCAAATGCCGTCTATTGAAAGCCAATTGCCAGAGATAAAAGATATTTTAAATGACTCAAGCTTGTTAACGGTAAAGGCAAGTCAGCAACTCGAGCTAACTTATCAGCAAGAAAAGCAAAAACTCAACCTGTTAAAATCGCAGCTGCCAAGTAAGCAAGCTCTTCAAGAATACCAAGCACAGGTAAAGCAACTTAGCAAAAGTAAAGTAAAGTCAGTTGACCATTTTAACCGTTTAAAGCAAGAACTCGAAGTGTTAAAAAAACAGTTTAAACGAGATCGAAAACTGGTTAAAAGTGCAAAATTGCAGCTTAAAGAAAGTAAAGGAAATATTACTAAAGCGGTTAACGCGGTGAAATCTGCTCCTCAACAGGATTGGCAACAGTTAAAATCTAAATATCAATTAGACAAAGTCGATAACGCCGATTTTGCCCACATATTATTTGGCGAAAATGCTCGTCAATATTATCAACAGGCGGAAAGTATTTACCTGCGTATTAAACCTTTTATTGAATCGAATAACAGCGAAACAACGGCTGAAAAAGAGCAACGCCAACAAAGTTTAGCCACAGGTCGGTTCGTGCAATTCATTGATGAAAATCCTCTACCGCCATGGTTAGTAAAGCAGGCTTATTTTCAATTGACATTGCCGCAAGGTAGTTTTGAGTTTCAATTGAGTGAATTAACTAATGAACATTGGCATCGTAACAAACCAACCCTGATCACGGTAAATACGGCTAAATTGTTAAGCGGTGGCGATGCAAAATTATCGGCGAGAGTGTTTAACAATATTGAAAATATTACTGCGCAAGGTGACTGGCAGTTTATGCAGGTACCGGTAACCGATGCGAAACTTAGAGACACAGATAGTTTATCTTTGGCTATGGCGAGTGCCAATGTCGCCGGCATTGGTCAGTTTTCGTTTATTGACAGTAAGATAGAAAGTGCCAATGAATTTAACATCAGCAACGCCAGTTATACGGGTGCATCGACCTCTTCGATTGGGCGTGCTTTGCTTGCGGCGATAGGTGATGTTGAGCAATTTTCGTTAAGCGTCGGCGTAGCCGGGCAAATCAATTCGCCAAGTTACCGGGTAAAATCGGATCTCGATAATGTTATCAGTAAAGCCATTGCGGTACAGCTGCAACAGAAAATTGCAACTTTTCAGCGAAAATTGCAATCGGGTTTAAATCAAAAAATTAGTCAAACATTACAAATGGACAAAACTGAAGCCGCCGAATTTGCCGACACAGAAACACTGTTAAACGACACAGACAAGGCCTTAAAGAAATTAATGAAGTCGAAAATTGCAGACAATAAAAAGAAAGAACTGGAAGATAAATTGAAGAAAAAACTTGGTAAGTTGTTCGGCTAATCGATGAGTTTATTTAATTTTAAAAATAGCGATGGCTCGCAAAAAAACGTTGTGTTTTTTACCCTTGCTTTATTAACGGTAATTGTCATTGGTTGCCTCATTTTTAATTATGTTAACCGCCAACAAACCCTTGCCTATGAGTGGATTTCTACGCCGAAGCTAAATGATGTTTATGTCATTAATAGCGAGGTGTTAAACAATCAGTCACGACTTCGGGAAAAGTATCTGATCACTCAGGTAAGCTCGGTTGATGATGGCAATATTAGCTTAAGGGTGAGTAATTTTTTATTTCTTCGAGTCAGGGACGCAATCCAGAGTATCCGTTCGGATAAATTTCTTACTCACAATTACTTCTCTACGACACCCTTGGTGATGCCACTCAATAAACTGCAGCAATTGTATCTTGATGACGGCATCGATGATGTTGGCCGTTCACCGGATGGCATGCATTTGTATGGCGGGGTTATTATTGGTAAGGCGGCCAAGAAAAAAAGAACTATCCACCTTGGCCGCCAAGACAATCAAATTGCCATTGCTTATTATCAGGGCAGCATGGGCTATGAACAAGATTGGGCTGAAGCCTTTCGCTTATTTACGCAAGCGGCGGAAAAAGGTCATCCTTATTCACAGCTGAATTTAGCCCATATGTATCAAGATTTTGAGGGGGTAGTAAAAGATTTGAAACTGGCGCTATTCTGGTTCGAAAAAGCCAGTTTGCAACAGATAACGGCGGCTACCACTGAGTATTTACGACTTTGTCAGCAATTAGTTGCGTGTGCAGAGATACCATAAGACCAAGTAAACATCTGACCTTAAAATACATTATACCAAGTTGATTAAATATCTGCTCATTTTTAATCAAATTGGTATTACAGCCAACGCACTTGGTATTATTCCACTTCCCAAAAAACTTCTTTCTTTACGCCATTGCGTAAATACACAAAGGCAATTTTTTCGCCTTTTTTCGCATCGGCAAAGCGTTGCTTTACTTTCATCGCGGAAGTTAAATCCTTGATCTTGATATTATCAACTTCAAGAATAATGTCGCCACCCAGCAATACCGGTGTTCTGCCGATCACCACATTTAAATACCCGCCTTGAAAGCCTAGCTTATGGGCTAAAGTCGCCGGAATAACGTGTTGTATTAGCATGCCATAACCATATTGGTTATTAATCGCTTTCGCCTGAGTTTCACTAAGCAGATGAGGGATAAAGCCGACAAAAGCGCTCGGCTCTGAGGCAATGATATCGCGAACGGTATCAACAGAGACAACAAAACCAAGACCATTACTGCCTCCTGATTTTGACAAGATATGGCTAACGATACCTATAATCTCACCATCAAGGTTAAATAATGGTCCACCGGAATTACCCTGGTTAATTGAGGCATCGGTTTGTATCAAACGTGGGGTAATATCCGTTCCGGGAATGGTTTCTCTATCACGTATTCCGCTTAGATAACCGACCGATAAACTATGACTTACGCCATAGGGCGCACCAATGGCGATAACTTGCTCACCAATGGTATAATCGCCAGCTTCGGCAAGTTTGAGAACTTGTACATCATCAGGCATTTTTCTTGCTCTGATCATTGCCAGGTCGATAAGGTTATCAACCCAAACCACATGACCGCTGGTTTTACTGCCATCGGCAAAAATCACCTCTATTTTTGTTGCTCTGCCAACCACATGAGCGGCGGTAAGGATTTGTCCGTCCTTACTAATGATTGCTCCTGAACCCAAAGATTCACTAGTGGTAGACTTATAACTGACCTGACCGGGTTTTGGGTTGGCGATAGACGTTACATGTAGTTCAACAACGCCATCATTAACCGTTTTAAAAAGTTGCTTAACCGAAGGAGCCGCAAAGGCTGTGCTTGTAAAGATAAATAAAAAGCTTAGACAAAAAAATCTTATCATCATGAAACGCCTGTTAATAAAGGAATATAGGTCTATTATCTAACGATTAGGGGGATGAAAGTCAATGTTTATTAATCGTTTGAAAACAATGCGGTATAGAGTTATAAAGGTGGATACAAAAAGCCCCAAGCGGATGGCTTAGGGCTGAATGATTACTTTGCGAAAAGCAAATAACTTAAGAGGCTAATTTTTTCTTGGCTTTTTTCGCTTTCTTGGCTTTTTTCGCCGCTTTGGATTTTTTGCTTAAGCTTGCACTTTTCTTTACCACTTTGGTTTTATTGCGTTTAACCGGCACTCGTGCTTCTTTATATTGTGGTCTTAAATCGTCAATTACCCGGCGTTGTAGATGTTCTTCGGTAAAGCGCTCAATTTTGGCAATTGATGACATATCATGAGCTTCAACTAAAGATATTGCCGTGCCTTTTTTGCCGGCACGACCCGTGCGGCCAATTCGGTGAACATAAATATCGGCTTTGCGTGGCATATCAAAGTTGATCACATGAGTAATATCATCAATGTCTAAGCCGCGAGCGGCAATATCTGTGGCAATCAAGATATTTACCTTGCCATCTTTTACTCGCTTTACCGCGTTATTGCGTTTATCTTGTGCCATTTCGCCTTCAAGCCAAACATTGCGCAATTCTTCGCTTTGTAAACAACCAGCAAGCATTTGCACGGTTTCACGTTTATTGGCAAAGACTACGGCACGTTTTACGTCTTCTTGTTTAAGAATATGGATTAACTGTTTAAGTTTGTGCTGTTTGTCATCGGAAATGTGGATCCATTGATGAGTTTTGGCTTTTTCTTTACGTGATGGATCGGCTTCAACAAACACTGGCTCGTTTAACAGTTCTTTGGAAAAACGGATAATGCCAGCACCGGCTAACGTGGCCGATAACAACAAGGTTTGTTTACGCCATCTGGCTTCGCCGGCAATACGGTTAATACTGTCAGAAAAACCCATATCCAACATACGATCGGCTTCATCAAGCACCAGAATTTCAATGTCCCGAGTATCAAATTGTTCGTTATCAATATAGTCGAGCAAACGTCCTGGGGTGGCAATTAGCATATCGGTGGTTTGCGTTAAAATTTCTCTGTGCGAACCATAGTTGACACCACCGGTGATCAGGCCGATTTTAATCTCAGTATGAGCCGTTAGTAACTCTGCTTGTTGATGTATTTGGGTCGCCAATTCCCGCGTAGGGGCTAACACTAATACTCTTGGGTATCCTGGTTCGGTACGAGGGTAGTCCAATAAATGTTGCGCACAAGGTAAAATAAATGCCGCCGTTTTGCCGGTTCCGGTTGGCGCTGATGCCAACACATCTTTACCTGCCATCGCCACAGGTAATACTTTTTGTTGGATTGAGGTTGGTTTTTTAAAGCCGGCTTTAACTGTACCGGCAACAAGTTCATCATCAAGATCAAACTGTGAAAACATGGATTGATTTTACCTTAGAAATTTATATTGATAGGAAAGCCACTGCTTTCTTTGCGTATTATAGAGACTTAATTGATTATTTACTAAACAAGTTTGCCATAGCTATGCATTTTTACTTTATTCGCTGATTATTTCACTGATTTCTTCAAGAATTTGTTCAGCCCATTGGTCAATGCGCTGATCACTTACGTTGTATTGAGTTTCATCATCGAGGGATAAACCGACAAAAAAATCGCCATCTTCGGTTAATGCTTTTGAGGCTTCAAATTCATAACCTTCATTAGGCCAGTAACCGATAACATTGGCACCTTGTGGGATGATTTGATCGTGCAGCATACCCAGGGCATCCTGAAACCATTGGCCATAACCAATCTGGTCGCCCAAACCAAACAAAGCAACAATTTTGCCATGTAAATTAAGTGAGCTGATATCGTCCCAACTCGACTCCCAGTCTTCTTGCAGCTCACCAAAATCCCAGGTAGAGATGCCAAATATGATGATATCAAATTGCTCACAATCGGATAATGGCACGTCTTTAATGTTGTATAGTTCAACCAGATCTGCGCCGAGGGAGGCCTGAATTTTTTCGGCCGCCATTTCGGTATAACAAGTGGTTGAGCCATAAAACAAGGCAATTTTCATGATACTGCAGACCTATGATTAAATTTGCCGCGATTCTAGCAGATTTCAGCCATAGAACTCAAAGTAATAATGGCATTGCTGAACTATAATTAGTTAATGGAATGTAAAAATATGGCGATCACGGTAAAAGTGTTGTCAAGCTGTGCGGTTTCACTTGCATTTGCCCCAAGAACTGAGTAATTTTAATCGCCTTATCTCGGTCTTATTACGATAAGAGTAATTTTTTTCGTAAATGAGTAACCGAAAGTGATATTAGGAATAGATAATATGTTGAAAAAATTGATCATCATTGTTGCGGCAACAATGATGTTAATAGCAGTGCCAGCTGCGTCCGATGAAGACAATACAGTAAAAATTAAAGCCAACCTGGCAAAACTAGGCTTGCAAGTAGAAACTGTGCAAGCGTCCAAAATGGATAATTTGTTTGAGGCAATTACCGATCAGGGATTATTTTATACCAGTGCCGATGGCAGCTTTTTAATTCAAGGGAAAGTGTATCAAATCACCGATGACGGTATTAATAATTTAACCGAAGAAAGCTTAGCAAAAGTTCGTGTTGATGGGATGAAAACATTTTCGGATTCGATGATAGTGTTTCCGGCCAAAGATGAAAAATACCAAATGACGGTATTTACCGATTTAACCTGTGGTTATTGTCGAAAATTGCATAATCAAATTGATGAATTTAATGATTTAGGCATTACCGTTCGATATCTAGCATTTCCTCGTGGTGGTTTGTCGAGTCAGTCTTACACCGACATTCGCAGTGTCTGGTGTAGTGACGATCAACAATCGGCTATGACGCAAGCGAAAGGCGGGGCGCACGTAGCGCAGAAAGTTTGTGCGCTACCAGTTGCCGAACAGTACAATTTTGGTCGAAAAATAGGCGTGTCAGGTACTCCGGCTATCATCTTAAATGATGGCAATATGGTTCCGGGTTATAAAACACCAGATCAAATGCAGCAAATCTTGCAATCTTATTCAGTGAATAAAGCGGGTTAATATAACCAATACTTTTACTGAGTAAGTTATAATAAATTAATCAAGGTGCCAATTCGGCGCCTTGTTTCTATCCTGTCTGTTTTACTGTACACTTTTTATTTCTGCCCTAATTTATTGACTCTTATGGACAAGCAAATTTGTCGCCGTGAATCGGCTGATTGCTCAACACTACCTACGCACCTGCACCCAATTTTAAAGCAAATTTATGCCAGTCGTGGCATCAAAAATGAAACTGAATTATTGCAAAGCGCCGATCAAATGCACAAACCCGGGGAGCTGCTCGGCCTAGATAAAGCCTGTTCATTATTGTTTGCTGCAATAAAAGACAATAAGCGCATTATTGTGGTCGGCGATTTTGATGCCGACGGTGCTACCAGTTCGGCATTGATGATGCAGGGCTTAAGTTTGCTCGGTTCACACAATCATGATTTTATTGTCCCCAACCGTTTTGAATACGGTTATGGGCTGACCCCTGAAATCAGTAAAATTGCGGTGCAACAAGGTGCCGACGTTATCGTTACCGTGGATAACGGTATTAGCTGTATCAAAGGGGTCGCCAAGGCAAAACAATTGGGTTGTATAGTGATCGTTACGGATCATCATTTACCTGGTGAAAACTTACCTGATGCCGATGCAATAGTGAACCCTAACCAACGAGGTTGTAGTTTTCCCAGCAAGGCGCTTGCCGGCGTTGGTGTTGCCTTTTATTTAATGGCGGCACTAAGACAAACGATGCGTCAGCAAGGGTGGTTTGCCAGCAAAGGGTTAAGTGAACCGAATATGGCACAGTTACTCGATTTGGTCGCACTGGGCACCGTTGCTGATGTGGTAAGTTTGGATAGAAATAATCGCATTTTGGTGACGCAGGGAATTAAGCGTATTCGAGCTGGGGCTACCCGACCGGGTATTCAGGCACTCATTGAAATTTCAGGCAAAAACCAACAAAAACTGGTGGCCAGCGATTTTGGCTTTGGTCTGGGCCCCAGGTTAAATGCCGCGGGCAGGCTTGATGACATGGCGCTAGGAATACAATGTTTACTGGAAACGGATTTGTATAAAGCCAGATTAATGGCGGCCGATCTGGATGATTTGAATAAAACCCGGCGTGAAATTGAGCATGGCATGCAAGTGGAAGCTGAGCAGGTATTAAAAAATCTTAATTTAAATCAAAATAATTTACCTTCGTCTATCGCGCTTTATCAAAATGACTGGCATCAAGGGGTGATTGGTATTGTTGCTGGTAGGTTAAAAGAAAAATTTCATCGACCCACAATTGTTTTCGCCGACGGTAGCAATGGCGAAATTAAAGGCTCAGCCCGTTCGATTTCTGGGCTGCATATACGTGATTTGTTAGAACACATTGACTCGCAACATCCGGGGCTGATTTTAAAGTTTGGTGGCCATGCCATGGCGGCCGGGTTGTCGATAAATGCTGTAGATTTTCAACAGTTTCAGCGTTTGTTTGAGCAATATGCAAATAAATGGCTAAGTGCCGAGATGCTAGACAATAAGATTATATCT
The DNA here is from genome assembly GCA_002162925.1 of Thalassotalea sp. 42_200_T64. Classification (GTDB taxonomy): domain Bacteria; phylum Pseudomonadota; class Gammaproteobacteria; order Enterobacterales; family Alteromonadaceae; genus Thalassotalea_A. The sequence continues at coordinate 31,676 of MABC01000088.1, read as the reverse complement.
GATGGCGAATTATCAGCAGATGCTTTTACTCTTGAATTCGCTCAATTACTGAGAGAGTCAGGGCCATGGGGGCAAAATTTTCCTGAGCCAGTATTTGATAATCATTTTAAAATTATTCAACAACGCATTGTTGGTGAAAAACATCTGAAGTTAATGGTACAAATTAATGATCTAGCCATTGACGCTATTGCCTTTAATGTAGACACCACCATTTGGCCAAATCACAAATGTGAAACAGTACATTTGGCTTATAAACTCGATATTAATGAATTTCGTGGCAAGCAAACTTTTCAGCTTTTGGTTGATCATATTGAAGTGATACCAATTTGATTAATATCAATCTATTAAAAAACATAAAGATAACGCTCTGCTCTTTTATGTAGGGCGTTATTACGTTACAATGCGCGACTATTTTTCTAAGTTTTTGAGCTGAGTTTTTATTGATGTTTGAAGTCAATCCTTTACATAACCAAATCAAAGACATTCGCGAACGCACCAATGTGCTTCGGGGGTACCTTTGACTATGACCAAAAAGCTGAACGCTTAACTGAAGTTAATCGTGAGTTAGAGCTTCCAGATGTTTGGAACGAACCTGAGCGAGCGCAAGCACTTGGCAAAGAGCGTTCATCATTAGAGCTGATAGTAAAAACTATCGATGATATGGATAGTGGTTGTGAAGATGCTAATGATTTAATTGAATTAGCTGTCGAAGAAGAAGACGAAGAAACATTCATTGAGGCTCAAGCCGAAATTGATGGTTTAGAAACGCAGTTAGCAAAACTTGAATTTCGTCGCATGTTTTCTGGCCCGCAAGATGCAAACAGTTGTTATCTTGATATTCAATCTGGCTCTGGCGGCACTGAAGCACAAGATTGGGCACAAATGATCCAGCGTATGTTTTTACGTTGGGGCGATGCCCACGGCTATAAGCCTGAAGTTTTAGAAGAAACAGATGGTGATGTGGCCGGTATAAAAGGTTGCACTATTAAGTTTTCGGGTGAATATGCCTATGGTTGGTTAAAAACCGAAACCGGTGTACACCGTTTAGTTCGCAAATCGCCATTTGATTCGAGTGGTAAGCGTCATACATCGTTTGCATCAGCATTTGTTTACCCTGAAATAGACGATAATATTGAAATAGATATAAATCCAGCTGATTTACGCATTGATACGTTTAGAGCATCTGGTGCTGGTGGTCAGCATGTTAACAAAACAGACTCGGCCATCCGTATAACTCACATTCCAACGAATGCAGTAGTGCAGTGTCAGGCTGATCGTTCGCAACATAAAAACCGAGCGCAAGCAATGAAGCTATTAAAAGCTAAACTGTATGAATTAGAAATGCAAAAACAAAACGAAGATAAGCAAATGCTCGAAGATGGTAAGTCTGACATCGGTTGGGGCAGCCAAATTCGTTCTTACGTGCTAGATGATAGCCGTATAAAAGATTTACGAACCGGCGTTGAATCACGCAATACACAAGCAGTGCTAGACGGTGGTTTAGATCCATTTATTGAAGCCAGTTTAAAATTTGGTTTATAAACTCCAAATTTGGCCTTTAAACAAGAAAGATAACCAGAGACATAAACATGACAGAACAAGCTAGAGACGAAAATAAATTAATCGCTGAACGTCGCGGGAAATTAGATAATATTCGTGCAAACTGCCCAGCTAATGGCCACCCAAATGATTTTAATCGTGAGCATTACGCAGCTGATATTCAAGCGGAGCATGGTGAAAAAACCAAAGAAGAGCTTGAAGAATTACAGGTAACTTATGCTGTTGCTGGTCGTGTTATGGCTAAACGTGGTCCTTTCTTGGTTTTACAAGATATGTCTGGTCGTATTCAGGCCTATGCTGAAAAAGCCGTGCAAAAAGATATTAAAGCACGTTGGGGCTTATTAGACATCGGCGACATTATTGGTGTTAAAGGCATTTTACATAAATCAGGTAAAGGTGATTTATATGTGAATATGGACGAATATTCATTATTAACCAAATCATTACGGCCATTACCGGAAAAATTCCACGGTTTATCAGATCAAGAAATGAAGTATCGTCAACGTTATGTTGACTTGATCATTAATGAAAAAACTCGTGATACGTTTCAAATACGTTCGCAAATTGTTAGTGGTATTCGTAACTTCTTAACTGAACGTGGCTTTATGGAAGTTGAAACGCCAATGCTACAAGTTATTCCCGGCGGCGCAACGGCTAAACCATTTGAAACTTTCCACAATGCGTTAGACATTGATATGTTCTTACGTATTGCGCCAGAGCTTTACCTTAAGCGTTTAGTGGTTGGTGGTTTTGAAAAAGTATTCGAAATTAACCGTAACTTCCGTAATGAAGGTTTATCAACTCGTCATAATCCTGAGTTCACTATGATTGAATTCTACCAAGCGTATGCTGATTACAATGACTTAATGAACCTTACCGAAGAGATGCTACGTACTCTTGCTGAAAACGTAATGGGTAACTCTGTTATTCGTAATACGGTGAAAAATGCCGATGGCGAAGTCATCGAAGAAAAGTTCTACGATTTTGGTCAACCGTTTGAGCGTTTATCTATGATGGATGCAATTATTAAACATGGCCCACATTTAGATGCGGCAGTTATTAAGGATCCAGAAGGTCGTTTTGACGAGCTTAGAGCGATTGCTAAACAAGTTGGCGTTAAAGAGCCAGAAGGTAAAAATGTTTGGGGTGCAGGTAAGTATTTATGTGAAATCTTCGAAGAAGTCGCTGAGCATAAACTAGACCAACCTACATTCATTACTCAATACCCATGGGAAGTATCCCCGCTGGCGCGTCGTAACGATGATAATTCATTCATCACCGACAGATTCGAATTCTTCGTTGGTGGTCGTGAATTAGCGAATGGTTTCTCTGAGCTAAACGATGCTGAAGATCAAGCTGCGCGCTTTAAAAAGCAAGTTGAAGAAAAAGATGCCGGCGATGATGAAGCGATGCACTTTGATGAAGATTACATTACCGCTCTTGAGTACGGTCTACCACCAACCGCTGGTGAAGGTATTGGTATCGATCGCTTGGTAATGTTATTTACCGATTCGCCTACGATAAAAGACGTAATTTTGTTCCCTCACATGCGTCCTGTTGCCGAGTAAACTTACTCGTTTATCAACAAAAAAACCTCGCATGCGAGGTTTTTTTACTAATACCCGGCAGACAGGATGCTTGTTAATGGTTATCACGAATAAACGTTGCCAAATCTTGTTTATATTTCACCATTGATTCTTGGTGGATATACATCATATGGCCAGCCTCATAGTAATCAATGCGAATATTGTTGCGTAAATCATCGGAAATTTTCAAATGATCGATCATAAATTTCGTAGTGAAGTGGGGGGTGGCCAAATCAAAATAGCCTTGTTGGATAAGAACCTTCATGTTCGGGCTCATTTTCATTGCGTATTCTAAATCGGGTGATGTATCTGGAAACGGTACTTTAAAAAAACCGACATCGGGTTGACGATGGCCCCAATCCCATTCTGCCCATATATTGCCAGACACTTTATACTCAACATCTTGCTCTACTTTAAGATCCGTAGCGTAATAGTCCATAAAGGTGGCAACTACCGGCGGTCCGATGGCAGAGATCATTGGATCATAATTCATACTTTCGCTATGCGGCTGAAGTTGCTCGCCTTTAAACCGGGAATCAATTCGGCCGACAGTTTGCTGTCTCTCACGCAGTAACTCTTTAGTAAAGGCTTGATGGTTGACTCGTAAGTTTGCGGCAAGTAAGTACGATTCTTTTAATCCGGTGTAGTGGCTCAATTTTTTCGCCATCGCAGATTTTTCTTCACCAGTTAAATTGTTGCCCTTTAACAACGCAAGCGCATATTCATTAATCGAAAACGCTTCCACCTCACTTAAAAACTCAGTCAGGCTTGGCGCTTTTTCTGTTAGTGCATCATGGTACCAGGCGGTTGCCGCAAACGTTGGTAAAAATAAGATATGCGGTAAGTCGGCGTGGCCAAGGTCAAAGCCGGTGGTAAATTCTAAAAACGGCGATACCAGGATAATACCGTTTAACGACATATTGTAGTGTTGCAATAATGCCTGGCTTACTCCCGCGGTACGCATACCGCCATAGCTTTCACCAAGGATAAATTTAGGTGACTGCCAGCGTTGATTGTCACTGATGTATTGTTTGATAAAGCTTGAAACCGACTTGATATCTTGATCGGTGCCCCAGAAATCTTTGCCGGTGGCTTTGCCGACAGGACGTGAAAAGCCGGTGCCGACAGGGTCAACCATGACCAAATCGGTTTCATCTAAAATCGAGTATTCGTTAGCCACTCGTTTAAAGCCAGAGTTCGGATAGAAATCAGCATCTTTTACGATCGCTCGTTGCGGCCCTAAAATGCCCATGTGCAGCCATACCGAAGCTGAGCCTGGACCACCGTTATAAGCAAAGGTGATCGGTCTTTTGCGTTTGTCACTGCCATCTTTGGTGTAGGCGGTAAAACCGAACAGGGCGATTGGCTCACCTTTGTCATTCTTCATTAACAAGGTGCCTGCCGTGGCGGTGTATTTAATGGTTTTGCCGTTTATTTTGATTTTATGCTGGCTGGTGGCAACTTTGCCTTCCGGAGCTGCTTTTTTACTTTCTGCTTTATCTGTTGCCGGTTTATCCGCAGCATAAACACCACTACAGCATATTAGCAAGACCAGACTTATTACGTGTAAATACTTCATTTATTTCCCTTTTATTATTATGAACTCTAAATACCAATCGGCATAAGCACTGAGTTGGCTATATACTTATGCAGATTGGTATAAGGGTAGTAACGAATGATAAAAAGACCAAAAAAAATCCCCGCATTGTGCGAGGATTCTGATTTTAACCGGAAAACCTACTAATTAGTTTTCACCGGACGTAATCTAAGAAACAACGTTTCAAACGTACGGTATTAGTGTTCGTGACCACAACCACCTTCAGTGTGCACATGACCATGAGAAATTTCGTCTTCAGTGGCGTCACGAACTTCTAAAATTTCGACATCGAATTTTAAATCGATGCCGGCGAGGGGGTGGTTACCATCAACGGTAATTTCATCATCTTCCATACCAATGACAATCACGGTTTGTTCGCCATCATCGGTTTGCGCGCGCAGTTGCATTCCCACATCCAGCTCATCGATGCCTTCAAAAAACGATTTAGATACAGTTTGTACATAGCCATCGTGACGCTGACCGTAGGCATTTTCGGCATCTACATCAACAATAAACTTATCGCCAACTTCTTTATCTACCATCTCTGACTCAAGACCTGGGATTAAAAATCCGCTACCTTGAATAAAACTCAGCGGTTGGTGATCGTAAGAGCTGTCGATTAGGTTTTCTTCACTGTCCATTACTGCATAATGCATGACGACGACTTTATTGTTTGCAATTTTCATAAAATTCCCTGAGAAAATCCAGATTTGATCCAGAATAAATTTAGTGCTGCAAGCTAGATTTTTGACCGTAAACGAGCAATAAAACCTAAGCTTCTTCAGTAATAGAATAAGGTAATGACATTAAGTTAAACTTAATACCATTTTGATGCTTAAGGCGTAAACTTGCATCCGCTTCGGTATCATTGGCTAACACGGCTTGAATGTAAATGGTGCCATCATCCGCTTCATAATGGGCAATAATGTCGCCACCACGACGCCAGTTTTCGCCGGCTTGTTTTTCTAACACCGAGCCGTCATTAATCATCGCATCTGCTTGCCATTTTAACTCGCCTTCGCTTTTGAGGGCATACAAGGCTTTTTTATTGCGGCCTAAATACTTCATTCTAGCGACCGTTTCCTGGCCCAGATAACAGCCTTTGCTAAAACTGATGCCATTAACATATTGCAAGTTAAGCATTTGCGGTACGTATGCACCAATGCTTACGTTGTTCATATGGACAAAACCTGATTGTATCTCAAGTAAAGTCCATACTTCGCTTGGATATATATCAACGGTCAGTTTTTTAGATAATGCGTCAATATGATCCCTTTTGGCAACAATTAAATAACGCTCCGTTGCACCCCCTACATAGAGTACCGATGCGTCATCGTTTGCGACAACCGGGTTAAATGAATCCGGCACCGCATTAAATTCTGTTTGAATAAACTCGCCACTGCTAGCGCCAACCAAAGCCAGGTAACCCAGTTGCTCGGCCTGGGCAATATCGACTTTGGCAAAAACACCAAATTTTTGTAACTCAGCCATAGATGTTTCTAATGATGCATTACTTTGTATTAATAAGCGTTGCTCTTTTTGTTGGAGCAAGCGAAATGCGGAAAACATTTTTCCTTTGGCATCACAATGGCTACCAACCAAGAGTTTTTTTACGGCTAATTGCTCAACATCACAAGTGAGTTGCCCTTGTAGATATTTATCGGCTTCAACACCGCTAACGCTAATTGCACTGATGGAGTCGACAATAATGGCAAAATTTTCTGGGAGCTGTTCGATATTTGGCTTTGTAGGTTGAATATTCATATTATTCTACTATTTTTTAGTTAACCTGCACTCGAGTATTGAGTGCTTGATATTATGTTAAATTAATAAGGGCTATTGCACTAAAAATCAAGGCTAATCGCCATTTGATTGCATTTATTCTTAACTTATCTTGGGTAAATTGAGGGCCTGTTTGAACCCGAAGGGCAGCGTTTAGGCACAATTTTTGCCGCGTTTCTGCTTTTTTTATGTGGCTCACCACACTACAAAAAGCGATGCCACGCTAAAATTGTGCCTAAACGCTGCAAAAATGCACAGCAAAGACCAACAGACCCTAGTCAGCAGAATGTTGAAAAGATATAATAATGGCAATTCACCTTATTATGATGCGGACAAACAATGACATTACACAATAACAAAGCAAGATTACGTTGGGCCTGCCGTCGCGGCATGTTGGAGCTGGATGTATTGTTTATGCCATTTGTTGAACAAGCCTGGGACCATTTAAACGAGCAACAAAAAATCGACTTTGATCGATTGCTCGACGGCGATGATCCAGAATTATTTGCCTGGTTTATGGGACATGAGGAATGCAAGGATGAAGCACTCAACGCCATGGTACAACTTATACTCAAGCGAGTTAAAGTATAATCTTTGTTTAACTCAATCTAAAATTGCAATGCAAGTCCCGCGTTATCTTGCGGGGCTAATATTTTTCATATCTTGCGTGCTATTAGTTAACTTTGGTTTACCTTTAACCTATTCTCTGGTTTTCATACTATCAGCGATTATTGCCGGGATCAGTTATCTGCTGGTTCAGCATATCGCTATCGCGCAGCTATTTACGCTGAAATTAACGAATGGCCATTCTCTCTCCTTGACCGTGAGTAACTCGTTTATGCTCTCACAAGAGGGGGGTCTAACGTTTTCAGCGGATCAGCATTACCAACTTTGTCACGATAGCTTTGTTTTTCCTTTTGGTTGCGCTTTAGCGCTTGTGCGACGGTTACCACAAACTGTGCTGTCATCTATTCAACCACAAACCGAAGAAAAACCACTGCACCTATTTGTCTTTAAAGATTCGTTAAATAGCGATGATTATCGCCGCTTATGCCGAATTGTGCAGTACATTAAACAATAATACCAGTTCGCGTAATGATGTGATCAATTGAGAATGATATAGAAAGTTTTAGAACAACTGAAATTTTGAGTAGATAGTTATTCATATCTTTTCGAAATTTCAGGCAGTTATCAAGCTTTATACATTCCGAAGGGTTACTCATTTGTTGTTTATATGAGTTACTCAATGAGCAGATCATTATACGGATTGGTATAAACTTCCTTAACCATTAACCATAAACCATAAACCATTAACCATGATCAGACATTTTACTGTGCGGGGTTAAAATAGTTGGGCGAGAATTCTCCGCCAGTTGTGGATAATCCAGGGTGTAGTGTAAACCTCTACTTTCTTTACGATCCATCGCAGAAAGAATGATTAACTCAGCCACTTGTACCAAATTACGCAATTCCAGTAAATTATTGCTCACTCGAAAGTGGCGATAATACTCTTGAATTTCGGCTTTCAATAATTCGACTCGGTGCAAGGCTCTTTCAAGGCGCTTGGTGGTGCGGACAATACCGACATAATCCCACATAAACAACCGCAATTCATGCCAGTTGTGCTGAATGACCACTTCTTCATCCGAATTTGATACCCGGCTTTCATCCCAGGCTTTGATTGAAATAATTTTCTGTTTACTGTCCAGCCTAGTTTTAATGTGCTCTGCAGCAGCTCTGGCAAATACCACACATTCCAATAACGAGTTGCTGGCTAAACGGTTAGCACCATGCAGCCCGGTATATGATACTTCGCCAATGGCATAAAGGTTTGCAACGTCGGTTTGACCGTGTTTATTAATCATCACTCCGCCACAGGTGTAATGTGCGGCCGGCACTACCGGCAAAGGCTCTTTGGTCATATCAAAACCAAGTGCACTGGTTTTTTCAAATATCGTTGGAAAATGATGCTTAATAAATTCTTCATCTTTGTGACTGATATCTAAAAACATGCAATCGGCACCCAAGCGTTTCATTTCATAATCAATCGCTCTTGCCACCACATCACGCGGCGCTAACTCAGCTCGTTGATCAAATTCCGGCATAAAACGACTGCCATCAGGGCGACACAAAATAGCGCCTTCGCCGCGCAATGCTTCGGTTAGCAGAAACGTTCCGGCTTTCGGGTGAAATAGGCAGGTTGGGTGAAATTGATTGAATTCCATATTCGCCACTCGGCAGCCGGCACGCCATGCCATGGCAATACCGTCGCCACTGGCAATGTCGGGGTTGGAGGTATATTGGTAAACCTTACTGGCACCACCGGTTGCTAAAATAGTTTGTCTGGCGTGAATGGCTTCAACTTTTTCACTGTTTCGATTCCAGATATAGGCGCCGATACATTGCTTAGTTTCGGCTGCCGGGTCATTGATCAAATCGACGGCATTGGAGCGTTCAAATACCCGAATTCGACTATGGCGTTTAACTTTTTCGGCAAGAGTCAGCTGTACGGTTTTTCCGGTCGCATCGGCAGAGTGCAAGATGCGCCGGTGGCTATGACCACCTTCACGGGTCAGGTGATATTGAGTCCCCTTATTGTTGTTCTCAGCTTGATCAAAATCAACCCCTTGTGCGATTAACCACTGCATTGAAGCTTTTGCATTTTCGGCAGTAAAGTGCACGATGTCTTTATCGCACAAACCATTACCTGCGATTAAGGTATCGTTGACGTGGGCATCAATCGAGTCATTTTCATCAAATACTGCGGCGATACCACCTTGCGCATAGAAAGTGGAGCCTTCATTAATTGGGCCTTTACTTAGCAAAATAACATCGGCATGGTTGGCCAGTTTTAACGCAAGGGTTAATCCTGCAGCACCACTGCCAATAATCAAAACGTCGCAGTTATGTTGTTGATTCATAGATCTTAGATTGAGTTGTTCTTGTTAATGATAGAATTTTAACTTACTTTATAGCGAATTGGCAAAAATATAGGGTTATATACTATATTTAACCTAAATTAGGAGCATTGATTGATATTAAAGTCTCAATAGTGTTTTAAAGTAGTATCAAGAACTCATTATCCCGAATTCAGGTTAATGAAACGATTTTTTAATTATTTTTTACTTTTTTTCAAAGTTTTGCGAACTTTTTGCAAAACACTCAGTCCTAATTGATGTGTTTGCCAAGAGCTGAATAAAACTATGAATACCAAGTCCGATAGTAATCTGGTCATTGGACATAAAAAATATTGAGAACAGGTAGTTGTAGTATAACCAATAAAAACTATTGGTTTTGAGGAGTAAAGGCTCGGATGAGCGAACAGAATGTAGACCAGATGTTGGTACAACAGGTACAAAGCGGCGATAAAAATGCATTTAATCTGTTGGTAATAAAATATCAGCAAAAGGTAATGAATTTGGTATCGCGCTACGTCAAGAATCAAGCGGACGTGGCAGATGTTACTCAAGAAGCATTTATTAAAGCCTATCGTGCTTTAGGAAATTTTCGCGGCGAGAGTGCATTTTATACCTGGTTATACCGAATTGCGGTAAATACCGCAAAAAATCATTTAATGGCAGGTTCGAGAAAACCACCAGGAAGTGATATCGACATTGAAGACGCAGAATTTTACGATAGTGGTGATGCCCTCAGAGAGAATGCATCGCCAGAAAGGTTAATGTTAACCGATGAAATTCGTCAGTTGATATTTAAAACCATCGAACAGTTGCCGGAAGAGTTGCGCACCGCAATTAATTTACGAGAACTGGATGGTTTAAGTTATGAAGAAATAGCAAATGTAATGGATTGCCCGGTTGGCACCGTGCGTTCTCGAATTTTCAGAGCGCGAGATGCGGTAGACAAAAAAATAAAGCCTTTACTGCAGAATTAGTGGTTGTAGCTAATGTTAATCGAGCAAGCAATATTAAAAAACAGTGCGAGTGTGAGTATATATGAGTGAAAATAAGTTTGAAGCAATATCAGCCTTACTTGATGATAACAATGTCGAGCAATCATTGTTAAACGAAGTAAAGGATGATGACAAGCTCGGTGATACCTGGAGTCGATATCATTTGATTGGTGACATTATGCGGGGTGACAGTGCTGATTTTATCAATACCGAACTTGCCAATGATATTGCCGTTGCGATTGCTGCCGAGCCTACGGTATTGGCGCCTGTTTCTCGTCCAACAATTACTCAACGAGCGAAAGCAAAAGTGATCCAGTTAGTTAAACCGGTTGGCCAATTTGCCATTGCCGCATCAGCTGCCGGGTTGATGGTGTTAGGTGTACAGCAAGCCAACGTTTCTGATGAAGGCCAAATCGTTCCTGCTCAAGTGTGGCAACCATTGCCAATAGGCGGTATAGCAGATCCGGTAAGTTACAACTATTCAACCCAGAAAAATGTACCAAATCAAAAACAAGCATATATAGAGCATCAACAAAGGTTGCAAGCCTTGCTGTCTGATCATAACATGCAAATTAAACTTCAATCTGACGTCACGCCTGAAAGCGATGATGGCATACCCGACCCGTTGAGTGAAAACCACGAATAAATGAATTTTTTTAAACCTTTCCTTCTGCTGGCGCTATTTTCAACGCCAGCATTTTCTCAAGATGAAACTAAACTTGAATCTGAACCAGTTGCTGCAACGCAACAGCAATCTCAAGCCGAAGAGCAGGCGGTAACTGCCGTTGAAACCGTAAAGGCACCTACCGCTTTACAATGGTTGCAGAGGTTAACGCATTCTATGCGCACCCTTAATTTTGATACCTCTTTTGTGGTGGTGCGAAATAATCGCGCCGAGCCCTACCGTTGGTTGCATGGTATTTCAAATGAGCAAGAGCTGGAATTAATTACCTTGTTAAATGGGCCGCGCAAAGAAGCGATTCGTTTAGGTGATACCGTCAGTTATTTTGAATCAGATAAATCTCCTTATTCAGTACGCAGCAATAGTATCAGAGCCCCAATCCCGGCAGCCTTATTCGGCGATATTGAAAAGCTGCAAGCGACCTATAATTTTATCGGTGTTGGTAAAAGTAGGATCTTAGGCCGACCGGCGCAATTGGTTCGACTGGAAAGTAAAGACAAGCAACGTTTTGGTTACTGGTTGTGGCTTGATATTGAGAGCGGGTTGTTGTTAAAGGTTGCGGTGATTTCAAGAGCGGGCGAACTGTTAGAGCAAATTCAATTTACTCATCTGATGATCACTGAACAATCAAATGATTTATTGCAGCAGCTCACTACTGCGGCATTACCCGAGCCGTTATCCGGGAATACAATGGAAGTGGAATTACCCTGGCAAGTTAACTGGTTACCGGCAGGTTTTGAATTAATCAAAAGCAGTAAACGTAATATCCAAAAAGTGGATGCTGAGGTTGAAACCTTAATGTTTAATGATGGTCTGGTCGATGTCTCTGTCTATGTGCTGGCAAGTGATGAAGCGCCGAGAAAAGCAACGGTTAATCAAACTGGCGCAACTGTGTTACTATCGACTTTACGCGATGGCTATGAGATCACCGTTGTCGGTAAAATACCCGCTCAAACGGCGAACAGCATAGCTGAGTCGATAAGTTTTAACTAAGCAGAACTAGGCTTAATTGTATTTAGTACGATAATGCAGATAGAATTGGTATAAAATAAGGTAATGATTGAAGAAACCGCCACTGTTGTTGCCATTAATGGCAGGCATGTAACAGTCACCAGTACCATTAAATCAACGTGTCATAGCTGTCATCAGCAAGATGATTGTGGCAGTGGTCAAATTGCCAAAGCCATTCCCCATAAAGCACTGACCACCACAATCACAGCCGGGCAACACAATTTGCAGGTTGGCGATGAGGTGGTGATTGGCTTGTCAGAAAAAAGTCTGTTAGGCAGTGCCTTGCAAGTCTATTTATTGCCGCTATTGATGATGATAGCGTTCGCCACTATTGGCCAGTTTTATCTGGTAGAGCAGTTACAACTGCACGAACTTATCGCCTTGATTTTTGCTGGCGTGGGGGGGTATTTAGGGTTTGTTATCGCGCAAAAAAAGCAAAGTAGTCTGCATGCACAAGCCAATTTACAACCTAAACTGCTGCGTAAATGTGCCGATATCATTGCTACTGTCGAACTCAATTCCTAGTAATATATCTCCTGTTACAGATTTAAAGCCTAAAATCAGTGAAATAGATAGCTAGCTTGCCTTAAATTCGCTAAAATCACGCATAATTATTTTGTATTTACGTATCTATTAAAAGCTCTTTTATGAAGCACATTCGAAATTTCTCAATTATCGCCCACATTGATCATGGTAAATCCACTCTGTCTGATCGGTTAATTCAATTTTGTGGCGGCCTGTCAAACCGTGAAATGGCGGCACAAGTATTAGATTCTATGGATCTGGAACGTGAACGCGGCATTACCATTAAAGCGCAAAGTGTCACCCTGGATTATAAAGCCAAAGACGGCGAAGTCTATCAGCTAAACTTTATCGACACTCCCGGCCACGTTGATTTTTCTTATGAAGTTTCCCGCTCATTGGCCGCCTGTGAAGGTGCATTGTTGGTGGTGGATGCGGGCCAGGGTGTAGAAGCACAAACGCTGGCAAACTGTTACACCGCCATTGAAATGGATTTAGAGGTGGTGCCAATTTTAAATAAAATTGACTTACCTCAGGCCGAACCTGACCGAGTGGCGGAAGAAATAGAAGATATCATCGGCATTGATGCAACTGACGCGGTGCAGTGTAGTGCGAAAACCGGTATTGGTATTGAAGAAGTACTAGAAAGCATCGTCGCCAATGTACCACCACCCGTTGGCGAACCGGATGGCAAGCTGCAGGCGCTGATCATAGATTCCTGGTTTGATAACTATCAGGGCGTAGTGTCTTTAGTACGGGTAATGCACGGAGAGCTTAAAACCGGTGATAAAATGACGGTGATGTCGACCGGGCAAAGCCATCAAATTGATAAAGTTGGTATTTTTACGCCAAAACAAATGGAAACGGGTGTCTTAAAAACCGGTGAAGTTGGCTTTATTATTGCCGGAATTAAAGAAATACACGGAGCCCCTGTTGGTGACACGTTAACGTTAACACGTAGGCCTGCTGAAAAAGAACTGCCGGGTTTTCAAAAAGTCACCCCCCAAGTTTATGCCGGTATTTTCCCCATCAGTTCCGATGATTTTGAAAACTTCCGCGATGCATTAAACAAATTAAGCCTGAACGATGCCTCGTTATTCTTCGAACCAGAAAGTTCTGGCGCGCTGGGTTTTGGTTTCCGTTGTGGCTTCCTTGGCATGTTGCACATGGAAATTATCCAAGAGCGTTTAGCGCGTGAATATGATCTGGACTTGATCACCACGGCACCTACGGTTAACTATGAAGTGTTATGCACTAACGGCAATGTTGTCAAAGTAGACAATCCATCGGATTTACCGGCGGTCAATGAAATTGATGAAATTAGAGAGCCGATAGTAGAAGCGCATATTTTAGTGCCGCAAGAACACTTAGGAAATGTCATTACCTTATGTATTCAAAAACGTGGCGTGCAAAAGAATTTAACCTATCACGGCAATCAGGTTGCGGTGCATTACGAACTGCCGATGGCGGAAGTGGTGATGGACTTCTTTGACAAATTGAAATCCACCAGTCGCGGTTATGCGTCACTGGAATATAACTTTATTCGTTTTGAGGCCTCAGATATGGTGCGCACCGATGTGTTAATTAACGGCGACAGAGTGGATGCGTTAGCGATGATCACCCATCGCAGCAATTCAGTATCACGGGGTCGTCAGTTAGTGGATAAACTGAAAGAGCTTATTCACCGTCAAATGTTTGACGTTGCCATTCAAGCGACTATTGGTAGTAACGTGATTGCCCGGACAACGGTGAAACAGTTACGCAAGAACGTAATCGCCAAATGTTATGGTGGTGATATTTCTCGTAAGAAGAAATTATTACAAAAACAAAAGGAAGGCAAAAAACGGATGAAACAAGTGGGTAATGTCGAAGTGCCACAAGAAGCGTTTATGGCCGTACTTAAGTTAGGGAAGTAATTATTTTATGGCGATGTATTTTTCATTATTTTTGGTGGTCATTACGATAGTAACGGGCATCGTATATTTTCTCGATAAGTTTTTTTATGCGCCAAAGCGTCAATTGAACTTACTATCCACACAAGAGCAATGTGCGCAACCTCTTGATCAGGTTGCGATTGAAAAAATCACTACCCCGAATGCCTGGATCGATACCTCGGTACAAGTATTTCCGGTGATTGCCTTTGTGCTTATTTTGCGTTCGTTTATCTATGAACCGTTCCAAATTCCATCCGGCTCAATGATGCCAACGTTATTTGACGGCGACTTTATTTTGGTGAATAAATTTAATTATGGCTTACGCGAACCTGTTGCCCGCAATAAATTTTTCGATATTGGCTCACCTGAACGTGGTGATGTTGTGGTATTTAAATACCCGGTAGATCCCAATATTGATTTTATCAAAAGGGTTATTGGCGTACCTGGTGACAGAGTGGTTTATCGCAACAAATCATTGTATATCCAACCTAAATGCGATGAAAATGCAACATCCTGCCCGCAAATGCAGCAAGTATTAACAACGTTCAAGAAAACTGGCGAATATCTAAAATCGGGCATGCCATTAACGCGTTATGAATCGGCAATGCCAAATAAAACCCATGAAATTTTAGTTAATAACAATACCTACCCACAAAACCACAGGTTTTATAACCAACCGGGCTTGAAAAAAGGCGAATGGTTAGTACCAGAAGGTCAATACCTGATGATGGGGGATAATCGCGACAACTCTCTCGATGGCCGTTTTTGGGGCTTTGTTCCTGAAGAAGCGCTGGTCGGTGAGGCTGTTGCCATATGGATGAGTTTTGACTTTGAACGCAGTGAGGCTGACTTTTTACCTACCTGGATACCTTCAGGCGTTCGTTTTAACCGCATTGGTGGAATTAATTAATTGACTAAACCATTACACTTAAATCGGCTGGCAACCAAGCTGGGTCATCAATTTAATGATGAACAATTACTGATTCAGGCATTAACTCATCGTAGTGCCAAGGGAGCCAATAATGAACGCTTAGAGTTTTTAGGTGATTCTATTTTAGGCTATGTTATTGCCCGCGTCTTGTTTGAAAAATTTCCACAAGCCAGTGAAGGCGAGCTTACTCGTATGCGTTCAACCTTAGTACGTGGTGTTACACTTGCTGAAATTGGCCGCAGTTTTGGCTTGGGCGATTACTTGGTCTTAGGCCCAGGCGAGTTAAAAAGCGGCGGTTTTCGTCGAGACTCCATTTTAGAAGATGCCATTGAAGCGATTATCGGCGCAGTATTCTTAGATTCGGATATGCCAACTTGCCGGCAACTAATTCTCGATTGGTTTGCCCTGCGTATCAGTGTAATCAATCCGGGACAAAGCCAAAAAGATCCCAAAACCCGGTTACAAGAATATTTACAAGGGCGCAAATTAGCTCTGCCCAAATATGAAGTGATTG
The DNA here is from genome assembly GCA_002162925.1 of Thalassotalea sp. 42_200_T64. GTDB lineage: Bacteria > Pseudomonadota > Gammaproteobacteria > Enterobacterales > Alteromonadaceae > Thalassotalea_A. The sequence goes on along the minus strand of MABC01000088.1, from coordinate 15,647 downwards.
CCACGACAGGACAATCGCATAACCAGCAATTTACTATCAGTTGCGTAATTGAAACGTTAGCTGATGCCATTATGAGTAAAGGAACATCTCGAAGAAAAGCCGAACAAGCGGCTGCCGAACAGGCATTGGAGCAATTAAATGTTAAATAGCGACGATTTAAAAGGTGAAAGCCAAAGTGACAATTTTTGTGGTTTAGTGGCATTAGTCGGTCGTCCCAATGTTGGTAAATCTACTCTGTTGAATGCCTTGTTAGGGCAGAAAATTAGCATCACCTCGCGAAAACCACAAACCACTCGCCATCGTATTTTGGGCATATTAACCGAAGGTAATCGTCAGGCGGTTTTGGTGGATACCCCGGGTTTACACTTAGAAGAAAAACGGGCAATTAACCGCTTAATGAATCGGGCTGCGAGCAGTACGATTGCCGAGGTTGAGCTGATTATCTTTCTAGTCGAAGGTACTCACTGGACCAGTGATGACGAACTGGTGCTACGTAAAGTTAAGCAATCAGGCCGTCCGGTAGTGCTAGCGGTGAACAAAATTGATAATGTCCAGGATAAAGAAGAGTTATTACCGCATTTACAAAAAATAGCGGCGTTACATGATTTTCAAGAAATTGTCCCTATCAGTGCGGTTAAAGGCGATAAAGTCGATAAGATACGAGAGATCTGTTTATCGTCTTTACCGGGTGGCGATTTTTGGTTTCCGGAAGACTATGTTACCGATAGATCGTCTCGTTTCATGGCCTCTGAAATCGTCAGAGAGAAGCTAATTCGCTTTACTGGCGATGAACTGCCATATTCGACCACGGTAGAAATAGAGCAATTCAAAACCGATGATAAAGGCATTTTGCACATTAATGCCTTGATTTTAGTCGAGCGTGATACGCAAAAACGTATGGTAATTGGCAAAAAAGGTGAAAAGTTGAAAACCATTGGTCGTGAAGCGCGCAGAGATATGGAAGCCATGTTTGAGCGCAAAGTGTTTCTCGAAACTTGGGTGAAAGTGAAGTCTGGCTGGGCTGATGACGAAAGAGCGTTACGCAGTTTAGGTTACGGTGATGATTATTCCGGTTAATTTTAACCGCTAATGCAAACGCCTGGCTATGTCTGTGAGTAAAGAACTCAACCTGCAAAAAGCTTTTCTACTCCACTCTCGCCCTTACCGAGATAGTAGTTTATTGGTTAATTTACTTACCGAGCAAAATGGTCATGTGAGTGCAGTGGTTTATATTGGCAAAAGTAAGAAAACCAACAAAAAAGGCTTGCTGCAGCCATTTGCCTGTTTACTGGTAGAGTTGAAGGGCAACAATGACTTAAAGTCATTATCCCGTATCGAACACGCCGATAAAAGTTTAGCGCTAAGCGGCGACTTCCTATTTAGTGGCTTCTACCTAAATGAGCTTATGGTACGGCTATTGCCAGAAAATATTCCATGCGAGAGTTTATTTCAGCTCTATCAAACAAGTTTGCACAAGTTACTGCAGCAGTCGTCTTTAGAGCCGATGCTGAGGAAGTTCGAATTAACCTTATTGGCCGAATTAGGCTTTTCATTAGATTTTCATGGACTCGAACAACAATCAGCACAACCATCAATGCAAATTAGTGAGCCGAGCGGCAATGAAGTGCATTTTGTGCCCGAACAAGGGTTTGTGCAGGCCGATTTTGATTTGTCTTTACCCCGCTACAATCTTCTGCACATAATTGCAATTGGTGATGGTAAATTAGAGCCGGCAGACGTATTATTAACCTGTAAACGCCTGATGCGACAGGTTTTACAGAGTTATTTAGGGGAAAAACCGTTAAATAGCCGCAAACTATTCAACAATAGGTTTGCCAAATAAGCTGCCGCTTCGTTTATTCGTTTTTCCTCATGAAAAAATCGATCACATTCATAATCAAATTGGTATTGCCTTGTTATTGGTATAAATTAGATTTAATTAAATAGATGAAATGAAATTAAGAGAGCAAGTTTTATGAGCGATATTTTATTGGGTGTTAATGTTGACCATATTGCAACGTTACGCCAGGCCCGAGGCACGACTTACCCGGATCCTGCCCATGCCGCCTGTGTGGCTGAACATGCTGGTGCCGATGGTATCACTATTCATCTACGGGAAGACAGGCGTCATATTAATGATCGCGATGTCGAGGTGATGGCAAATACAATTCAAAGTAGAATGAACCTGGAAATGGCGGTGACCAATGAAATGTTGGACATTGCTTGTCGTATTAAGCCCGAATTTTGTTGTTTAGTCCCTGAAAAACGTGAAGAGTTAACCACTGAAGGTGGCTTGGATGTTGCCGGACAAATGGACAAAGTCAGTAGCGCGATTGAACGTTTAGCTGCAGCGGGTACAAAAGTCAGTTTATTTATTGACGCCGATACTAAACAAATAGAAGCCGCCAAAGCTTCAGGGGCACCGTTTATTGAAATTCATACCGGCCATTATGCTGATGCAGAAACCGAAGATAAACAACAAGCGGAGCTAGTACGCTTAATTGACGGCATTAAATATGCGCACAGTTTAGGCTTAAAAGTAAATGCCGGCCATGGCTTGAATTACTTTAACGTAAAACCGATTGCGGCAATCAAAGAAATTATTGAATTGAACATTGGCCACGCCATTATTGCTCGTGCGGCTATCGATGGTTTAGATAAAGCCGTACGCGATATGAAACGCTTGATGATTGAAGCAAGGCAGTAAAAAATAGCAACGAGCTACGAGCTACGAGCTACAAGCAGGCTGCATCTTTTAGCCCGTAGCCCGCAGCTTTTATCCCTTAGGAAACATATGTCAGTAGTTGGTATCGGAAATGATATTGTCGAGATCAGTCGTATCAAAAATATGGCTGACAAGGCAAGAGCACGATTGGCGTTGCGGGTGTTAACGCCGGCAGAGCATGAAAGGTATTTGAGCTTAAAACAGCCGGAACGATTTTTGGCGAAACGCTGGGCAGGCAAAGAAGCGGCGGCGAAAGCACTAGGTACTGGTATTGCTGATGGTGTCTCGTTTCAGCACTTTAATATTGTTAATTTACCCTCAGGTAAACCCACACTTGAGTTAACTGGCAGAGCTTTAGAATTGGCTCTGCAGTTAACGGCAACTACCTGGCACATAAGTTTATCTGATGAAAAAGAGTACGCTTTAGCCTTCGTGGTACTGAGTGCTTAGCTTTCAGTTACCAACTATAGTATCCCGAGTTCAGGTTATTTAGCATTTTCAGTCGCGAGTTGCAAAAAATCATCGGCAACGGCTAACACTGCATCGATTTCATCAAACAATTCGAAAAATTCCGGTTCCAGTTCTGTTAATGACACCTGCTGCTTTATTTGTGTTTCTATTCTTTGTACAACCTTCTCAAGCCTGGGCACACCAACATAACAACTCGCACCGTTAAGCTTGTGTATCAATGAGCTGACACTAGGTAGGTTTGTTAATTTTATATTGTTTTGTAAGGCAACTTTTGTTTCTGGTAACGAATTGATCAACAAGCTAAACATCTCTATTGCTAACTCGTATTTATTGGCAGAGCGCTGCATCGAAATCGCCCAGTCGATGACGCCGTTGTAATTATGTTGTACTAAATAGGCCAATTTTTCTGAGTTATCCTTTTTAGCTTCTACCGCAGCAATAATATTGTTGTGATTGTGATCTTTTATTGGTGCGTGTTCAAAAATAATGTGATCTAGTAGTGTTTCGTCAATGGGTTTTGCCAAATAACCGTCAAAGCCTGAACGGATGTATTTTTCTTTTTCTCCGGGGAGGGCATGGGCGGTAACGGCAATAATGCCAGTCTGAATGTTCAGTGAGTCATGCTTGATTTTGCTCAAGGCGCTGATGCCATCGAGGATAGGCATTTGGATATCCATCAAAATCAAATCAAATTTCTCTCTACAGCACAGTTTATAGGCTTCTCTGCCATCACTCGCTAAAACCACTGTCGCGATTTTTTGTTCAAGTAAGGTTTGAATGAGTTTCAAATTTGCTTGATTATCATCAACGGCAAGCACTGAAATTGGTAATTTTTCAGGATCTAATTTGAGTTCTTTGCTTTTCTCTTCAGTAAAGGTTTGTTCAGTTTGTAACAGTGCATTTTTTAAATTTTTGTTGGTTACTGGTTTGGTAATACATGAATGAATACCAGAATTAATGAACGATGTTTTTAAACTTAACGAGTTATTATTGATCGCCAAAATCATTTTTCCTACGCTCATTGATAAAGACTCGATTAATGCTTTCACATCGTTAATGTTAGTCGAACCTATTTGTTGCCCCAATATGGCATAATCGAAACTGCGCTGTTGGATTTGATTTTGTAATTCCCGTAAATCAGTAACTAGGGTAATTTCCATATGCCAATGCTTTAAAATATTTACCATAGCTAAGCGGCTGCGCTGATGCGGCTCAAACAAAATGACTGATTTATGTTCAAGCTCAAAGGGTTCGATAATACTATCAATCGGCAGTTGGTTGATTTCACTTTTAAAGGTAAAAATGAAACTTGAGCCTTTATGAGACTGACTGGTAAAGTTGATATCACCACCCATTTCATTGGCTAAGCGTTTAGAAATTACTAAGCCTAAGCCGGTACCACCATATAGGCGGGTAATGCTTTTATCTGCTTGCGAAAATGCTTTAAATAACGATTCTTTTTGTTTATCACTGATACCTATGCCGGTATCGATAACTTGTATTGAGATTTCAATATTGGCGTCGTTGCTTATTTGATAATCGACGTCCACGGCGATATAACCATAGTCGGTAAACTTAATGGCATTGCTTAATAAATTAATTAATACCTGCTTTACTCGCAACGCATCGCCAATAAGTGAGTTAGGCAAGTTCTGGTTAATATTTAATGATAATTCAATGTTTTTGCTATGTGCTGAATCTGCAAACAAGATGATAGCTTCATCAATGCTGTCTCTAAAACTGAACGGGATATGTTCAATTTCCAGTCGACCGGAATCGAGTTTTGAGAAGTCGAGAATGTCGTTAATAATTGACAGTAAGTTATTTGCCGAGTTGTCGATGGTGGTAAGAAATTCACGTTGAGTTTCTGATAAAGGCGTTTTTAATACTTGTCGGGTAAAACCGATAACGCCGTTTAACGGTGTGCGTAACTCATGACTCATATTTGCCAGAAATTCGGATTTTACCTGATTCGCTTCCTGTGCTTTGCGTTTGGCAAGATCGAGTTGTACGTTTTGTACCTCAAATTGTTCAAGAGCGGTCCGTAGGTCTCTGGTTGCCTGTTCGATATTTGACTCTAAGTCGTACTGATAATCTTCAATCGCTTGTGCCATATTGTTGATACCAATTCGAAGAATATCTAACTCCCCCTGATACGGCTCGTGTATCCTAATCCCCAACGCCCCTTGGCGAATTTGCAGAACGATTTCGTTCATCTCTTTTACTGGGCCCGAGAGTATAGATACCAGCCTTCTGGCAAAATGAAGAGATAAAAATATACCAAAAAATACCACCAGTAAACTGACAATCAGCAATATTTGTTTTTCATACAAAATGCCAGTTTTGTTAATTTCAATGACGTAATAGCCGTAATAGGATTTGTTCGTATTCGATTTTTGATCGATTTTATAGATGGCGATGCGAATAGGAAAATAAATGAAATAGCTATGATCATATTCTTGGATGTATTCTTTTTCTAACTCTCCGTTGGGGAGTGAGGCGATGTATTGGCTTGAATTGCCCGAGCCGTTACTGTTTATCAGATTTGTGTTTTTATGATCAAATAACAAAATGGTTTTTATTAAGTCGGAATTACTGCCCTGTACATAAGCCAATAAGTTACGTAATGAATAATACTCCTTATTATTCATGCGGTAGGCCGTGGTTACAGCAAGCGTGTTGGCGATAGTTTTGCCTTTATCTATGATGGTTTCATCAAAGGCAACGATCCTGTTGTAGGCAAAATAAATCCCCAAACTAGAACCAATAATGATGGTTGGCAGTACGGCAAATAAAATAACCCAATCCTTGATAGTTATTTTGATCATAATTACGTTCTTTTTCGTGTTAAAATCATTAGCTTATCATGGCACTTTTTTAAAGAAAAATGTAGCATTAATGGCAATTCGATAGCGTTAACTGGATAATAAATGGTTAATTTTTACAAACCAAAAGCAACAAACAAATATCTCAATCAGCAGATAAAGATAGATATCAAATCTTTGGATATCAATGGCGATGGCGTCGGCAAAATAGGCAAAAAAACTATTTTTATTGAGTCTGCACTTCCTGGTGAAACCGTAGAAGCTAAGGTTACTCAGGAAAAGTCTAAATACCTGCGCGGCAAAACTAAAAAAGTATTAATTAGCGCCAATAATCGGGTAAAACCACGCTGTAAACATTTTTACCAATGTGGTGGTTGTGATTTACAGCACCTTAATTATCAGGGGCAACTGGAATTTAAACAGCAAAAAGTCAGCGATTTATTTCATCGTAATAGCGATATTGTCGCTTTGCCCTGGCGGCTAAGTTTAACCGCCAATGAATGGAATTATCGTCGTAAAGCGAGAATTGGCGTACAATACAATAAGCATAAACAGGCCATCGTTGGCTTTCGTCAAAAAGGCTCCAACGTATTAACACAAATCAAAACTTGCCCGGTTTTACCACAATTGTTTGCCAACGAATTTGATGATTTTACCCGGCTCATTAATAGCCTGGAAACGAAAGCCGCAATAACTCATATCGAAGTCATCGACGCCGAAACGGCATTGGTAATATTCAGGCAAGTCGGTAAATTGTCAGAGCAAGACCGACAAAAAATCATCGATTTTAATCGACAAAAATCGTATCAAATGGCATTACAAACCGATGATGAGACCGAATTGTTAACACCGCAAAGCAGCCGATTTTTAAGTTATCAAGTGAATGACTGCCAGCTTAAATTTGCCATTACTGATTTTGTGCAAGTGAATGCCAATTTAAATACGGCTATGGTCAATCAGGCGATGCAGTGGTTAGAGTTAGACAGCAGCGACGTGGTACTGGATTTGTTTTGTGGATTGGGTAATTTTAGTTTGCCCATGGCAACGAAAGTTGAGAGTGTCATTGGCGTTGAAGGTGTTCAAGATATGGTGGACAGAGCATTGCAAAATGCCAACGCCAATGGCCTGACAAACTGCCATTTTATGCAAGCCGATTTAAATGCCGAAGACGATAACTGGGCTTGGTTAAAGAAAAAAACTGCACAACATCAACTCACCATTTCGAAAGTGCTACTTGACCCGGCAAGAGCTGGCGCGTTGAATGCGGTTACGAATGTATTAGCACTGGATGTACAGACCATACTCTATATTTCTTGTGACCCGGCGACGATGACAAGGGATGCTAAAGTTTTACTTACCAATGGCTATCAACTGAGCAAAATAGGATTAATGGATATGTTTAGTCAAACCCGTCATGTAGAAACGATGGCGCTGTTTACACGTAAGTAACCTGATCTCGGGATAAGCACTCATTATCCCAAGCTCAGGTTATTTAGCCTAACGAAAAATTTTAATTTTAAAATCATAGACAGGAATACTCATGGTTTCAGTGAGAATAACTCACCAAATGTCTGCCGAAAATTTCGAAATGTGGTTGGCAGAGCTCGACTTAACTGAGCATAAACAGCAAGTGATAGAGGCTTTGTGGGTAAAGTTGCAAGCTTTGTTTCGAGACAACTTAAGCTGCCAGTATAAGGCCTTGGAGATGGTTGAAATACTGACGGGCTTGAACATGGATAAAGATTCATTGTCTGCCGCGTTTATCGTACCGCTGATTGAAGCCGAAGTGATCAGTATCGATACCATAAGTGATGACTACGGACCTGCCATTTTCACTTTAGTGAAAGGTGTGGCGCAAATGGATGCAATTCGCAGTTTGCAGCAACCTAGTGGTACCAAGTTTGCCAGTGGCCAAATTGATAATTTACGTAAAATGTTATTGTCTATGGTCGAAGATGTTCGTGCTGTGGTGATTAAACTTGCTGAGCGTGTATGTAATTTACGCTATGTAAAAAATTCTGACGAAGAAACTCGGGTACTTGCGGCTAAAGAAACTGTGAGTATTTATGCTCCGCTGGCAAATCGGTTGGGCATTGGCCAGTTAAAATGGGAGCTGGAAGATATATCATTTCGTTATTTACATCCGAATACCTATAAAAAAATCGCGAAATTGCTCGATGATAAACGTTTGGTGCGAGAACAATATATGACAGATTTTGTCGCCAATACGCAGCAGCAATTAGACGATTTACAGATCAACGGCAGTGTTTATGGCCGGCCGAAGCATATTTACAGCATCTGGAAAAAAATGCAGCAAAAGTCGTTAGATTTTGATCAACTGTTTGATGTTAGAGCGGTACGTATTGTGGTGGATAAATTACAAGACTGTTACGGTGCCCTCGGCATTGTCCATACCAGTTGGAAACATCTGCCCAGTGAATTTGATGATTATGTCGCCACACCAAAACCCAATGGCTATCAATCTATTCATACGGTTGTCCTTGGACCTGAGGGGAAGTCGGTAGAAGTGCAGATCAGAACGGAGCAAATGCATGATGATGCCGAGCTGGGCGTCGCGGCACATTGGCGTTATAAAGAAGGCAATGCCAGTGGTAAAAGCGGCGGTTTTGATGAAAAAATTAACTGGCTGAGAAAACTTTTGCAATGGCAAGAAGACATTTCCAGCTCAGATGAGTTGGTGGACGAGCTGCGCAATGAAGTGTTTGAAGACCGAATATATGTGTTTACCCCAAATGGTGACGTGATCGATTTGCCCAATGGTGCTACGCCCCTTGATTTTGCCTACTATATTCATTCCAATGTCGGTCATTGTTGTATTGGTGCCAAAGTATCTGGGCGAATAGTACCTTTTACCTACAAACTTAAAACGGGTGAACAATTAGAGATTCTAACCAGCAAAAAACCCAATCCATCACGCGACTGGTTAAACCCATCGCTCGGTTATATTCATACCACCAGAGTCAGATCGAAAGTACAAAGTTTTTTTAAAGCATTAGATAAAGATAAGAATACTCAAGCTGGCAAAGAACTGCTCGATACCGAGCTCACTCGTCATGATTTGGAAGACGCAGATTTTTCGACAATATTTAATCGCTTTAATGTTAAGAGCTTAACCGACTTATATGCCATAATTGGCAGTGGTCATGTCAGGGTCTTACAGGTTGTTCATCAATTACAATTTCAGGCTGAAAAATTAAAACCTGCCGCTGACATTGATCCAAAAATGGTGATCCGCCAACAAAGTGAGAGGCAGCAGGTAGACAGTAATGGTATCACAGTATCCGGCGTCGGTAATTTGTTAACCCATATGGCGAAATGCTGCCAGCCAGTACCCGGAGATAGTATTCAGGGCTTTATTACTCAGGGTCGAGGCATTTCGGTACACCGTAGCGACTGCGAGCAATTGAACCATGCCTTAAAGCAATCGCCTGAACGCCTGGTTGACGTACAGTGGGGAGAAAAACACCAGCAAAATTATCAAGTAGCAATACAAATTGTTGCCGGTGACAGACAAGGGTTACTTCGAGATGTGACCACCATAATCGCCAATGACAAAGTGAATGTTCTGGATATGTCATCACGCTCAGATCCTAAGCAAAGAGTAACCATAATGAACTTTAAGTTAGAATTAACCGACGTTGAAATACTGACTCGCTTGGTGAGCAAAATTGATCAAATTGATGAAGTAATCACCGTTAAGCGAATTCGCAATTAATCAGTTGTCAGTAGCACTAACTCAGCAACATTTATCAAGGAACACTATTATCAAGGAACACTATGCACGATAAACCGGCGTCAATTGAAAAACTGATTTGGATCATGAGTCAGTTACGAGACCCTATCAAAGGCTGTCCATGGGATTTGCAACAAAATTTTCAAACCATAGTGCCGTATACGCTGGAAGAAGCATACGAAGTGGCTGAAGCGATAGAAAATCAGGATTACGCGGAACTTGAAAATGAACTCGGTGATTTGCTGTTTCAAGTGGTGTTTTATGCCCGTTTAGGCGAAGAACAACAACGCTTTAACTTTGATAATGTCGTTGCCGCTATCTGTGAGAAGTTGATCCGTCGTCATCCGCACGTTTTTGCTGATGTCGATTTACTCACAGAGCAAGAAGTTAAAGCCAACTGGGAAAATGAGAAAGCCAAAGAGCGGGCCAGTAAAAATCAGCAAAAATCGCTACTTGATGATATTCCCAACTCATTGCCTGCGTTAGCACAAGCGGCAAAAATTCAAAAACGTTGTGCCCATGTGGGCTTTGACTGGGACAATATCAGCGATGTTCTGGCGAAAGTAAAAGAGGAAGTGACAGAAGTAGAACAAGAGTTGTGTGCTGCAGAGGTGGATGATAGCAAAGTTGCTGAAGAAATTGGCGATTTGTTATTTGCAGTAGTAAATTTAGCTCGCCATGTTAAGCAAGATCCTGAACAATTGCTCAGACAGGGCAATCGTAAATTTAGCAAACGCTTTCAATTTATCGAACAACATCACTTTGATCATGACCTGGATATCAAACAATCCAGCTTGGTTGAATTAGAGCAGTTATGGCAGCAAGCCAAACTGTGTAGTTAAAGGTGAGTAGATATTTAATCATCTTTGAATGGAGACGGGTATATATGAACAAAAACACATTTATAAAAAAATTATCCCAATCGTGTGCCGTTACTTTTGCTTTTGCTGCGGCGTTATCAACAAACCTGGTATTGGCGAATGAGGCGCCTTTAGTATCGATTGCAACTCAGGATGCTTTTTTTGCCAACCTTAAAGCCCATTGTGGCCAGGCCTACATCGGTAAAGTGACGGTTGATAATGCCCCCGCAAGCAGCTTTAGCGACAAAGCATTGATCATGCATGTACGTAAATGCACAAAAACTGAGTTACAAGTGCCTTTTCATGTTGGCGATGATTCTTCACGTACCTGGATTATCAGCAAAACTGGCAGCGGCTTATCCTTAAAACATGATCATCGTCATCAAGATGGCAGCAGTGATGTTTCTACCATGTATGGTGGTCACACGATTGATGCGGGCTACCCACAAGTACAGTCTTTCCCCGCCGATCAATATTCCAAACAGCTATTTGTCGAGCTGCAAATTCCGCAATTTATGGGCAATACCTGGCAAATGTATATTTACCCGGAAGTATTCACTTATCGAATGGTCCGACAAGGCCGTGAGTTTCGAATCGACTTTGACTTAACCAAGCCGGTAGACACGCCGGCTGCACCATGGGGCTATAAAGAGTAAGCGAAGCTTTACTCAATATGCCGCATCTCGTTTTTTTTGTGGCATAAAAACTTCTTGCTACGAGCTTCTGGCAGATGGGTGGATTAATTTAGTTTGCTGTACGTAAGTGGTTAAAGTTTATGCCTGAAATATTTTACTTAAGCGGGCTGTCCGTAGCCATTAGCCCTTTACCAAGGGTTAGAATTAGCGTCATATATTATTTATCTCCGCGAGCTGTCCGTACCTTGTACCCTGTATCTTGTACCTTGCCCCTTGCCCCTTATTCCTTCCATAAAACTATCATCCAGATGTAACGTGTTTGACACATTGTTCGCCTATTCTGCAAGGCACACCAAGGAGAAAAATGATGTTAAAATACAATTCACGGATTAATTTAATACGCAAACGCAGTGCCGCCGACAAAGTCTATGTACCGCATGTCGCCCGAGAAAATCAATACCTGCTGGTGGAATTTAAACCAAATCTGGCGTTATTGGAACTGATCTCAGGCAAAAATATCAATGGTGTCTATTTTTCCGATTTCTATCGAAATTTAAGTCACAGTTTTTTTAATTTATGTGAACAATATGGATTTAATAACGTCAGTTTTATTGCCAAGAATAAGCTAGTGCGAGTCATGTATGCCGAAGAGCAGCAAGTCATTGAAACAGAACAGCAAATTCTTTTTATGTATAACCCGAAAGTGCATACCGGCATGCGTACGTTTTTTAACCGCGAATTGCTAGTGGATAAAATAGAGTTATTATTTTTGGCGACGGGTGATGAGCTAAGACAAAATGCGCCAATATTTCATCAACGGGTGAGCAAACTCATTGCTAGGTTTGGCAAGTTATTAGGTGTCGATATAGGCACGTTTAAAATACGTGACCACCAACATTTAACCTACGACATTTTTAGCGCCAACAAAGGCGATAAAAAGACCATTACCCATGGTTTTCGCGCGATGACAACTCGTTATCAGCAACAGTCATTAATATTACCCAGTGAGACCAGCAATATGACGTTTGCCGTTGCCAATTTGCCTATCAACAAAACCTTATTGCAACAATGCGATATTGATGAGAGTGCCGATGATCCTTACAACCCGCTATATACGTTTGTCAGCGATCGGTTTGTGAAAATTGCCAAGCAATATAATCTTAATCAACTCGCCATTGTGGCTAATGGCAAAATACCCATCATTCGCCAAGACAATGAAAACTATGTATTACCAAGAGGTGAATTATTAAACCTTGGTTTTAAACCCATAGGCAGTGGCGGCATATTCGTTAGCCAGTGGGACAGTAAAAATTTGGTTGATACGATTAAGTTGGTATTCATCGCTTCTGAGGTAAATATGAATAAACGGGGCTATGGCCGCTTCGTTAATCACTTAACCGACGCCTTAAAACAGCTATGCCTTGAGCTTGGTTATCGGGGCGAGAGTGACACTGTTATCTTGAGATTTCATCAGCATCTGATGTATTTATTGCCGAAGTAGGGGGGCATGTTAGCTACGGGCAACTGGCAGATGGGTTGATTCATTTAGTCTGTTTTACGTTAATGTTTTGAGTTTGTACCTGCAATATTTCACTTAAGCAGGCTGCCAGAAGCCATTAGCTCGCTGCCCGCAGCCTGAGGTCTTCTGCCATTGGTGAGAGTTTGAGCCATATATTTTTCATCTCCGCGGGCTGCTCGTAGCCCGCTGCTACTCTCCATGTATAGTGGCTATGATACGTCTGCTGCCCGCATGATTGCGATGCTCGCATAGGTAGATACCTTGCCAGATACCTAATGCCAGTTGGCCATTGCTGATAGGGATGGTTAGCTGACAGCCTAAAATCGATGATTTGATATGCGCAGGCATATCATCAGGGCCTTCATAATCGTGCTGATAATAGGGCGCATTTTCCGGCACGAAAGTATTAAAATGTTGTTCTAAATCTGCTCTGACGGTGGGATCTGCATTTTCATTTATGGTTAATGAGGCTGAAGTGTGCTGTAAAAACAAGTGCAACAAACCTGAGTCGATGTTTTGTAATTGCGGCAACTGCTGGGTAATATCATTATCGATTAAATGGAAGCCGCGAGTTTTAGCCTGTATAGAAATTTGGTGTTGTAACCACATAAGCAATAATTTTTTATTAACAATAAAATAAGCTTATAACAATGTTGTGATATATTGCAATCGGTGAAATTCGTTATTGTTGTCCGGCCTAGCTTTTGCTACAATATCGCCCCGTCCTGCTACACTTGTAGCGACTATTAATTTTACATGACCATTAACTACCTTTTTCTTAATCAGCTACGTATTGCTCGTGATAAATTACTTAAACAATTTTCTGTTAATTCCATAGTTCTGGGTTCCAAATGACAACAAGATATATTTTTGTAACAGGTGGGGTTGTATCATCCCTTGGTAAAGGTATTGCTGCCGCTTCATTGGCTGCTATTTTAGAAGCCCGCGGTTTAAAAGTAACCATGCTAAAACTTGATCCGTATATTAATGTTGACCCAGGCACCATGAGTCCTATTCAACATGGTGAAGTTTTTGTAACCAACGATGGTGCGGAAACGGACCTGGATTTAGGCCATTACGAACGCTTTATTCGTACCAAAATGACCAAGAAAAACAACTTCACTACCGGCAGCATCTATCAGGGGATATTAGCCCGCGAACGTCGTGGAGAGTTTCTCGGTGCCACCATTCAGGTTATCCCACACATCACCAACGACATCAAACGTCGAGTGATTGAAGGTGCGGAAGGCTATGATGTTGCTATGGTTGAAATTGGCGGCACGGTTGGTGATATCGAATCACAACCATTTTTAGAAGCCATTCGTCAACTTGGCGTTGAGGTTGGCCGCGAACGCGCCATGTATATGCATCTTACGTTAGTGCCTTATTTGGCCGCTTCCGGTGAGATTAAAACCAAACCCACCCAACATTCAGTAAAAGAATTGCGCTCAATCGGTATCTTCCCTGATATCTTAGTATGTCGCAGTGAACGCCCAATACCGGCGAACGAACGTGCCAAAATTGCCTTGTTCTGTAACGTTGAAGAAAAAGCCGTAGTATCAATGCGTGACGTCGACAGCATTTATAAGATACCGGCGCTGTTAGTGGCACAAGGCACCGATGAAATTGTCTGCAAACGATTCGGTATTGATGTTCCTGTCGCCGATTTACACGAATGGGAACAAGTGTTATTCCAGGAAGCGAATCCTAAAGGTGAAGTTACCATAGGCATGGTGGGTAAATACATTGAACTACCAGATGCCTACAAATCGGTTAACGAAGCCTTAAAACATGCGGGCTTGAAAAACCAGTTAACGGTGAATATCAAATACATCGATTCACAAAATGTGGAAGCGAAAGGCGAAGACGTGCTAAAAGGCGTTGACGCTTTACTGGTACCTGGTGGATTCGGCGAACGTGGTGTTGAAGGCAAAATTGCCACGGCAAAATACGCTCGTGAAAACAACATTCCATATTTTGGTATCTGTTTAGGGATGCAAGTAGCGCTTGTTGAATTCGCGCGAAATGTTGCCAAGATGGACAAGGCGCATTCAACCGAGTTTGATAAAAATTCAGAGTTTCCAGTGGTTGGTTTAATCGAAGAATGGTTAGATGAAGAAGGCCAGTTGGAAACGCGCAACGAAAATTCTGACTTAGGCGGTACTATGCGCTTGGGCTCTCAAGAGTGTCATTTAATTACAGGTACAAAAACCGCAGAAATTTACGGCGCAGAAAGTATTTTTGAACGTCACCGTCATCGTTATGAAGTAAACAATAACTTCAGAGAGCAGTTATCTGCATCAGGCTTGGTATTCTCAGGCTTATCTGCCGATAAAAAACTGGTGGAGATGATAGAAATTCCAGAACATATCTGGTTTGTCGCGGCTCAGTTCCATCCTGAGTTCAATTCAACGCCGCGAGATGGTCATCCGTTATTTGAAAGCTTTATCGCCGCCGCGTTTGAACATCAAAAACTTGAACAACACTAAATAACTCCTAGCCGCATCTATAGAAATATATTTGCGGCTTTTTTAATTCACGGACGAATTAACTTAGGATTACCACGGACGGTATAATCCTGTTGTATATGGATTGTACTTATACCCGACAGGCAGGAGCCTTTAGAGGGCAATTAATTCAAGGATGAATTAACTTAGGATTACCACGGATGGTATAAATCCTGTTATTCATGGAAGAATAATTCACTAATACATGGAAGTATGTAGGTAGGGCAATGCATTAATACATGGATGATGAGATGAACACCTCAAGTTGATTCGGCGTCACAATGCGCCATTATTGAGATTGACCATTCAATAAGCAAACAAGAGGTGTTCACTATGAAAGTTACATTAATT
>MABC01000064.1 GCA_002162925.1 Thalassotalea sp. 42_200_T64 | reverse complement strand
GACCCCACCGTTAGCCAGTGACGCCCTTGCCATTCGGATCATCTTCCCCTTAGTCGGGGTGATAAGGCTTCTTTCAGCCTATCGGGTTTGCCAGCTTTGCTGGGCAAACAAAAAAGCCCCGACCAGTTAAACTGATCAGGGCTTCCTGTTAGAACGGTATTAACGGTATTAGAAGTGCACTTCAACACCGGCAAAGGCACCATCAAAATCTAGGTCGGCGGTAATGCCATCAAGATCATCGATATCAACCGTTACTGCACGATAACCAACAGAAAGATTGACATCAATAACCATGTTATCGATTAACGCATAGGCAATACCCGCTTGATAATCAGCAAAGGTATGATCATCAAGGCTTAAGAAATTGCCTTCCGCAAACAGACTCAGACCGGTAAGTGGTAAACCCACTTGGGCTGAAGCATACAGCATAGGAACAATTTCATCTAAGTTGTCATCATCAATATCACCACTAAGATCTTTAGCGGTGATACCAAAGTCAAAGGCAAATAGGTCATTATCAAACAGTTCATAATATAAGGTGTAATCGGTGTAGCTTAAATCGATTTCAGTATCACCGAAACCTGATGTTTCTGTACCCTGCGACATTAGCTCGGAACGGGCAATTTTAGCATTGGGAATAAACGGTATCGGGTGTTCTAATTCAATATAGTAACGAGCTTGTGTCTCATCATCATAGCGGAATTCGTCTTGAAAGACGCCAACATCATGGCTACCGTCTGTGGCCATATCCCAAACTTGAGCACCTACATAGACACCGATTGCATCGGCAGCAGCTGTAGTACTTGTTAACATCATTGCTGTAGCAATTAACGCAGCTGTTTTTTTCATCTTATTTTTATCCTTGACTTAGTAATTCTCTTAAATCGATTAATGCCGCATTGGCTCTAGAAATGTAATTGGCCATGACCAGAGAATGATTGGCACCAATACCGAAGCCACTACCGTTTAGGATAAGCGGACTCCAAACCGAAGCTTGAGTAGATTCTAGCTCTCTTATTATTTGACTGACACTAACGGTAGCATTTTTGTTCTCGAGCACATCGGCAAAGTCCACCTCAATGGCCTGTAACATGTGCAGTAACGCCCAACAGGCACCACGAGATTCGTAAAATACATCATCAATTTTCCACCAACTGGTTTTTATAATAACCGCAGAGGCTGACAATGTAGATTGTTGTGCATCTTTGTCTCCGGCTAAATCAGTATTTAATTGATTTCGGCCAACACTGGCACTTAATCGTTGCGAGTAACTGCCTAAGCGCTTTTCAATTTCTCTTAGCCAGTCACGTAAATTATCGGCGCGAGCGTAGAACTGAGCATCTTGAATTAGCGGATCGGCTAAATCATTACGGTATTTATATAAGTCATCAATGGCGGATCTATACTCACCTTCTGCACTCGGGATGGCCCAGTTATAAGCGTCGATATTAAATTTAGGCTGAGCATTTTTTAAGTGCTTATTCTCTAAAGATTGCGACTGTGAACGGCTAAAAGATTGGCGCATTACCAAAGACA
This sequence comes from Thalassotalea sp. 42_200_T64, assembly GCA_002162925.1. Taxonomy (GTDB): domain Bacteria; phylum Pseudomonadota; class Gammaproteobacteria; order Enterobacterales; family Alteromonadaceae; genus Thalassotalea_A. Next base: position 40,482 of record MABC01000064.1, on the reverse strand, counting down.
GGTCACGTACCATCTCTAATACGCCAAATTCCCACGCGGGAATATTATCCAAAAGCACGGAAGGCGGAGTCACATCATTGGCTAGATAACCACCTGGCTTATCTAGCATTTTTTCGGCAACTCTGATCAATGTGGTGGTTGTGGTATAACCGACTACAGGTTTTACACCTGCCGCCTTGGCATCAACAATAGCGTGTTCCCTGACATTAAAAATGTCAGGTTCAACACTCCAAAACACACCGAGTAGATAAAACAAAAAGGCCACGACAAATGTCGTAGCGGCAATAGATTTAAACGAAAACTTAAAAGTCATAACTTATCCTTTAGTGTTGATGACGCTTTTCCGGTTTATTCAGCCCTTGAACTGGTACTTTAATTTTCATACTTGGTTGATTATCAAAGTGCAACGTCATGCTAATTTCAGTATCTGCTTTTAGCGGCTGTTGTAAATTAAACACCATAATGTGATAACCATGCGGCTGCAATACGACATTGTCACCGGCATTGATAATGATAGATTCTACCTGCTGCATTTTCATCATATCTGCCGTCATTACGTGCTCGTGCATTTCGATGCGCTCACTCACACTTGAAGTTACAGTGGTGAGTTTAACCATTTTGGCGGAGCGGTTGGTAATGGTCATGTATGCCGAACTAATTTCAGTACCGGGAATAGTTTCCCTAACATATTGCTCACTGATTAATAGTTCCGCGGAAAATGCGTTAAATGAAAGAAAAGTGCTAAGAAGAACAGCGATAGAGAAACGAATCTTCATAGATTAAAGCCGCAACAAGAGATTAAGGGTTTAGGTATATATGAATAATCTCTTATTTAACCGCATTCGACAATCTAATTCATCGAATTATTTGAAAATATTGCTCATTATTGCTCATTTTTCATTGGTTTCAACAAAAATCAACTTGGTGTTGCTATTGGCTGATTGGTTTTTCTCGGGTGCAAAGCCATATTACCATGGCAATAAACAATATTGGCCAAAAGATGCCAGCACCCACGAGTAATACGCCGCCACACAAGAGTAAACAGGCAAAAATCAGGGTACCAAAAACGCTCAATACAATGGCTAACGCGGCGACCACAAGTACCACCATGACCAGAGCAGATAGACTAATCGCCTTTAATGGTTCAACTTGATGTTGATCCATATAAATACTGATATCAAACCATTCGATAATGCTTACGCCAAACACATAAGTGAGCATGATGGTGGCAAATATTGCCAGTATTAATGATTTAAAAAATGTCATGGCGTCTTCCTTTAACATTTAGCAAGGTATGTGCTTTGCGTAAACTAGTGTCGATTTGGCATTAAAAATGCGGCAACAACATAGGCGACTACACTTGCCACTGGCATCATAAAGCCAAACACCACCACTGCCGCTCTTACGCCCAAACGCGGTAAATCAAAATGACGGGCAAGGCCAGCACAAACACCGGAAATTTTCTTGTGCACCAAGTCTTTACTTAATGGGCGTTCAACGCGATATTTATTAGTATTCATAATGTACTCCTGATAGGCCGTTAACTAAGATCAAAGTTAATTTTGTATATTTAACTTTGGTTGGCTAGGCTTGCATATACTTAGCGATACCAAACACGCCAGCACCAATAAAAAACGTGGCTACTGGGACTAACCATAAGGTGAAAATAATTGTAAATGGGAACATAACGTTTACCTGCTTTACCTTTGCTGTTGCTTGTTTGTTGGTGAAGCGTTATTGGCGTTAGCCATTAACTACTTTTTTCTTCATTTCTTGTAATTGCTGCTCGATTAGATCTTGATTTTCTAACTCAGCAATTTGACTCTCTAAACTCTGGTTTTTAGCAAAATCAAACGCTTCAACTTCCGCTTCAACCTGATCAACTTTTTGTTGGTAACGTTCAAACCTGGCGATAGCATTATCGATATTGCCGGTGTCGATAGTGCGACGAGCTTTCAAACGAACTTCGGCTGACTGCTGGCGAAGAACCATTGATTCCTGGCGACGCTTGGCTTCAGCCAATTTATCTTGTAAACGTTGGCAATCGCTTTGTACGCCATCGAGCATTTCATCGATGCTGCTCATTTCAGCGTGGACAGACTCTAGTGATTGCTCACTTTTTTGTTTTTCCACTAATGCGCTGCGCGCTAAATCTTCACGACCTTTGGCTAAGGCTAACTCTGCCTTCTGCTGCCAATCTGCGACTTTTGCTTCTAATGAACGTAATTGACGAGTTAAGGTTTTTTTCTCTGCAATATTTTTTGCGGCTTGTGAACGAACCTCAACTAAGGTTTCTTCCATTTCCTGAATAATTAAACGAATTAGTTTTTCAGGATTTTCAGCCTTTTCTAATAAGCTGTTGATATTGGCGTTAATAATGTCTGTTAATCTGCTGAACATGCCCATGATGTTGCTCCTTATTATTTTGGTAAGTCTTCAGAAGAATCGTCTTCTGCATTAAATTGTTGCTTATTGCTCATCTCACTAATGGTCACCGTTGGTACACCTTTGGTTGAAGCAAAAAATGAATCGATGTTAAAATTGCCAACTTCTTGCTCTATGCTATTTGCGATTTGTTGAGTAACTTGATTGAACACAGCTTTAGATTGCTGTGTCACCACCATTGAGACTGTGTTTTCCAATGACATAAATTCATCGGCCTTGGCTGACGTTGTTGCCATTACACTTGCTGTTAATAATGCTGCTAATACTGATGCTTTAGTTGTTAACGTGTTCATAATCCAATCCTCTTTACTTTGTATTCAAATTAATTAGTTAATTTATTGTTTAGCTATTTTTGCTAATAATGATTAATACAATACAAGTGTCGTGCCAAGTTGAATTTATTTTATAATTTATTGTTTTTAAAGAGATTTTTTACAACCGTCAATTCAGTCTAATTATTTAACATTTTATTAACTAACTATAGGTTAGTATTTTTAACCACAAATTTAGTGAATTTAACCACGTCAATTGATTTTTCGATAAAATCAGCCATTTAGCCGAATTGGCATTGTTTAATACAGGTAGTTTTTAATTGAAATTACCGCATGGCGGTTAATGTTAAAGAAAGTAACAGGTTGACAATGTGAAAAAGCGAGAAAAAGCGAGAAAAAGCGAGAAAAAGACAGGCGATACTAGGAAGCGCTACACTACAGGACAGGTAATTCCTCTGTTTCTATAGTAGGGTTACTGCCCTCAAGGAATGTCACTATTAGAGAACACAGTAAAAAACAAAACCCAGGTAACATTAAGATCAAAAACATTGCGACAAACGAAAACATATTTCCTCCGGACTATTTTAAGTTATAAATTTATTGAATTTATAACTTAGTCGCAGCAAAAGGCAAAAAGGTTTAGTTTTTTTACAATTTTTTTAACATTTCTTTAACATTAACTGGTTATTTAATAAAAAACCCCATATCAAGACATTTTTGAGCATATGAGGTGTTTTGGGATTTAGGGCTATTAAGTATTAGGATGAATTTTATCGTAATACTTATCGCAGAGTGACACATTCCTTATATCGATTGATAAAAAGGGTTAAATCAAGATGTTTGCTGCTGTTCCTGTTAATGCGAAAGCTTCGCGAAGAACATTTGAGTTGGCACCCTCACGGCCGGCATTTTCACTTAAATATCGGCGATAGCGACGTGCGCCAGGCAAGCCATTACATAGTCCCAGCATGTGTCGCACTACATGCCAGACTCGCCCACCATCAGCAACACATCTATCAATGTACTCACACATCGCATCAATGATCTCTGCACGCGTTAGTTGCGCTTTGTCTATAGCAAATACTTGCTGGTCTGCCAGACTCAACATATAAGGGTTTTGATAGACCTCTCTGCCGATCATTACGCCATCGATGTGTTGTAAATGCTCCACGCTTTGTGCAAGTGTTTTAATACCGCCATTGATGGAAATGTCTAAATGTTGAAAATCTTGTTTAATTTGATACACCCGAGAATAATCAAGCGGCGGTATTTCACGGTTTTGCTTTGGGCTTAAGCCACTGAGCCAGGCTTTACGAGCATGAACGATAAAGTGCTGACAGCCACCCTGGCCGACCACATCGATAAAGTTATGTAAAAATTCATAACTGTCGAAATCGTCAATTCCAATGCGAGACTTTACCGTAATTGGCATTGCAACGGCGTTTTGCATCGTTTGCACACATTCTGCAACCAGCTCAGGCTCTGCCATAAGGCAGGCACCAAAACGGCCGTTTTGTACCCGGTCAGACGGGCAGCCAACATTGATGTTTATCGCGTCGTAGCCATATTGCTCCGCTTTCTTGGCGCATTCAGTTAACGCTTTCGGATCGCTCCCCCCCAGTTGTAACACTATAGGGTGTTCTTCCTGGTTATATGACAAATAATCGCCTTTACCAAATAATATCGCTCCGGTAGTTACCATTTCGGTATACATCACGGTGTTAGTTGATAAAAGGCGTAAAAAATAACGACAATGACGATCGGTCCAATCGAGCATTGGAGCGATTGAGAGTTTATCGGAAAATTGATTCATTTATATTAGGGCACTATTGGCTTTGGTGATTGCTGAAAATTATAAAGTAATATCGATGATTAAACAAAAGCATCGCCACTTAATTAGCAGATAATTGTTATCAGGTTTGCACTAGTGGCACGACAAACATCCTGTGGTACACTAGTGAAGACAGTAACGTATTGAATTTTCAGAAGAGATACATGGATCCGAAATTACTTTTACAACAAGCCAAAAAAGCTTGCCAAAAAAACGGTGCCCGTCTTACCACAGCCCGTGAACAAGTGTTTTTATTGATGGCTGAAAATGCAGGCGCAATTGGCGCTTATGATTTATTGGATAAGCTGAAAGCACTGGATCCTGGCGCAAAGCCGGCAACGGTTTATCGTGCCCTCGACTTTCTTGCCGCGCAGGGCTTTGTTCATAAAATTGAATCGATAAATTCATTCTTATTGTGTGATCACTTCAGTGAATGTAATCATCCGGTTCAGCTACTAATATGTGACAGTTGTGGTCAGGTTGAAGAAATTCAATCGAATAACCTCGATTTAGCGATACGAGCGATGGCCGACGCCAGCGGTTTTTCTATTAATAAGCAAGTAGTAGAAGCACATGGCAAGTGTCGAACTTGCCAATAAGGTGGTAAAAATCTTGGTTCAACTTAGCTTGTTTAACCAGACTTAAGCCATTAAGTCTGGTTATGAGAAAAGAGCTCTGTCACCCAGTGAATTCCTGACATGGCAATTACCATCTAATACCGCAATGATAATTTTATCCTCTCGATACGAGCGTGGAAAAATTACTCGTTTATCAGGCTCTACGTTTAAGTTTTCTAGAACATCACTGCAGATAGATGTCATATCATCTTGGTGGTAATACAACACTGTGACCGTATGATTTTCACTTGCCATTACTGTATCCCCTTGATAAATAAGCATTATCATTCAGAATGATGCCTAAACGGTATGTTTAGCACCATTACTAAACTATAGTAAGGGAATTGCTTAACGTCTACTTATCCCGAGATCAGGCTAGATAGCAAAGGAAAATTATAACAATCTGCACAAGTATATTAGTCAACTCAGTGCTTTTCCTAATGGGATTAGTCTTCATCCATGATACCGCCCGGGCCGGCAAAGTTGTCAAAACGAGAGAACTGCCCCTGAAATGTTAACCGAATTCGACCAATAGGACCATTACGTTGTTTACCAAGAATGATCTCCGCAGTGCCTTTATCAGGAGAGTCTTCGTTATACACCTCATCACGATAAATAAACATGATCAAATCGGCATCTTGCTCGATTGAACCCGATTCACGCAAATCTGAGTTAATCGGTCGTTTATCGGCACGCTGCTCCAAGCCACGGTTTAGCTGTGATAAAGCGACAACCGGCACTTGTAACTCTTTCGCCAACGCTTTAAGAGAGCGGGAAATTTCGGCAATTTCCAAAGTACGATTATCGCTAAATTGTGGCACTCGCATCAATTGCAGGTAATCTATCATGATCATCGACAAACCACCGTTATCACGATGAACTCTTCGTGCCCGCGAGCGCAATTCCGTCGGGGTTAAACCCGAGGCATCATCAACAAACATCTTACCCTTTTCCATCAACAACCCCATGGCTGATGATAAGCGGGCCCAATCTTCATCGCCGAGTTGGCCGGTTCTGATCTTGGTCTGATCAATACGGCCAAGGGATGCCAGCATACGCATCATGATTTGTTCAGACGGCATCTCCAGGGAAAAAATAAGTGCCGGCTTGTCTTGCATCATCGCCGCATTTTCGGCCAGGTTCATCGCGAATGTGGTTTTACCCATCGACGGCCGGGCAGCAACGATGATTAAATCGGACGGCTGTAAACCTGCGGTCATTTTATCTAAATCGGTAAAGCCGGTCGACACCCCGGTAACACCATCGTGTGGCTGGCCATAAAGCTTTTCTATCTTATCGACGGTTTTTTCCATCACCGAATGAATGTTCACTGGACCATCAGATTTACTGGCGCGCTGCTCGGCAATTTGGAACACTTTTGATTCGGCAAAATCGAGTAATTCACTACTCTCTCTGCCTTGCGGATCGTAACCAGCATCGGCGATTTCGTTTGCCACTTTGATCAATTCGCGAGTCACGGCTCGTTCACGGACAATATCCGCATAGGCGTAGATATTGGCGGCACTCGGCGTGTTTTTCATCATTTCAGCGAGATAAACAAAGCCACCTACATCATCGATTTGTTGCTGGTTTTCCAGAGCTTCAGACAAGGTAATTAAATCGACCGGATTACCTTTTTCGATTAAGTCCCCTACACATTCAAAAATAATGCGATGGGCGCGTGAATAAAAATCGGCAGCAACCACGCGTTCGGCAACATTATCCCAGGCATTATTATCAAGCAACAAGCCACCGATCACTGACTGCTCGGCTTCCATTGAATGCGGCGCAATCTTCAATTGATCTAATTGTTTGTCACCACTTTTTTTAAAGTCTTTTTTAAAGTCTTTGTTAAAATTTTTCTTAAAGTCTTGCTGTTGCGCCATTACTGCTCAAATCCCAGGGAATTATTCATCTATTTGTATCGATAAGTATTATACCAGCCTACATAAGGAATGGGTTGACTATATACTTACACAGGTTGCTGTTAGCCCCCCACAATAAGCTATTAAGGCAAAAATTTGAAGTGAAAGTTCAAGCAGGTGATAAATTATTCCCTTAAGATAACCTTAGCCGCGCAGTAGACTTGCTATCGTTATTTACCATCTGCTGGCTCTAACGTAAGTTCTGGACAACGACCGATAATTTTGGCGTCATTGTTTTCATCATATTCAACCAGGTTGACATCAAATCGCCACAGATAATGCAAGTGCTTTAACACTTCATTAGTATTATCGCTCATGCCAATATTGTTATAAGGAATGTACTCTAAGGTTAACGACCGATCGCCTTCAATATCGGCTTTAATTATTTGAATATTGGCTTGTTGATGACTCAAGTCATATTGTTTTGCCAACGCACTGCGTATTTTTTGATAGCCTTTTTCATTATGAATAGCGCTTACTTCAATCTGACTTTCTTTCTCGTCATCGGTGAGTTTAAAAAATTTAAATTCACGAATAAGATGTGGCGACAGATACTGGCCGATAAAGCTTTCATCCTTATAATTTTGCATCGCCGCTTTGACCGCGTCGAGCCAGTTACTCCCGGCCAAATCAGGAAACCATTGTTTATCTTCTTCGCTAGGATTTTCACAAATACGACGGATATCGGCAAACATATTAAAACCTAATGCGTATGGATTAATGCCGCTGTAATGCGGTGAATGAAACGCTGGTTGGTTAATCACATTGGTGTGATGTTCGATGAACTCCAGCATAAATTTATCGGTTAATAAGCCTTCATCATATAAATGATTAATGATGGTGTAATGCCAAAAACATGCCCAGCCCTCATTCATCACTTGCGTTTGTTTTTGCGGATAAAAGTACTGGCCAATTTTACGTACTATACGAACAATTTCTCTTTGCCATGGGGCCAGTAATGGCGCATTTTTTTCAATGAAATATAATAAGTTTTCTTGTGGAGACGTTGGAAATATCGCGGCTTTTTTATCTTTGTCAGCGAGAGTTTTATTTTTGTGATCAAGCTTTTGCCATAAGTGATCAACCTGCGATTGCAAAAAACGTTCTCTTTCTTGCTGTTGTTCTAATTCTTTGGCTAATGATAACTTTTGTGGTCTTTTGTATCGATCAACGCCATGATTCATCAGCGCATGACAAGCATCCAGCATTGCTTCAACTTCATCGATGCCGTGTAGCTGTTCACATTTATGGATATAGTTTTTGGCAAACAATAAATAATCAATAATCGAATCGGCTTCGGTCCAGGTACGAAACAGGTAATTGCCTTTAAAAAAGGAGTTATGGCCATAACTGGCGTGCGCCATCACCAAGGCCTGCATGGTTAAGGTGTTTTCTTCCATTAAATAGGTGATGCAGGGGTTGGAATTAATCACAATTTCATAGGCTAAGCCCATACGTCCGCGTTTGTAATTTTGTTGGGTAGTAATAAAATGTTTGCCAAAACTCCAGTGATTATAACCAATTGGCATTCCAACACTGGCATAGGCATCCATCATTTGCTCAGAGGTGATCATCTCAATCTGGTTCGGGTAAGTGTCTAGCCCATAAAAATTCGCCACGCGAGCAATTTGTTGTTTATATTGATCTAAATATTCAAAACTCCATTCGCCACAATCGGGTAATTTTTCAAAACAAAAGTCATTCACGCTAAAGTCTTTAGTCATCTTACCTCCAGGCAACATTCTCATGGGCTGTTTTTTTAAATAAGTCTCTAAACACGGGATAGATGTCGGCAACTTCTTTAATTCTGCGCAGACAAAAATGCGGATACTGCTCGGCCAGTTTTTGATACTCAGACCACAGCGATTTATGGATATCGCTAGTGATTTCGATATAACTGTAATAGCGAATGATCGGCAATATTTTTTTGCTCAATAACTCTGAACACTTAGCAATATCATCCTGCCAGTTATCGCCATCGGAGGCTTGTGCCACATAGATGTTCCAATCGTTGGAGTGATAGCGTTGCTTAATGATTTTATAAAGCAAGGTAAGGGCGCTGGAAATAATGGTACCGCCGGTTTCTTTAGAGTAGAAAAAATCTTGCTCATCCACTTCTTTGGCCTGGGTATGATGAATAATAAAAACCACATCGATGGTTTTATAATTTCGGGTTAAAAATAAATACAACAAAATATAAAAGCGTTTGGCAATATCTTTTGTCGCTTGCACCATAGACCCCGAGACATCCATTACACAAAACATTACCGCTTTTGATGACGGCACCGCTTGTTGATCAAAATTTCGATAACGTAGATCGAAACTGTCGATGAAGGGTACTTTCGAAATTTTATCCTGCAACATTTCAATCTGTTGTTTTAACTGGTTAATTTCAGTCATTGGCAAGGGATCGGATTGTTCAAGCTCTAATAATTGCTGCTCACAGTGTTTCAGTTCTTTGCGTTTCGAACTAGTCATTGCCAGGCGTCTTGCGATTGACCCTTGCAGCGATTTCACAATATCGATGTTGGCAATGGCACCATCATTACAATAGCCGGCACGTACCGTTTTGTAGTCGATAAGTTTATCTAACTGGCTGTGTTGTAAATTAGGCAGAGCCAGGTCATCAAACAGCAAATTTAAGTATTCATCGGCTGAAATCGAAAAAATAAAATCATCTTCGCCTGTCCCATCCTTGCTCGCACCACTATTACCTTGCCCTTGGTGTGCCTTAGGTCGGTCAATTTTATCCCCTTCAACAAATTGCTCGTTGCCGGCAAAGATTCGCTCCTTAACTCCCCCCTCACCATGCTTAAAAACAGGCTCAGATAAATCTTTATGCGGAATAGTGACATCTTCATCCGACTGATGGTCGGTAACACTTCGACGAGTAATAGACTCCTCTAGAGAGTGCTTTATTTGACTTTTATATCGACGCACAAACCTCTGGCGATTGACCATAGATTTGTTTTTTGCATTCAACCGCTTGTCGATAAAGACTGACATTGGTCATTCCCCCCTTCATTAAGACGACTTCCTCACCCTTAAATACCACTCTGACAATAATCGTACTTGTTTGGCGGTATAACCCTTGGTGATCATTCGCTGCACAAAATCGTCATGCTTCTTCTGATCTTGTGAAGATGATTTGGTATTGAATGAAATCACCGGCAATAAATCTTCGGTGTTGGAAAACATTTTTTTCTCTATTACCGTGCGCAGTTTTTCATAACTGGTCCATACTGGATTATTACCATTGTTGTTTGCTTTAGCGCGCAAGACAAAATTGACAATTTCATTACGGAAATCTTTCGGGTTAGAAATACCGGCCGGTTTTTCAATTTTTTCCAATTCGCTATTCAGTGCTTCGCGATTAAGAATTTGACCGGTATCATTATCTCGATATTCTTGATCCTGAATCCAAAAATCGGCGTATACCACATATCTATCAAATATATTTTGACCATACTCTGAATACGATTCAAGGTAGGCGGTCTGGATCTCCTTGCCAATAAATTCAATATATTCGGTAACCAAATAGCCTTTGATAAACTCTAAATATCCATCGGCAGTTTCTTTTGCCAACTGCTCACGCTCTATTTGCTGCTCCAATACATAAAAGAGATGTACAGGGTTGGCGGCAATTTCCAGGTGATCGAAATTAAACACTCGGGAAAGTATTTTGAAAGCAAAACGAGTTGAGATGCCTGACATGCCTTCATCAACACCAGCAAAGTCTCGATATTCCTGATAAGACTTGGCTTTCGGGTCGGTATCTTTTAACGACTCGCCGTTATACACCCGCATTTTTGAGAAAATGCTGGAATTTTCCGGAGCGACAAGTCTGGTCAATACCGAAAACTGCGCCAGAATATCTAAGGTCGATGGCGCACACTGGGCACTGTTTAATTCACTGTTATCGAGCAATTTTTGATATATTTTTATTTCTTCTGACACTCTTAAACAATACGGTACTTTTACGATATAAACGCGGTCGAGAAAGGCCTCATTGTTTTTATTATTTTTAAAGGTTAACCACTCCGACTCATTCGAGTGGGCAAGGATAATGCCGGAAAACGGTAAGGCCGACAAGCCTTCTGTGGGGTTATAATTTCCTTCCTGGGTTGCGGTTAATAAGGGGTGAAGCACCTTTATTGGTGCTTTAAACATTTCGACAAATTCCATCAAGCCCTGATTTGCTCGACACAAGGCGCCTGAATAGCTGTAGGCGTCAGCATCATTTTGGGCAAAATGTTCCAATTGACGAATGTCGACTTTACCCACAAGGGATGAAATGTCCTGATTGTTATCGTCTCCTGGTTCAGTTTTGGCAATGGCAATCTGATCGAGAATGGAAGGATATATCTTAATGACTTTAAATTCTGAAATATCGCCACTAAATTCATGCAATCGTTTCACCAACCAGGGTGACATTATGGTATTTAAATACCTGCCCGGAATGTTGTAGTCTTGGGTCAATATTTTGCCGTCAGTATCGGCATCAAATAAGCAAAATGGGTGATCATTTACCGGGCTACGTTGGCCATTGGCACTGAGTACGTAAATTGGCAGTTGTTGCATCAGCTCTTTTAACTTTTCTGCTAACGATGATTTACCGCCCCCTACAGGCCCCAACAAATAGAGTACCTGTTTCTTTTCTTCTAATCCTTGTGAGGCGTGGGTAAGATAAGCAACGATTTGTTCAATGGCATCTTCCATGCCATAAAAATCAGAAAATTCCGGGTAACGTTGAATTACCCGATTGGAAAAGATCCGGCTTAATACTGTATCTTGCGAAGTATCGATCAGTTCAGGTTCACCTATGGCGGCTAACAATCGTTCTGCTGCGTTAGCATAGGCTAATTTGTCATTACGACAAAGATCAAGAAATTCAGTGAGTGTAAGTTCCTCTTCTTTGGCTAAGTCGTAGCGCCCTTGATAATGTTTAAAAATACTCATAACGCCCCCTCAATAAATATTGTTGTTTATATTTATATTAGACCGTGAAAGCAGGATTTTGGTAATAAAAAAAATTAAAGTTTTTTTACAACAGCAATTCAAGGTCAACTACTACAGAATTACCACCTTAAAATCAACCACTTAAATATAAGTGCAAATGGATTTTGCGAGATCGATTTTTTTAAATCAATAAAAATAAAAAACCCAATGTTTGACTATGCAAACATTGGGGTTATTTGGGGGTTATTGAGTATGCTAATAGCTAGGGCTTATACCAATCTGCATAAGCACTGAGTTGAGTATACCCGTCACCATTCAAGATGCAGATTGGTATTAATAATGCAGTTTTATATTACCAGATACGGTTGACATTTTAATCGAAGCACTGCCATTACCGGTGCTGGTGGTAAGCTTTGAACTTGGGCCATATTTGGCCTTTTCCACTTCATCATCGGTTAAATTATTAATAATGCGACCGCCAGCATTTGAATGCACCCGTATATCGGCATTAACATCTTTTTGTAAGCCCAAGTTGATGTTACCACTGACCGATGACATCTTTAACAAGCCATCATCATTTAGCTCAAGACTCACGGTAACGTCGCCACTAACACTCGATAATGAGGCATCGCTAACTTGCTCAAGCTTTATGTCTAAATCACCAGAGATAACACTGGCATTAATTTCATCGGCATTGGCTTTGGCATCAATATTTCCACTCACTGCATGATAATTTAACTGTCCTGTAGATGCTCTATCATAAACATCACCACTGACGGAAGACAAATAGATTTCGCCATTTAAATTTTCACTTTTAACATCACCACTGACCGACTCTAAAACAATTTTAGCACTGAGGTTTTCTGCAATTACGTCACCACTTACGGTTTTTGCATTAACGCCGGCATGAACATTACTGATATTCACATCACTGGAAACCCCGTTAAATTTAACCGCTGCGGAACTTGGCAGTTCAATCAACAATTTGGTTTCTTGCTCATCTTTATCCCAAAAGCTGCTATTCATCCGTGATGGCATTTTCACTATGATGGTGACATCTTTGCCATCGACTTCAAAAATAAAGTCGGTTGCCTTTTCATCGAGTTTACCCGACACCCATACTTCATTACTGTCAGTGCCGACAATGGTAACTTTACCTCTTAAATTCTCAATGTTAACTTGTGCATTACCGGCAACAGTTAAGCGTTGATCGACGTTTTTGGCCGCAGCCGACAGGGAAAAAATCGACATGGAGAACACCAGGGCAATAAACGCTGAGGTGATATTAATAAATTTCATAAGGTTCTCTTTTTCCGTGATAATAGTTTTGTCATTAGCTTATTACTAACTGTGAGGCCTAAATAGCTTGCCACTAAATTGTTTGCCACTTTGGACTAAACAATTGCTCTAATAAGTTAAGCTCTTGTTTTTGTGTCCACTTTAATAAATTTAATAAATCTTTATTGTTAGGATCATCCGCCAAAGCAGTTTCTAACGAGGTTCTGGCCGATTGCAACTCGTTAAATTGCTTTTGAATATCGGCCGGCAACTGGCTTAAATCGGGTTCACCAAAACTCACCAACATACTGTTTTTCTCTTGACTGTATTGCTGCTGCAATACTTCAACAGCGCTCAACTGTGCGATTTGCATTTCTTTATTGCCGTTTATATTCCAGGTTAATAGCACTGCCACGACAATGGATGCCGCCCAGGCATAGGGGGCAACATTTACCCGCTTAGGTTTCGCATCATTTGCTACGTGTTGTTGCGAATTATGCTCAATGGCATGTTCAATGCCGGCCCACAAGTCTCGTTCAGGTTTAATGTTATGGCTTAAACCGTCTATTTTGGCTTGTAAATTTTGCTCTGCTATTAGCTTATTCATCATTCAAACTCTCTTGTGCTTCGAGCCAGTCTTTTAGTAAATTTCTGGCTCGGTGATAATGCGACTTACTCGATCCCACCGCCATATTTAACATGGTTGCTATTTCTTCGTGTCGATAGCCTTCAACCGCAAATAACACAAATACCACCCTGGCTTTTTCGGGTAATCGTAAAATCAATTTATCTAAATCTGACAAGTCTTGAATTTCGTTACCTGCTGGCTCTGCTTGTGGCTGATCTTCGATACTGAAGACTTTTTGCAGCCAATTTTTTTGTTTTCGCATATGGGTTAATACGGTATTGGTTGCTACTGCGTGCAACCAGGTAGAAAACTTGGCGTCGCCACGAAAATTTTCCAGCTTTAACCACACCTGCACAAAGACTTCCTGAGCGACATCTTCAGCCTGGTCACGAGAACTCAGCATACGCAAACACAAGGCATACACTTTTCCTATACTTTCCAGGTACAGGTGGTTAAACGCCTGGCGGTCGCCGGCCTTAGCCTTATCGATCCACTCTTGTTCTTGCTTTTTCGCAAAAATATCCTGGGCATTAATCACGGTGTTTTGTACGGACAATGTCATTAAATCCTAAAAGCTTCATGTTGTTATAAGTTAAGATGCAGGTAAGGCTAAAAAGGTTTAAAGGAAAATAAAAACTTTTTTAAAAATACTTAATTAATTTAACTTGAACTCGAAATTAGCTATTAAACAATAGCTTACCTGATACATTTATACGAATAAAATTGAGCTCAGATTATGATTAGTTATTAGAATTCGGCATTGGGCAAGTTTTTAAACGTAAAACCACGTACAGGCCAATACACAGTAGGAGGGATGTGGCAACTTTGCCATAGATATTTGGCACGGCGATAATCACCGAAAAACTGCCAAACAGCAAGATAGATAGAATTGCGAAGATTTTCGCTTTTTGCGGTATACAACGACTGGTTTGCCAATGATGAATAATTTGACCAAACACTTTATTGTTCAATAACCATTGATGACAGCGAGTCGACGACTTGGCAAAGCAAGCGGCAGCAACCAATAAAAATGGCGTAGTTGGCAATACCGGTAAGACAATACCGATAACCGCCAGGGCGATAAAGCCAAATCCAACAGTTAAATAAATCAGCCGTTTCATTGTCTATTTTCCATTAATCGCCCAAGTACTTAATTAACTACTAATACTAGGTCGCAGCCCAAGGGTTATTTTCCCGATATTTAATTTGCATGCCTTTAAGCAAGTTGCGTAAAAACTGATCTTTACACTCTCGATAATGCTTATGCCCTACCTTTCTAAAAAAGGCACTGATTTCCGCTTTACCAATACGAACTTCTGCCAAGCCTAGTATCTCTATGATGTCGGTGTCATTAAGATTAAGGGCTATTTTTAACTTTCTCAAGATCAGATTATTGTTCAGTTTTGCTTCGGCTTTCGGTTGTGGACCTTCTCGTTTACCCCGGTTTTTATTGATCAAACCATTCAAAAAAGTTGCTAACTGAATATCACTTAAGTTCAGGTATTTAGGATCATCTTCTTTACGTAACCAGTGGTGGTATTTTTCTAACTCCACCGTTAACTCAGCCTGGCTGAAAATAGACAACATAGTGCTATCGTCATAATTAAAAATGAAGCGAATGCGGCGAATTATATCGTTATTAGTCATGTTATCTCTGTTCTATGGTAGTTAAACTTGCTTGAAATCAATCATCGCTTCACGAGAATGACCCGTAAGTTTTAAAGCATCTAAATATTGCTGCCAAAGGCGGGCTTTATTATGTGCGTATTCTTGCAGTAATTGTAGGCTATAAATGGCACTGTGTTGATCATCAAAAACAAAACGATAGCCATGTTTGGCTACCGGTTCAATGGCCAACAACCGTACCATTTTCTTATGGCTCACCGGAGGCTTGGCCTTGCCTTGCGCTGTTACTTGCTTAGGGGTTTGTTCATTGGGGGAATAAACACGCAAAAACTCATAACCTAAACTTTGGCTGAAACCATCAACAAAATTCAAGGTTAATTCATTGCTTTTGTTATTTAACACCAGCTGAGTTAATTGCATATTTTCTCCCTAAACGATATACCAAGTTACAGCCGAAGTTTCTAAAGAATGAAACGGCTTAAGTCTTCATCTTTTACCAGAACATCCAGTTTACCTTCAACGTAGGCTTTATCAATAAAGACAGTTTGTCCAGATTGGGCATCGGCATTGTAAGACAATTCTTCTACCAATCTCTCCATTACCGTATGCAACCGACGCGCACCAATATTCTCAGTCGTTTCATTTACTTGCCAGGCTGCCTGGGCGATAGATAGGATGCCATCTTCACTAAATTCAACCTTCACCCCTTCGGTTGCCATTAAAGCAATATATTGTTCAGTTAATGAGGCGTTTGGCTCAGTGAGAATACGAACAAAATCTTCCACTTTTAAGGCGCGTAGTTCAACGCGAATGGGTAAACGGCCTTGCAATTCAGGAATGAGATCACTCGGTCTCGACATCTGAAATGCACCAGAGGCAATAAATAAGATATGGTCAGTTCTTACCATGCCGTGTTTCGTGCTCACCGTTGAGCCTTCCACTAATGGCAACAAATCACGTTGTACGCCTTCACGCGAAACGTCAGGACCAGAAGTATCACCACGCTTACAAATTTTATCGATCTCATCGATAAACACGATGCCGTTTTGTTCAACCGCATAAATGGCTTTTTCTTTAAGCTCGTCCGGGTTCACCATTTTACTGGCTTCTTCTTCCTGTAAGGCTTTAAACGCGTCTTTGATTTTCAATTTGCGTTTTTTGGTTTTCTCCTGCGACATATTTTGGAACATGCTTTGTAGCTGATTGGTCATGTCTTCCATGCCTGGAGGCGCCATAATTTCCATGCCAATTTGTGGTTGCGTTACATCGATTTCAATTTCTTTATCATCGAGCTTGCCTTCGCGTAATTTCTTACGAAAGATTTGTCGGGTAGAACTGTTATCCGTAGACTCTTCTTCGCCCATGGCATTGCGCGGGTTAGGAATAAGCACATCCAAAATGCGCTCTTCTGCGGCTTCTTCGGCTAAGTGTTTTACCCGAGTCATCTCTAACTCTTTGGTCAGCTTCACTGACATATCCGCAAGATCGCGAATAATGGTTTCCACTTCTTTGCCAACATAGCCCACTTCGGTAAACTTTGTTGCTTCTACTTTGATAAAGGGTGCATTGGCAAGCTTGGCTAAGCGACGGGCAATTTCGGTTTTACCAACACCTGTTGGACCGATCATTAAAATATTTTTTGGCGTCACTTCTACACGCAGTTCTTCATCTAATTGCATTCTGCGCCAACGGTTACGAAGGGCAATAGCCACCGCTTTTTTAGCATCGTTTTGGCCAATAATGTGGCAATCTAATTCGTGAACAATTTCACGAGGAGTCATATTAGACATAAAAAATTCCTCAGGGGAGTTGAATTTATAAAGATGCGCAGCAGCTTTATTAAATTTCATCAATGGTTTGGTTTAGGTTGGTAAAGACACAAATATTACCGGCAATGGTCAGTGATTTTCCAACAATTTCCCGGGCCGATAATTCGGTGTTTTCCAATAACGCTAAAGCTGCCGCCTGGGCATAGTTACCGCCTGAGCCGATGGCAATTAAATCATTTTCGGGCTGTACCACATCACCATTACCGGTGATGATTAATGATGCCGTTTCGTCTGCGACTACCAGCATGGCCTCAAGCTTCCTTAACGCGCGATCACTGCGCCAATCTTTGGCCAGCTCGACAGCAGATTTGGTAAGATGACCCTGATGCTTTTCAAGTTTGCTTTCAAAACGCTCAAACAGGGTAAAGGCATCGGCAGTACCGCCGGCAAAGCCAGCCAATACTTTTTCATTGTATAAACGACGAACCTTTTTGGCATTGCCTTTCAGTACGGTATTGCCAAGGGAAACCTGGCCATCACCGCCAATACATACTTTACCGTTGCGTCTTACAGATACGATAGTAGTCACATTAAACCTCTAAAAATAAAACGAGGTGCCTTCTGTTAACATTACAGAACAGACACCCCGAAAAGAATCTTAAGGTATAGATGGGATCAGAAATTAGTTTTTCAAGTCCAAAGCCATATTTGACAGTAATTGATCTTATTTCTTTTTAACTTGTGCTTGGCGCTTTCAGCCATACGCTTACGTTCAAATGGTCCAAGCACCACTTTATACCAAACACCACTTTTTCCTGTTGTTTTCCGAACGTCTGAACCAAAGCCGGCAAAGGCGATGTTCGCCTTTAATTTTTCTGCTTGTTGCAAGTTACGAAATGAGCCACATTGCATCGCATAAGGGCCTTTTTCTTTAACCTCATAATTTCCCACTGCCACTTCTTTATGTTTTAATCCATCCATATAAGTCCATTTCTCTTGTGGAACTTCAGGGAGAATGTCTTCCACCACGGTTTTCTTTGTTGGCGTTGATAGTTCGATTTCGGCAACACCAACGTTTTCTGGGGCGTTGTCACTCATGTAATTTAAACCAAAAATAAATCCGCCAATCAATAGCACCATAATGGCTAAAGCAAACATCGGCTTAATGCCCTGAGCTGCCGGCTGTTTTTTCGTTTTCGGTTTATATGGGTTTTTCTTTTTTTTGGTTGCGCGGGGGCGAGCAACGTAATCTTGATGAGCCATAACTCTCTACAACAATGAAGATGGAAAAATGCAAGGTAAGTTAATTTTAACGAACCCGCACCTAATGTACAGCGATAGTTTGTAACTAACCTGAGTTAGGGATAAGCAGCTCTTGCTCAATACTGCTCTTTTCCGAGTTCAGGTTAATTAGAACTACCAGCTCAGCTCTTGTGGGTCGATATCTACAGACCAACGTACTTTGCTGTTTAATTCATGGCCAGCTATGCGAGTTAATATTTGCTGGACTGCCAAGTGTAAATCTTTGCGTTCTTTTGCCTGCAATAATAAATGAAAACGATATTTCCCCGCTTTTTTCTCTTGCGCCGCGGCAATCGGCCCACTCACCATACATGGACTAAAATCCTGTTGACTGACATCCCTTAACAGAGTTTCCGGCATATTCGGATAATTGCCTTCGGCGCGAAATAAGGCTTGAAAGCCAAATGGCGGGATCATCGCCTGCTGTCTTTCAATAAGTGCATAGCGGGCAAAATGTTCATAGCCATTATTCACCAAATCTTGTAATAGCGGATGTTCAGGATATTGCGTTTGCACCATCACTTTGCCCGGCTTACTTTCTCGCCCGGCCCGGCCAGCGACTTGCACCAGCAATTGTGCCATGTGCTCCGGTGCACGAAAATCATAGCTAAATAAGGCACCATCGACATCGAGCACCGCCACTAAGGTGACATTGGGAAAGTGATGGCCTTTGGCCAGCATTTGCGTACCCACCAGTATTTGATGTTCATTATTGGTGACTTGTTGCAATAACTTGGCGAGTTCGCCTTTGCGGCGAGTGCTGTCACGGTCAATTCTTATCGCCGAATATACAGGAAAAAGCTCGATTAAACGCTGCTCAAGTTGTTCCGTACCTTGCCCTAACGGTTTAATGCGAATACTGCCACAACTGCCACACTGTCTGACGATGCGTTTTTGACTGCCGCAATGATGACAGATCAACAGATTTTGCCCTTGATGCAAGGTATAAGGTTTATTACAACGTTGGCACTCACATATCCAATTGCATTCCTGACACGAAATGGCTGGCGCAAAGCCGCGACGATTTAAAAATATCAGCACTTGTTCACCGCGTTTCAACGTGTCTTGCATCGCTTTTTTCAACGAACCCGATAAGCCAAATTCAACCTGCTCACGCGCCATATCGATTAATTCAATGGTGGAAATCGAACTTTTGCCGGCACGCTTGGTGAGTTGGTGGTACTGATATTTTCCCGAGAGCGCATTTTGCAAGGTTTCCAACGATGGCGTTGCCGTACCTAAGACAATGGGAATGTGCAATTGTCTGGCGCGCAATATGGCAATATCGCGCGCATGGTAGCGAAAACCGTCTTGTTGTTTTAGTGAACCATCATGTTCTTCATCTACGATGATAATGCCAGGTTTATGCAGTGGCGAAAACACACCAGAACGAGTCGCAATAATAATAGCTGCCCGACCCTGTTTGGTTTGATGCCAGGTTTGCAAACGCTCATTATCGTTCAGACCCGAATGATGCAGAACTACTGGCACGCGAAAGCGTTTTTCAAATCGTGACAGTGTTTGTGGGGTTAACCCAATCTCTGGCACCAACAGCAATACTTGTTTGTCCTGCTTTAACACCTGTTCGATGATTTGCAGATAAACTTCGGTTTTTCCACTACCTGTGATGCCATCAATTAAATGACAAGAAAATCCTTCAAGCTGCTGATTAATCGTACTAATTATAAGAGCTTGCTCCACCGACAATTGCGGCTTGTCGTCATCGTTAACCGAATTAGCTTTAAAGGTAAACGGTTGTTGTTTAACGGTTTGCTCAATAATGAGAGCTTTGCCAAGCAAGGCATTAAGCTGAGCTTTTGAATAACCTGCCATTCTGATCTCTGGCCAGGTCAATTCATCATGCTCACAAATAAAATTTAATAACTGTTTTTGCTTCGCCGCCGATTTTTTCAGACTTTGACAAACGTCATTAAATTGTTGTTCACTAAGTTCAGGGTTTTTTAACCAGCAAGCTGGCGGGCTTAGATCAACGGGCTTGATTTGTCTTAATAGTATCGGCAGTGCTTGGGTTACCACATCACCGATGGGGTGATGATAATAACGGGCACAAAGACTCAAAAAGTCTACCTGTTGGCTCGATAATTTAGAGTTGTCATCTAGCCGTTCTATGATCGCTTTAAGTTTGGCACTAGCAACATCACATTCATCGCTTACGGATAGCACCACACCAATTAATTTACGGTTACCAAATGGCACTAACACTCTGTCACCGCTGCTAAAACTGAGATGATTTAACGTTTCAGGTAGCAGATAAGTAAAACTTTGCCGCATCGGTATCGGCAAAGCAATTTGTAGGTAAGTAAATTGAGTAGTCAAAGTGGCATTCATTATTGTATTTTTTAATTATTTTACTCGCAAAACAGCATTTGCCAAGCTTATTTGTGCCTACCTTAGCGCTAGATTACAGCTTGGTGGTTAAACAGCGATAAATTTGCCTGTTTTTTAACAGTTTTAGTTGTACATTGACCAATGATCCCGTATTATTCGCCACCATAAATTGAAACTCGCATGGTATCTGGCAAAAGATCAGATGGCGATGCGGCCTAACACAAGGTAATCCCATGAAAGACGCTATCCATCCAAATTACGTAGCCATTAAAGCAACTTGTTCTTGCGGTAATGTTATCGAAACTCGTTCAACACGTGGTAAAGACATCCACTTAGATGTATGTTCTGAATGTCACCCATTCTACACTGGTAAGCAAAAAGCTGCTGAAACCGGTGGACGTGTAGACAAGTTCAACAAACGTTTCGGTGCTTTAGGTAAAAAATAATTTTGCCTAAAACATTAATGTTTGTTAAAGAAGCGCCTTATCGGCGCTTTTTTATTGCCTGCAGTTTATCGGTTTTACCTGTACTTAAGTTATATGCTTGATCTAAATAAAAAATTTCACTTGTTAGAGATAAATCTATGAGTATACTTATAGCTAATAATAATATCACTCAACCTTGAGTAAGCCGGAGCTGCCATGGAATATAACACTTCAGAACTTTGTAACCTATATGCTGACTCAGTCGATGTCTTAGAACCTATGTTAAGCAACTACGGCGGCCGCAGTTCGTTTGGCGGTATCGTGGTGACGATTAAATGTTTCGAATCTAATGGCATCATTAGTGAAACGGTAGAACAAGACGGTACCGGTAAAGTGTTGGTTATTGATGGCGGTGGTTCAACTCGCAGAGCATTGATTGATTCTTATATTGCCGATACGGCGGCAAAA
Source organism: Thalassotalea sp. 42_200_T64 (assembly GCA_002162925.1). Classification (GTDB taxonomy): domain Bacteria; phylum Pseudomonadota; class Gammaproteobacteria; order Enterobacterales; family Alteromonadaceae; genus Thalassotalea_A. Next base: position 18,588 of record MABC01000064.1, on the reverse strand, counting down.
CATAACTGGGCAGGGATCATTTGTTACGGCAGTGTTCGTGATGTTGATTTACTCGAAGATATTGAACTTGGCATCCAGGCCATGGTGTCAATTCCGGTTGGCGCTGATGATAGTAACGTTGGCGAAACGGATTTGGCGATTAACTTTGCCGGGGTAACCATTTTACCCGATGATCATATTTACGCCGATAACACTGGCATCATCCTATCGCCGGATCCGTTAGATATCGATTAATGCCAGATCCTTTTATATCTTTCTTAGAACTTAGAACTTAGAACTTAGAACTTTTAATATTAAGCCTGATTTGGAACTATTTGCACTTCAACTCGTCGATTTAACGCTCTGTTACTTACCGTTTCATTACCAACCATAGGTCTTAATTCACCATAACCTGTGGTTTGTAAGCGGCTTGCCAAAATATTTTGATGCATCAAATACACTTTTACACTGTCTGCCCGCTGTTCTGATAAGTTCTGATTATACCCTTCACTACCGCTACTGTCGGTATGGCCTTCAATACTTAAAAGCGTTTTATTGTATTTGCTCAACACCCTGGCAACATCATTCAAAGTTTGATGAAAACTGGCGGTGATAGTCGACTGGTTAGAAGCAAAGGTAATATTGGCTGGCATTATCAAGCGTAAGTTATCCCCTTCACGCACCACATCGATGCCAGAGCCGGCGAGTTCACGTTTAAACTCCTGCTCTTGTTTATCCATGTAATCACCAACAGCGGCACCTGCAAGAGCACCGATGGCAGCGCCCCAAATGGCACGTTTATTTTTATGGTTACTGGTTGATTTACCTAGAATAGCTCCGGTAATTGCGCCGATAGCAGCGCCTTTTTCGGCGTTACTGGATGTTGACGCACAACCTGAAAAAATTAGCGAAAGCGCAAGCACAGGAATGAGATATTGTTTGGTCGACATAGAAAGGTCCAAATGGTTAAAAATAATGATTAGATGAGATAATACCAACGCCAGCTGAACATCAGATGAACGAACTGGCGCCTATACCAATTTGCTAAATATGTGCTCTACGTTTAGTAATGAGCAGATATTTAATCAACTTGGTATAAATTGAATATGGTAAATTTAGCGGCCCTATTTATATAACTTTTTGACCTTGCTTGTATAGGGCTAGCAGTGGATTTACGCCAAATTGATAACAAAGTTGCGCTGGTTGTTCGATATCCCAGATGGCGATATCGGCATCCATACCTACGTTTAACTCTCCTACTTTGTCATCAATGCCTAACGCGCGAGCGGCATTACAAGTAACACCGGCCAAAGCTTCGGTTGGTGTTAATCTAAATAACGTACAGGCCATATTGAGCATTAATTGAATGGAATTAATTGGTGATGAACCTGGGTTGGCATCCGAGGCAATGGCAATGCGAACATTGTTTTCACGCAGTAAATCGATTGGTGGCAGTTTGGTTTCTCTTAAAAAATAAAACGCACCAGGCAATAATACCGCAACCATACCACTTTCTTGCATGGCTTTTACGCCAGCAGTTGATAAAAATTCTAAATGATCACTCGATAAGGCATTATATTTTGCCGCAAGCTCGGTGCCACCTAAATCCGATAACTGTTCGGCATGCACTTTCACCCGAATGTTATGCGCTTTTGCGGCTTGAAACACTCGTTCGGTTTGCGCGTAAGAAAAGCCAATCCCTTCACAAAATACATCCACCGCATCGGCCAGATTTTTCCTGGCGATTTCCGGGATCATTTGCTCGGTGACTAATTGGATATAACCCTCGGCGTCGTCTTTATATTCAAGCGGGAGAGCGTGCGCCCCTAAAAATGTCTTTCTCACCGTTACCGGTAAATTCTCACTTAAGCGGTTAGCCACTTTGAGCATTTTAATTTCACTGTCTAAATCTAAACCGTAACCCGATTTAATTTCAATACTGGTTACACCTTCATTATGCAGCGCACTTAAGCGTTGGTAAGCGCTAACATACAACTCATCTTCGCTGGCTGAACGAGTGGCCTTTACCGTAGAAACTATGCCGCCGCCATTGTTCGCAATGTCTTCATAACTGGCACCTTGCAAACGCATTTCAAATTCATTGGCACGATGGCCACCATAAACGATATGGGTATGACAATCGATAAGGCCTGGGGTGAGCCACTTACCTTGACCATCAATGATAGTCAGTTGACTGGCATCGTGCTCCGGCAAGTTTTCTTTATTTCCTAACCAGACAATTTTGCCTTCACTAACGGCCATGGCGCCATCTTCAATTGCAGCGTATGAAGTACCCCCTTGGGTCATAGTAGCGATATTTACATTAACAAAAATTTGTTGCCAGTTGGCGCTTGGTAAGGTCATTTAAAATTCCAGTTGCAGCGATAATAAGCGGAATGTAGCTTAAAAATACAATTCTTGCAAGGCTTGTATATACAAGTGTTGTGAAACCTTATTTGGGATCTGTCGTTAGCGGTTTACATGTCCGTTAAAAACGTTTTAATAACATCGCGATAATTGCGGCTCACTTTTACCTGATCATATTCGCCCAGCTTAAGAAAGAATTCACCTTTGGTATGTGGGATGACTTTTTGAATAAAGTTCAGGTTAACTATGGTTGAACGATGAACGCGTTTAAAAATAGTGGGATCCAGTTCTTCCAACAAGCTCTTTAGAGTACTGCGTTTAATATGAGTAACACCGTCGGCATGCAAACAAACGTAATCACCAGCCGCATCAACCCACTCAATTTCAGATTGCTTTAACAAGGTAATATCGTCACGGTCTTTGATCACCACTTTTCGTTCTATATTGCTGCCCGTAGAACTGACTTGGCCGGCATTATATTCGCTACTTAACGGAAACCTTAATGAGCCACTTTCCCTTTCATTAATGCTATCGATAGCACCTATGATGGCAGTTTTGTTATCGGCATTTTCGCCTCTTGAAAATCGCGTTAAAGCACGATTAACCGCCCGTTGAAGATGCTCTTCATCAATGGGTTTTAGAATATAGTCTACCGCATGCACATCAAAAGCATCTAAGGCATACTGCTCAAAAGCCGTGGTAAACACCACCATAGGAACGATATCGTTTTGTAATTTTTTGATCACGCCAAAGCCGTCGATACCAGGCATTTGGATATCTAAAAAGATGATATCCGGGGCTAAATCCATGGTTGCTTGAATGGCTTCACGGCCATTTTTGCATTCGGCGATAATTTCCAGCTCTGTAAATTTATTCAGTTTCGAGCGCAATAACTTAAGGGCAAGAGGTTCATCGTCGACAATTATCGCTTTTAATTTGTTCATAACATTAGCTCTATGTTGCTTTGTTTAAATGGCTAGACGATGAGTCTGTTTGCGGCTCATAAGGAATTTTAATGGTTGTCTTTAAGCCGCCTGAAGCTGAAATATTTAATTCGAAAGAATAGTTATTTTGATAAAGTACTTTCAACCGTTCATCAATGTTTCGTAAACCGACGCCTCGTCCCTGAGAGATTTGTAATTTACTTCTGCCCATTTTCACCCCGGAACCGGTGTCAGACATTTCAAGAATTAACTGTTGCTCAACGACCTTGGCTTTTAGGCTAATGGTGCCGCCCTCTTCATTTTGAGCGATCACGTGTTTCATTGAATTTTCAATCACAGGTTGCAATAACAAGCTTGGAATTTTCGCCGACTGAGCCTTTTCATCGATTTGAAAATCGAGTTTTAAGCGTTCACCAAATCGGGTTTTTTCAATGTCTAAGTATAAGTTTAGCGCATTAATTTCATTTTTTAAGGCTATCTTGTTATCGGGATTATGATCTAACGAATAGCGTAAAAATTTACTCAACTTCACCGCCATGCTTTGCGCTATAACGGGCTCTTCTGTCTCTATTAACGCATTAATCGCATTTAAGGTATTGCATAAAAAGTGTGGATTTAACTGATAACGTAACATTTTTATTTGGGCATCTCGAGCAACCGCCTGCGCCGTTATCCTTTTTAATAACTCTTCTTTGGCTTGCGCTTCCTTTTTTAGCATCATGCGATGCTCTAGTTGCAATAACTGGTAATAGCGAAGGCCATGAAATAACCCCGTCCAACTCAGGAAAACCAAAATACTGCCAAAATACCAGCCACCAAAGTCCACCCAAATATCGTACTCAGGCGTCATCATGATGAACGCTTGCATTCTTGCTAACGTCCACACAAATGAGGTAAATAACACTCCAGAAAAGATAATAAGCAATCTGATCGTTATCGATTGCTCCCAAAACCGCATAAAAAGAAAATACAAAGGTAAGGAAAGCAGCAAACCCAGTGCCGACTGCAAAAAGGTGTGGGCGACATTGGCCCAATTAAATTGAGCATACCAGAGCGTTAAAGTGGACAGGCTAATTAAACAAATAAATAGCCAATAGCCGAGTTGCAGCAACCAAAATTGATACCTTTCACTATCCGCTATTTTTTTATGCATTAATTATATTTCTCAACACTAGCATTATCGTCAGACTTTTTAACCACAGCTTGTGGTATAATTTATCGTACTTAACTTCACTACCGAATACCAGCTTAATAGCTTTAAGCGACTTCATTAATGAATTCAGTTAAAGACGGCTCCTTTGAGTAAAGATTTTCCATCACCAATTTTGGCTTACGATCGACGGTAAACAAGCCCCAGTGCTTTTCGGGCTCTTGCGGATGCGGCGAACCTTTCCATGGTTCATCGAAGGCTTCAAACACAAAAGTGAGAATTTTTTCATCATTGGTCCAGGCGAGTAATTGTTCATAGTATCTCGCTTGCAATTCTTGCGATGCATTCCAAGGTTCAATACCACGACCATTTGATTGTGTGGTCCAACCGGCTTCGGTGATAACAACAGGTTTGTCGGGGTAATGATGAGCAACCGAATGATAATTTTGTTTGGTATATTCCAGGGCATCATCTAAAGTGCGGTATTCCCAGGCGGGATAGGTATGAATAGAAATGAAATCCAACACTGCAACTAGCGGCTCTAATTTGTAGGTCCAGGGCACATAATTTTCACAAAAGGTGACTGGCTGTTTGATGTTGTCTTTGATTCTGAGAACGTAATTCACCAAACTATCGACGGATACCATATGATCGGTCCATTCAACACTGGCTTCATTACCCACAGAGACCGAAAACACGATATCGTTATAGCGTTTAGACAATTCAATTAATTTATCAATCTGGGCACAATTAGCCAGCCTATTTTCACTGAGCGTTTGCTCACTAAAATCAGCCCCCCAAGGACAGTGTGGGTTGCTCATTTCAGCAGCCATATCTACACCTAGCATTACCCTAAAATCAAAAGATTCCGACTCAATTACATCCAGCACAATTTCGGCATGCGGGCCACAGTCGTAGAGTCGAAGAAACGTCCAGTTTTTCGATAAAATTTGTAAATCTTGTTTTATTTCAGCATAACTCGGGTAAATGCCCTCTCGTGGGTTTTGTCCTTCTCGATAGCCTGAATAGCAAATCGCGTTGCCGTGTACTATGTTCATCTGTGTATTACCTTTATCTTCATTAATATTAATTTAATTATTCTTATTCTTATTCTTATTCTTATTCTTATTCTTATTCTTAAAATTTCTACTCGTATTGAAATCTGCATTAAACATATTTCAGCGTTCCATCTTTATCCCATAAGCCCCAGTAAGCGCCGACATCACCTTCGTCAGCTACTTTCCAGGTTTCGTCAAACGATGAGAAATAAAATATTTCGATATCTTCCTCTGCCGCCCAAAGGTAAGCGTTAATAAAATACTTAATGGCATTGTCTACCGATGGCACGGCACCACGCTCTGCTGTGCCTACATTTGGCCACCCGGTTTCAGTGATAATGACTCGTTTACCATTGCCTGCGCGAACGGCTCTACGGTACATATCTTTCATATACAATAACGAGTAATCCGCAGGACAGCCTTCCCAAAATGGATAGCAGTTCGCCAAGATCAAGTCGCAAGCTTCGGTAACTTTTGGGTGGTCTTCAAATTCAAAATAGGCATCAACATAGCCAACTTCAATATTTGGTAAGGCTTGTTTGGCCCGATTGATGTAGTCAATTAATTGCGCTTCGGTTAAATCTCCTCTGAGTAAGACTTCATTACCAACAGCCAGAATATTTACATGTCCGGCTTGGGCAATTTCAATCGCATTAGCAAGCTCTAATTCGTTATTGGCCAAATCGTCATTTAACCAAACACCAACCATGGTATTCAAGCCATTTTCTTGTGCTATTTTTGGTATTTGTTCATTACCTTCGGTACATGAAAACGAACGCACCCAGTTAATGTTTGACTGAATGAGTTTCAACCGCTCACGGATTTGCTGCTCGCCAATTTGGCTGCCAGGTCCTTGCCCTTCAACGTATGGGCTAAATGAAATACCATGGATTTTTTCTGCGAGTATTTTACCGGCAAGTTCACGTAATTCATGATTGCTTAAATTAGCAAAATTAACACCTGCCAACGACATGTAGTTATAGGATTTTTTCGACACCTTAATCTCCAGATTAATGTTTTATTAATTTAATTTAATTTTCATTGCTTAGCGCAAACTGATAACCGATAACTGCAGCTATTCTGCAAACAATTGCTTACTACCCAGCACTAGTGTCAGTTGTTGGACACAGCCATTTTTCGCAAACAACTCTGAGCTTAAATTCTCTGGCAACGACAATTGCGGAATCACTTGCTCTCTGCCATCGTTAAAAGTCACCGTTACCGATGGTTCACTATGGTCATCAAGTTGATAAACAATGGGTACCTGACACCAGGTAAATGCTAAACTTTGCGCGGCTAATGGAATTTCTTGCCAAGTATTATTCACATCTAAATAACGGAATACTTCAGCTTTGGCCAAAAACTCACACTTGCGCAGAAAATAAGGCTTAAATTGCACACAACCATGATTAACCCGAATACCCAACTCACCAAAGCGAGTCAGTATTTCTTCTTTCACTTGGCCTGTCATCCCAGGTTGCTGGGCGCCAGCGTGTTTTGGCGTATGCGAATAAGGATCGGTTGGAAATGCGCCGTATTCAGTTGGCGTTTTATTAAAACCAAGACCTTGTCGAACCGCATAATAAAGGCCAGCCAATTTATCACAAACCTGTTCATTTTCGCCCTGTTCAATGGCATTAAAGAAGTTTTCTTCAACCGCCAATAACAGCTTGGCCACCATATGCCAGTAGATACAACCTAAGCCTTCAAAACCAAACATGCCACCCGAACGGCCGGTGAATTCTTGATGATTAAATACCGATTCATACAGCGCTAGCAAGGCGTCTTTACTACTAGTGATAGTGTCGCCATAATCCTTAGCCAATAAGTCTATTTGTACGCTTAAATCACTGGCATTACTGAATCCAGCATTAAACCGGAAGGTGCCATCAACATTTTGCTCGATAATACGTTTATCGTTTAGTGCTAGCATTTCAGCCAAGATTGGCAGGGAATAAAATTGCTGCTCAGCAATGGTATTTTTTTCTAAAAAGCTGGGCAGTTGACGATCGGGGTACAACATAAAGGTATCTTGATCGGCTCGATAAACATCGCTCGCAAATAATGATTCAATAACCGATATTGCCTCAACAGGCGAAAGGGTACCCGAACTTAACGCGGCAACCTGGCCTTCAAGCATGGGATACAAGCTGTCGATATCCATCGAATCCTGTTGTATATCCAGTAAGTTATAGGCGTTATATAAGCCATCGTCGCGCTGATTTACCGATACGGTATGATCGATTGCCGCCAAGGCATCTGCAAGCATGGCTTTAATGGCGTTGACAGGCTCAAGCACTTGCCCAGAAAACGTCTCTTGTTGATAAATCGTTTGACGATATCTGCAGGCGGCATTGCCAAGCTCATCGATGCTCAAATAGCGTTGTTTAGCATCAATGCTAGTAGTGCCTAATAACGGACGCAATTTATCCAGGGCGGCAGCAGTTTCAGCAAACCACTGGCTCACTTCTGTCGATAGCGCGATCGAATCAGATTGCTCAAGGATAAGTTGTTGTAAGAAACAAACATAGCGACGTAAATAAGACAAGGTCACCATAGATAAACCCTGTCCCACTAAGGCGTTATTGGCATCATTCCATTCAGGGCGTTGAGTGTTCAACCAAATACCGCCATCAACCACAAAATTTCCTAACTTACTGAGTAAGGTAACCAGCAATTTCTCAAACAGGTTAACTAGGTATACACTACCATTTTTATCTTGGATTAATTTGCCATCGGCGCCCATATCCGCCACCCGTTGGTCAATTCGCAGCGCCAAAGCATCGTCGTAAACTACGGTATCTTTGGCATTTTTGATTAAATCGCTAAATGGTTTAATGCGGTAAGGCACATTGGCATAGCTGAAAATTGGCTTTCTCAGTAACTCAGTCAAACGAGTCGGGTGAAATTGCTGAGAAAGTTCGAGCATTTTCTGCAAGTAGATGATCTGATGATCACCCCAGTAACCGATATAACTCCATGGATCACTCTCGTCTTCCACCTCCCAGTCAATGCCCTCTTTGGTAATTCGATAGGGGTTATAACCATCAATGGTTGAGGCATTAACAAACTTACTGATCACATTCTCAATAAATTCTGGGTAGCTAAAAGTTAGCGCTTCCCAGTTCTGAAAGATATCGCGCCAATTTCCTTGATAGGTAAGCAAGCGGTTGTTGTGCTCATCAGTTAACTTGATCGCAAACTGATTCCAGGGACGACTGGGATCGCCATGACGACGACCAAATGAAATGGGTAAATACTCATAACACAGACGTTCTAACTGCGCATCGTTTTGCTGTTTGATGATGGTTAATAGTTCAGCAAATTCCAATTTTTCCGGCAGTTCAGCAAGCAAAGATTGATGACGTAAATAGACATTAGAGTTAAATAAACCTATGGTTTGGCAAAAATCTTTGCTGGTAATGGTATATTGATCATCAAACGCACCACCACGCAGTAAATTAAATTGCACGTTGGCATAATGATGTACCGCGACATGTTCTTCACCGGTGAGCTGAAAGGCATCACCAGACGCCATGATACGGGCCAAATCATCGCTGCCTTGATTGATTGTATTTTCTATATCATTGGCGAATTCACTAGTGCTCAGATAGCTCTCTTTTAGCTTTTGTCTGATCGCTACCGCTTGGCCTTGGCTTTGCTCAACATTCGCGACCAACTGCCAGCTTTGCGTATCGCCAGCAGCAATAGTTAACTCGGCATTGACCAAATATGCGCCGCGTATACCGCGTTTATGATCTTCCCGGCTCAACACCTTGCCAGCACGAAAATCATCAACTTGCTCGTTAGAAAGCAACACTTTGGCATTATCTAACCCTAAACAGAACACGGTATTGGCTTTTAATGACTCACACGGCTCGGCTCTGTCGGTGATGCCCGAAAACAGCGTGAAAAAGGCTAAACCAGTTTGTGCATCAACTTCACTCCATTTATAGGCATCGACTAAATTACTTGAATTGGTTTGGGTAAAACGCGGTGTGCCCGCGGGCAAGATATTTTGCAGACCATCGATTACTTCAACCGAAACATTGTCGCTCGCACTATTATCCAGTTCACATTTACGCACAAAACCGTATTGGTCGCTAGTTAACCAGGTATAACGAAACGTTAAGTTAAGATCATGATTCACTTCTTCAAAGCAAAGCTTGTTACCGAGGACATTTTTGTAGATATTACGGGTTAAGTTATAGCGTCTGTCGTGCTCGCGATTGAACGGTTCCCAGTAAACGGTTTGCCCCTGTTGTTCTACCTTGAACAGGGTTTTGCTGCCGGTATGAAGACTACTTTCGTGTATTTTATCCACGGTAATATAAGGAAACAGCGCGGTTTCTGGAGATACTCTGCCGGCAGTTAGACCACCGGTTGAAGAGACAAACAACCAATGGTCGCTGTTTGATATCACGCTGATAAAAAATGGAGCCATTTTATCCATGTTGCGAATCGCATAGAATCGTTCACCCGCTAATGTGACAAATTCACCCGATACTTCAATTTCGTTGTTGTTACTGATATTCATGTTCTTTCCCGCCTAAGTTTCAGGCATGTATATATTGATAAATGTAAAATTAAAACAGTTCAGCGCCATTGGCTGATGCTTGTTCTATATTTTCTCAATGTTATTTTTATGTTGTTTTTCATAGACTCGAACGTAGTCAATTTCCATTTTCACCGGAAAAATACTGTCGTCGATTGGACCACCGGCTCGTCCCCACATGCCGCCAATGGCTAAGTTCAAAATAACATGGTAGGGGTGATCAAAAGGCCAGGCTTTCCAGCCAGTAGCTTCATTACTGTAGAAAAAATAAGGGCTATCATCAAAAAATATGGTGATGGTTTCAGGTGACCATTCAACCGCATAACGGTGAAACTGTTGGTCGATATTCTTGCCTTCAATACTGGATTTCCGTTGTTGCCAGTTTTGCCAGTAATAGGCTTTATTGTGCACGGTACCGTGAATATTTTGCATGTCGAAACCGACATGCTCCATGATGTCGATTTCACCAGAGTTAGGCCAGGCATCACAGGTTTCACTGCCTTGCCAGTCTTCATTTTCAGCACAGCTGGTTGAGTATTTATAAGGGTCGCTGGGTAACATCCAAATGGCTGACCAGGTGCCTTGTCCTGCCGGTATTTTTGCTCTGATCTCGGCTCTGCCATACAGAAAATCGCCCTTACCCCGGGAATTCAATCGGGCTGAAGTATATTCAGCGCCAGCATGCTGTTCTTTATGCGCTTCAAGGATCAATTTGCCATTCTCTACCCGAACATTTTTTGCCCGCGAGGTATAAGTTTGATCTTCGCCGTTTACCTTTTTGGCCGGCCATAAGTCGTAATTCCATTTCGAGGTGTCTGGTGCCCCGTCTTGTTCAAACTCATCCCCCCAAACCAACTGCCAATTATTGGCGACAACATGCTTTTTGCGAACAACAATGGCATTCAATATGGGCTTGCCAGCAATGGCTTTTAGCTGAATATCCAATACACCATCATTAACATTGATATCCGTTGCCGCCCGAATTAACGCCGAATGGTGCTTACCGTCTCTTGCCTGTCTGACATCCAGGTTTTCAATAACGACTTCACCTTGGGCTATCACGTTAAAAACCCGTGCGCCAACGGCAATATCTTCTGGCTCGGCAAACTTGAATAAAATGTCGTAAATACCATTGTCAATGGTCTTCGAAAGATGAATGTCACCAACTCGATAGGTTTGGTAAATAGCACTGTCTTGCGAACCAAAAATGGTGTCAATTTCACCTTGTTCGCTATTTATCTCTAAGGAGTCCGACTGATAATTTATCCCATCGACTCCTTGATACTCTTTACCGCCAAAATTAACCGCCCATACAATGGCATCTTCCTGCTCAGACTCTATTTGCTTAGCTTGCTTGAATTGGTCTTGCATAATTACGCTATTGCCTGCAACTGACTTGTTGTTGGCAACTGCATTGTCTTCAACTTTTGAGCAGCCACTATTAATGACAGAGATAAGGATTATCAGCAAAACGGGAAGATAACTATTTTTATCGAGCATGTTATTTTGCCTGCTATATTGGGTAACGCCTGCAAACAACGCAGAACAGATATTAAGCAAACAATAATGTAAGAAAGATGTAACGCAATACAAACAAGTTAAAACGGACTGGGCTTGCGACTAGATGTACAAAAGCCATCAATGCTGCTGCAAAATGCCGATAAAGACAGAGTTAAAATACAGATAGAAATGTCATGAAAACAAGGTGATTTAACCCGCTTTGTCCATTTCGGCTTTTCACTGTCCCGCCTGAGCGCATTTCTATGCTAATGATTAAATTGTTGTGCTAACACTATAGTCAGGCATTTACATTTTGTTTACGATTGTATTTATATTCGCGCTGATAGGTTTTAGTTAAAACCAACGAACATTCAACATAAGAATGGTTATAAATACAGGATTTGGATATCTCGAGGGGAGAGAACATGACGACAATAAGCAGTGTTAAATTTAAAACACGAAGCTTGGCCGCAATAATGGGTCTAACGGTAACGTTAGGACTTGTTGGTTGCGAAGAAACTAATACTGATACCGATTATGAATCTATCGACGTCAGCGCACCAGTTAGTGACTGGCAAATGGTGTGGAATGATGAATTTGATGGCGATAAAATTGATTCCGGTAAATGGTTCCATGAAATCAATTGTGACGGTGGTGGCAACCAGGAACAGCAATGTTATACCGACAGCGCTGAAAACTCATTTGTTGCCGATGGTATTTTAAATATCGTCGCCAAACCTGCTGATGTCGATTCTGCTCTTCCTTATACCTCAGCCAGACTAAGCACCAAAGGTTTGGGTGACTGGAAATACGGTCGCTTTGAAATGCGCGCAAAATTACCGTTTGGTCAAGGTACCTGGCCAGCATTTTGGATGCTGCCAACTGATGAAGTGTATGGCGGCTGGCCAAAATCAGGCGAAATTGACATTGTAGAAGCGGTTAATTTAAAAACCATTAACGATGAAGGTGTCACCGAAGCTCACGTATTCGGTACCTTATATTATGGTGAAGACTGGCCAAACCAATCAAAGTCAGGTAAAGAGTACCTACTCCCAGATGGTGCAAATCCAGCCGATGATTTTCATACTTACGCGATTGAGTGGCAAAAAGGTGAAATTCGCTGGTATGTTGACGGTTATTTGTATGAAACACAAATGGCATCGACAGTTAGATACAACTCAAAAGACCAAGCCGTTGGTTTAGGTCACCGAGGTTGGTTTAGCGAATATTTCGATATTATTAGTGGTGAATTAGAAACCCACTGGGATGCTTCGCCATTCGATCAAGACTTCCACGTTTTACTCAATTTAGCCGTTGGCGGTGATTGGGCTGCAAACGTTAATGACGGTGGCATCGACCCTGCTGCATTTGCCAACTCTCAAACATATGCCATTGACTATGTGCGCGTGTTCGAATGTGCAGTAGACCCAGATACCGGTAAAGGCTGTGACACTATTCGTTCTGGTTATAAAGACGAAGAAGATGCATTAGTTATTGGCAAAGCACCTATTCCATCACCACCATCTACCGGTATTCCGGTGAACCTTACCATTTTTGAAGACGCAGAAAACCCGTTATGGCAAATGTGGGATTGTTGTGGTGGTTCAACCCCTACGGTTGAAACCGACGATGAAGAACATGGCGGCGTTTCAGAATTTATTATCGGCGCAACGGAAACGGTAATGGGCTATACCACTCGTGCTGGTCATGGCGTTGAAGACAGTGGTCCTTTTGATGCCTCGCCATTGATCGATTCAGGCAGCGTTAAATTTGACATTAAAGTAGTCACCGCCCCTGCAGACGCATCATCTACCTGGATGTTCAAAATTGAAAGTGGTGATGGCACCACGGCTGTTGAACTGCCATTTACCGACAGTAATGAAGGCGTGGCGCCAACTGTTGGTGAGTGGCAGAGTTATTCCTTTGATTTATCAGTTCTTGCCGATGAAGGCTTAGACTTATCGGCTATCGACGTTTTAATGATATTCCCTGCATGGGGCACCGGCGACGGTGCAGTTTATCGAGTGGATAACGTAGAAATCTCTCAAGAAGGCGCTGGCAGTTTACCAGAGTTAGTGTTGTTTGAAGACGCTGCCAATGCTGACTGGGCCCCATGGGATTGCTGTGGCGGTTCTACGCCAACAGAAGAATTTGATGATGAAGATCATGGTTTGACGGTTGAATTTGCTATTGGTGCAACGGAAACGGTAATGGGCTTTAAACCTGCTGATGGTTCAGAAATTTCATTTGATGCTTCCGCGTTGTTAACCGATGGTGTGGTGCAATTTGATATGAAAGTGATGACTGCACCGAACGATGCAAGCTCTACCTGGATGTTCAAAGTAGAAAGTAACGGCACCTCAGAAGCCGTCGAAATTCCGATCACCGACAGTGATGAAGGCGTAGCACCTGCTACCGGAGTATGGCAAACCTATACCTTTAAAATCTCTGATCTATTTGCCGCAGGTTTAGATCCGAGTGCAATCGACGTGATAATGATATTCCCAGCCTGGGGTACAGGTGATGGTGCAGTTTATCGTGTTGATAACGCGAAAATTTATTCTCCAAGTTCATCTACTAATCCACCGGCAGCGGGGCTAACACTATTCGCCGATACTGCGGCAACAGATTGGAACATATGGGACTGTTGTGGCGGCTCTACCCCCACTGTAGAAGTCGATGATAGCGAACATGGCAATACTGCCGAGTTTGTTATTGGTAGCACAGCAACAGTAATGGGTTTCAAACCTGACGATGGCTCGGGTGTTTCCTACGATGCTTCAGCATTACTTGCCAACGGCGTAGTGCAATTTGAAATGAAAGTGATAGCACAGCCAAATGATGCAAGTTCTACTTGGATGTTCAAAATTGAATCTGGTGGCACGACCACTGCCGTAGAATTGCCATTAACCGACAGCCTTGAAGGCGCAGCTCCGGTTACTGATGTATGGCAAACCTATACTTTTACGCTACAGGATTTATTTAATGCTGGACTTGATGTTAGCGAAATCGATGTAGTAATGATTTTCCCGGCATGGGGAACTGGTGAAGGCGCGGTTTATCGAGTGGATAACGCCAAAATTTCTACTCCGTAGATACACACCAGTAAGCAAATTAAAAGAATAGCAATGTGCAGCGTATGGCTGGTAAAACGAAAAACAAAACCGCCATACGTTAGCTACACATTGAACATAAATACTTAAAAGATAAGTAGGAAAATTATGAAACAAGTTAACTTTAGTAAAAAACGACTTGCAGTAACAATATCTATGTTATTAGGTACAGGTGTGGTAACACCAAGTTATGCCGCAGAAGAAACAGCCCCTGCCGCAATTGTTGAAGATGTGCAAGAAGATGAAATAGAAGTTATTGAAGTATCAGGTATTCGTGGCGGTTTAATCCGTTCAATGGATTTAAAACGTGATAGTTCTGGTGTTATGGATGTTATTTCATCGGAAGATATGGGTAAATTCCCAGACACTAACTTAGCCGAATCGCTACAACGTATTACCGGTGTTACTGTCAGTCGCTCAAACGGTGAAGGTAGTCAAATAACCGTACGTGGCTTTGGCCCTGACTTTAACTTAGTTACCCTAAATGGCCGTACCATGCCAGGTACTGGTAACAGCCGTTCTTACAACTTTGAAAACCTATCATCTGATGGTGTCAGTGCCCTAGAAGTTCATAAAACGGCAAGAGCAAAAAACCCAAGTGGCGGCCTAGGCGCGACCGTTAATATTGTCACGTTGAAACCTATGAACAGCCCAGGTCTAAAGTATTCTGTTTCAGCGAAAGGCATGCATGATACCTCGAACGAAGAAGGTAATGATGTAACACCAGAAGTGAGTGCAGTGTACAGCAATACTTTTGATGATGAGACGTTCGGCTTTGCCTTTTCGGTTACTCATTCTCGTCGTGACTTTCAACAGCAATCGGCAAATATTCAAGGCTGGCAAGCCAATGTTGCTCTGCCAACTAATTTAGACGCCGAAAATGTAATTGACCCTAGACCACTTAATGATGAGGGTGAACGAATAGGAGATTACTTTTTCCCGAGGGATATGAACTACGGCATTAATAATGTAGAACGAGAGAGAACGAACGGCAATGTGACGTTTCAATATGCGCCGATTGATGATTTAATTCTTAGCCTTGATTACACCGCAACAAAAGTTGAAACTGGCTCTAATTCTATTGGTTGGGGACAGTGGCACGATTATGGCGGCAACATTAATGCTTACGAACTCGATGAAAATGGTACCGCTATTTTTGCCGATATGAGTGGTAATGATGGTTCATATACAGCGTCACGTGGTACCACGGAAGTCGATGAGGAGTCTTTTGGCTTTAACGTAGCCTGGCAAGCAACCGATTCATTTCACTTTGAACTCGATTATCACGACTCAACCAATGAGATTGATAATGGTGCCGATGATGGCATGGACGGTTTCGGCTCATTAGTATTGGGCTCAGATCAACTGAGAACTAAGACCTATGACTACCGAACTGGTGAAGTTCCTCATGCGCAAATTTTTTGGAACAACGGCACCACTACCCTGGCGCCTAGTGAGATAGATTCTCATTTTAGTCAATTTGTCCATAACCCTGGCAAGTCAACCGTTGAACAGGTACAACTGCACGGTACATGGGACAATAATGACTTTGATATTCCGTTAGTCAATATCAAGTTTGGTGTCGCTCATTCGAAACAAAAAATGAGTGGTTCGAATGCCTGGAGTGGCCTAATCGGTGGCTTCTTGTTTAATCCAGATTATACCGCAATGCTGCCCGATGGCATGTTTGAACTTCATAGCACCAGTGGCTTTTTGGATGAATTTAGCGGTGGTGGCAGCTCTTTAGCACCAAGCTATTATTACACTTTTGATTTTGATGAAGTTGCGGCTCGCTCTGCTGCCTTCTTAACCAATGAAGAATTAGGTGGCGATGATTATTTTGAGGCAACTGCGTACCACGATTTAGGTACTGTATCATCAGGTTGGGTGGAAGAAGAAACTGACAGTGTTTACCTGCAATCATTATGGGATTTTGAAATAGCTGAAATTCCGGTGCAAGTGAATATTGGTGTTCGCTATGAAGAAACCGATGTGACCAACAGCAACAGCCAGCCCATTCCTGTCGAAGTATGGTGGAAAGGCGGCAGTGAGTGGCATACTCAACATCAGCCTGGTGGCAATGCCTCTTTAGATCTCAGTGGTAGTCACGATGTGTTTTTACCTATGCTAGATATTAAAGTCGATATCACCGATGAGCTGGTTGGTCGAGTTTCCTGGGGCAAAACCATTGCCCGAGCACCGCTTGGCAGCCTGGCGGGTGGTTTAACCTTATCGGGCAGTCCGAAAATTGGTTCGCGCGATGGTGGTTCGGGTAACACCGACTTGCAACCCTATGAATCAACAAACTTTGATTTAAGCCTTGAATATTATTACGCCGAAGGCAGCTACGCATCGATTGGTTACTTTAAAAAAGAAGTAGAGAATTTTATTGGTAACGAAATCGTCCAGCAAGAATATGAGGGAATTCACGATATTTGGATGGGGGAGCGCTGGGATGACGCGGTAGATGTTATTGAAGGCCGCGGTGAACAAGCAACAAATGACGCTATTTTTGCACAAATTCAGGCCAGTGGATCAGCGTTGAATGAGCAAGGATACCTCGAACCAGTTGCCGGTGATCCAATAATGGAATGGAATATCTCTCGTCCATTCAACAGCAGTGAAGACAAAGAAGTTGATGGTTTTGAGCTGGCAATTCAACATTTGTTTGGCGAAACCGGCTTTGGTGTTGGTGCCAATGCGACATTTGTTGATGGTGATGTTGAATTTGACGTTAAAAGTTTGGATCAGCAAACCCCGCTTACCGGCTTAAGCGACTCGGCTAACTTCCAACTGTTTTATGAAAAACATGGCTTATCCGTTAAGGTGACTTACGCATGGCGTGATGAATATCTGCTTGGTGTCGGCCAATCGCAGGGCTCTGCAGATGCGCCACCGCAATTTGCCAAAGAGTTTGGTCAAATAGATATGAGCATTAACTATAACGTAACTGACCGCCTTACTGTGTTCTTTGAAGGCATTAACTTGAATGATGAAACCGAGCAAGTGTTTGGCCGTTACGAAGAGCAATTCTTAAGTGCTCGTCAATATGGTCCTAGATACGCTATCGGTGCACGTTATAGCTTTAAATAGCCAATAATGCAGTTTGGCGTTCAAGATAACAATGAACGCCATGCTGCCAACTATTATTTGCAATGACTTCACCCAACCTTTAAATAACTAAGTAGATTAGTTATTTAAAGTTAATAGGCCCAATTGTTCCTAGAAAAGCAAAGGCCTATGATGCATATAAGGTTAACTCCCAACAGCCTTGTATGCATCACCCTTTTCTATTCCGTTCTTTTTTCAGTTCTGATCCGTTCTGAGCATTAAATACTACACTAAAAAAAGTGCCGTTGATTGGTGCTGATGCCACTGGTGAAACGACTTCCCCTTAGAAAACGTAACTAACAATGGCACTTTCAATGTCACCCAAATGCCACTTAATATGCCAAAAGCGACTATCCTTTTTGTCTTATTGTCTTATTGTCCACTTCATCGCCCATCCAATACCAACTCACCGCTTTCATATTGCTTAAAGATTCAGGCTGCTGCATGGTGAAGGTGGATGTTTTTTATACGTAAAAATATAAAACATAACGTATTTACAACAATGTACAGTGGGAAAGACATGATACAAATACATAAGAAAAACCACTTCAATACGCTTTAGACGTACGGTATAGCTTTAAATAGCGAATAATGCATTTAGTATTGACTTCACCCTGCCTTTAAATAACTAAGTAGATTAGTTAGTACAAGTTAATAGGTCCAATTGTTCCTAGAAAAGCAAAGGCCTATGATACATATACCCGTAACACTTCAAGGTGCAGGCGTCAGTGTTTGAAAGTTGTCATTAATCCAACTGTCTAAAGTATCAGCTATCCTCGGAAGTGTTATGGCAAAAAAATCATTGATTTTC
>MABC01000081.1 GCA_002162925.1 Thalassotalea sp. 42_200_T64 | reverse complement strand
TATGGTTATTCATGCTAGCCTCCGCTATTAGTTGTTTGACACACTAATTATGGCTCTGGCTTTGCTAACCCACGAACTTGGAGGCTAGCACCTCGTGGGGAGTCATTATGTCTAGAGTGAACCAATGAAATTCAGCAAATATCACGCTTTGGGTAACGATTATATAGTTATAGATCCTAAAAATTTGGAATGTGAATTATCTAAACATGATATTAAAACGATTTGTAATCGAAATTATGGAGTCGGTTCAGATGGAATTCTTTATGGGCCAGATAAAAGCGATGATTGTGACTTTTCATTACGGATCTTTAATCCTGATGCCAGC
Source organism: Thalassotalea sp. 42_200_T64 (assembly GCA_002162925.1). GTDB lineage: Bacteria > Pseudomonadota > Gammaproteobacteria > Enterobacterales > Alteromonadaceae > Thalassotalea_A. Next base: position 42,818 of record MABC01000081.1, on the reverse strand, counting down.
GAAGCTGAAAAAAGTGGTAACGGTTTACGAATATTTTCGAGATACCTTTGGGATCTATCTTTAGTTACTCAGGATGAATTTAGCATTCAAACAAAAGGTGGAGTTGTTCATTCTACGGTAGCTGAAAATGGTATGTCAGTATCTGTAGGAATGGGTAAAGTAAGGTTCACTCACGACACAAGCGGAGAGCCAAAAGCTACCGCTGAAATAATCAATGCTTCAGGTCAAAATTTTACTTACTATTTAGCTAATGTTGGTAACCCGCATTGTGTGATCATAGTCGAAGGTTTAAACGATTCTCCAGCGAAAAAATATGGGAGTATTATTGAGAACGATGTTAGATTTCTAAATAGAACTAATGTGCAATTTGTAAAGCGACTTAGTAGATCATCAATCCAAATTGAAATTTGGGAACGAGGTGCTGGTTATACTCTTGCATCAGGCTCAAGTAGTACGGCTGCTGCTTCAGTTATGTATTCATTAGGGTTGTGTGGCTCAAACATCGATGTTCATATGCCAGGCGGTGTCATTAATATAGATATTGATAAACACTTTTTTGCAACAATGACAGGTGCCGTCTGCAAAATTTGTGACGGTGATTTTGCAAGCGAGGCGCTAAGTTCACTATAAGAAAATAAAGCGGAACTCCTAACAGCTGGCTGGGTTCCACTTCGTTCCACATTTTAGTCAGCTATTATCCGACCCTTATTTGGGCGTCAGAGCACTTTCTTATTATGTATATTCATCAACATAAAAATGAATGGAAAACTGAATATCAAAATGAAGCAGATTTAATTCTTTCGAAGTACAACGGAAGCATTAATCTTTATCACATCGGCTCGACAGCGGTTAGTGGACTATACGCAAAAGATTGTATTGATATTTTAGGTGTAGTAAATAATACGGCTGATGTAAGAGCTCAAAAACCAAACTTTAGTGATGTTGGTTACACCTATAAAGGTGAATATGGCCTCGCTGGGCGAGAGTATTTTTCCAAAACAAAAAGAAAGGTACATCTACATATTTACCAATTAGGTAATTTAGCTATTAAGAAAGATTTGAACTTTATTCATGTTATGCAAGGCAATTTAACATTAATAAATGAGTTAAATCAGATAAAACTGCATTTGCATAACAAGTACCCAGAAGACAAAGATTCTTATCAAAGAGGAAAAGAGTACTTTTATAACAAGGTGCATAATATGCTTTAACAAGGCATTAAAACGGACAATTTACAGTTGGCTTTTGTTCGTGCCTCACATATTTTAGCCAACTACAAATAGCCGCTTAATGTGGCGTTATGTACCGACAAGGATTCCGTAAGTGTCGAAGTCTGTAGCAATTACAATTAAAGATGCATTTTCGAGAGTTAAGTTTCTCAAAAACAGAACACCTGACACTACTGATGAAGAGGCAAAAGATGCTTTTGCTTTGTTATCCGAATATAGAGATGGCGGAATATACGTGGCTCATTACTCAGGCTTTAGTGAGTGGGAAAGGCACCTTAATGGTGACGAATTTGTTCAAGTTTTAGGTGGTGAAACAACGGTGATTTTATTAACCGAAAATCAGGAACAACGTAACGAGTTATCATCTGGTCAAATGTTGGTTATTCCAAAGGGGATTTGGCATCGTTTCGAATCGCCGGACGGTGTTAAAGTCATGACTATCACTCCACAACCAACGGAACATAGTGCTGAGCGGCCAGTAGGTACATAATAAGCTAATAAAGCGGGACTCATAACTGTTGGCTGGGTTTCGCTGCGCTACACATTTTAGCCAGCTATTATTCGCCTTTTTATGAGGCATTATGTGCCGTAATGGTAGCGTAGCTGAGCAATCAGAATTGTATTATCTTGGTGTTTTTATACGATTCGATGTGTATCGTTTATGCGACGAGACCAATACCCTGATAATCCATGCTTTAAAGGTTCAGGTTTCCCAACGCCTTCATTTGGTGTTCTTTGAATATCTTCAATTAGCAAATTGATACGTTTTAATATTTTTTTCTGTGCCATTGCCAGCTTCAAGTTCGGCAATTGAGTTTAAAAGATCTCTGGCATTGGCTGGAGATCTAAGTAAATATGTAGTTTCTTGCATTGCGTTATAGTCTTCTAAAGACATCATAACTAATTGCATCCATATTTGGTTCCAAAATGTTCGTGTACGTTTATTTGTACGGTATAGCGCAGTGACGCATAACCAGGCAATTAAATCGGACAAGTTGTAACCCCTACAATATGTGCTACTTTAGTGATACATTTTCTAATGAGGAAACTAAAGAGAAAATGGATAAATGGCTGAAGCAACATCGTCATGGTTTTTGCAAAAGGCGCAAAAATACATGCCAATATTATTTGCCTCTTAGTAAGGCGTTATGTGAATAGAGAGAGTTTGATGATCCCCCCAGTTTTGGAAACAGAAAACTTAGTTATTAGAGCCTTTGAAAGAAAGGACTTAGAAATATTTACTCAGTACCGTTCACAAGAAATGGTGGCCAAATATCAGAGTTGGACAAACTACACTTATCAAGATGCAATTGAGTTTTTTGAAGGCATGGATTATTCAACTTTTGGTACAGAAGGAAACTGGTATCAACTTGCAATATCATCGCTTGATTCAGATGAGTTAGTTGGTGATCTAGCTGTACATTTTATAGATCAAGATCAAATTGAGATCGGTTTTACGGTTGCCCCTCAACATCAAGGTAAGAATGTTGCATCAGAAGCCGTATCAAGATTTTTACGTTATGTCTTTGGTGAACTTAACAAACATAGAGTGGTAGCTACTACAGATGCAGATAATACAGCTTCGTATCGGCTTCTTGAAAAGTTAGCGTTTCGCCGAGAAGGTCATGTCATTCAAAATATCTTTTTTAAAGGTGCTTGGGGTGACGAATATCAGTATGCCTTACTGCGTTCAGAGCAAAAAATCACATAACATAAAATTAAAGCGGGACTTCGAACAGTTGGCTGAGTTCCACTACGCTTCACATTTTAGCTAACTATTATCAGCCCCTAAATGGGCGTTAAATTTTTTCTGGATACCAATTATGAATTTGGATAAATCAACAAAGCGTATAGCAAAGAGAGTTAAAAAGGGGTTTCAAGGTTACCCTCAAATTTCATTGGCTTATTTTGGTGAGTCAGCTAATTGTGCGACCGAAGTTGTCGTTGGCTACATCTCAGAAGAAGGCGCGGCGGCTCAAGAGCAGAAGTTTTCGAGCAAGGGTGATGCTAGAACAGATGAAACTATTCAAACCACATTATTAAAGGTTATCGAGCGGGCAGACGCAAAAACAGTTTTAGAAGTTGCAGGTGTTTCAATTATTAAATAACTTAGGGAAAGATGGTTGGGAAGTTATAGATATGGACTTTCAAATGGATCTCACAATGCCTGGAGGGCCAACGCATTTTCACGGCATTGCTAAGCGTTCTAAAAAATAGGGGGGATTTCAACTAATTGTTACCTAACAAGCTAATCAGGCGGGACTTTTAAGCCCTGGCTGAGTTCCGCTTCGCTACACACTTTTGCCAACTATTATAAGCCCCTCAAATGGGCATTAACTTTCAAATTAAACAACGGAGAACAAATGAAATTAAGTCGTCTTTCGATAGCGTTTATCGCTATGATTTTAAGTAGCTCATCTGTAGCAAACGATAATGTTGATGTGTATAAAAAAGAGATCGAAACTGTTATTGAAACGTTCAGGTTAGCAATCATTAATAAGGATAAAGAAACATTCAAATCTCTTTTTTATAGTGAAAGCATCCCATGGATTGCAGTATTTAGTGATGAAATGGTAAACGCCAAACGAAAGGTAAAGCCTGACTTCCCACGTACAGTCAATTTTGGAAGATTTGGACCGCCAGTGAAAATGATTTCCGATAGAGATAAGCAAGAAGAAAAAATGTGGAATATTAAAATTGAATCGGATGGTTATTTAGGATCTGTTCATTTTAATTACAGCGATCATAGAAATGGTATTAAAAAAGCGTTTGGAACAGAGGCTTGGGATTTAATCAAAGATGAATCAGGTTGGAAAATTGTCTCAGTTATGTACACCGTTACAGAGACTCCCCAAATTATTGACAGTAAAAGCTAACCCGTTAATCAAACGGAAAAATAACGGTTGGCTGTTGTTCGTACCCCACTCATTTTAGCCAACCATTTTTTGCCCATTATGAGGGCGTTATATTTCAGTCGAGGTGTGCATTTGGCCAAGTTGAGAGATTTAAAAGGATTAGGTCCGAAGTCAGAGAAGTTACTGATTGAGGTCGGAATACATACCGAGAAAGAACTAAGGGAAATAGGCGCAATTCGTGCTTTTATTCGCTTAAAAAGAGAGTCTAATACCAAGCCTAGTTTAAATTTTCTCTATGCTATGGTTGGTGCTCTGGAAGGAGAACATTGGCTCAATATCGCAAGACATGAAAAGGGCCAATTGATAATGGAGCTTGAGGGTTATCGAGAGCTGGAGAAATTATTAAACACAGAAGGTGTCTTATGAAAAAAATTGTGAGTTCAGGTTCACACCTCGAACAATCAATCGGCTTTTCTCGTGCTTGCCGAATTGGTAATTATATCTCCGTTTCCGGTACCGCCCCTATAAATAAAGGTGAAACAGTTCATCTTGGTGACGTATATAAGCAAACGAAATATTGCCTTGAACTTTCAATCTTAGCGGTAGAAGAAGCTGGAGGTAATATTCAAGATGTTATCAGAACCCGAATAATGCTTACCGACATATCTCGCTGGAAAGAAGCCGCACAAGCACATGGTGAGTTATTTTCAACAATTAAACCAGCCTGTACGTTTGTTGAGATAAGTAAATTCATTGATAAGCAATGGTTAGTAGAAACAGAAATTGATTGTGTTGTAACCTAGTTATTAAACAAAAATTCAAACATTAAGAGGTAATGCTTTTATGGTGCAGACCATGCTTAAACCCTATCGTTATAAATACATATCAGTGCTGCTCCTATCTATGATTAATGTGTTTTTTGTCGCGACCGTGAATGCCAACTCTATGGTCAAAACCATTGAAGAAGTGAAACAAAAGCTTGGCGCTGATGTTGGAGTTTCCGTTTATGATGTCTCTTCAGATGACCTTTGGCACTACAATGGTGATACTCGCTTCCCGCTAATGAGTACTTTTAAAACATTAGCCTGTGCGAAATTACTCGCCGATATTCATAACGGCGAGCAGTCTTTTGACACTTCTGTGGTTATAAAGAAAGAATCTCTTGTTACTTGGTCGCCCGTTACTGAAAAACATGTTGGCGAGAGTTTTTCGCTCAGACAAGCGTGTTCTGCGGCAATGATCATGAGTGACAATACTGCAGCTAATATTGTACTTAAAGGAATTAATGGCCCAACAGCGTTGACTCAATTTATGCGCTCTATTGGTGATAAAATCACTAGACTCGATAGAATTGAACCATATTTGGGTGAAGCTCTTGACGGAGATGTAAGAGACACCACAACACCGAATGCTATGGTAAAGAGTTTGCGTGAGCTGCTGTTTGGTAATACCTTGCCAGCAGCATCTAAAACACAACTAAAACAGTGGATGACAGATAATAAAGTATCTGACAGTTTGTTACGGTCAGTGCTTCCAATCGGCTGGTTAATTGCAGATCGCTCTGGCGCCGGGGGGTATGGTTCCCGAGGGATTACTGCGGTAGTTTGGTCTGAACAACGTTCACCGCTAATTGTCGCCATTTACCTAACACAAACGGATGCGTCTTTTGCACAAAGAAATAAAGCGATTGCGCAAATAGGTAAAGAAATATTTACCTTTTATCGTTAATAGCAAGTTAATGCAAATGGATAAATTCGTTGTTACGCTCATGATTTACCGTGAGCAAGGTTTTAGAATAGAAAGGAGGAAGTGTGGCGCTTAAAGTTGATCATGTAACTATTTTGGTTAAATCACTAGAACATAGTATGCCTTATTATACGAAGCTATTGGATCTCATTGGCTTCAGCAAATTACGAGACTACGTATGGAGCGACGGCGAAGGTTTTTTTCTTCAGTTCAACCAAGCGAAAGAAGATACTAAGGATTATGAACGGTATGCCTCTGGTATGAATCACATAGGATTTAGTGCCCCAACAGCTGAATTCGTTGTTGAGGTTAAAACGCAAATGAAAAACGCGGGTTTTGACGTACCGGAAATACAAAGTTTTGATCAAGCCCGGGCATTGTTCATGAAAGATCCCGATGGAATTCGCTTTGAAATTACTTATTACCCACCAGGTGTATCTGTAGTTGACTAGGTTGCGTTTATTTCAAGATGGCAGAATAAGCCCTTAGTTTGGCGCTTTAGCATTTATTCATTAATCAAAGTATGAAGTTGGAAATAATCATGGAAGTAAAAATATTTACGAAAATTTTAAGGCCTAAAGTTGGCTTTTTACCAAAATCGGACACAGCTACTGACCATGGCTTAGAAGCTGAAATCAATCTTTGGCTGGCCGCAAAAGCTGATATTGAAATTCAAAATATTACCCAGTCACAAAGTGGCGGTTCATTTCAGCCTTCAACAATAGTGGTAAGTGTCTGGTATGAATAATACATCTAGGTCTGAGTATGAATAATTTAACATGGAGTGACTTCCAAAAAGTCGAATTAAGGGTGGGAACAATTATTTCGGTTGAAGATTTTCCGAAAGCAAAAAATCCATCTTTCATTGTTAAGGTTGATTTTGGAAAAGTGATCGGCATTAAAAAATCTAGCGCTCAAATTACCGAACTTTATACAAAAGAAAGTTTGCTTGGTAAAAAAGTTATCGCAGTAACCAACTTTCCGGCCAAACAAATAGGGCCAATAATGTCGGAGTGTTTAGTTACCGGGTTTCATCGAGAGGATGGTGCTGTTGTTTTATCGGTACCGGATAATGACATACCCAATGGAACACGTCTTGCCTAAGCGGATAAAGCGGGATAAAAACCAGTTAGCGGTTACGGCTCCGTTCAATATTTTAGCTAACTACTTTATTGGCCTTTCACCGGGCGTTTCACTTACAGGAGTAGTCAATGCCACATTGTATAGTTGAGCATTCTGAAACCATAGATTGTCATGTTTTAGTCCCTCTAGTTTTTGCTGGCGCTTTGCAAGCAGAATTGTTTGAAGTCGATGGAAGTGATATAAAAGTAAGATCCTTGTCTTATAGCAGCTATCAAACGGGCATTAGTCAATCAGACTTCATCCATGTCGTGTTAAAAATACTCTCTGGACGCACCAGTGAACAAAAGCTCAAGTTATCTCAATTAGTGTTAGCGCAACTTGAAACTGCAGGATTGAATAATTGTTCAATCACCATAGAAGTTGTAGATATCGACCGTGCTAGTTACTCAAAACTGGTCAGGTGAGCATAACAATTTAATAAAAAAGGATGTTCTAATGGTTAAATTAATATTTAGCTTTTTTGTATTTGTTTCAATCTCAATTAATGCGCAGCAACTCGGTGATAGTAATTTTAAACCTAAAAACACGACCCGCACATTTTCAAAAATCGAGTCTCCACTAGTACTGTTGGATGAAGCTCATAATAATTTTCATACTATGGATGGCAGATATCAACCTTTTGTCAAAATATTGCAGAGTGATGGCTATTTAGTAAAGAAAAATACGGCATTATTCTCTAAGGAAAGTCTGGCACACGCTGACATCTTGGTTATTTCTAATGCCCTGAGTGCGAAAAATGTAAAACATTGGAGTTTACCTAACTATTCTGCATTTTCGAGAGAGGAAGTTGAGGCGGTTTATCACTGGGTAAAAAATGGCGGAGCCCTCTTTCTGATTGCCGACCATATGCCGTTTCCGAAGGCTGCCGAGGATATGGCCGCGATATTCGGATTTCAATTTAATAATGGTTATGTAGAAGAACTCAATAATAAAGAGCAGATGTTTGAAAAAGGTAGCGGTACTTTAGCCGCTCATCCAATCTTAATCGGAACAGGTAGTAAAGAAGAAATTAAAGCGGTAAAAGCATTTACCGGACAAGCTTTTCTATCACCACCAAATGCTAAACCTTTACTTGTCTTTGGCGATTCAGCAATATCACTGATGCCGAATAAGTCATGGAAATTTCCTCCCGGTACACCAGAGATATCAGTCAAGGGTTGGAATCAAGGCGCTACTTTGGAATTTCATCAAGGAAGAGTTGTGATCTTTGGTGAAGCAGCAATGTTTACCGCTCAAGTGAGTGGTAAGGCGAAAAGAAAGATGGGGGTTATTGCTGATGGTGCTGAGCAAAACGAACAGTTCTTATTAAATATCATGCTTTGGTTAGCAAGGAAAATTTAACAAATCATGCGAAGGAGTCAAAAGAGATACTTAGGTTAATTCGTGAGTAAGATAGGCAAAAAAATGGAAAAGACATTTACCGGTATCTTTGAAGCCGATTCCGTAGTTAAAACATTGGCTCTTTGTGTTTTAACCATGGGTGCTTTTTTAATGGTCAAACTCTATCGCTTCTCGTACCAAATTAACAACCAGACAAATCTAAAAATATCTAACATTTTCATTGCCATAACGATTGTGTTATTCACTCTTTCGCTGAGTAGTTTAATTTATGGTCTGGTTAATCTGGACAATCCTGTCATCTTAAAAAGCTCAATTGGTGTTCATATCATTTCCAGTGTTTTCGATGTAATGTGGATAATCATGGTACGTAATCGAATCAATTTAATTGCGGGCGCCCATAAAGGTGACAAACTTTGGTTAAAGCCATTTATCACATCAATTTTTCATGTGATCTATATGCAACATAAAATAAACCAAGGCTTGCTTCAAAGAGCAGAATTATACCAAGTTGACTAATTAATTAATCAAATTGGTATAATTCAAACGTGGTAAACATTGGGATGATGTTTAGATTTGTTTTTTAATGGCTTTCAACTGAATTTGCATCGCCTTTATCTGAGTTTTTTGCTGTTGCTCAGTTAAGTTTTGATATTCGAGTTGGATAAAACAATCACTTAGCAGGGTAAAATTTCTGGCAATATTCGGTAAACTTCGATTCACCGTAACGACAAAATCGCTGACCGACATCGCTTTTGGCTTTTCTACCTCTTTGCCAATTAACAAGCTTAATGCTTTTTGATATAGCTTTAACCACGGTGAAAGCCTCTTAACCGGAACTTTTTGTTGCTGTAGTAGCCACAACGATATCATTACCACAACAAATGCCAGGCCGATAAGCAGACCGGTTTTCCATGGCAGCATTTGCCCAAACCAGCGGGACAATAATTCTATTTGCTGCTTAGATGAATAACCAATTACCCATTTTGTCCATTGATAATCCATGGCGGATAATTTTAATCTCAATGCATTTAACCACTTCGAGTTTTTATAATTAGAAAGGCTAAAAAAATTGTCACTTAAGCTCGACTGCTCGTTGATTAACTGTTGTGAAAAGCCACTCTCAACGCGCTCAGGATCAACTGCAGCGGTTGGATCAATCCGTTTCCAGCCAAAGCCTTGTAGCCAAATTTCGGTCCATGCATGCGCTTCATATTGATATATCGAGTAATAGTTTCCCTCGGGGTTATATTCGCCACCCATATAACCCGTTACCATGCGAGCAGGAATGCCAGCAGCTCTCATTAAATAAGTAAAGGCACTGGCATAATGTACGCAAAATCCTGTTTTAGTGTCAAAATAGAATTGATCTAAACTATTCTCCACTAACGTTGGCGGCTTGAGCGTGTAAAAATATTGTTGTTGTCTAAATTGTCCAAGCACCGCTTGCACCAGATCATTATTATCCGCATACAATTGTCTCAGCCTGGCAGCTTCTAGCTCTAACCTGGGGTTACTACCTAACGGATATTGAAGGTTTCTTTCTTTCATTTCCCTCGTTAGCGTTATATCTAAAGGGGCTTCTAAAAAACTGTTTACCTGGTAACTTAACGTTTGACTGATAATGTCTTTACTTTGCAAGGTAAAGTCGGGTCGCTCGATAATGACTGATTGAGCCGTTGTTTGCGGGTTCACCACCGCAATATCTAAACCAAAAAGCCAACGCCTGAAACTGGGTTGGGTGATCACTTGGTAGTTCAACGAAGGCCCGCTGACTTGAGGTGTATATTGCTGGCTGTTTTCAGCATCTAACCATGCTCGTCGCTTTTTTTCTTTGGTGCGTAGCCAGCTTGTTCCGTTATATTGTTCTAAAACCAATGCCCGCCAATATAATTGCGAATATAAAGGTTTTTCGTCATTAAAAGTCACCCGAAAAGCCAATTCATTTGAGCGCGCTAAATTGGCTATATCTCCCGGCGTGACATTATCGGACAAGCCTGTTTTCGCCGAGTTTGCCAAAGGGACTTGCCAAAAAGGCGCTAACCGTGGAAACACAACAAATAACACCAGCGCTAAAGGTAAACTTTGCAGCAGCATTTTGCCACAGCGTGTCAGGGTCTGAGACACGGTTTCCGCGGATGAAAAATAGTGCAGCAGCAAAGCAAAATTAAACACGATAATTAATGCCAGCACGCCGGTAAATAGCAGCGATTGTTTGAAGATTAACGAAGTGGCAAGAATGAATAAGCCTAATACAACCAACTGATAAAAGTCTTTCCTGCTATTGAGTTCTAAGGCTTTTAAGGCATAGGAGAAACATAGCAAATGTAACATCGCCAGTAACAAGCCCAGCTGTCTGCTGGTGATCGCAATTGCGATACAACCGCTGATGGTTAATAACAGAAAAATAAACCGCTGAGGTTTACTGCTTGGTTGCCGAATAAGTAAAACTCGCCACGCCAGGCATAAAAATATCGTGGCTAACATCCAAAAGCTTAATTCTTGCGCAACCATAGCGATATTGAATACTTGGCTTAATAGTAATAACCAGACAGTGGTGAGATTGATTTTAAAGAATTGTGCTTTCTGATCTACCGCCTGATTTTTTGAGCGGTTACCTAACCGTAGGGTATTAATCATCGCCCTTAAGACCTCACACTAAGGTCAGTTAATGCCGTTAAACATTCATGCATATGTTGCAGGCCATCATTAGGAGGAATTTTCACTGTGCCCAGGTTTAGGCCAAATTGCTGTGCAGTTTTACTGTATTCAAGAATGATATAGCACAGTAATTGCAATTTACTTTCAATATCATTGGCGGGCATGTCTTGTAAATTTAGCCAACACAGATTTCCCTGGTTTTGTTGATAATGTTTGGTGAACTTTCCCTGCCCTTTCGCTAGCTGCTTCCAGGCTATACGGGATAAAGGCTCGCCCAATACATAGTTTTTAAGTTCATAAAAATCATCATTGCCCTTGTTACTACTGGTTACGTTTTCATTACTGTCTGCATCGGCTGACATCGCTGGTAATGCACCATTAATGGCCTTAATTTTTGGATAAACAACCGCCTGACATTGAAAATCTAGTCGGGTCCAGGTAATAAATAAGCCAAAACAATATTCACTGGATAGTTTTAAGCGACCAGGAGAAAAACGGCCACGCGTTTTGCCCAAATAAGGCACTTTAACGGTGTTATTGCCAGGCGAGCAGAGAGGAAGTTGAACGGTGTTTTGTAAATCAAAACTAAAATTAAGATCAAACCGGCGTTGCTTTGACGTTGTGGTAACAACAAAATTAACGGGTTGATCAACATGTCCCCGGCTTTTATCTTGGGCTTTTATAATCAACCCCGACAGATTAAAAAAACTGGTCATCATCGCAGTGATGAATAAACTCGCCATTAAGTAACTGAATAACATAATAATGTTATTTTGATAATTGGTCGCCAATAAAAACAAAAGCAAAACAAAGAACAGATAAGCAAAGCCAAATCGCGTTGGCATAATAAAGATATTTCGGCTAGTTAATTGATGCTGTTCAGCCGCCGGAATACGGCGAGTTAACCAGGCATTGAATCGACCCTGAAATAACTGTGTTATTCGCCTTTTTACTTTTGCCGGAAAACTTGCAGAATTATATTCATCTTTATTTTCATAACCCATCAGGTTATTGCGGACCTGGCTCATAATGATTTAAATCTATTCATATTTAACGTTAACAATTAAGAGGGTTAAGTACATCAACCTGTTGTAGTATTTGGTTCGCAATATTATCTGCTTGCAGATGATCGCCAAAATGGGAAAATTCTTCTGTTCCGGTTTCAATTCGGTGTAAACAAACCGCCATAAATACCGCCTGAACATCTTCAGGTAAAACATAATCTCTGTTTTCCATAAACGCCCATGATTTTGCCGCGCCCAACAGCGCTTTGCCAGCCCGTGGCGATAACGGTTTCGCATTAACCTCCGCTTTCCGACTCACTTGGCACAAAGCAATAATGTATTCAAGAATACTGTTTGCCGCCGTTACTTTGCTAGTAGCCTGCTGCATTTTATGTAATTGTTCGGGCGTAATACATGGGGTTAACTGGGTTAATGTTTGATGATTGTCTTCGCTAAGTAAAATACGTTTTTCAGCGTCTACTCCAGGAAAACCTAGCGAAATCCGCATCATAAAACGGTCAAGTTGTGACTCAGGTAAAGGATACGTTCCGGAATGGAACAAAGGGTTTTGAGTGGCGATAACAAAAAATGGACTGGGTAAAGCATGAGTTGTACCGTCAATACTAACTCGTCTCTCTTCCATGGCCTCTAATAAAGCACTTTGTGTTTTCGGGCTGGCTCGGTTAATTTCATCGGCTAAAACTAGTTGATTAAATATCGCACCTTTATGCAGCTCAAAACTTTTATTCTCGCTATTATAAATCGAAACCCCGATCACATCTGCCGGTAACAGATCACTGGTAAATTGTGTTCTTTGATAGCTCAAACCTAACGTTTTAGCCAACACTTGCGCTAACGTGGTTTTGCCCATACCGGGTAAGTCTTCAATTAAAATATGCCCTCTGGCCAATAAGCAGGCTAGTGACAATTTAATTTCTTGCGGTTTACCTAAAACAACAGAGCCCACCTGTGACAAAATAGCTGCAATCAAAGTTTGCATACAAACCAATACCTTATCTTTTTAAATTATCAATACGGTAGCACCAATTGCATCGGTTTTTCATTCTTTTTATACAGCGATACCAAGTTGATTAAATATCTGATCATTGCAGACACGTATGTTGTATGCAAAAGTATCAGTATTAGCTAACAATTTATTGCTTATTCTTAGGCCACCAGGAGAGATAATTTGCCATGACATCGTTTTTGTCCGTACTCTCTGATGTTCGAGCCTGCACCCTTTGCAAGCAACACTTGCCGCTGGGCCCTCGACCTGTTCTGCAGCTGCATCCGAAAGCAAGAATACTGATTGCCGGGCAAGCACCGGGCAAAAAAGTTCACCTCTCCGGCGTGCCGTTTGATGATGCCAGCGGCAATCGCTTGCGCGAGTGGTTGGGGGTGACACGTGAGGTATTCTACGATCCGGAAAAAATTGCTATCTTGCCGATGGGCTTTTGTTTTCCTGGTACAGGAAAGTCGGGAGATCTACCGCCACGACCCGAGTGTGCACCTGCCTGGCGAGAGCCGCTGCTTCAACAACTTGGTCATTTGGAAATTACCTTGGTGCTTGGACAGTACGCCCAGGCCTACCATTTAGGTGACGCGGGTTTGTCGGTGACCGCATTGGTAAAATCGTGGCGTACCTATTGGCCAGAAATGGTGCCGCTGCCACACCCCAGCCCGAGAAACAACCTTTGGCTGCGTCGCAACCCGTGGTTCGAAACCGAAGTTCTTCCGCCCCTGCGTGAACGTATATCGGCTATTCTCGCCCGATCAATGTAGTGAATAAGATGCTGAGATAAGTTAGCTGTTATTTTTTGGCATTAGTGTTAGGTTATTCAACAAGTTATTACACGTAATTTTTTCGCTTCGTGGTCAACGTGCTGTTGATTGGGGGAGGTGTTTATTTATTTTGGAGGTCAAATGGGGTTTAAATTTTGCTTATCAACATTTGCCTTACTCGAATGATGATAGTCGCCAAGATGATGGTAAAAAAGGGCTGCGCAAAGGCATGACCTATTATTTAGGTATCCATACCGAATATTCGGCCAAACTCACCAATCTTGCCTATGGGCATAACGTTATTATGATTGAGTTTGATACCCAGGCAAAAGGTGTACACCCAGATAATGGTCAGCTGATGACGTTTAATCACCATTCTTTTGAGGTATTAGAAATCGACAATGGCAAAGTCTCGGTGATCCGTCATTACAGCAAATAATTCAACTTAAAAGAGTAAGGATAAAATTAAATGGTATTCGAAAAACGTTCATCTTGGTTTTTTAGAAGAATAGTTGCGGGCAGCACATTACTGCTTGCTATGGTGGTTTGGCAATATGCTTTTGCTTTTGAAAGCCAAGCGGCAAATATTTACACTAAAGCGGTGCAACACGAAAAAAGATTAAGCAAAGACATAGAGCTCGACACAAAACGAAAACCCGCTGATATTTTACCATTCACTCAAATAAAAACGGGCGATGCAGTTTTAGAATTGGGGGCTGGCGGTGGTTATACCACAGAGCTGGTATCCTTATTAGTTGGTGATACGGGCAAGGTGTATGCTCACTTTCTTTATAATAAAGAACGGTTAAAAGATAATCGATTACCGAATGTGATACCGCTGCGTGAGCATTCACTGAGCGAGCACATCACCGTACTTGAGGAAAATAATGTCGGCCCAAATGATTTAGATGCAATCATTATTTTCTTTGTGCTACATGACATTTATCTTAACTCTGAAATGAGCGAACAATTATTAACGACTCTCTACTCATCACTTAAACCCGGAGGACGATTAATCATCCTCGACAATGCGGCAAAGCCTGACGAAGGGCTTACTCAAATTGGCACGCTTCATCGAATCGGTGAAAATTTTGTCAAAGATGTATTTGTGAAAGCTGGTTTTGTCATTGACCAGACTAGTGATGTACTCAGAAATAAAGCAGACCAGCATACGAAGCCTTGGGGCGATTTTAAAGGCTTGCAAGATAGATTTGCGATCCGTTTTAAGAAACCTGAAAGCTTATAAACTAGTGTTGCTTGCATTTTACGGTTACCCCGATGCCGCTATAACACCCTAATAGAAAAGGAAAATTCATGTTAAAAAAAGCCCTGTTGTTCGCACCCATATTTTATCTTAGCGGTTGTCTTGTTGTTCCTGAAACGGATCAAAGCCAAGAATACCAATGTGCATTATCAACAGATAAAAAGGTGCTGAAATTAGTCAATTTAACCGAGGGTGATACCAGTTTCTATGAATGGAATGATGAGATGCTTGCCATCATTACAGTGCCGACCTCGGCCATAATTTCAGGTACTTATGTGTTGGTAAATAATGTATATCACATCAGTGAAAAGTTAATAAAGTGCAGTTAAGGTGATTATAAAAGAGTTATAAAGGATGCAAATGGATGCAAATACGACAATATCAACATACTGATTTAAACGCGGTTCTTGCCTCATGGGAAAGCTCTACTCGATTGGCTCACCCCTTTATGACAGAAGAGTTCTTAGCCCAGGAGAAGATAAATATTGCGGAAATATATCTTCCCAATACGGACACTTGGGTGGTTGAGATTGACGGCAAGGTTAGAGGCTTTATTGCATTAATGGGCAATGAGGTTGGAGCTATCTTTCTGCTGCCTGAATATCATGGACAGGGTGTTGGAAAAGCGCTTATGGATAAGGCGAAGACACTTCATGGCGATTTAGAGGTTGAAGTGTTTAAAGAAAACGTCATTGGTCGTAAATTTTATTCACAATATGGCTTTGTTGCTTTAGACGAAAAAATGCATGAACCGACCGGACAGCCTTTATTGCGCCTTAAATATTCTGCGAACAAGTTTTAGTACTTCTCTCTTCAATGTCCGCTCATCGTCGGGATATTGTCAGCATTGTGTCGTGGTTTTTATTGCTGTTTAACGAGATGAACTTCCTGTCTTTTTTAATATGGGATTACAGTTATGACAATTTCTAACACAAAAATAATTCAGTTACGCAAAGAACGCGGTTGGTCACAAGAAAAATTGGCTGCCATTGCCAGCTTGAGTGAAAGGACCATTCAACGAATTGAAAAAGATGGCACTTGTTCTTTAGACAGTAAAATGGCGTTGGCTACGGCGTTTGAGCTATCTCCGGCTGAATTGTCAGCTACCGATGATAAACATTTTCAATCAGTATCGATTATTAAGGAATAAACAATGTCGAAAGTCATAAATTTTAAAGAAAAATTTCACAAGTTTGATGATCATTGGTCACCACGAGTGATTGCAGAAATGAACGATTATCAATTCAAACTGGTAAAGGTTGAGGGCGAATTTGTTTGGCATGACCATCCCGTTACCGATGAAGTATTCATTGTTATTGAAGGGGTTCTTAGCATTGAATTTAGAGATGGCAATGTCACTTTAAATTCAGGAGAGATGTATGTGATCCCGAAAGGGGTGGAACATAAACCTGTGGCCAAAAGTGAATGTAAGATCATGATAGTAGTGCCTAAAGGGGTGGTGAATACCGGCGATAGTGGTTCTGCCTTAACTGCAGAAAACGATGTTTGGGTGTGATCCCTATCCCTGTTGTTAAATCTGGAATTAACGGCTGAAGATGAATTTTAACATGACGGAGAGGTAGGTATGATAAAGCGAATTAACGGTACTTATTGCGGGTGATCAGGACAAAAATTTTACTATTTACTATTTACTATTCACTATTCACTATTCACTATTCTCGTATCGAAATGCAGAAATAACATGTTATCAATGACCCTAATTAGGTAAAATGGCGCAAATTAAAAGAGTGAATGGGCGATAGCTCAACCTTAATTGGTATCATAGTAAATGATGAAAAAAGTATTAGTGATCGGTTATGTTTGGCCTGAGCCAAATTCTTCTGCTGCAGGCAGCCATATGATGTCGATTTTGCGTTTGTTTAAACAGCAAAACTGGCAAGTGGAATTTGCCACTCCGGCGCAACCGACAGAGCACATGATCGATTTGGCCAGTGAAGGCATTACTAGCCAAAGTATTGCTCTTAACTGTGATAGCTTTGATCAGTATGTCAGTCAATTTATGCCAGATATGGTGATGTTCGATCGCTTTATAATGGAAGAGCAGTTTGGCTGGCGCGTAGAAAAGCACTGCCCGCAAGCGCTTAAAATATTAGACACCGAAGATCTGCAATGTTTACGTAATGCTCGTCATCAAGCTCATAAAGCGGGGCGAGAACTCACTCAAACCGATCTTGCCAGCGACTTGGCAAAACGTGAAATTGCGGCCATTCTACGTTGCGATATCTCGTTGATCATTTCAACATTTGAAATGCAGCTTTTAATCGACACGTACCAGGTAGATCCCAAATTGCTGCATCACTTGCCCTTTATGGTCAATCTGGCGGAGTGCCCTAGCGAAACGCTGAGCTTTGCCGAGCGCCAACATTTTATGACCATAGGTAATTTTCGGCATGCGCCCAATTGGGATGTAGTACTGTATTTACAGCAAATTTGGCCACTTATTCGTAAGCAACTGCCAAAGGCTGAATTGCATATTTATGGCTCGTATCCACCACCGAAAGCGATGGCATTAAACAATCCAAAAACCGGATTTATCATAAAAGGCTGGGCTGAAAGTGCGTTTACGGTAATGGAGCAAGCGCGCATTTGTTTGGCACCGATTCGCTTTGGCGCGGGCATAAAAGGCAAGTTACTCGATGCGATGATCATGCAAACCCCTAATGTTACAACATCTATGGGTAGTGAAGGCATGCATCAGCACGAACCCTGGCCTGGCATTATTCGTGACGAAATGGCAGAGTTTGCGCAAGCGGCGGTTGATTTGTATAACAATGAACAACAGTGGTGTGCAGCTCAGCAACAAGGAAGCGCCTTGCTAAATGCCCGATATGACAGTGTGCAGCTTGGACAACAGTTACTCGTGAAAATAACCGAGACGCAACAACAATTAGCGCAGCATAGATTAAACAACTTTACCGGGGCTATGCTAAAGCATCATTCGCTGGCGAGCACAAAATACATGTCACAATGGATCGCGGCGAAAAATGCCAACGATTGTTAACGTCAGGCATATCAACTGAACCAGCAATGATCCTTATACGGCTTTGGGAGAGCAATAGATGCAAATTAAACAAGGTGGCTTAACCACTGACGCAGTGATTACTTTACTAACGGAACATCATCAAGACATGCTGCAACATTCTCCAGCAGAGAGTGTGCACGCACTCGATTTAACCGCGTTACAAGCCGAAAACATTAGCTTTTGGAGTATGTGGAGCAATGCGGACTTAGCCGGTTGTGGCGCTTTGCAAGAGCTGGATATAGATCACGCTGAGATAAAATCGATGCGTACCGCCAAGGGGCACTTGCGTAAAGGTGTTGCCGAAAATATGTTGCGCCATATTTTATTAGAGGCAAAAAAACGGGGGTACCGTAAAGTGAGCCTGGAAACTGGCACTCAGCCGGCTTTTCTGCCAGCACAGCGCCTGTATTTAAAGTTTGGCTTCCAAGTTTGTCCGCCATTTGCTAATTACCAGGATGATCCTTACAGTACCTTTATGAGTAAATCTCTGTAGACACAGCAACACAACAATAAAATGAATAACTAACTCGGTAGGCGATTAATATTATGCATGTAGCAGATAAATGGAATATGGGCAGTATCGCTGATTTACAGCAGTTTATCAGTCAAAATGGATTTGCAGTATTAGTGTCTGCAAACTTTAATGCCAGCCATGTGCCCTTGCTAATAGCAAGCGACGAGGGTGAAATGGGCGTATTGTACGGTCATTTAGCGCGCTCTAATGCGCATGCTAAAACCATCAGTGGCGAACCAGTGTTGGCGATATTCTCTGGACCACACTCATATATTTCACCAACCTGGTATGCCGCAACACCAGCAGTACCCACCTGGAACTACGGTGCCGTGCATGCTGTAGGTACGGTCGAGCTAACCAGTGATGAGAAAACGCTGAAAATACTCGAGGCGACCATCAAAAAATATGAACCAGAGTTATTGCAACAAGACAATATCATGCCCGAACAATACAAAAGCAAATTGGCCAAAGCCATTGTTGGTTTTAAGATAGTGTTAACCAAGATACAAGGGCAAGACAAGCTTGGGCAGCATCGCAAAATAGAAGATCAGCAAGGCGTTGTGGCCGGATTGAGTGCATCAACCTCGTTAGACGCACAACAACTGCTTAATTATATGCAACAAAAAAATATCGGTATGGGTGTCTAGGATTGTAATATCTCGAACTAAATCTTATCAAAGCCTGCGATTGTCATCGAACCGTAATAGTGAAAGGCTAGCATAAAGATTTAGATTAATAGCACGTTGATTAAATACTTTGTTTGGGGTTTTGCCTTTTGAAAAATGTTTTAGAAGTTTTTTGGCAATTTTTACTGCTCGGCTTGATGAGCTTTGGCGGCCCTGCTGCCCACATAGGTTATTTTCAAAAAACCTTCGTGCAACAACTGCACTGGTTAGACGATAGCAGTTATGCCCGGCTGATCTCATTAAGCCAGTTTTTGCCCGGTCCCGGTTCCAGTCAAATAGGGTTTGCCATAGGTTTACAACGCGCCGGCCTGTTTGGCGGGTTTGCGGCGTTTATTGGTTTTACTCTGCCCTCATTTATGCTGTTATACCTGCTCGCCAGTCAGTCTGTGAGCCATGATTCAGACCTGCTCAATAATGTAATACATGGTTTAAAATTGCTTGCGGTAGTGGTAGTGGCGGATGCCACGTTATCAATGTTTAATAGTTTTTGTACTAACCGTTTGGCGAAAAGTATTTGCATTTTTAGTGCAGCATTACTGTTGTTGATGCCAAGTTTATATACGCAGATGATGGTATTGGTTGTTGGCGCAGTGATAGGTATTTTGTTTGGCACAGTAAATACTGAAACAACCCCGAGCCAGGTAAAAGTTAAGTGGCTGCCATTACTGCTGTTTGCCCTGTTATTTCTTGGTTTACCTTTGGTTGCTGGCCAATCGCAATGGCTCGAATTAACCAATGGCTTTTATACCTCTGGCAGCTTAGTTTTTGGTGGCGGCCATGTGGTACTGCCGTTATTGCAAGAAACTCTAACTGACAGTGTCAGCACCGATAGATTTTTAATGGGTTATGCTGCAGCCCAGGCGGTACCAGGGCCGATGTTTTCGGTGGCGGCATTTTTAGGCGCCGACATGCTAGTTGAACACAGTTTGAGCGCAGCCTTGTTAGCCACCATCGCCATATTTTTGCCCGGGTTCTTACTGGTACTGGGTTTGCAAGGAGCATGGCAAACACTGGCGCAAAAACCCAAGGTTGCTGCTGCCGTCTGGGGGATAAACGCTGCTGTTGTTGGATTACTGTTATCAGCGCTCTATCATCCGGTGTTTACCAGTGCGGTAAACTCAGCTGAAGAAATGTCATTGGTGTTAATCGGCTTCTTTGTCCTGCGCCAGTTTAAGTTACCCATTGTGGCCTTAGTCTTGGCTTTTACTCTGGTTGGCAGTTTCTGGTGAGTTATATCAATTAGCACAACCATACGGTTAATATCCATAACGACTACCAAAAATTAAATACTGTTAACTATCGATAAACGGGCATTATTTATGCCAACATTTCAAACTGTTGTTTTATAGGTGGATTTTGTTTATTTCATGACGCTAGCATTGTTCGGTTCTGATATTCCGTACCAATAATGGGATGGTCTAAATGCGCGCTCTATTCCATTATTGGGACAAATTTCAACTCTATTCCGCCCGCTGTGCTGAGTGATACGGTTGACTATTGATTTCGTAAACAATTGTTTACAAGGGCGAATGTGGATGGTGCTAGACATTGCCGGGTCATATCTTTATTCTTGACCCGTTCATAATAAATATAAAGAAGAAAAATTGATGAGAAAATATACCCTTTTGTGTTTAGCAGGCTTACTTTCCGCTTGTGGGAATGACACCACTCAACCACAACAATCAACCGTTGCTGCAAGCCAACCAAGCCAACCAAGTCAAGTCACCAGTTATCCAGTTACCCGCCAAGGCGATGTGGTAGATAGCTATTTTGGTGAACAAGTTGCCGACCCATACCGCTGGCTAGAAGATGACCGTAGTGATGAAACTGCCGCCTGGGTGAAAGCCGAGAATGAAGTTAGCTTCAATTATTTAAATAAAATTCCGTACCGTGAGGCGTTAAAACAACGTTTGCAAGAGTTGTGGAATTATGAAAAAACCAGTGCGCCTTTTGTCGAAGGCGATTATCGCTATTTTTACAAAAATGACGGTTTGCAAAACCAGTATGTGGTTTATCGTCAAAAAGATGGTGCGCAGGCGGAGGTGTTTTTAGACCCAAATACTTTCAGTAGCGACGGCACTACCTCGCTAGCACAGTTAAGCTTTTCCAAAGACGGCTCAATCGCGGCTTATTCGATTTCGGAAGGGGGCAGTGACTGGCGTAAAATTATCGTTATTGATGTAGCAACCGGCAAGAAAATTGAAGACACCTTAGTCGACGTTAAATTTTCTGGCATTTCCTGGTTCAACAACGAAGGTTTTTACTATTCAAGCTATGACAAACCCGAAGGTAGTGAGTTATCGGCAAAAACTGATCAACACAAACTGTATTACCATCACTTAGGCCAGCAGCAAAGCCAGGATACGTTAGTCTTTGGCGGTACAGCAGAGCAAAAACGTCGTTATGTATCCGGTAGTGTGTCGGATGATGGTCGCTATTTAATGGTCTCTGGTGCGTTATCGACATCGGGTAATGATTTGTTTATTAAAGACTTAACCGTACCAAACAGTGAACTGATTAACGTACTCGATCACCACAATTCTGACACCTACTTACTGCATAACCAAGGAACTAAACTATTCTTGGTGACGAATTTAAATGCACCGAATCAAAAAATAGTGACCGTGGACGCTAGTAACCCAGCTCCTGAAAATTGGACGGATTTTATTGTTGAAACTGAGAATGTACTATCGGCTTCGGTTGGTGGTGGCTACATTTTTGCTGAATACATGGTGGATGCCACGTCTAAGGTCTTGCAATTTGATCTTGATGGTAAACAGGTGAGAGAGATCAGTCTGCCTGGAATTGGTAGTGTGAGTAGCATTGAAGGTAAGCCAGAAGAGAGCGTTTTATATTACTCGTTTAACAACTACAAAACGCCGAGTACCATTTACAGCTTCGATGTAAACTCGGGTAAATCGACAGTTTATGCCGCATCGGCAGCTAAATTCAACAGCGCCGATTATGTGTCTACGCAAGAATTTTATACCTCGAAAGATGGTACCAAAATCCCGATGATCATTACCCATAAAAAAGGTCTGCAACTGGACGGTAAAAATCCGACTATCTTATACGGTTACGGTGGCTTTAACGTAAGTTTAACCCCTCGTTTTTCTGTCGCTAACGCGGTATGGATGGAGCAAGGCGGTGTTTATGCGGTGGCCAATTTACGTGGCGGTGGCGAGTATGGCAAAGATTGGCATAACGCTGGTACGCAATTAAAAAAACAAAACGTATTTGATGACTTTATTGCTGCTGGCGAGTATTTAATTAGCCAACAATATACGTCAAGCGACTACTTAGCCATTCGAGGTGGTTCAAATGGTGGCTTGTTGGTTGGCGCGGTGATGACTCAGCGACCTGATCTGATGAAAGTGGCACTGCCTGCCGTTGGCGTATTAGACATGCTGCGCTACCACACCTTTACTGCGGGTGCCGGCTGGGCATACGATTACGGTACGGCAGAACAAAGTGAAGAGATGTTTAAGTATTTACTTGCTTATTCTCCAGTGCAAAACGTTAAAGCCGGTGTTGCTTACCCGGCAACTCTGGTGACTACGGGCGATCATGACGATCGCGTAGTACCGGCGCACTCGTTTAAGTTTGCCGCTGAACTGCAAGCGAAACAAGCGGGTAATGCACCAACGCTGATCCGCATTGAAACCAATGCAGGTCACGGTGCCGGTACGCCAGTTTCTAAAACTATCGAGCAATACGCCGATATCTTTGGTTTCACTCTTTATAATATGGGCGTTAAAGAGTTAGCTAAGTAAGCGTTTTTAAAGCAGCCAATAACCTTGTTTACTTGCGATATTGAAAGTGCAAAAACCAGTTGCAGAGGCAACTGGCGTTTTCTCGACAAAGAAAAAATACACAATATAAGCTAAAGTCTAATAACATACATTTAACAAATGGCGTATGATAAGTATGGACATCATAGTATGGATTAATAGAAATGTTTTTACCTGAAAAAGTGATTATTGCCGACGATCACCCGTTATTTCGGCAGGCATTATTGGAAACGCTTAAGCAAAGAATGACCACAACCAATTGGTTTCAGGCCGAGACGGTAGAAGAGCTCGATCAGCTGTTATTAGAAGAAACTGACGCGGATTTATTGCTGCTTGATTTAAACATTCCGGGCGCTCATGGGTTCAATACCTTAATTCATGTTCGTCAACATTTCCCGCAAATTCCAGTGGTAGTGGTGTCTGCTTATGAAGATATCGATACCATTAATAAAGCAATGAGTTATGGTGCTTCTGGTTTTGTACCAAAATCGACCGATGTCAATACCATATTTACCGCCATTAATCAGGTGTTGTCTGGCCAGTTATGGACGCCGGAAGTGTTGAATACAGCCGATGCAAGTGATAGTAAAGCCGAAATGGCAGAACGTATAGCCAGTTTAACCCCGCAACAATATAAAATTTTACTGATGTTCGCCGAAGGTTTGTTAAATAAACAAATAGCTTACGACTTACACGTTTCTGAAGCGACGATAAAAGCGCATGCAACGGCGATATTTAGAAAGTTGAAAGTCAATAATCGTACTCAGGCGGTAATTTCACTGAACCAGCTTGATCTTAATGAAGGCGGTTTTAGTCGCGAATTAAGTCAATAATAGATATTCCGAGTGCAGGTTATTTAACCCATTAATCAGCATTTATTTGGGCATATAATTGGCTTGTAACATTTTGGTAAGCATGGCACTCATCATCGCTCTTAAAGCCGCTGGTTTTACCATCTTACGCATATAACCCACTTCCGCCTTGCGGGTTTTTTGTTGGATGCCAGTCTCAGTCGTAGCGGTGATTAAAATCGCCGGTATTTGCCTCTTGGCAAGTTCTCTTAACTCGTTAATTAAACTGATGCCATCTTCATTGTGGTCCAATTGATAATCCACTAACAGAATTTCAATTTCACCATTGTGAAGGTTAAATACTTCTTTCGCTTGAGCACTACCACTGGCGCCATACACATTGCATTGCCAGGCACCAAGCAATTCCAGCATGCCAGCAAGTACTTTAGGGTCATTATCAATACACAATACCGATACCCCTTGCAAACCAATCTGCGGCGTTATTGCTGGTTGTTCTTTTGCCTGTACCGGTTCAGCCGTAGGAACCGATACCGAGAAGTTACAACCACAGCCAACCTCAGACTCCAGGTGTAAAGTGTGACCAAGAATTTGCGCCAGTGAACGAGTAATGTTTAACCCTAATCCTAAACCATTGCTGGCGCTACTTTTACCATTTTCAAGTTGGGTAAATTGCTCAAACACTAATTGCTGTTTATCTCGCGCTATTCCTGGACCATCATCAACAACCTGGATCTTTAATTGATTTTTGTCTAACTTGGTTGCCAAAACAACATTGCCAGGGCTGGCATAACGAAACGCATTGGTTAATAAATTTTGTAAGATACGACGCAATAAATGTTTATCGGTTTTTATCCATTGCTGACAAGGGAATACCTTAAAACTCACTAAATATTCGTTTGCCGCCGCCAAAAATTCTTGTTCTAATTGTGCAAATAAATCGTGTAAACAAAAGACTTCGATGTTCGGGCTGATATTACCACTCTCGATACGGGCAACCTCGGCCAAATTAACCAGTAAATCATTGGCCACTTTTAACGAGTGATCGATATTGCTGACTTGCCGGCGCTGGGCGTCATTTAATTTATTTTGATCGGCCAAGGCCGAAGTAAATAATCTTGCCGCTTCTAACGGTTGCATTAAGTCGTGGCTGATGGCTTTTAAGTATTGGCTTTTTTTCAGGTTTGCCAGCTCGGACTTTTCTCGAGCCACGGCCAGCTGCTCATTGACCAGTTCCAATTTTTGGGTACGCTCGGTTACTAAAGATTCCAGATCCAAGTTCTCCGCTTTTAGCAGCATTTCCGCTTCACGATAGGCGGTAATGTCTTTAAATATCATCACAAAGCCACCATCGGGCAGCGGGTTACCTTCAATGCGGATAATGATGCCATCTTCGAGTTGGCGTTCTGACACTAGTGAGCTACCAGCTTTTAAAAATTGTACTCGCCTGCTTACTTGCTGCTCCACTTCGCCCTCACCGCACAGCCCTTTGCGGGCATTGAAACGGATCAAATCTTCAATTGGACAGCCAATAAACACCATGTTTTCCGGATAATTAAATAGTTCTAAATAGCGGCTATTCCAGGCAACCAAGTTGAGGTTGCCATCAATAATGGAGATCCCCTCGCTGGCATGCTCTATCGCACTTTGCAGTAAATGCTGATTGAATTGCTGTTGTTGGCTAGAGGTTTCTTCGATCAGTTGCGCCAACTCATTGAGGTTAATATTTCTGCCTTGCATGGCCGAGTGCAGTACCAGTCTTGCCGAAGCTGAGCCCATTACTGTGCCTAAGGCATTTTCACAATGGACGATCATCATTTGATGCTGCTGAGGTTCACCAAGTTGCTGCCCTTGTACTTTTTGCTCGAATGCCAAAAAGCTTGCTGCGGCTTTGTCTTCACCGATAAAACGGGAAATAAGCAGTTGTAATTCTGAATTGGTGATGTGTTTTTTCTTTTGTTCAGGCAGTTCGATATCGTTTTTTTCTTCAATAAAAAAGGCCGCCTGCACCCGTTCATGCACACTTTGTCGGCTCAATAATGAAATGGCCCACATCACCAAAACATTACTGCCGAGACTGATTAAGGTGGCAGTATTATTGGTGGCCAAGTCCCCTAAAAACACGTCTTGAGGATAGAAGCCTAAATTCGGCAATAAATTCAAAAGCAGCCATAACGAAAAACCGGTGACAATACCACTATATACGCCGGTTAAACTGGCATGTCGCCAGTAAAAAGCCGCAATTAAAGCTGGGGTGAGTTGTGCGATTGCGCCAAAAGCCACGGCGCCCAGGGATGCTAACGTATCATCATCCGCGAGTAAAAATGCGCCATAGCCCATCATCATGGTGGCAAGTACCAGGAGTTTTCGGGTATTTAACAATTTTAAGCGAAAACGCTCGTAATCATCATTTTGCTGTTTTTTACGGCTAAACAGTATTGGAAAGACGATTTCATTGCTTAACATCGTACTCAAAGCGATGGCGGAAATGATGATCATCGAACTGGCGGCAGAAATAGCGCCTAAAAAGGTTAGCAAGGTGAGCATCGGTTGGTTGTTTTGTGCTGGCAGCATTAATACGTAGGAGTCGGCGGCCACATTACCGTTAAACAGCAAATGCCCGGCCAAGCCCAGCGGCATGGCGAAAATGGCAAAAACCAAGACATATGCGGGAAAGACTTTACGGGCAAAACGGGTGTCTTTTTTATCTTTTAGCTCTACCACCATCACTTGGAATTGCCGTGGCAAAGATAAAAACGCCGCCATGACAATTACCAGCATGCCCAGCATCGAGGTAATGTTAGGGACGCTCAATTGGCTAGAAACATCAATGTTCGCTTGCTGAAACAGCTGTTGCGGCGAGTCGAACAAGGCAAAACAGACATATAAGCCAACCGCTAAAAACGCAATCAGTTTGACCAGGGATTCAAAGGCAATTGCCAGCATTACCCCCGGATGGCGTTCGGTGACATCTATGTTACGAATACCAAACATAATGGTAAATCCGGCCAAAACTAAGGCAATAATTAAGCCTAATTGCCAGGTGTTGGTTACTTGTTCAATTTGTAGTAGTTCAAATGAATAAACAATGGCTTTTAGCTGTAAAGCTAAGTATGGCAGGGTGCCAATTAACGCGACTATGGTGACTAAAATTGCCAGATTGTGAGATTTACCAAAACGGGAAGCAAGCAAGTCGGCAATAGAGGTTAAATTAAGTTTTAAACTGACTCGGATAATTCGTTGGATAAATGGCCAGGCAAACATAAACAGTAATATTGGCCCGAGGTAGATCGGGATATGAGAAAAAATATTGGTGGCCGTTTGTGCAGTCGTGCCCAAAAAGCTCCACGAAGTACAATACACCCCCAAAGTCAGGGCGTAGATGATGGCCTGGCTATTACCATGAATTTTATGGCGATATTTATCACCCAGGTAGGCAACTACAAACAATAAACCAATGTAGGAAATGGCTAACACTACTAATTGCCAGTTGCTAAACATAGTATCCCGTATTTTTCTTTATCAATTTTATCCTTTCGAACCCGTTTGGGTATAAAACTCACTGATATACTGACCACCTTTTATGGTGGCGATAACTCTTATCTTGTGCGTGTCACCTACTTGTGAAATCGTTGCTCTGAGCGGAGTTTGGCGATACCAATAGTAAGGAGAGTCGCTCATTTGCAACGGATACGAAGTCGCTTGATCGTTTTTATCCACTAAGAACAAGGTGGCGGTATCCAGTGGAAAGGTTGAGTTAACGGTAGTTTTGCCATTATCATCAAAAATATTTAATTTAAAGTCCTCGGCCAATAGCACGCAATTGCCGGCAAGCACATCGCAAGAATTTTCCGGCGTCATCTGAAAAATTCGAGTGGCACTGGCTTGATCTTCAACCCAGAAATCTGAGGCAATATAGCCACCGATAGCCAAAACAGGCGCTACCATTAAGGCGAGTTTGGTATGTTTGTTCATTTACTTATTCCTTTTCTATAGTTTTAACACCTTATTTACCCGGTGAAAAGGCTTATACCAGTCTAGTAACAAGAAAGACTCCCGTAGGAGCCTTTCATTAACCAAAGTGAACGTTAGTGAGCGTGAGCTTCACCTGAACCTTTTGGCACACGGAAGTTTTCTACCATTTGTTGAATATGCGCTGGCGCCTCGCCCGTTACCTTACATACCGCAAAGGCAACACCAAAGTTAACTAACGCACCAACCGCACCGAAGGCATTTGGTGAAATACCCAAGAACCAGTTTTGCTCAAGGCCACCTAAGAATGACGTGCCTGGAATAAACATGATGCCTTTGTGTTGGAATACATACAACATAGTAATACCAATACCTGAACACATACCGGCGATGGCAGCTGTACCGCTCATTTTCTTCGAGAATATGCCCATCATTAATGCCGGGAATATTGACGATGCGGCCAAGCCAAAGGCCAGTGCTACGGTACCGGCGGCAAATCCAGGCGGATTGAGACCGAGATAACCAGATACCAGTATTGATATGGTCATGACAATTCGACTCGCCCGTAACTCTGCTTTCTCTGACAAATCAGGCGTTAACACCCCTTTCATCAAATCGTGGGAGATGGAGGACGATATTGCTAACAATAACCCGGCCGCAGTCGACAGTGCCGCCGCTAAACCACCCGCAGCAACCAGGGCGATAACCCAGTTAGGTAAGTTAGCAATTGCAGGGTTAGCCAGAACCATAATGTCACGGTCAACTTTCACCATTTCATTGGTCTTGGTATCTGCTGTGTACTGAACTTTGCCGTCGCCGTTTTTATCTTCAAACTTTAACAAACCAGTTTTTTCCCAGTCTTTGAACCATTGTGGGCGCTCTGCATAAACCATATTTTCACCAGCGGTTGGTTGAATAGTGTTCATTAAGTTTAAGCGTGCCATGGCGCCAACAGCAGGAGCTACGGTGTAAAGCAAGGCGATAAATACCAGGGCGTAACCTGCAGATGAACGTGCAGCTTTTACTGATGGAACAGTAAAGAAACGCATAATAACGTGAGGTAAGCCAGCAGTACCGATCATCAATGACAAGGTGTAGGCGAACATGTTTAACGTGCCGCCCAAGTTGTCGGTGGTGTATTCTTTAAAACCTAAATCGGTTACTACCAGATCAAGTTTATCCAAAAGGTATACGCCACTGCCATCGGCCAGCGTTGATCCTAAACCAAGTTGTGGAATTGGATTACCGGTAAGTTGTAATGAGATAAATACCGCAGGGATGGTGTAAGCAAAAATCAGTACCACATATTGGGCGATTTGAGTGTAAGTAATCCCTTTCATCCCACCTAACACGGCATAAACCCAAACAACCATCATACCTATGCCTAAGCCTAAGCCATAATCGACTTCCAAGAAGCGAGAGAATGCGACCCCGACACCTTTCATTTGGCCGATGATGTAAGTAAGGGATGCGATAATTAAACAAACGACGGCGACAATACGGGCGGTTTTTGAATAATACCGGTCATAGATAAACTCTGGCACGGTAAATTTGCCATGTTTACGTAAATAAGGGGCAAGCAACATGGCGAGTAATACATAACCGCCGGTCCAACCCATTAAAAATACCGAGCCGCCATAACCTAAAAAGGCAATAAGACCGGCCATCGAAATAAACGATGCCGCACTCATCCAGTCGGCGCCAATGGCCATACCGTTTTGCAACGGAGTGATACCGCCGCCAGCCACATAGAATTCACTGGTTGTACCCGCACGAGCCCACCAGGCAATCGCAAAATAAACACCGAATGAACCGAAAACGGCGATGTAGGTATAAAGTTTTAACTCATCCATTATTTAGCCCTCTTCCACGTCATATTTTTTATCCAGTTTATTCATCTTTGATGAATACCAGAATACTAAGCCAACAAAGGTGTAAATTGACCCTTGTTGGGCAAACCAGAAACCGAGTTTATACCCGCCAATTCGGATCTCGTTTAACGGCTCTACCAATAACAAACCAAAGCCAAATGAAACGACAAACCAAATGACAAGGCAGATGAGTATAAGGCGAAGGTTTTCTTGCCAGTAACTTTGATTACTCTCCACAATGCTCTCCTAACTATTTATGTATACCTGTTGATATAACTTTTATGTTTTATAAATGTTTTTATAAATGTTTTTATTAATATTGTTTTAACTCATTCACGTTGTAATGAAGAAGATAACTAGCGAAATCAGTGTTAGTTGTGAGTTAACGCTTTTGGTAGAAATCTTTTTCTATCTATTACCCTAGCAATCAAACTCAAGCTTTAACATTAGACCTTGGTCTAGTTAACGTCTGATTAACTTGTGTTACCCCGCGGCTTGATATAAAACTAATTAAATCAAATTGATTAAATTTACTATCATCAGGGTTTAGCAATGAGTACAGAATTGGCCGACATTCATGATTTTATCAAGGCGATTGAGCCATTTGATCAATTGCCTAAGGACAGTATTGCTAACATAGTACGCAATATCAGTATTTGCTATGTACGCCAGGGAGAACAGTTGCCTCCCGCTGGCATTAGTGAACCTATGCTGTATTTTTTACGCAAAGGTGCGCTTGCCTATTATGGTGCCAATGACGAATTGCTTGGTAAGTACGGTGAAGGCGACATCTGTACGGTGTTTTGTTCACCGGAGGAAGACTTTGCGGTTAAGGTTATTCCTGAAGAAGATACCTTGTTGTGCGCGATTAATTGCGCTGAGTTAAAGTCAGTGATTAGTGATTTTCCTTTCGTCCATAACTTCTTTTTACAATCCGGAGCACAGCGCTTAAAACAGCAAGTAAGCAAAATTAATGAAGAGGCACTGCTTACCTCGACATTAATGAATACTTCGATTGACGATTTCTATCATGGTCCAGCCGTGACTATTGATAAGCGGGAGTCGATAAAAACGGCCGCAACCAAAATGACCGAACTGAATTTTTCCTGTTTGGTGGTGGTGGATGAACACGACGGATTGGCGGGCATAGTTACCGATAAGGATTTACGCCGCCGCTGCATAGCTCAGGGCCTGAATTTTTCAAGGCCGGTAAGCGATATCATGACCGAAAACGTAGAGTTGATTGATCATAATTTTAGCGCCTATGACGCACTGATCAAAATGACCAGTCAACATATTCACCATTTACCCGTTTCCAAAAATGGTGCTTTGGTGGGTATGTTAACGGTAACTGATTTAATGAATCAGGAAGGCTTAAACGCGGTAAACCTATCGAGCACAATAGGCAAAGCCAAATCGGTCGAAGAACTGGCGAAAATCAGTAAACTGCTGCCGAAACTGCAAATAAGAATGGCCAAGCTTGGCAGTACCGCCAACCATGTGGGCAAAACCATCAGTGCCTTAACCACAGCATTTACCAACAAGCTGATCCATATGGCGAAAGAGCAATATGGCCACGAACCTGTACCTTTTGCCTGGCTAGCGGCCGGTTCGCAAGCTCGACAGGAGCAATTTGCCCATTCTGATCAAGACAATGCGCTAATTATCTCCAATGAAATGCGACCTGAAGATGACGAATGGTTTAAACAGCTCGCCACATTTGTCACTGATGGTCTGAACGCTTGTGGCTTTATTTACTGTCCCGGCGATGTAATGGCGACCAACGCCAAGTGGCGGCAACCACAAAGGGTGTGGCAACAGTATTTTGATAGCTGGGTAAACACCCCAGAGCCGATGGCGTTGATGCATTCCAGTGTGTTTTTCGATTTACATTGTGTTTATGGTGAAGTCGATTTATTGGCGCAAGTACAAGCGAATATGTTGCAACAAACTCAGCGTAATACCTTATTTATTGCTCATTTGTCGACGAATGCGTTGAAACTTCGGCCACCTTTAGGATTTTTCAGAGATTTTGTGTTGATTTCCAACGGCAAACATAAGAAAACCTTAGATTTAAAACACAACGGTATCGCCCCGATTGTTGATCTGGCGCGAATTTACGCGTTATCAGAAGGCATTACCGAAGTGAATACTATCGAGCGGTTAAAACAAGCTGCGGGCACGGCAAGCTTAAGTACTAAATCTGCGGCCAATCTGATTGATGCGTTTGAGTTTATGGGGATGTTGCGCGCTGAACATCAGGCAGGGCAATTACAAGCCGGAATTGAACCCGATAACTATTTGTCACCAAAAGAGATCTCGCGGTTAGAGCGGGAGCATTTAAAAGACGCCTTCAAGGTGATTAAAACCATGCAAGCTAATCGCCAAACCACATTCGGTTGAGTCATTATGTTTTCACTATTAGAGAAATTATTGTATGCCAGTAAGGGTTTGAACAGCAAAAGAGCGATGCTGTTAGAAAAAGCCCATGAAGGGGCGTTAAAGCAGTTTTTAAGCGTGCCATTTCCGGATAAAAACACAGCAATAAGTGACATTGATATTTTAGCGGTCGATTTTGAAACTACGGGCTTAAATGCGAAAACGGATAAGTTACTCAGTGTCGGTTACGTTGGCGTCAAAAGTGGCTTAATTAAACTCGGGGAAAGTGAGCATCAGATCATCCAGTCACATGGCGAGCTTAATAAAGACAATGTAGTGATCCATCAGATTACCGATGGTGAAAAGGCCAATGGCGATGAGTTAAAGGTTGTTGTCGATAAGCTATTACTGGCTATGGCGGGTAAGGTGATGTTGGTGCATTATGCCAATATTGAGCGCAGCTTTTTACAGCAAGCCTGTATCGAGTTATATGGCATGGCTCCTGTGTGGCCAATAATCGATACTCTGGTTTTGGCCAAAACCCGCCTTGATCGCTCTGACACGCCCTACGATCCGCATCATTTAAGGTTAGCAAATTTGCGTGCTAGCTATGATTTACCTGCCCATCACCAGCACAATGCGTTGAATGATGCCCTTGCCACTGGCGAATTGTTCCTGGCACAAATGCAGCATTATGATCAAGGTCTGAAAACCCCATTAAAAGAATTTCTTCTATAAATTTAATTGCTTAGGTGAACGCCAAAAGGTCGAAACTTGGTTGAGTTTAGGCATTAACCTTTCCGCATTTAGACTAACGTCTACCCCAAATCGAGTAATTTTAGACCTAAGTCTAATATCTATCTTTGCCTACTCAACATACCTTTAGACATAACAAATAATTTACATATTTATTTTCGGTTGAGTTTTACCAGATATCAACCAATTGCAGCAATTAAGAGTGGAGAAAGTTATGAGCTCAGCAGTGAATCCAGAGATGTACTATCCAAGCGAAGAAGTGGTAGAACAAGCCAATGTCAGTGAATATGAAAAAATGTACCAATATTCGGTGGAAAACCGGGAAGAGTTTTGGGCCGAACAAGCGGACACTTTAGGCTGGTATAAAAAATGGGATTCGGTGTTAGATGAATCGAACGCCCCTTTTTATAAATGGTTTGACGGCGGTGAAATTAACATTGTTCACAATGCCATTGACCGTCATTTAGACAATGCCAATCGCAACAAAATGGCGATCATCTGGGAAGGTGAAAATGGCCAAAAACGGAATTTCTCCTACAACGGTTTAAACCGTGAAGTGTGTCAATTTGCCAATGTATTAAAAAGTATGGGTGTTGATAAAGGCGACATCGTCACTATTTACATGCCGCAAATTCCAGAATTAGTGTTTGCCATGCTCGCTTGTGCAAAAATAGGTGCAATTCATTCAGTGGTTTATGGTGGTTTTAGTACAGAAGCTCTAGCTTCTCGTATCGATGATGCTCATTCAAGAGTCTTACTTACTGCTGATGGTGGCTGGCGTCGTGGTAAACAAATCGATCTGAAATCCATCGCTAACGAAGCGATGCAGCGTTCACCCAGTATTGAAGTGTGTATTTGTGTGAAAAATAATGAACTCGATGTAGAAATGGAGGCAACGCGTGATTTTTGGCTACATGATTTAAAAGCTCTGCCAATTGCTGGCAGTAAGTGTGAAACCGAGCAAACCAGCGCCGAAGACCCGCTATTTATTCTGTATACCTCAGGCACAACTGGCTCACCAAAAGGCATGGTGCATACTCATGGTGGTTATGCCGTTTATACCTCAACCACACACCGTATGGCGTTTGATATTAAACCACAAGACAGATGGTGGTGTGCAGCCGATCCGGGTTGGATCACCGGTCACAGTTATATCGTTTATGGACCATTAATTAATGGTGCCACGATCATGCTGTATGAAGGTGCGCCGAACTATCCATACCCGAACCGTTGGTGGCAGATCGTTGAAAATTACGGCATCAACGTTTTATATACCTCACCGACAGCCATTCGTGGTTTGATGCGCTTTGGTGACCGCTGGCCGAAAAAACACGACCTGTCTAGCCTGCGCTTATTGGGAAGTGTTGGTGAACCGATAAATCCAGAAGCGTGGAAGTGGTATCACAACGTCATTGGTAATGACAAATGTCCGATCATCGATACCTGGTGGCAAACCGAAACTGGCGGTTTCATGATTTGTCCATTGCCGATCACCCCATTGAAACCAGGCTCTGCGACGAAACCTTTCTTTGGCAATGAAATTTCTATTGTTGATGATGAAGGGCAAGAGGTTGGAGCCAATGAAGAAGGTAAATTGATCATTAAAAACCCTTGGCCGGGTATGGCAAGAACGGTGTTTAAAGATGATCAACGCTATGCCGATTTGTACTGGAGTAAAGATAAACAAGGCAAATGGATTTATCTTGCCGGTGACAGTGCCAAAAAAGATGATGATGGCTACATCTGGGTGATTGGTCGTATTGATGAAGTACTGAAAGTTAGTGGTTACCGTTTAGGTACGGCTGAAATAGAAAGTGCTTTAGTAAGCCACCCGAAAGTCAGTGAAGCCGCAGCAATAGGTTTGCCGCATGAGCTTAAGGGGAACGCCATTCACACCTACGTGATCCTGCAATCTGGCCTTAAAGGTGATAAAGCGCTTGAGCTAGAGCTGAGAACCCATGTTGGTAAAGAAATGGGCAAAATTGCCACTCCAGAAAGTGTCGAATTTGTTGAGTCGTTACCAAAAACTCGTTCCGGAAAAATCATGCGTCGGATACTAAAAGCACGAGCTCTAGGTCAAGACGAAGGCGATTTAAGTACTTTGGAAGAATAAGTTAATCGCCAAAAAATAAAAAATAGAAAAACGTTAGAACATAAAAATAAGGGGGTAATGCCAATTAGGTATCAACCCCCAAAAACAAAACTTAAATTATAACGAAACAAAATATCGCCGAAGAGGGTGTTAGCAGTCGTACCTTGGTAGACGATGGGGAGCAAAACATGTTAAAACGAAATAAACTGGCCATTGCAACTGGCTTAGCTTTACTAGCGAGTAGTAGCCACGCGGGTTACACCATTAAATTAACCGATAAAGATACCATCACCTTTGGTGGCTATATCCAAGGCGATATACGATATATTGACGGTAATGCCAGTTCACCTTTGACCAATGATGATTTTTGGATTGGTCATGTGGCGAATGATGATATCTCTAATGTTAATTTTAATGCCAATTCCACCCGCTTTAATACCAAGTATGTACATGGTGATGTGACGGGCTTTATTGAAATGGATTTTTATGGCGGTGGCGGTAACCAAAAGCTGACGAATTCACGGCACCCTCGTATCCGTCATGCCTTTATCAAATATAAAAACTGGACTGTCGGCCAAACCTGGTCGACATTTATGAATACCAGCTCTCTGGCTGAAACTGCTGACTTTGGTGGTCCTCTTGTTGCCTCAGCGTTCATTCGCCAGGACCAAATTCGTTACACTAATGGTGGCTTACAAATAGCTATCGAAAACCCAGAGTCTTACGGCGGTGAAGTTGGCGATGCTGGCTACGGTAATAAAGATTCAGTTCCAGATGTTGTCGGTAAATATACCTTCAAAGGTGACTGGGGTAATGTCGCCATTTCAGCCGTGGCTAAACAATTAAATACTGTTGGTGGAGAGTCTGAATCAGGAGTGGGTTACGGAATTTCTGGTCGAATCAATAGTATTGGTAAAGATGATTTCCGTTTTGCTGTGCATGGTGGCAATACTGGCCGTTATGTCGGCGCCGCAGCAGCAACTGACTTGGTTGGTGAAGAAGTGGAAGAGTCTACTGTGATCATGGCATCATATCGCCATTTCTGGACAGAAACATTACGCACCAATGTCTTTTATGGCAATCATGAGACTGACGAGTCCAATCGAGATAGAACACATATGGGCATTAATATCTTCAAAAACGTGACTAAAGAGCTGTCATACGGACTTGAAGTGGGTAACTTTGAAGCGGAAGACCTAGATGCCGATTCTGATTACGTACAGTTTTCAGTAAAATACGTTTTATAGTTAACAAGTTTAACTTTTTTCCTCGTTTTATTCGCCTGAGGTCTAAGCAACCTCAAACGAGGGTTTTTAGGGAAAGCATTTGCTTTCCCTTTTTTTTACTTCAGGGATGAAGGAATGCAAACTGCCATGGACCACTCTTTCACTTCCATGTGATCGTGGCATTCATTACATCCTATAAATCATGGTATTAAGTTTGTAAAGCGTGTATATCAAAGGGAAAAGAAACGAGAGACGAAGAGCCATTGTTTCTATGCACGTTTTGAATTTAGGAGATCCCGTGCAAAAGCATAACGGGATGACGTGGTGTAAGTTAACTAGCTTCGTGTATACTCAAATACCCTTATAAAAAATACACCGTCATTCCGTTGAACGACTGCATGGATGCAGGAGGTAGGGTAACGCATGGAGCAGTTACCGAGAACGGAACCTCCTTGCTTCAAAACGTGCATTTGATAATTAACCTGCTCTTCGCCTCTCGCCTCTCGCCTCTCGCCTCTCGCCTCTCGTTTCTCAACCCCTACATCCAATTACGCTTACTATATTCAACTTCATACAAACTTTCATCGATAAGATTTAACCCATCTGCTTGCTTTACATACGGCACGTTCACGGCGCCTGCCGCCAGTATAAACTGCACCGAGCACAGTTGTTTGCGTTTTAGAAACCAGCTTTGTTTAAATGTGGTTTGTTGCACCTTATAAATAGGGAAAACGTAATAATCGACGCCCAAACAGCCTTTGCGTACATAGATAAAGTTGTCGTCTTTGGCGTAGCCCCAGCGGCGGTAATTCATATACATTAAAAAGCAGATAAAACAGGCAGCTATAGCAACAAATATCAGACTATCGGTTTTATCTTTGATGACAAATAACGCTGAGATAAATGCCGTAAACGGCAGTAAAAACAACAACACATTGCGCACCAATAATCGCACACTTACCGGGCTAAACTGAATGTTTTCCAGGTTGTTTTCCGGGTAAGCATCATTGATTAAGTGCTGGCATTCTTTCGTCGTCACCGACGGTACAATGATTTTATTGGTTAATTGACCCGGTTGTGCTTGCTGGTAATTGGCGTTTGATTGTTCAAATTTAAGATTGATGCGGCCTAACAGCACATCCAGCCAGTCTTGCTGGCGAACGATCATTTGCAAACGTGACAAGCGCATGGTCACTTCATTTTTAGTAAATAAACCGCTACGACGAATGTATCTGTCACCCACTTTACTGAGCTTAAAATCATGAAAAGCAATGATAGAGCCCAAGATTGAAAAAATAGTGATTGGGATCATGACAAGCAACGCTAATGACAGCGCCGCGGTGGCAATTTGCCAGCCGGATTTGCCATCAAAGGCAAAGTATTGCTCAACATTAACGCCAAACATTAACAGCCATTCGCTAACCTTATCGCTGATGTTATCGATAAATGGTGCCAAGCCGCCGATAAAGAGCCACACTCTATTGTTGGTTAAACCATGGATCACCAAATCATCGAGATTGCGCCGGTCTACCACCTCTTCATCAGCAATAGTGGTTTTAGCAGTTACACTCTCATCGTCACTTTCGTTATTTTCATCCGTGCCGTCTGGTTGTTGATGTGCCGCTAAAATTTCATGTTTGAGTTGTTCGGCGAAGTCTTTTTTCAAGGCGACGACTTTCGCTTCCTGTTTGACCGAACCGGCCGTGTCTAATTGCATGCAGGTATAACCGAAAGGACGATAATACAGTGGCTCACTAAGCTCGACATTTTGAATTCTGGAAAATGGCAAGTTGGTGTATTTTTTCGAAAATACCCCCGAGCGGATCTCAATTTGCTGGTTGGACAAGCGGTATTGGAAGAAATAAAAACTGAGCATTGCCGATAACGCGATTAACCCGGAAAAACCATAGACAAATGGCAGCCAAAATGCGGGATCTTCACTGAACTTGCTGTAACCAATCAGTATTGCAGGAGCGAGATAAACGATGTTGCCAAAGATATTCTTAATGAACATTAAGACAAAGTAGATTAACGCAATTGGCGAAATCCGTTGCCATTTATGGGTGCTATTGTTTTCATCTGCGCTAGCAATATCTGGTACTTGCTCCGTTGGCTCTTGCTCACCAAGGGCTGGCGACTTATCCATGTTGATTGATATCCTTGTGTGCCAAAATAAACTGCCGTATTTGTTCGGCATCATCAATATTCAAACCGGGAATTTCAAAGGTATGCAATGAGCCACCGGCACTGAATACCTGTAAGCTGGCTAAGCCGACTTTGCGCTCCACCGGACCGCGTTTTAGTTCAACATGCTGAACTCGTAATATCGGCTGGCTTACTGTTTTACGAAATATCAGCCCCGACTGGTAGCTAATATCTTGTTCGCGTAAGGCGTAGAGTTTTTTCGGATCGGCGAAAGAGTTATATAGGGTGGCCATTAAGCCGATGCCGCCAACTGCCCACAGAATAAACTCAAAAACGCTAACGGCTTCACTGGGAAGAGGAGCAAATGGTTGATAAATAATGGCCGTTAACACTAACATTAAAATAACCGTTGTTAACAACGTTACCAGGCGATGCGTGGGGGCATATTTTTGAGATAAGTCGGTAAACGTTAAGTTTTCTAACTGTGGCAATTCATCACAAACAATAGGTTGGTTGGTAAAGGATTCTGCTATCTCGGTCATCGGTAAATTCTGTGTTGTTAACAATCGGTAGCACTAGCTTAACTCTAAATGAATAGGGATGAAAATGGTTAGTTGTAAAAATTGTTGCCAGTTATTTATAAACCTAAAAAGGGTCACTTTTTTAACTACATTTTTACCTTGATCTGCATCAACTATGCAGTCTGTACAGATTGCGCTATGGTTAACAACAGAGTAACTTATCGACAATATCTGTGACATCTAGAGATTTTATGAGTACTGCAAATATCAAACTAACCCCTGAAGCGTTTGAGCTGCCTTTTTATCAAGAGCAGCACAATGAAGTGTCTCTTTTTGAGTACGCCAATCAGCATCACTTGCCTATCTTGATCAAAGGGCCTACCGGTTGTGGTAAAACCCGTTTTATCGAGCATATGGCGAAAAAGCTGAACAAACCGTTATACACCGTAGCCTGTCATGATGACTTAACTGCGGCCGATTTAGTTGGCCGCCATCTAATTGGCCCTGATGGTACCTATTGGCAGGATGGCCCGTTAACAAGAGCCGTGCGTGAAGGTGGTATTTGCTACCTTGATGAAGTGGTAGAGGCGCGTAAAGATACCACGGTAGTTATTCATCCACTGGCTGATGACCGTCGAGTATTGCCATTAGAACGAACCGGCGAATTGATAAAAGCGCATCCAGATTTCATGCTGGTGGTCTCTTACAATCCGGGTTATCAAAACCTGTTAAAAGGCATGAAGCCCAGTACCAAACAACGCTTTGTGGCGTTAAGCTTTGATTATCCTGAGAAAGAGGTAGAACAGCAAATTGTGATCAGTGAAGCCAATGTGGAACCGCATTTAGCTTTTACTTTGGTAGAACTTGCCCGGGCATTACGCCGTTTAGAACAAAATGATCTCGATGAAGTGGTTTCTACCCGGTTATTGATCTATGCTGGAAAAATGATCGCCAGTGGCATGAACCCGCTTGAAGTATGCAAATGCTGCCTGGCGGAGCCATTATCTGACGACCCGGCTACCATCAAAGCGTTGATGGATATTGCCAGAATTTATTTTGATGAATAAATTCGATTAAATCAGCAATGGAAATAACATTGGTATAAGCAGCAAGGAGTATGAGTATTAAGTTATTTAACCCTAAATCTTCAATACATCTTGCTGTTGTTTGCCAATCTTTGTTTTTGGCAAACTTGTTGGTATTGCCTGGTCTGGCGTTTATCCTTTTGCTTTGGTTTTTCAAGCGCTATAAAAAAAATGGCGGCATGATCAGAATTCATTTGTACCGTGCAGTACAACTTTCGGTGCTGGTTGGCCTGGTCGTTTTCATTCCCCTGCTTTACGTATTACTCTCTGATGATGTTCAATTTCAGCTGATGGTAATGATTGTTTACTTCATTCTTGTACACACCTGTTTTGTGATGATTGGCATGCTTAACCTTGCTCGCGCCATGGTTAAAAAGCTGCCAATTTTTTAAAGCCTCGCCATAAAATGACAAACAGACATATTTGCTAACAATTTAACAACAATCTTCATTAGTTTGATTTCCATCAAGATTTGTCTAGGCTTAGGGCATTAATATTGGCGGGCTTAATTAATTATCATAAGGGAGCAACCCATGTCAGAAAGTTTTACTAAAGGCATGGCGAGGAATATTTATTATGGTGGAAGTGTTTTCTTCTTCATGATATTTCTTGCTTTAACTTTTCATACTACAAAAGAAATGCCAGAAAGAGATAATCGTCAAAACATAACTGAATCTGTAGAGCGTGGTAAACACCTCTGGGAAAAGAATAACTGTATTGGCTGTCATACTTTACTCGGTGAAGGTGCGTATTTTGCGCCAGAACTTGGTAATGTTTTTCAACGCCGTGGTGGTGAAGCCGGCTTTAAAATGTTTTTAAATGGTTGGATGAAAGCACAACCGTTAAATATACCGGGTCGTCGTCAAATGCCAAATTTCCATCTAAATGATCAAGAAATTGAAGATTTAGCTGAGTTCTTAAAATGGACCTCAGAAATGGAAATTAACGGCTGGCCGCCAAACATAGAAGGGTAAGGCAGATGAATACATTAAAATATCAATCACAGGCTGTCGCAAAACCTTATTTTGTGTTCGCTTTAATCTTATTTGTCGGACAAATTTTATTTGGTCTGATCATGGGTTTGCAATATGTCGTAGGTGACTTCCTAAGTGGCGCAATTCCATTTAACGTCGCACGTATGGTGCATACCAACTTACTTATCGTCTGGCTGTTGTTTGGCTTTATGGGCTCGGCTTATTACCTGGTGCCAGAAGAAGCCGAAACGGAATTGTATAGCCCTAAGTTGGCCATCATCCTGTTTTGGGTGTTTGCTGCCGCGGGTGTTGCTACGATCTTAGGTTACTTGTTAGTGCCTTATTCAACGTTAGCGGATATTACCTTTAATGAATTGTGGCCAACCATGGGGCGTGAGTTCCTTGAAATGCCAACCATTACCAAACTTGGTATCGTTGTCGTTTGCTTAGGCTTCTTATTTAACCTGGGTATGACCATCTTGAAAGGTCGTAAAACTGCAATTAACATGGTGTTAATGACTGGTTTAATCGGTTTAGCGGTATTCTTCTTATTCTCTTTCTACAACCCGACTAACTTAGCATTAGATAAATACTTCTGGTGGTTCGTAGTACATTTATGGGTAGAAGGTGTTTGGGAATTAATCATGGGTGCAATTTTAGCTTATGTATTAATCAAAATTACCGGTGTTGACCGTGAAGTTATTGAAAAATGGTTATACGTGATCATCGCCATGGCGTTAATCTCAGGTATCTTAGGTACCGGCCATCACTTCTACTGGTTAGCGACTCCTGAGTACTGGCAGTGGGTTGGTTCAATCTTCTCAGCAATCGAACCATTACCGTTCTTTGCTATGGTATTGTACGCCTTTAACATGGTTAACCGTCGTCGTCGTGAACACCCTAACAAAGCCGCTACTTTATGGGCGTTAGGTACGGCAGTAATGGCATTCTTGGGTGCAGGTGTATGGGGTTTCCTACACACATTGGCTCCAGTAAACTATTATACGCATGGTTCACAAATTACCGCCGCGCATGGTCATATGGCCTTCTATGGCGCTTATGCGATGATCGTAATGACGATTATTTCTTTCGCCATGCCGAAACTTCGTGGTATCGGTGAAGCAAATTGTAACCGTGCCCAAGTTCGTGAAATGTGGGGTTTCTGGTTAATGACTGTCGCTATGGTATTCATCACTCTGTTCTTAACGGGTGCTGGTGTATTACAAGTATGGTTACAGCGTTTACCTGAATCAGGTGAAGCGTTAAGCTTCATGGCAACACAAGACAAATTAGCAATTTTCTACTGGATGCGTGAAGTTGCCGGCGTTTTCTTCTTGCTTGGTTTAATCGCTTACATCTCAAGTTTCTGGGTGAAAGAGAAAGTGAAAGCTTAATCTTAAACCTTTAAGTAAACTGAAATAACTAAGCCAGTTGCGCAAGCAACTGGCTTTTTTTACTTCATGGATGATGGAATGCAAATCGCCAGGGAGGCATTAGATTTGTAGATGGAAGAGCTTATCCTCCCGAGCCATGGATGGCAGCAAGGGAGGGTTGTTTTTGCGAGACTGAAGTCCCGCCAACCAGGAAGCGCATTGGAGTGGGTGCGGTTGATTTATAGAGCCTTTAAATGATTGTTTCTAATCTTGTATCTAAATTACTCAAACTTTTTTATAGGCTCGTTATAGCCGAAATGAGGTCCCCGCCTGCGCGTAACACCGAACAGTTAAGGAAAACGATCGGTTGACAGGAAAAAGGATCATACGACAATAGCCCATTCTATTCAATAAGGGT
Organism: Thalassotalea sp. 42_200_T64; assembly: GCA_002162925.1. Classification (GTDB taxonomy): domain Bacteria; phylum Pseudomonadota; class Gammaproteobacteria; order Enterobacterales; family Alteromonadaceae; genus Thalassotalea_A. Next base: position 141 of record MABC01000081.1, on the reverse strand, counting down.
TATTTTCATGCTTTCAAATTGGTTAATTGATACAGAGTTATTTGCTGCACCTGAAGATTTATCGGTATTTCAAAAAGCACTACCTATGGAATGGATTGAGCAAGCATTAGATGAAACCAATAAAGCGAGTATGAGAAGACG
>MABC01000040.1 GCA_002162925.1 Thalassotalea sp. 42_200_T64 | reverse complement strand
CTTCTCATACTCGCTTTATTGGTTTCATCTAATGCTTGCTCAATCCATTCCATAGGTAGTGCTTTTTGAAATACCGATAAATCTTCAGGTGCAGCAAATAACTCTGTATCAATTAATCAATTTGAAAGCATGAAAATAACCCTTATTGAATAGAATGGGCTATTGTCGTATGATCCTTTTTCCTGTCAACCGATCGTTTTCCTTAACTGATCGGTGTTAGGCCTGCGTCGGGATGACGCGGTGTAAATAAACAAACACCGTGAATGCTTCAATATTCTTAGATAAAATACACCGGCATCCCGACGCACGACTGCATGGACGCAGGAGGTAGAGTAACGCATGGAGCAGTTACCGAGATCGGGACCTCCCTATTTGACAGAGAGCTTCTGACACGGGATGATGCGGCGTAAGTAAAAAACAGTGTTTGCTGCTACCCATATCTAAAAAATACGCCGTCATTCCGTTGAAAAACGGAACCTCCATGCTTGACAGTGAGCAATTGCTAAGGGGTGACGCGGCGTAAGTATAAAAGTAATGTTCACTTTTAGAGCGGTAAAATGAATAAAAACCCATCAAAAGTTAATCAACTGTTAATGGCTTGTTGGCAATTTATTGAACGACTGGTCATTTCGTGCAAATAAGGTGAGTTTTTAAAAAAAATATAATTTGATCTATATCAAATTAGTGGCAGTTCGTGTACTATTCGCGCTGATTTTTTATACGGTAGTAATTATAATGTCTATAGATAACTCATTTAAAGAAAGCACTTCTAAACGTCACCTGTTTGTTGCACTTGTCACTATGGTAGCGATGCCATTATTGCCAATGCTGATGGGCTGGTACAACTACGTTTAATTATTGCTTTAGTTAACGCGAAACACTTAGTAACAATAATTAAACCTAATACCAATTTAAATGAGTCATTATTTAAATTGGAGCTATTGGTTGTCAAAAGGAACATTCATGTCTGAGAGTATTTTATTGGTTGAAGATAATGCCATAACATTGGCACAACTCAATCACGCTCTAACCACGGCCGGTTATCAGGTAACAACTGCCATTAATGGCCTGGATGGTTATAATAAAGCACAAAATCAATCGTTTGATTTGTGCATTATTGACCATCTAATGCCGTTAATGAATGGTGTGCAATTGTTGAAAAACTTGCAAACCTTAGGCGAATTCACTCCTAGCAATACCATCTTTTTAAGCACTCAAGATCTAAAATTAGTAACGCAAACTGTTGTTACTCAATTTGCAGATAAAATCCTGGCCAAACCAATATCCAATAAAGATATTGTTGAACAAGTAAATTCATTACTTAACTGCAACAGTGCTGTGATTTAACCGCTAATAAATTGGCGATAATAGTTGTTTGTGACTATATAAATTTGCCAGGATCTATTATCCTGTTAGTAAACTTGTTTAGTAAAAAAAAAAGATGATAGATCAAGACCGTAATTACCTTAAAAGTGTCATTCGAGATGTACCTAATTATCCGATTGAAGGGATAATGTTTCGTGATATTACCAGTATCCTCGATGACGCCAAAGCCTTTAATTTATGCATTGAAAGCTTAAAACAGCGCTTTCAAAACCAAGGCATTAGCAAAGTAGTTGGCACCGAAGCCCGCGGCTTTTTATTTGGTGCACCACTCGCTCTGGCTCTCGGTGTGGGTTTTGTACCGGTTCGTAAACCGGGCAAGTTACCGCGTGCAACAATCTCTCAAACTTATGAACTTGAATATGGCCAAGATACCCTCGAAATTCATCAAGATGCATTAAACACTAGCGATAAAGTATTGATGGTCGATGATTTACTGGCCACCGGCGGCACAATTGAAGCAACCACCAAACTGGTTCGTGCCTTAGGCGCAACGGTACATGATGCCGCATTTGTTATTGGTTTGCCTGATCTCAAAGGTCGTGAGCGCCTGCAAAAACTCGACGTTAATGTATACACTATGGTTGACTACCTGGGTGATTAATTGCAAATTAATAATATCAAGCACTCATTATCCCGAGTTCAGGTTAAATCGTTAACTGACTATGGTAAAATGTTTATAACGTTATTCATTAACATAGCTTAATTAAAAATAATAAATCAACAGCAAGGTTATTAAACAAAATTATGAGTTATCAAGTTCTTGCTCGTAAATGGCGACCAAAAGACTTTTCCCAATTAATGGGTCAAGAGCATGTGGTTACAGTTTTAGTGAATGCACTAATGCAAGAGAGATTGCATCATGCTTATTTGTTTACCGGTACGCGTGGTGTCGGCAAAACCACCATTGCTCGTATTTTTGCCAAAAGTTTAAACTGCCAACAAGGTATTACTGCAGAGCCTTGTGGCAAGTGTGATGTCTGTGTCGATGTCGACGCAGGCCGGTTTGTTGATTTATTAGAAATTGATGCCGCGTCTCGAACCAAAGTGGATGACACTCGTGAAATTTTAGACAACGTACAATATGCACCATCACGCGGCCGTTTTAAGGTATACCTTATTGATGAAGTACACATGTTGTCGAAAAGCAGTTTTAATGCACTGCTGAAAACACTGGAAGAGCCCCCGCCGCACGTAAAATTCATTCTTGCTACAACCGATCCGCAAAAGTTACCGGTAACTGTGTTATCACGTTGTTTGCAGTTTCATTTAAAAGCGTTAACGCCGCAGCAAATTGAAACCAAATTAAATGAAATATTAATTGCCGAACAAGTGACATTTGAAGACGGGGCATTGGCTCTATTGGCAAAAGCGGCACGTGGCAGTATGCGTGACTCGTTAAGTTTAACTGATCAAGCGATAGCACAAGGTCAGGGCCATATTGAAGTTGGCAATGTACAGCAAATGCTTGGCGGCGTTGATCAAAACTGGGTCTATAAAATTTTAATCGCCTTAATTAAACAAGATGCCAAAGGCTTATTAGAGCTGAGTAAAAATATTGCCAGTTTTGCCCCAAGTTATCATCGATTAATGGCAGAGTTGTTACAGCTATTACACCAGGTGGCGTTATGGCAATTACTGCCTAACTCGGTTGATGTCGATAATCAGCGAGCAACGTTATTAACCAAATTTGCTCAGGCAATGTCGCCTGAAGATGTACAGTTGTATTATCAAATTGTGTTAAATGGCCGTAAAGACCTTTCCTACAGTGCTGATGAACAAGCTGGCTTTGACATGGTTGTATTGCGTATGCTGGCGTTTAAACCGGCAACAATTGCAGATGTTCAAACTTCAGTGGCCCCTACCGCAAGTTCAGTAGCCTTTGCTGATGTTGAGCTAAAAGATACGATTGCTGCGGTTGCAAGTACATTACCAAAATCTGCCGATAAGGAAAAAGTAGCAGCTCAGGTAAGTGTTAAAACTGATGAACAGTCAAAGCAACAGTTTGCCGAACAACCTACACAGCATAGTGGCGTAGATGTATTTTCAATCGATAGAAATGCAGACAAATCATTATCTGATTTGAACGCCGAGCAGGACAATCTTTTAGCGCAAGCAGAGCAGCAGTTTACACAAACCGCAGAAGATCAATTTGCCCAGCAAGATGCTGAGCATGAAGTTGAACTACCTGTTCAACCTGAGCCTATTGTTCAAGCAGGACCTAATGTTCAAGCAGAGCAGGGCAGTCCACAAAGCGATGTGGAAAAAATGCTGGCAACACGTAACATGCTACGGAGCCGTAAAAAAGCTTCGGAGGGTAGTGCAAAAAAGTCTGAACCTGAGGTTAAAGCGAAAGCGCGTACGCCGCTAAAGAAGCCTGCGCCGCACGCTTCGATAAACCTTCAGGCTAAAACAGATAGCAAGCCAGTTAATCAACCTAGTTCGATCACTCCTGATTTAAGCCATCAGTCGGCAACCGATCCTTTTGCAAACGATGAAAGTGCCGAGCAGGCGATTGAGCGACCAAGCAACCAAACCCCTAGTAGCGTAGCAATTGAACCTAGTGAACAAGTTGCCGTTGCCGCTGAACCGCAACCGTCAACGACACCGGAGGTTACGTCAGCAACACCAGCGCACGCTATTGATTTAACCGTTAACGGTGCTGCTTTTGATCAAGGGTTAATTGATCCTTCAGTCACCGTTGACGCCAATCAAATTGATCTCTGGGCAAATACCATTGATGCCATGGGGTTAGGCGGCAGAGTCCGGCAACTGGCGTTGAATGCCACTATGGATGCAACCAGTAATGACAGTTTGTTGGTGATTAATTTAAATAGAAGCGTAGAGCATTTAAATTCTGCGGCGGCCATTTCACAAATTACTGAGTGCTATTCAAACTTGAAACAGCAAGCGGTGGAAGTGCAGATAAATACAGAAGATGATGTTGGCGCAACACCATTTATGATTCAAAACTGCATTAACGCCAAGCGTTTAGCTTACGCCAAAGATGTTATTGCCAATGATGATTTTGTAAAGGCGCTTGAACAACAATTTAATGCCTTTGTTGATGAAAACTCGATCGCACCATTGTAAAAGCAATCAATGATGTATATTGGTGTAAAATAAAACCGCTTAACCTTAACCCTGGTGTTAGGTATAATAGCGACAACTATATGTATTTCGTCGACCTAGGTCGATTCAGCCAATTTTGGAGATTAAATGATGAAAGGCGGCATGGGCAACTTGATGAAACAAGCCCAACAAATGCAAGCAAAAATGGCAAAAGCTCAAGAAGAGATTGCCAAAATGGAAGTAACTGGTGAAGCCGGTGCTGGCATGGTTAAAATTACAATGACAGGCAATCATAATGTCCGTCGTGTTGAAATTGACGAAAGTTTAATGGAAGACGACAAAGACATGGTAGAAGATTTAGTTGCGGCAGCATTTAACGATGCCGTGCGAAGAGTTGAAGAAACCAACAAAGATAAAATGGGCGCATTAACTGGCGGCATGCAAATGCCACCTGGCTTTAAAATGCCGTTCTAATTTTATTAGAAATATTCTATTAAAACAGCGCCTTATGGCGCTGTTTTTGATCGTGTAGGTAAAAGACTGTGTTCATTATTTTAGCGACTAATGTTTTCATATTCTGTAACCGCTGTACCTTAAACTCTTTTACCTACCTCTAAATGATCCATTCCTTATGTAGATTGGTATTCCCAAATTCGAAAGTAGGGGGAGTCTTGCTAGTTAGCGAATAATTGCCTAAACCTGATCATGAGGTGGTGATTATGAAAACTTTAGTCTTCGATTTAGTGAGTATAGGCGAGGCCGCAATGCATTATGGTGTTTCAGTCGAAACTATGAGGCGCTAAACATGTTGTTGAACAAAAAAGTAAGCGAACTTCATTTATCCCACAAAGACCGTCTAATACGGTTTGGCCACGAGTGTAGTGTTTCAATTGTGCAAATGGTCTGGCGCTAATGTTGTCATCCACAAAGAGGAGGAGGTTGTCACTTTTGAGCAAGAACTTTGCAAAGATGTGGTCACTTTAATGACGGTATTTTCAGCCCGAATGTACGGCAGCGTTCGCATCAAAATAAGAAATTGAAAAAAGCCTCTTGGTTGCAGTGTAAAACAACAGTGTATTGTCAAGCATGAAGATTGCCTTTAAAACTCAATTACTGGCGAATATTAAACAGGCTAGCCATTTGGCGAGAGCGTGTGGTGTTGCCCGTTTTTCGTGGAATTGGGGATTGGCCAAGTGGAACGAGCAATATCAAGAAATTGTCGATGGAAAACGAGAGAAAAAGCCCTCTGGCTTAGCGCTCAAGAAAGCGCTTAATGCGATTAAGCGCCAAGAATTTCCTTGGATGTATGAGGTGAGCAAGTATGCCTCAGCGCAACCATTCATCTTCTTAAATCGTGCATGGAA
>MABC01000008.1 GCA_002162925.1 Thalassotalea sp. 42_200_T64 | reverse complement strand
TCATAATGACATAATCAGATAATCCTGGTTGATAGGCACCACCGGCAGTGGCACTACCATGTACTACGGTTATTTGTGGAATACCTGCCGCAGATAATTTCGCTTGTATGGCAAAAGCAGATCCTGAAAAAGCAAACCAGTCACCTAGTTGTTTTAAATTCCCGCCACCACTTTGCGCTAACGTGACAATAGGTAGCTTATTCTCTAAAGCAATGGCTAACATACGCTGGCGTTTTTGACTGCCTAACTGGGTTATACTGCCACCTTTGGTTAAATAGTCATCAATCATCACCATACAGCGTACGCCTGAAATATAACCTATACCGGTAATACAACCACCACCTGCTGCTGAACCATCTTTATCGCCTTCTTGCATGTAGCCACAAAGTGTTGATAATTCAATAAAAGGTGTGGCTAAATCAAGTAATGCGGTTAGTCGTTCACTAGGAGGCAGCAAACCACGCTTAATGTACCGAGGTGCTTTTGCTTGTGCCGTTTTAATAACATTAAGTTCAATTTCTTTAAACTCAAGCACTGAGTTATGCATCTCTTGCCAGTTACGTTTAAACTGTGCTGACTGAGTATCTATTTGTGTTTCAATAATTGACATGTTTAACCCTTGGTTGAAGGCTTGGTTGTAGCTTTAGACGGGAAAATACCCATACCTTTGGCGATAATGGTCAGCATCACTTCATCAGCGCCGCCACCAATAGACATTAAACGGGTATCACGATAAGCGCGAGACACAGAGTTGTCCCACATAAAGCCCATGCCGCCCCAGTATTGTAAACACGAGTCGGTAACTTCTCTTGCTAAACGCCCTGCTTTCAATTTAGCCATAGATGCTTTTAAAGAAACATCTTCGCCATTAAGATAGCCATCAACCGCATCATAGGTTAACGCGCGTAATGCCGAAATTTCGGTTTGCAGCTCTGCTAATCTAAAATAAACCACTTGATTATTTAAGATTGGTTTACCAAAAACATGACGCTCTTTCACATATTCGACAGTGTCTTCAATGCAAAACTCTAAACATTTTAAGTTTGCAGCTGCACAATATAAGCGTTCTTCTTGGAACTGTTCCATTTGATAAATAAAGCCCATCCCCTCTTTACCGACTAAGTTTTCTTGTGGAACACGGACATTGTCGAAGAAAACTTGTGCGGTATCTGAAGATCTCATGCCTAATTTATCTAGCTTTTCAGAAAATGAAACACCGGGTAAATCAGTAGGAACTATCACCATTGATTTATTTTTGTGTGGATTATCGCCCTCGGTATTAAGTAATACACAGAGGTAGTCGGCTTGTGTTGAGCTGGTGATCCACATTTTAGAACCGTTTATAATGTAGTCATCACCGTCTTTTACTGCGGTAGTTTTTATTGCCGCAACATCTGATCCTGCATGGGGTTCACTAACGGCAATAGAGAAAACCGCTTCACCTGAAATGGCTTTAGCAAGATATTTGTCTCGCAACAAATCACTACCGTGTTTAGCCAATGCGGGGGTTGCCATATCCGTTTGCACGCCAATGGCCATAGATACACCACCAGAGCGAATACGACCTAGCTCTTCGGTAAAGACAATTTGATAGCTATAATCTAGCCCCATGCCACCATATTCAGCAGGCTTGTTAATGCCGAGTAATCCCAAGTCACCCATTTTTTTAAATAAATCATGCGCGGGGAATATGCCGTCTTTTTCCCATTGGTCACAATAAGGGTTAATTTCTTTATCAATAAATTGAGAGACAGTTTTTCTTATCGCATCATGCTCTTGTGTAAAAATCATCGGTTAAAACCCTTAACTTTTTTGAAATTACTGTCTTGTTCACCAATAACAACCACCTTTTGAAAAGCAGGTCGTGCTTTCATACGTTTTAGGTAGTCATTTATATGTGGTTGATAATCTTTATCAAAGCCGATTAATTCACCTAAATATAAAGCATAAGTAATAGTAATATCTGCAACGGTGAATTTATTACCACATAAAAACTCTCTGTCTTTCATGTGTTCATTTAAACGATTTAAACGGGCAATGAACCACTTTTGGTAATCTTCGGCTACTTGCTTTGAACGGCGTTCTGGTTTTTCAAATACGCCATATCTTAAAGCAACCGCTTGTGGAAAAGTTAAGGTAGCATCACTATGAAATTGCCAGTTTAAGTAATCAGCATATTCAGGGTGTGAGGGTTCAAGTCCAAAATCATAACGCTGATAACGCTCAACTAAATACAAGCCAATAGCCGATGATTCAGTTAAATGGCAATCACCATCAACAAAATAAGGAATAGTGCCTAATGAATTAACCGCTAAATAATCTTTTTTAAGCACTCGGGGCGGAAAAGGTAATACTTCAACATCATAATCAAAACCCATTTCTTCTAATGCCCAAAGCGGTCTTAATGAACGCGCATTATGGCAATGCCACAATTTCATTTTATTGTTAGTTTTAGTGCTTTTATTAGTTTCAGTATTGATATTAGTATTCATTACTTATTTTAAACCTCGTACTGTTTACAGGCTAAATCACGCATGATTTCTTCAGAGCCACCGCCAATAGCATTAACCCTAACTTCACGGTATAGACGCTCAATTTTAGAGCCACGAATATAGCCAATACCACCTAAAATCTGCATAGCTTCTCGCGCGCAAAATTCCATCGTTTGGCTAGCTTGAACCTTTAACATGGCAATGTCACCAACATTAGGCTTACCTTGCTCTAATTGATAGGTACAGGTTTGTAGGTAGGCTTGGGTGGCATTTATACGCTGTTTCATGTCTGCTATTTTATGACGAATAACTTGGTGCTCACTTAATGCTTTACCAAAGGTTCTTCGCTGTTGAGCCCATTCAACAGCCTCAGATAAACATACACGTGAATAGGCTTCCATGTTTACGATCAAGCCTAAACGCTCTAAATTAAAGTTATTCATGATAACTTTAAAACCTTTGTTTTCTTCACCTAAAAGGTTTGATTTGGGTACGCGTACATTATCAAAATAAATAGTCGCGGTGTCTGATGCCCACCAACCTTGTTTTTTATCTAGCTGGGTTCTGCTAACACCGGGTAAATCTGCAGGAATAAGTAAAACTGATACACCACGAGCGCCTTTATCACCCGTTCGTACTGCGGTAGAAAACCAACTAGAATACATGCCACCTGTAATATAGGTTTTAGAGCCATTAACAATATAATAATCGCCATCACTGGTTGCTGTCGTTGTTAATTGCGCTACATCTGAACCAGCGCCTGGCTCTGTAACAGCAAGTGAAATTCGTTTCTCACCTTTTAACACTGCTGGGCCAACTTCTTGTCTTATGTCTTCATTCGCAAACTTTAATACGCTCGGTAAAGAGATACCATGAACAGAGAGTGCTGCGGTAACACCACCTGCACCCACTCGTGCTAATTCTTCTTGCACAATATGTCCATACCAAATATCTAATCCTTCTGATAAACCACCATAAGCTTCTGGATAGCCAACAGCAAAAATGCCTACCTCTGCTGCTTTGGGCCAAAGTGAATCAGGTATTTTTCCTGCTTCATCCCACGCTTCTGCATAGGGCATTATTTCTTTATCAATAAAGCGCCTTAATTGCATACGCCACTCTTCATGTTCAGGTGTTAAAAAAGGGTTAGTTAAACGGGCACTATCAAAATCTAAAGACATACAAACTCCTAATTAAATAAATGCGGCACTATAAAGTTACTAATAAATAAAATCTCCCATAAATGCTCGCATTTATTTATTATAACAAAAACGTAATGGTGAAATTTTTACTTACAGTGTTTTACTAGCAGTAATTTACTGTTTGCATTACTTACCATATAAGGTAACTACAACTGCGCCACCTAAACCGACGTTATGTTGCAGAGCAAGTTTTGCGCCTGCTACCTGACGATCACCTGCTTGGCCTCTTAAATGCCATGTTAATTCAGTACATTGTGCTAAACCTGTGGCACCAATAGGATGACCTTTAGACATTAAACCGCCCGATGGGCCAATAACAAATTTGCCGCCATAAGTATTATCACCATTGGCGATAAATTCAGCTGCGCCGCCTTCTGGACATAAACCTAAGCCTTCATAACTGATAACTTCATTGGTAGTAAAACAATCATGAAGTTCAATAACATCGATATCTTCAGGGTTGATACCTGAGCTGTTATAGACTTGCTGAGCAGCAATTTCGGTCATGGCTTTACCTGCGGCATAAATAGGGTCTTGCCAAGATTTTTCAGTATCGGTTGCCATCGCTTGCGCTAATATTTTAATGCCATTGGTAATGCCGTGTTTTTTGGCAAAGGCTTCACTACAAACAATCGTTGCTGCTGCGCCACACGTTGGAGGACAGGCCATAGTTCTAGTCATGTAACCATCGTAAATAACTTTATCTTGCAACACTTCTTCAAATGTTAAGGGTGTAGTGAACATTGAATAAGGGTTTTTAACTGCATGGCTACGTGATTTTGCTGACACTTTAGCGAAAATATCTGCTTCAACATTATATTTATCCATATAATGGCGACCTGCAGCGCCAAACGCTTTTAGTGCTAGTGGTCCTTGAGGGGCATTAAAGCGATCTAATACAGGCTCAGTACGATCAAATGGGCTTTCTCTATCGCTCCAATGTGAAGCTAATGCACCACGTTGCATTTCTTCAAAACCAAAGGCTAGTGCACAATCAACTTCACCTGACAATACGGCTTGTCGCGCTAAAAACAGAGCGGTTGAACCACTAGAGCAATTATTATTGACATTAACAATGGGAATACCGCTTTGAATAACATCATAAAAGGCATGTTGAGCACAGGTACTGTCACCATAAATATAAGCGCCATATGCTTGCTGTATTTGCTTGGCTTGAATGCCAGCATCAACTAAGGCTTCATTAATAGCTTTAGCTGCCATTACTCGATAAGGCTCTTGTTGACCGGGCTTACAAAATTTGGTCATACCTACGCCTGCGACAATTACATTACTCATAATTTTTCCTGTTTTTTGGTGCCAAAAACACCTTTTATATTAAGTTGGTTAAATTCTTCTTGGCTAAATGAAAATTCATTCATTAAAATGTCATTATTTGCACCAATATCGCAACCTTTAAATAAGTAGCTTGCTTTACTTTCAGACATATTAATGGCACTAGCGACTTGAGGGATTCCACCAACGTTTACAACCATATTTCTATCTTGTATTTGTTGATGGCTACATGCTTCAGCAAGCGTTAACACTGGCTCTACACATAAATCTAGTTTTTGGAAGAAAACTTGCCAATAACCAAAGCTTTTCCTTTTGATAATATTTTTCAGTTCTTCTTTAAAAGCTTGTTGTTCCGCTATTTCTTGAGACATTGCCATGCCAGTTAAATGCGGTATTTCAAGTGCTTCACACAGCCCTAATCTAAATTTTGGCTCTAAACCGCCAATAGAAAAATAACGCGAGTCTGAAGTTTCATAGTAATCATAAAACTGCTGACCATTTAATAACTCTTCCTCGGCGCCTGTTTCTTTATTAGAGCCTAGATAACTTGCAGCAGACATAGCATTTAAGGTGAATGCTGCATCGGTGATACTAATATCGATATATTGTCCGACACCCGTTTCTAGACGCTGAATAACTGCTGCAAGAAGACCTGCAACTAAGTGCATAGAGCCACCAGCGACATCAGCAATTTGAATACCTGCAGGTACAGGAGCTTGGTTTTTTCTTCGGCTATAATCTTGTATACCTGAAAGAGCAAGATAATTATTGTCATGCCCTGCTCTATCTTTGTATGCGCCTGTCTGGCCATACCCAGTTAACGAGCAATAAACCAGTTTTGGGTTGATTTCTTTTAAAGCGTCATAGCTTAAACCTAGCTTTGCCATAACACCGGGACGAAATTGTTCAATAACAACGTCATACTCTGCGATAAGTTTTTTAACAACCGTTATAGCCTCTGAATTTTTCAAATCAAGTGCTATAGATTTTTTAGAACGGTTCAAGTAACGATGAACGTAAGATGCATTACCATCTTTTTCACCTAATTCTCTTGTTAAATCAAGTCTATCAGGTGCCTCTACACGTAAAATTTGTGCACCTAAGTCAGCTAGAATTAATGTGCCAAAAGGGCCAGGAAGTAAGGTTGAAAAATCTAGTATTTTTAAGTTTGATAATGCTGACATGAGTAACCTTTTATATTGAAAAATGTATTGAAGGGTGCCTTAAAATGTGTATCTAAAAAGACCATGTTTTATTTTTAATTCAGAAAAACATGGCCATTATTACCAATGAAATTTAGACGATTAATCTTTAATTAATTCACGACTAATTATTTCTTTCATTATTTCAGATGTACCACCATAAATACGCTGCACTCTGGCATCAACAAACTCACGCGCAATACGGTACTCAGTCATGTAACCGTAACCACCGAAGAATTGTAAACACTCATCAGCAACTTTACCCTGCAGCTCAGTGGAGTGTAGTTTAGCCATAGACGCGGTAACAGCATCCAGCTTACCTTCAGCTAATAAGGTTATACATTGATCCATAAACGCTTTTTGAACACGAACTTGTGTTGCTAACTCGGCTAGTTTAAAGCGAGTATTTTGGAAGTCTGCCACTCGTTTGCCAAAAGCATTGCGTTCTTTAACATAGTCTAAAGTAATATCAAGCATGCCCTCAGAAGCAGCTTGTGCGCCAACGGCCAACCCTAATCTTTCACGAGGAAGCTCTTTCATCATGGTGATAAAACCTAAATTTTTCTCACCTAATAAGGCATCGTCTGGAACAAACATATCGTTAAAAAACAATTCAGACGTGTCTTGTTGATGAATGCCTAATTTGCTTAATTTTTTGCCTTTAACAAAGCCGTCAGTTTTTGTTTCGACTATGAATAGTGAAACCCCTTTAGCACCCGCTTTAGGGTCTGTTTTACATGCCATCACCACAATATCGCAATGTTGACCGTTAGAAATAAAGGTTTTACTACCGTTGATGATGTAACCACCATCAACTTTTTTGGCCGAGGTTTTAAGCTCTTTTAAATCACTACCAGCGCCTGGCTCTGTCATGCCAATGGCACCAACACATTCACCACTTGCCATTTTAGGTAAATAAGCTTTCTTTTGCGCTTCTGTGCCCATATTCAATATATAGTGAGCAACAATGCCGGCATGAACACCTATACCACCACCTGCAATAGCACCAACACCTCGACGATAGAAATTGTCATAGATTAAGGCGGCAAATTTAAAATCGACACCAAAACCGCCATACTCTTCTGGTATATCTACACAAAGTAGACCGGCTTCACCTAACTTGTTCCATACTTCTCTTGGCATCCATTTATCTTCTTCCCATTTTTCATAAAAGGGTTCAATTTCTTTGTCTATAAACTTATTAATTGATTCAGAAAAAATACGTAAATCTTCATCAATCCAACTACAATAAAAAGGTAACATGTCTTTTCTCCTACATTCTTAAACCACCACCAACAACCGTCATTTGGCCACTGATGTAATTAGATTCTGGTGTACAAAACAAATAAACACCATCCGCTGCTTCTGCTGCTGTTCCACTACGACCAAGCGGGATCATACGGGCAAAGCCTTCACTTACTTTTTCTGGGATGCCAACAGCAACTTCATTACCATCAACAACAATAGTTTTCTTCTCATTGGTTGCTTCTGTTAACCGCGTTTCAATAACACCAAACGCTACGCCATTTACATTGATTTTGTGACGGCCAAGTTCTTTAGATAGTGTTTTTGTCATTCCCGACAGTGCTGCTTTCATAGAAGAATAGTTAACTTGACCAATATTCCCGTATTCACCAGCAATAGATGAAATATTAATGATTTTTCTGAATACTTCTTTGCCATTTTCAGCTTCTGATTTTGCAACAGGAATTACCGCTTGAGAGAATGCTCTATTTAGCCGAAATGGCGCTTTAAGGTGAATTTCATACATAGCGTCAAACTGTTTATCCGATGCTTTATGAATCATAGAATCCCATGTGTAACCAGCATTATTGATTAGAATATCTGGCGTGCCAAAAGCTGTGATGGCTTCATGAATAAATTTATTTGCAAAACCGTCCTGAGTAACACTACCAATGACAGCAATCGCTTTGCCGCCCTGTGCTTCAATTTCAGCAACGGTTTCTTTTGCTGGAGCTTCATCAAGATCGTTTAGAACGATATTAGCGCCTTCTTTTGAAAGTTTCAGTGCTAATGCTTTCCCTATACCTCTACCTGAACCGGTAATTAGTGCTGTTTTTCCTGCTAGCGGTTTATTCATAATATATCTCTTTTTAGCCTTATTTATGATCGTTGTAACTAAGCGTGGTATCTAAGTAATACAATTAAGCCAAGCTACTTCTATTTTCAGTTAAATTGATGGTCGCTGTGCCTGAAATTTTAACCTCTCCAGAGTTGGAGTCTTTAGCTTCCACTAAAACTTCAATTATTTTTTGCTCGTCTACAATCTGCTTTTTTTGTACAACACCTGTGCATATAATTTGTGAAAAAAGCGGCGTTATAGCGGTAAATCGCACATCTACTTTTTTAATGCTTCGTTGATCAACCCAATTAGTGAGTAACCGACCTAAATACGCCATCGATAACATGCCATGAGCAAAAACATCGTCCATACCAGCACTTTTTGCAAAATCAATGTCTATATGAATAGGGTTATAATCCCCCGAGGCACCTGCATATAATGCCAACGTAGTTCGAGATATTTTCTCTGTGCTTAAAACAGGTAAATAATCACCAACATTAATATCATCAAAAGTAACCATTTTGCTTTCCTATCTATTCGACTATTCGAATTTATTGTTTACTTATTAAATAAGAACAATTCACTTAAAAAATTAAAGTAATTTAGTTTCTAATGACTAATGTTGTTACTAAGTCGGCAATATGCTCATCTCTTTGATTAACAACTTTGGTATTTTCAATTAAAAACTCCAGTGCTCCACCTTTCTTTGCATAAATATCTTCAACAACAGAGTTAAAAGTAAGTACATCGCCAACAACAGCAGCATTAAAATACTCAAAACTTTGATTTGCATGTAACAATTTTTTCAAAGAAATACCTAATTTTTCATAATTCCCAAAGGGCTCTGGTACATCCATTTTCAAACAAAATAAAAAGGTTGGCGGTATAGGTAAATCGTCATACCCTGAGTTTTTAGCAGTAGCATCATCTATATAAATTAAACTATTTTCACCAATTGCTTTTGCAAAACGATTAAGCTGTCCCTTTTCTACTGATGCAGTAATAGGGTCAAACACCTTGCCTATGTCATTTGTATCCAACATAATAATTTCCATCTATTAATCAGTTAAAATTTTATATCAATACATTCCTTATAGAAGTATCGGTAACTAAAATAGCAAGATTTCACTGCGGGTCTGTAGGATGATTAGCGCCAATTTTTAAATCAATTGACGTATAAAAACAAAATATATTTATTATTTTAAAATCTTGGTGTTATGTGATTTAATTGATTAATATTATTTATATAATTCAATAAAGTTATCGATTTAATATGACAGTACGCAATGAAGAAATACCCAACAATGAATTATTTGCTACCAATAAATTCGTTCAAGATTTTTGTTTAGCTGCTAATTCAGTTGGTATGTCAAAAGAAGATTTTTCTAATGCTATAGGCTTATCTGTAGAGTGTATTGATGAACCTCAAGGTGTAATTGCTTTACATTATATTGTAAAGTCTTATTCGGTACTTCTTGACTATACCCATGATGAATTATTAGGAACTCAAGGAAAAAGACTTCCTAAAGGTGTTATTTCCTTAATGATAAAATCGGCATCTTCAGAAAAGACCTTGTCATCGGCGTTAACAGCCATCTTTCATGTTAATCGGGTATGTCAAAGCCCAATAAATACAAATTTAATTATTGAGAACAATATTGTACGTTGGCAGTTTGCTCTTAAAACTAAAGAGCCAACCCTTTCTTTATTTGCCCTTACGATGCTAACTTGCATTGCAAATAAAACATTAAGTATGTTACTAAAAAAAGATGTTCCTTTGCTTTATGCTTCTTTTGTAGACAATGCACCAATTAATGTTTGTGATTATCAGTTTTTATATTCTTGCCCTGTAAAGTTCAATCAAGACTATAACGAACTGGTTTTTGATAAAGCCTGGTTAACAAAGCCCATTTTATGTAAATACAAGGAAGTTAAATTACATTTAAAAGTGCCTTTATCAATTACTAACTATGCCTTTAATTCATTAGGGCTCATCAAGCAAATTAAGGGAATTATTGCCTTATCTCCACAAAGTCAGTTTCCAACCCAGAATGAACTGGCTTCACAACTTGGCATGTCGGTAAGAACCATGCAACGAAAACTGGAATCAGAAAATTCTAATTACATGGCTATTAAAGATGAATTTCGACATAACAAAGCTATTTTTTATTTAGATCATACCGATAAAAACCTTGAATATATTACAGAGCGTTGTGGTTTTAGTGAAGTAGCGTCATTCACACGAGCATTTATACGGTGGCAGGGTTGTACCCCCTCTAAATACCAGTCAAAAACTAACAAGTAAGGAAGAGGCAACCTGTTTTTCAGTATGATTTAACGTGCCTATTATTTAAACTCAAGAGATTAAAAAGAATATTGTTCAAATTTTTCTCTCAATTTTAATTTATGCATTTTCCCTGTTGCCGTCATAGGAATTTCTTCAACATATTCAACAGCATTAGGCATCCACCACTTGGCTATTTTCCCTGTTAAAAAAGTGACCACTTCCTCATATGACAATGAGTCACCACTGTGATTTTCTATAATTAATAAAGGACGTTCATCCCATTTAGGGTGTTCTATACCTATGACAGCAGCATGAAATATGTCAGGATGTGACATCATAGCATTTTCAATATCTACTGAAGAAATCCACTCGCCCCCTGATTTAATCACATCTTTACTTCTATCCGTTATTTTCATATAGCCATATTGATCAATAGTTGAAATATCACCCGTATCAAACCAACCATCTACATTTTTTACATCAGGTCGGTTGAAGTATTGATCAACGACCCAAGGACCTCTCACTAAAAGATTCCCTGACTCTTTACCGTCCCATGCCACTTCTTGACCATCATCATTGATCAATTTAAGCTCAACACCATAAATAGGTATGCCTTGTTTTAATTTTTGCTCAAAAAACGCTTCATCATCCAAGTCTTGTACTTCTTTTGCATGTATATGATTAAGCGTACCCAGAGGACTCATTTCTGTCATGCCCCAAATATGAAGGATAGTCATATCTTGTTCATCTTGAAAATAACGATATAAATGTGCAGGCATAGCAGTACCACCAACAACCAACCTTTTAAGGGTAGTTAATGAAATGTTATTTTTTTG
Source organism: Thalassotalea sp. 42_200_T64 (assembly GCA_002162925.1). Taxonomy (GTDB): domain Bacteria; phylum Pseudomonadota; class Gammaproteobacteria; order Enterobacterales; family Alteromonadaceae; genus Thalassotalea_A. The sequence goes on along the minus strand of MABC01000008.1, from coordinate 34,299 downwards.
AATGTATTGAGCTAATAAGTTCCATACCGTTGGTACGCCAACCGATAATGTAACACCTTCATTTTGCATAAGACGACTTAAGGTTTCAGGTTCAGCAACCTTCTGACCTGCAAAAACAAGTTTACAACCAACCATAGCCGCCATGTATGGAATTCCCCAAGAATTAACATGAAACATGGGAACAATAGGTAAAATACAATCGTTTTTACTTATTGAAAATGCATCTGGCGCAATTGCAGCCATGGTATGTAACACTAAAGAGCGATGGGTATATTGTACGCCTTTAGGGTTTCCTGTTGTTCCTGATGTATAGCATAGCTGACTAGGATCATTTTCATCAAGCTCAGGCCAGTCGTACTCATTGGAATAAGCACTAATATCATCTTCATATATAGACCAATTATCTCCTAAACCATCTACTACTGATGCATCAGACGTTAAAACAATAAATTGCTTAACGCTGGTTAATTCAGCTTCAATTGTTTTAATTAAATCAATAAACATAACGTCAAGAAAAATTAATTTATCAGTCGCGTCATTAGCAATAAAGCTGACTTGATCGGGGTGTAGCTTCGGGTTAATTGTATGACAAACTGCGCCTGAGCAACTTATACCATAATACAATTCCATATGACGAAAGTCATTCCAAGCAAGGGTTGCAATACGATCACCTTTCTCAATGTTATGCGTTTTCAATAAATTAGCAACTTTTCCAGAACGCTCAAAAATATCATTAAGTGTACAGCGGTGTTCTTCATGGTCACTTGTTATAGATACCACTTCTTTATTCGGATTTATTCGTTTACCATGTTTCATAATTGACGTTATGGTCAATTGAGAGTTCATCATACTACCTAGCATAGAGCCTCCTAGTAATTATTTTATTGGGTGAAAATTTAATTGTTCTAAAGATATGAACTAACTAAAATAAAATGCTGTTCAGATTAACTGAACAGCATTGTACTAAAAGCAGTTTTAGTTTATATACACTTTATTATTTAGGTAATTTAAATGTAAATACACTACCACCTTGGTTTAAGTGTTTAATATTCTTACCTACAATACCGCCCCACAAAGGAACTGCACCACCCCAACCAGATAATACTGAAACATATTGCTCGCCATCCATTTCCCAAGTAACAGGAGAACCAATAACACCAGAGCCAGTATTAAACTTAAACTCTACCTCTCCAGATTTTGCATTTAATCCTAATAGATATCCCTCTGGGGTACCAAAGAAAACTAAATTACCAGCCGTAGTTAATACACCACCCCATAGAGGTGCTGAGTTTTTATAACGCCAAATTTCTTTACCTGTTTTAGGATCCATCGCTTTTAAAACACCAACATAATCGTCGTGTATAGGTTTCAAAGTAAAACCTGCAGCCATATATGCCGCACCTTTTTTATAAGAGCCTGGTTCATTCCAAATATCCATCTCCATTTCATTTGCTGGTACATAGAATAACTCAGTGTCTTTATTATAAGCCATCGGCATCCAGTTTTTACCACCAAGGAAAGATGGAGCAGCTAAAACAGCTGTACCTTTTTTGCCATCTTTTGAATCAGCAGGATCGCCTGGTCTATTTTCATCAATATAAATTGGACTGCCTGTTTTTTTATCTAAACCAGAAGCCCATGTGATTTTGTCAACAAAAGGAAAACCTCTGATAAAATCACCATTTTTACGGTTAAGTACATAGAAGAAACCATTTTTATCTGCAGTTGCTGCAGCTTTAACCGTTTTACCATTTTGCTTGTAATCAAAAGAGATTAGTTCACTGATACCATCATAATCCCAACCATCATTTGGCGTGGTTTGAAAGTGCCAAGCAATTTTACCTGTGTCAGGATCAATCGCTACACGAGATGCAGAGAAATAATTATCACCTAAACGTAAATGTGAGTTCCAAGGTGCAGGGTTACTGGTACCAAAAAACAGTAAATCTACATCAGCATCGTAAGTACCGCCATTCCATGGAGCGGCACCACCATGTTTCCATGAATCACCAGGCCATGTTTGTCCAGCTTTACCGCCAGAAATACCATTTTCTGTTTTCTTACCATTTTTCCAGATATAGCCCATATGGCCTTCAACAGTAGGACGCTCCCAGATTATATCTCCATTTTTAGCATCATAAGCTCTGACTTTACCAACAACACCAAATTCACCACCAGCAACGCCAGTAATAACTTTACCTTTTACTACCATTGGTGCTGCTGTGATTGAATACCCAGCTTTATAATCTTCTACTTTCTTTTTCCAAACAACTTTACCCGTATCTTTATGTAAAGCCACAAGTTTAGCGTCAAGTGTACCAAAAATGACTAAGTCACCATATAGCGCAACACCACGGTTGATCACATCACAACATGGCATAATACCATCAGGTAGTCTTGCATCATATTGCCAAAGCTCATCACCGGTTCTAGCATCTATTGCAAATACGCGTGAGTAAGAACCAGAAATATACATCACACCATCTTTAACGAGTGGTTGAGACTCTTGTCCTCGTTGCTTTTCACCACCTAATGAAAAAACCCACGCTGTTCGCATGTCTTTTACTGTGTCAGTGTTGATTTTCTTCAATGGACTGTAACGCTGCCCCTTAAGACCCAAACCATAAGAAACAACATCTTCGGTTGTCATTTGGTCATTTAAGATATCTTTATTCGTTACATTCGCATTTGCCATGCCTGATATCGCTAGCGAAACCATCATAGATAATGACAATACTTTAGTTTTAGTCATTTTGATCATTGTTTTTCCCTCATCAAATTTAATCTGAATTTGTTTTTTGACATTTGTTATTTTGACATTTGTTGTTTTAATGCACCCACTTTACTTAGTTTAAAGCACTGCCAATTAACAAACAGAAGCCTTAAAAATAAAAAAGGTTAAATTTATCATAAAATATTGATTTAACCTTAACCATTAAACAGCAGTATGAAATCACCTCATCATTTAGGATGACTACTTAGTTATATCTCCTGATAAAAATCAGGTTTTTTATAAAGCACATGATATTTAGCAAAAATCCTCTCCATATCACCTTGGACAACCATGGCCTCAACAATATCGGCAATTACATAACCTAATTGACGATAGTCTGCTTTAATCGCCATACCTATATCCCATTGTTGCTGCCCCATCATAGGAAAAGCATTTTCAGCTAATATGTAATTATTTGTAGGAATAGTACTTTGAAAATAGCTAACTTGGCTACTTAAACCCATAACAGCATCAACCTTACTTACTGTCATCGCCTCAATAGCTTTGCTAATAGACATAAATTGCTTAGTATGCTTGCTCATACGACCACGAAAAGCAGACGAAAGGTAAAACTGAGGTATTGAATCTACTTCAACACCAATATCGTAATATTGAAAAACAGCGATGGTTTCAACTGACTCAATTTTTTTATTATTATAAATAATTTTCCAAGACTCGGTGTGATAAGGAGAAAACATATGAACATGCTGATGTACTAACTCACCAATATCATCACGTGACAAGGAATATTCGCGATTATAAGGTACACGTAGCATTAAATCTGCTACCGTTCTTTTAATATAATGACCTTTCCATAAATTATTACGTAGATCATCTTCAACATTTTCATCAGCCGTTACCCAGCGTAGGCGAAGTTTTACACCAAGCTGCTTTGCAATGGCCTTTGCTAATTCGATATCAATGCCTTTTGCTTTGTCACTTTCTTTATACGAAAAAGGCTGAAAATCATTATAAACAGCAACAATAATTTCATTACTTTCAATAATATCATCATAGGATCGAGAAAAAGCTGTTGCAGAAAAAATCAGGCAACAGCCTATTAATATAGAAAATAAAGGGATATTAATTTTTTTCAACAGATTCTAACCAAGTTCGAATAGCCCAAAGAGCCTCTTGTGATAAATGTTCGCTCATTTTTGGCATATACACAGCACCATTACGCACTGCACCATTTTGTACACGGTAACCATACCACTCATCACCATCATAATCTGTTGCTAGCATACGCAAATCTGGTGCTATACCACCAGAAACACCACCTAAACCGTGACAACGAGCACAATTCTGATTATACCCAGAAGCACCAATTGCTAATGTTTTTTTGCGAACATCACCGGTTTCACTACGATACGGATTCCTTTCTAACCACTCTTCACCTAATTGAGGTAACTCAGAGGTATCTATTGATTGTGGCGTTACTGGTCCATGGGCAGCAAGGCTATATGAAAAAAAAGATATACATGCAATTAGGCACTTATGTTTAAAACTTAACTTACTCATTACTCTAAAACCTCTTAATTTACTCTTTACAATGTAGCTACTTTAACGCTCTACTTAACATTAACGAATTATACTTTAGGTATGCTCACACCATCCTTTAGGATGAGCTTATACTATAAAAAATATATTTATCACTTTAAAAACAACAAGATATATAAATACCTCCATTAAATGATAAACTATAAATAAAAGCGTTACTACTATATGATGATGAAAACAAAAAAGCACTCTCTTCAAAGGAGATATATATTTCCATTTTCAAACTTGCAAATTACGAACAAAAAATATTAATAACACTGCTTAGTTTTATTTTTTTATTTTCTAGCAATGCCTTAGCATTAGCTATTAAAGTTCAAGTAAGCTACCTAAAATTACAGCAAAAACAAAGTCCAGCCTTATCTAATGTGATAAAAACACCTAATGACAGTGGTTATCAAGGGGCTAAATTAGCCATAAATGATTCAAATACAACGGGCAAATTTTTGCAACAGCACTTTTCATTGACTCAATTTGAATTTGCAACAACGTCTGCTTTACTTACTCATTTAAAACAAGAATTCAATCAAGGTAAAAGTATTTTTGTCCTCAATGCTCCCTTAATAACATTAGAGAAAGTTAACCTATGGGCACAAGATAAAAATATTTTACTCTTCAATATTAGTGAGTTTTCAGATGTTTTACGTGATAACCAATGCTTAGGTACCTTTTTACATACCGCTCCAAGCTATGCGATGAAAGCAGATGCTCTTGCCCAATGGTTACTTTACCGCCGTTTAACTAAAGTACTATTAATTTCTGGAAAGAAACCTGTTGATATTGCCATAGCCACTTCATTTAAACGTTCAGCTAAGCGCTATGGTTTGAAAATAATAGAAGAGAAATACTGGCGTTTTGATACTGACCTTAGACGAAGTGCTCAGCAAGAAGTGCCACTGTTTACTCAAACATCTAAAGAATATGATGTTGTTTATGTTGCAGATAACTATAAAGACTTCTCTCAATATATTCCGTTTAACACCTACTTACCTCGACCAGTCATTGGCTCGGCAGGTTTAGAAGCCCTATCTTGGCATCGCGTTATAGAGCAATGGGGAGCAGCACAGCTGCAAACACGTTTTAATAAATTAACCGCTCGTTATATGAATGAACTTGATTTTAACGGCTATCTTGCCATTCGTTCAATTGCGCAAGCCGTACATAAAACCCATTCAAATTCTGCTAAAGTGCTAGCAAACCATCTTAAATCAGCTGGTTTTGAATTGGCTGCTTATAAAGGGCGCAAGTTAAGTTTTCGTTCATGGAATGGACAACTAAGAATGCCCATTGCTTTAGTGCATCCGCAAGGGTTAGTTTCTCAATCTCCACAAGTTGGTTTTTTACATCCGAAAACAGATTTAGACACATTAGGTTTTGACAAAAAAGAGTCTCAATGCAAGATGCATTAATTAAAACTATTTATAAATCTTTGAGAATAAGATCACTAAAAAAGGTCACAGGTAAAACTATGCAAATGATAAAAAGTAAAATACTTCTGGGGATAATAGTGAGTTTATTAGTAAATTCACCCACACTTATTGCTGCAACCTATACAGAATATGCCTATATCACTAATGAAAAAGACGATAACATTTCAGTTATTGACTTAAATAAACAACAGGTCATTAAAGAAATTTCAGTCGGACAAAGGCCACGAGGTATCATTTTCAATGACCAACAATCACTCGCTTATATTTGCGCGAGTGACTCTGATCGCATTCAAATACTTGATTTAAATACAGATGAAATTATTGGCGAATTACCTTCAGGTGAAGACCCTGAAACCATAGCACTACACCCTAACGGTAAAATAATTTATACCTCTAATGAAGATGATGCCTTACTAACCGTTATCGATATTAAATCTAGCATGGTTATTACCCAAATTGACGTGGGTGTTGAGCCAGAAGGGTTAGCAGTAAGCCCTAATGGTGAAATTGTTGTGGTAACATCAGAAACAACTAACATGGTGCATTGGATAGATACAAAAACCAATAAAATAATTGCCAATACCTTAGTCGGCGCTAGACCAAGATCAGCACAATTTACTCAAGACAGTAAGCTGTTATGGGTTAGCTCAGAAATTGGTGGAGCCGTGGTAGTGATTGATGTAGAGAGTAAAAAAATATTAAAAGAATTTAATTTTAAAATTCATGGCATTCATCGAGATAGAGTACAACCTGTTGGCATAGAATTAACCCATGATGGTCATTATGCCTTTGTTGCTTTAGGACCAGCAAACCACGTTGCTGTTATTAACAGACAAACAATGGAAATAGAAAAATACTTATTAGTAGGTCGCCGAGTTTGGCAGCTAGCACTAACTAAAAATCAAAACCAGTTACTAACAACCAATGGTATAAGTGGTGATGTGTCTATTATTGATATACCTAAAATGAAAGTAATAAAATCAATTAAAGTTGGTCGTTACCCTTGGGGCGTAGCTATTAAACATGCAAAGAAATAACGCTATGAGTATAGAAATCAAAAATTTATCGTTCGCTTACAAAAACAAACAAGCACTTGATAATGTAAATTTATCTTTAGCGACAGGCTTTAATGTTTTATTAGGACCAAATGGTGCTGGCAAAAGTACCTTGTTTGCATTACTTACAGGACTTTATCAAACTAAACAAAGCACTATTAACATTAACGGTTTTGATTTGTTTTTAGATAAAGCAAAAATCATGTCGCAAATGGGTGTGGTATTTCAACAATCTACGCTAGATCTCGATTTATCAGTAAAACAAAACCTACTCTACTTTGCTTCACTGCATGGTATATCGCCTAAAAAAGCACTGTTAAATATTGAAACGATTTTATCTCAACTGAGCTTAACAGAGCGTTTAAATGATCCCGTAAGAACCTTAAATGGCGGTCATCGACGTAGAGTAGAAATAGCCAGAGCATTAATTCATCAACCTAAAGTATTATTACTTGATGAAGCAAGTGTTGGTCTAGATATGGATAGTCGACTTTTAATCATTTCTTATGTTCGAAACTTATGCCAACAGCTAAATATTTGTGTGTTATGGGCTACTCATTTAATGGACGAAGTTGAACCTGATGATCAATTAATTGTGCTTCATCAGGGTAAAGTACAAGCACAAGCGCTTTGTAACGATTTATGTGAACAATATGCTAGCAATGATGTTTATCAACTTTACTTTACTCTAACCAAAAACACGGAGGCTGTGTGAGTATAAGTCAATACTGTTATTGTTGTATGGGCATTATTAAACGTGAGCTTTTTCGTTTTTTTAAACAGCGCTCCCGTTTACTTAGCGCCTTAGTTAGACCTTTATTGTGGCTCATTGTTTTTGCCGCAGGTTTTAGGGCTGCTTTGGGCATTTCAATTATGGAACCCTACGGCACTTACATTACCTATCAAGAATATATCGTTCCTGGTTTATGCTGCATGATAGTGCTGTTTAATGGCATGCAAAGCTCACTTTCCATGGTATATGATAGAGAAATGGGCAGCATGAAAGTATTGCTAATGAGCCCGTTGCCCATGCCATTTCTTTTGTGTTGTAAACTTATCGCCATTGCTTTTTTATCACTCATGCAAGTGTATATTTTTTTATTATTTACGCAATTTGTTGATGTTGAAATTATGTGGTTAAGTTATCTAACCGCAGCGCCAGCTATTTTCATTATCGCCTTTTTTCTAGGATCATTAGGCTTATTATTATCAAGCCTGATCAAACAATTAGAAAACTTTGCAGGGGTAATGAACTTTGTTATTTTCCCCATGTTTTTTTTATCAAGTGCCCTATATCCATTATGGAAAATGAAAGAAGCAAGTATGTGGTTATACACTATTTGCCAATACAACCCTTTTACTTATTGTGTTGAATTATTACGATTTGCATTGTTTGGACAATTCAATATCACCGCTTTCAGTGTAGTAATAGCCGTTACCGCTATTGTATCCACAGCTGCCTTGTTAAATTTTAGACCTAAGTTCAAGAGCAAAGGATAATATATACTCATGCTATCACTTTACCCTGCCATTGAACCATTTAAGCATTATTATTTAAACGTAAATAACCTGAATATAAGTAACCTAAATACAGAAGACTTAAATACAAGCGACTTAAAAGAAAATAGCCTCAAAACAAAACGTACAGATGAAGCTGATATTAATCATCAAATTTATGTCGAGGAATGTGGAAACCCTCTAGGCATACCTGTAGTGTTTTTACATGGCGGACCTGGCTCTGGGTGTAATGAGTCACATCGTCGTTTTTTTGATCCTAAGCATTATCATATTATTTTATTCGATCAACGTGGCTGTGGCCGCTCTCGCCCTTATCGCTCATTACAACGCAACACCACCGCTCACCTTATTCAAGATATAGAAGTAATACGACAACATATTGGTATTAAAAAATGGCTGATTTTTGGTGGCTCATGGGGAGCCACACTGGCATTATATTATGCGCAACACTTTCCACAGCAAGTTTCAGGTTTATTATTACGAGGAATATTTTTAGCTCGTTCACAAGATATTGATTGGGTATATAGTGAAAATGGCGCGGCTAAGCTTTTTCCAGATGCTTGGCAGCAGCTCGTTCAAGGTTTACCTAAAGATGAACAAGCACAACCACTGTCAGCTATATATCAACAACTAAGCAGTGATAACAGTAAAGTATCAACGGCAATGTTCAACAAGCTGCAACATTGGGAAGCCAACCTTATTGCTTTACAAGAGCCACCTGAATTTTTAGCAAGCACAACCAAAGACAGTGCTAAAGCCCTTAAAGTTAAAGCATCCTCAATAATCCAGCTTTACTATTCGTTAAATCGCTGTTTCATTAATCAGACGCCTTTACTTGAAAGTATTGATATTATCCGTCATATACCAACAATCATTATTCATGGTCGTTATGACATGCTATGTCCGCTTGAACAAGCTTGGCAGTTAAAACAACGCTGGCCCGAAGCTAAGCTAATCATTGTCGAAATGGCTGGGCATGTAGCAAGCGAACCAAGGATCATTGATGCATTAATTAAAGCAACTGATGATTTATGCCAGCTAAAATAGAAATAAAATAAAAACAAAGGAAGCTTTAAGCTAATGTTAACATTTAAACGATTACCCTTTTTCATCCTCACTCTTTCTTATGTTTCTATAGCAAGTTACGCCGCAACAACAGAAATAACTAAAACATCCCAAAAAAATAAAAACGATATTTTAGCTGATGTTGAGGTATCCGAGGTTATTGTAGTAACAGGTAGTCGTCAACAATCAAGTCTTCTTGCTCTAGCCGGTAATATTGATCGTATATCAAGCAAAGATATTGCTCTAGTTAGCTCTGTTCACCCAAGTGATATCTTAAACAGAGCAACAGGCGTTCATGTTCAAACCAATAACGGTATGGAATCTTTACCTTCTTTACGCTCTCCTGTTTTAACTGGCCCAGGAGCCGCAGGCGCTTTCTTATTTCTTGAAGAGGGTATTGCCACCCGCTCGGCTGGCTTTGCCAATAACAATGGTCTATCAGAGCTAAACCTAGCTCAGGCGCAAGAAGTAGAAATTATCAGAGGTCCTGCCAGCGCCGTTTATGGCTCTAATGCGGTTCATGGTGTGGTTAATGTATTAACTAAAGCGCCGAGCGATGGTGGTGATATGACTTTGCTTGCAGGTCCAAACAACCGTTATCAGTTCCAAGGCACAATAGGAAGAGAATTAAACAAACATGGAATTAGCGGTAATATTCAAGCCATTGATGACGGTGGTTACCGTGACAACAGTGGATTTAAATCATTAAAGTTGGGGCTTCGCCATGATTATGCAAATGGCGTTGACCAGTTTAAGACCTTAGTTTCAGGCTTTGTTCTTGATCAAGATACCGCTGGGTATATTTCTTCGAGTAATAATGGCACCGATTGTTATAGCTCAAGTTACTCAAAAAACAACCTTTACAAAGACCGCAATGCCATGGAAAAAAACTGTGATACTGGTGCCTATCGTGAATGGTCATCCGTTCGCATTGCCAGCAGTTGGCAACGCGAGTTAAGCGCTGAACGTAGCTTTACCATAACTCCTTATTTTCGTATTAATCAAATGGAATTTCGTCAACATTACCTGCCATCAAAGGCCATTGAAGAAAATAGCCACTACAGTATTGGCATGGTTAACAGCTACAACTGGCAAGTAGAGAAAAATATTACTTTAGTGACGGGAGTTGATCTTGAGTGGACTGAAGGAGAGTTAACACAAACCCAACAAAAAGCTGACAGTTATAATTATGGCAAAGCGCGTCAGCAAGGCCTTCATTATGACTATGAAGTAGCTGCTTCAACTATTGCGCCTTATTTTCAGGCAGATTGGCAATTGACGCAACAACTTAAATGTACGGGGAGTGTACGCTTCGATGTCACTAAATATAGATATGATAATTTAATCGCCGATGGCACTACAAAAGCAGACGGTAGTTCATGTACAGATGGTAATGGTGCACCTGTTGAGTGCCTATATAAACGCCCTAGTGATAGTACCGATAGCTTTGACAATAGTAGCGCCAAGTTGGGTTTTAACTATCGCCTTAATAATGACATGGCCTTTTTTGGCAGCTGGTCGCAAGGATTTAGATCACCACAAGTAACCGATATGTATCGATTACAAAATCAACAACTGGTCGGTGAAATTGGATCAGAACAATTAGACAGTTCCGAGCTAGGTTTACGTGGGGTGAGCAAGAAGCTCACTTATGAAGTCGCTATTTACTATATGAGTAAAAATAATTTCTTTTTCCGTGATGTTGATGGGTTAAATGTTACCGACGGTAAAACCTCTCATCAAGGACTTGAATTAAGCATTAATTATGACTTAACCGAGCAGTTAAATCTTGCAGTAAATTATAGTTATGGACAACATGAATACGAATTTAACCAAGCTAGTAGCGACATTGTTAAAGGTAATGCAGTGGATACTGCGCCAGAACAATTGGCGAATGTACGTTTAGCTTGGCAAGCTACCGAAAGCAGCAAGCTTGAGCTAGAATGGCTACATATGGGCGAATACTATTTAGATCCAGCTAATGAACATAAATATGCTGGTCATGATTTATTACAACTAAGAGGTTTAATAGCGCTAAACAATAACATACATGTATTTGCACGCATCGAAAACATAACCGATGAAAAATATGCCAGCCGAGCAGACTATGCTTATGGTTCTTATCGCTTCTTTGGCGGACAGCCTCGCGCATTGCATTTAGGTGTTTCTATTTCATTTTAACTATACCCATATATGCCTTAATAATTAATAGACTACATTATTACTATTGTTAATAACTGACTGATGTAGTCAGTCTGCTTTTTTGATGATAAAAACAAAGATTAACTTATCATACTTACGCCACGTTATTTTCCATCTAAAGTAGTATATTTTCTTTTATTAAAATTAAATATAGTGAGAATCCTAAATTAATCAGCGAGGAGAATATTATGTGGACAAAACCTAACTTTGAAGAAATGCGCCTAGGATTTGAAGTAACGCTTTACATCAGTAACCGTTAATCAATCGTTTTAGCCGAAAAAACCACCTCAGCTATTTGAACAAAATATAATACTGAGGTGATTTTTTATCGTGGTATTTAAAGCAAAATATAGCCCGTTAATTTTTATTTTTTTCTTTTCCGTCTTGATTACGAGGCTCGTATGCAAATTTTAGTTCTTGGCTCTGCCGCTGGCGGAGGTTTTCCTCAATGGAATTGCCATTGTGCAAATTGTAAAGGTTTACGTGACGGTACCATTAAAGCAACAGCCCGTACTCAGTCATCAATCGCAGTAAGTCCCAATGGCAAAGATTGGGTGTTAATTAATGCCTCTCCAGATATTCGTCAACAAATTAATCAATCTCCACAACTTTGGCCTGAAGAAAGTACGCGCGGTACCAATATTCGTGCAGCAATTTTATCTGATAGCCAAATAGATCACACTACAGGGTTACTCACCTTGCGTGAGGGGTTACCACTTGAGGTCTATTGTACCGATGTTGTTTATGAAGATTTATCAACCGCTTACCCATTATTTAATTTATTAGAACATTGGCATGGTGGCTTAAATTTCAACAAAATAGACACCAATTCAAAACAACCTTTTACTGTAACAGGCGTTGACGGTATTGAGTTTGTTCCTGTTGTTATCGAATCTAACGCGCCACCATACTCACCTTATCGCGACAAAGTGGTTGATGGTAATAATATTGGCTTAAAAATTATTGATAAAAGCACAGGTAAATATTTGTTTTATTTACCTGGTATTGTACAAAGTACACCAGAAGTTGAACAGATACTATCCGAAGCAAGTTGCGTATTAATTGACGGTACATTATGGCTTGATGATGAAATGATTGCTCAAGGTTTTAGCAAGAAATTAGGCTCTGATATGGGTCACATGCCCGTTAATGGTGAATATGGCACAGTGGCACTATTAAATAAGTTTACCATTGACCGAAAAATCCTTATTCACATTAATAATACCAACCCGATATTAAATGAGGAGTCTCCTCAACATCAATTTGTTTTAGACAATGGGGTTGAGATTGCCACTGACGGCATGGAAATTATTATATAACTTCACCAATTAGGATCTTCTTTATGCAAGCTTGGACCAGAGAACAATTTAAACAAAAGCTTAGAGGCAAAGGCCAGCTTTATCACATTCATCACCCTTTTCATATCGCTATGCACAAAGGTGAATGTAGTGTTAAGCAAATTCAAGGTTGGGTTGCCAATCGCTTTTATTATCAAGTTAATATTCCGATAAAAGATGCGGCAATTATGGCGAATTGTCCAGATATGGAAACAAGGCGCTTATGGGTTCAGCGTATTCTTGATCACGATGGTAGTGTTGGCGAAAAAACCTTGGGTGGCATTGAAGCTTGGTTGCGTTTAGGTGAAGCAGTAGGCTTAGATAGGCAAGATTTACTCGATGAGAAGTTTGTACTTCCAGGCGTTCGCTTTGCTGTAGATGCTTATGTTAACTTTGCCCGTAGAGCAAGTTGGCAACAAGCAGCATGTTCATCATTAACAGAAATGTTTGCCCCTACAATACACCAGAGTAGGCTTGATACTTGGCCTGAAAATTATCCTTGGATAAAAGCTGATGGTTTAAGTTATTTTCAAATGCGTTTATCGCAAGCGCGCCGTGATGTGAATCATGGCTTGCAAATCACCCTAGATCATTTTACTAGCCGTGAAGCCCAAGAAAGCGCATTAAACATTTTACAATTTAAGCTAGACATTCTTTGGAGTATGTTAGATGCCATGACGCTAGCTTATGAACAAAACCGAGCTCCTTATCAAGGGTTAATAGAAAACCCTAGCTACCATAAAGGTATTTTTTAGTGATCACCTCAACAACAACGCCTTCACTTAATGCTATGTTTCGTTTGCAATGGGAAAAAGCACAAAATTGCTTTGTGTTATTATTCCCTGAAGGCATGGTCAAACTCAATGGCAGCGCAGGTGAAATTATGCAATTGATTGATGGCGAAAAAACAGTACAACAAATTACTGAAACTTTACAAAATAAATTCCCAGAAGGTGGAGACTTAAGTAACGATGTTAACGAATTCATCACCACAGCAATAGAAAAAAAATGGCTTTATAATGACCATTAAACAGACGAAAAAGTTGGCAAACAAGCAAGAAAACACACAGAAAGAAGCAACGCCAACAACAACTGTTGGACCACCTCTGTGGTTACTTGCTGAGCTTACTTATGACTGTCCGTTACACTGCCCTTATTGCTCAAATCCAACCGAGCTAGGTGATACTGAAAAAGAATTAACGACACAAGAATGGTGTCAGGTATTTACCCAAGCAAGAGAAATGGGCGCTGTACAACTTGGTTTTTCAGGAGGAGAGCCCTTATTACGAAAAGATTTAGAAGTGCTTGTTAAGCACGCCAGAGAATTAGGTTTTTATACTAACCTAATTACCTCAGGCATTGGTCTAACTGAAAAACGTATTGCCAAATTAAAAGTCGCAGGGCTAGATCATATTCAAATAAGTTTTCAAGGGGCTGATCCTGAAGTAAATGATGCTATTGCTGGTCGTGGCAACGCGTATCAGCAAAAGTTTAACATGGCAAAATCAGTTAAAGCACAAGGTTACCCTATGGTGCTTAACTTTGTCATATCTAAGCAAAACATAGCGCAAATTCCTGAAATAATGCGTCTCAGCTGTGAATTAGAAGCTGATTACGTTGAGCTAGCCACTGCGCAATATTATGGTTGGGCGTATACAAACCGTGATCATTTATTACCCTCTAAAGAACAATTAGTTGAGTCTGAACGTCTAGTCAATGAATTTAGAGATCAACAACAAGGCAAAGGGCCACATTTCATTTTTGTCACACCTGATTATTTTGAAACGCGCCCAAAAGCCTGTATGAATGGTTGGGGCACTACGTTTCTAACGGTAACACCTGATGGCTCTGCCCTGCCTTGTCATAGTGCAAAAATGCTACCACTTACTTTTCCTAATGTTAAAGATAAATCTGTCAGTGATATATGGCAGCAAGATTTCTCTTTTGATTATTTTCGTGGCGATGACTGGATGCCACAACCTTGTAAAGGTTGTGATGAAAAAGAAAAAGATTTTGGTGGTTGTCGTTGTCAAGCTTACATGATGACAGGCGATATGCACAAAACAGATCCCGTCTGTAGTAAATCTGAAGATCATCATTTAATTCAGCAAGCTATTGAGAGTGCTACTAATCCATCTAAAGCCATAGAAAAACGGATAAACCATACGGCTAATAAGCATGGTAAAGATTCAAGCTTAAACATTACGCGTGTGAAAGTATAAACTTGACTGAAAAACGATCAAAGGGGCTTCATCTACATAACCGCTTGAAGCACATTAACATTAACAATGACCATGACTTTAGTGCGCTGTTTGTGGTCAATACGCCTATTACTGATAATAGCGGCATTGCTCATTGTGTAGAACATCTTATTTTTCGTGCTAGCAAGGCATTCCCACACGCAACCACTTTATTCCAATTAACAGCATTAACCAATGTTAAAATTAATGCTTCAACATTGGCCGACACGACCTACTTCCATTGTCAAAGCCCTTGTTTAGAAAGTTTTAATTTAGCGCTTAACTATCTACTTAATGGCATATTTGCCCCCCTATTTTGTCAAGAGGATCTTAACAAGGAAATTCATGATGGAAATAATTGTGGTGTTATTTACCGAGAATTGATAGGCCTAAAAAGCCAAGTCGAACAGCAAGATAAACAGCTTATTGATGAAAATAGTTCACAAGCAGATAACTCATATAACTATAGCGGCGACAGTCAATTAATTGGTCAGTTATCATTAAGCGATTTACAAAACTTCCACCAGCAACATTACCAAGCAAATAATATAACCCTAGTTACTGCAAATGCTGATATTGAGCAGGTATCAATATTAATTTCACAATTACCTACACAACAAAAGCCCTTACAAATAAAGAATCACCTCGCTAACGCCAATGATAAGACTAAGAAACGCTCACATCGCAATACACATCAAAATCCACAAGAGAACATAAGCACACAAAAGAAGATAAGTAGCACGACTGATGATAAGCAACAAAAAAAGTATTCGCCAGAAATTAACGAACTCATTGCTGTTTATTATCAATACTTACAAGACATTTATCATCAAGCTCCTTATTATCAAGGTATTGATGACTATAGTGAGTTTAAAAAACCAGTTAAGCTTATCTTTGAGCCAAAAGTATTAAAGCAAACAGACAAACTAAAATCATCAATTGAAAGTGGCTTAATAGCTCCCTTAATTACTTTATCTAAAACATTAGAAAAAAAGTCTCTTAACTATAGAGGCATGAACAATAAAATAATTAAAAATGAAGCTGTGACAATCCCCAAAGAGCCAGAATCTAAACATGTACTACCACGCTTATTTAACAAACTATACTTCAAAGCTAAAGCTCAGCTAAGCAATAGTTTGTTAGATAAAAATTTAGCTTATGTTTACGATCAGCATAACGCTCTATTACTCGTAAACATTGATAAAACAACACAAAAATCTATTCATATCATGAGTTATATAATCAATGCTTACCCAAGATTTTTAGCATCTCGTTGCCAAGGGTTATGTTATGCAACTCAGGCATTAGTGATTGAGGCATTAACGATTGAAGATTCATCTTATTTAGCTATTTATAGTGCTTTTGATTCAACGCCAACTATACGTCTAAAAACCATTATCCAAAGCTTATTACAATTAAGCCAAGACACAGGTTTTATTCAAGAAAGTTTATTACTCGCAAAAATAAAATACTGCCGTACATATCAAGTTGAAATACATAATCTTAATGGCGTCACTCCATTGAGTATTTCAACAACTTTATTAACTCTCACCAGTAAAGCCTCCCCCTAAAGTATGAGTTATTTTATGCCAAGGAAGCATGGCTTAACTTGTCACTAAACTTCTATTATACTTACAGATGATGTGGCTTTTTATAGATGTGGCTTTTTATAGACTATCAATCATTTGTAAATATATTTAACTAAATAAAATAATCAAAAATAGACCACAGAAAAAGATCAAATTCTGCTAGGCCTATTACAACGAGGTGAATTATGATCTATGCAAATCCAGGAAGTGAAAATTCAGTAATTACATTTAAAGAAAAATATGGAAACTATATTGGAGGTCAATGGGTTGCACCAGTAAAAGGAAATTATTTTAGTAATTCTACCCCTGTAACAGGCGAAGTATTTTGTGAAATCCCTCGTTCAAGCACTGAAGACATTGAATTAGCTCTTGATGCAGCTCACGCTGCAAAAACAGCATGGGGGAAAACCTCAGCAGCAGAACGCTCAAATATTTTATTAAAAATAGCTGACCGCATTGAAGAGAACCTTGAAATATTAGCTGTAGCTGAAACATGGGATAATGGTAAACCAGTACGTGAAACACTTGCTGCTGACATTCCTCTGTGTGCTGATCATTTCCGTTATTTTGCTGGCTGTATCCGCGCTCAAGAAGGTTCAATTTCACAAATAGATGACGACACTGTCGCTTATCACTTCCATGAACCTCTTGGGGTTGTTGGTCAAATTATTCCGTGGAACTTTCCAATACTAATGGCAGCATGGAAATTAGCGCCTGCACTTGCTACGGGTAACTGTATTGTTTTAAAACCAGCAGAGCAAACACCCGCAAGTATCCTTGTGCTTATGGAAGTTATTGGTGATTTACTACCAGATGGTGTATTGAATGTTGTTAATGGTTTCGGTAAAGAGGCAGGTGAAGCATTAGCAACCAGTACTCGTATCGGCAAAATTTCTTTCACTGGTTCTACCCCTGTTGGTCAACACATATTAAAATGTGCTGCTGAAAATATAATTCCTTCTACCGTTGAGCTTGGTGGTAAATCACCTAATATTTTCTTTAGTGACATCACTCAATTTGAAGATGATTACCTTGACAAATGTGCTGAAGGTTTTGCTTTAGGTTTCTTTAACCAAGGTGAGGTATGTACTTGTCCTTCTCGCGTATTAGTACAAGAAGATATCTTTGATGAATTCATGGAAAAAGTGCTTGAAAAAACCAAAAATATCGTTCGTGGTAACCCGCTTGATGTTAGCACTATGGTTGGTGCACAAGCATCTAAAGCGCAATATGATAAGATTATGGGCTATTTACAAGTAGGTAGGGATGAAGGTGCTACAGTACTCACTGGTGGTAGTTCTGAAAACTTAAATGGTTCATTAGATACTGGTTATTATATTCAACCAACCATTTTAAAAGGTGATAACTCAATGCGAGTTTTCCAAGAAGAAATTTTTGGCCCTGTTATTTCAGTAACAACCTTTAAAACTGCTGAAGAAGCTCTGCAAATAGCTAATGACACTTCTTTTGGTTTAGGCGCAGGTGTTTGGACTCGTGATACTAACCTTGCATATCGTATGGGGCGTGGTATTGAAGCAGGTCGTGTTTGGACTAACTGTTACCATTTATACCCAGCTCATGCTGCTTTTGGTGGCTATAAAAAATCAGGTATTGGTCGTGAGAATCACAAAATGATGTTAGATGGTTATCAGCATACTAAAAACTTGTTGGTTAGTTATAGCACTAGCCCATTAGGTTTCTTTTAATCGATAACTCATTCTGAGGTAGCCGTCATTCTGTAGGTCTCTTAACCGAGTTTTGAGTATTAATCCTGAAATACTCAATTAAACATTATGAGAATGGCGGTAGCTAGAGTGAGTAATAACCTTTAAAATAATAATAGCCCTCCACTGCTTGAAGGGTTACTTTGTGGTTTAATATGAGCATAGTTACCCTATTACGGTTTCATTTTTATTTTCTTTTTTTATTCTTTTGTATATCCTTACAACCAGTCTTTGCTTTTGATAATTCTAGTTCTTTTAAAAACCAAGAAGTAACGACAATCCCTGCAGATATAGCAGCCATATTCCCTGATGCTACACATATTGGTCGACCAGTTCCTAACTTAGCAGTAACCCCTGTATATCAACTGAATCAATTACTAGGTTACGTGTTTGAGACTGACGACTTTACCAATTTCATTGGTTTTTCAGGTAAAACCATCAATATATTAATTGGATTAGATATTAATGGCATATTTACAGGTCTTAAAGTACTAACCCACCATGAGCCTATTTTTTTGCATGGTCTTGGTGAGCAACCTATGTTTGACTTTATCGACAGATATAAAGGGCATTCTATAAAAGAGCGTTATATTATTAATGCTCAAGATAAGAGTTCTGCTGGTATTACCAATTTTGATGGTATAACAAGAGCGACAATATCAATTATGGTGATTAACGACACCATTATTGCTTCTGCTTTAAAGGTTGCAAGAGCGAAGCTAGAAGTATTACCGACCATTTCAACAGTAATAATTGCTCCTGACTTTTTCACTAAACTTACCTTTAAGCAACTACTAGAACAAGGTTATATAAAACACTGGCAAGTAACTAAAAATCAAAGTTTAAAACTTACTGAAGGTGTTTCTAGCGAATTAGTAGATGCTATTAAAGAGTTAGATCCCGGCTTAACTCAAGATAAGAACAACTTTATTGATCTGTATTTTGCTTTTGTTAACATTCCTATTATTGGTAAAAACCTTTTAGGTGAAGCAGAGTATCAACGATTACTCGAAAGCCTTAAGCTTGGTGAACATGCTCTAATGGTATTTAATCGTGGAGCTTATTCTTATGCTAGTGAAAACTTTATTCCGCAAACAGTACCCGCTAGATTAAGTATTGTACAAGATGATTTTCCTGTAGATATTCGCGATATAGATTTTTATAGTTATTATGATCCTTTGTTCGATATAATAATTCCAGGCCAAGGTTTAGGTAGTACTCAACAAAGCATTCAACAAAATATATTCAGAATAAAATCTCAATCAGGTTTTAAAATAAGTCAACCTTTCGAGGTTTCATTAGCAATAAACTATAACCAGTCATTTTTAGTGAAACAACAATACCTATTTAGTACCTCACTAACATTGCCTAAAAATTTATTTTACACTCCCAAAATCATAGTAGAAAAACAACAACCTTTATGGGTAAGGATATGGTCAAGTCGCCGTGTTGAAATAGCGGTATTATCTGTATACCTCTTTATTTTATCTTTATTATTTTTTAAACAAAAACAATTAGCTCGTCATGTTAACGCTATTCATAAAATACGTTTAACTATGCTAATTTTTACCGTTGCTTTTATTGGTTATTATAGCCAAGGACAATTGTCCGTTGTTAATATTTACACCTTATTATTATCACTGGTTAACGGCTTTACACTTTCTGTATTTTTATTAGATCCCATTATTTTTATTCTGTGGGTTTTTGTCTTTATTAGTCTATTTATCGTAGGACGAGGGCTATTTTGTGGTTGGTTATGCCCTTTTGGGGCGTTACAAGAAATACTAAGTTTACTCGCAAAAAAACTTCGTATAAAACAAATAAAAATCTCACCGAAGCATCATAAACAGGCACAAAAAATCAAGTATATAATTTTATTCACCTTGCTTGGCACCTCACTTTATTCTCTTTCATTGGCGGAAAGGCTTGCCGAAATAGAGCCGTTTAAAACCAGTATCACATTGAATTTTATTCGTTATTGGCCGTTTGTTCTCTATGCGGCACTTTTATTATTATTAGGCTTAAAAGTTCACAAATTCTACTGTCGTTATATTTGCCCTTTAGGTGCTGGGTTAGCCATTCTAGGTCGCTATCCATTATTAAAATGGTTAACAAGGAGAAAAGAGTGTGGCAACCCTTGTCAATTATGCCGTAATAAAAAGTGTGAAATTGATGCCATTAGGAGTAATGGCTCTATTGATTATAGTGAATGTATTCAATGTTTAGAGTGTTTAGTTACTATTGAAAACCCTACGTTGTGTGTTGTTAACAAATATAGTAAAAGAGCGATTAAAATAAAACGGGTAGCATAATGTTAGTGTTACACAATATTTGTTAATATAGAAAACAAAATAAGCTGTACACTAACTAATAGGCAAAAGAATGGCAGACATAAAAACAGTAATTGCAGTTAGCAAGTCCCTTGATGCATTTGAAGCAGCTAAAGAGATACAGCAACAGTTAAATCACCCTGATATTAGTTTTGTGCTATTTTACTGTTCCTCTGCTTATCAGTTAGACGAATTAGCAATCGCAATGACACAAAGCTTAGATAATATTGACATTGTAGGTTGCACAACTGCAGGTGAAATAACCCCGAATGGCTATGGGAAAAAATCAATTGTCGCTATAGGGTTTTCTAGTAAATATTTTTCTATTAGTGCTAAAATTATAGAGTCGATGGATAATTTTTCCATTATAGATGCACAAACTACCATTAATGAGCTAACTGAACAGTGCTCTTTAAAAGAATTATCCTCAATAAAAGAAAATAGTTTTCTGCTGACTTTACTCGATGGGCTATCAACTAAAGAAGAACTCTTTTTACAGACTTTAAATTATGCTACTGGTGGTATTGCACATTTTGGTGGCTCTGCTGGTGATGATTTTAATTTAGCCATAACTCATATTTTTTACCAGAATAAATTTCACCAACAGGCTGCTATAGTCATGCTATTCAATACTACATGTTCATTTGAAGTATTTAATTGCGACCATATTAAGCGGCCTACTGAAAAACTGGTCATAACGAAAGCTGACATTAATAGTAGAATAGCATATGAATTCAATGCTATGCCTGCTGCAAGTGAATACGCTAAATTGCTAAATATAAAGATAAGTGATTTAACACCAGAGATATTTTCACTTAATCCCCTTGCAGTAAAGGTAGGCGGGCGATACTTTATTCGATCAATACAAAAAGTCAATATTGACGATTTAAGCTTAACTTTTTATTGTGCTATTGATGTAGGTGTTGTGCTTACAGCCGTTGAAATGGATGATATTTTACCTCCTTTGAACGATAAACTAGAAAGCATGACACAACGTCTAGGCAAACCTGAACTTGTGCTTACCTGCGAATGTTATTTCCGTCGCATTGAAATAGAGCAAAAAAGTTTACAGAGCCAAGCAATCGAATTATATGATAAATACAACGTAGCTGGTTTCAACGGCTACGCAGAACATATTAACGGTATTCATTTAAATCAAACATTAGCTGGCGTTTTTATTGCAAAAAATAATGCTAAAAAGATTAAGCTTAATGAGTGAGCTGAGCAATGAAGCTTCATTAATTGAGCAAATAAAACAACTTAAAGAACAAAATAATACATTAAAAAAAATCAATATAGCTTTAATGGAGCGGGTAGAAAACCATGGCAATCAATTTGCGCCTTATACTGCATTTGAAAGCTCAGTTTACTTAGCTAAACAGGTAAGAGAAAAAACCCAAGAATTAAAAAGCACCTTAATTGATTTAAGGTGTAGTAATCAAGCATTAACTAAAGCAAATAATGAAGCTCACATTTTTAAACAACGTTTTATTGATGCAGTAGACAGCATATCCGACGGGTTCGTTTTACTTGATAGTGATGGCAGAGTTTTATTACAAAATAGTAATTTTACTGATTTCTGGGAAGATCTTGGTTTTTCTATTAGTGTCGGCACAAATCTAAAAGATTTAAAAAATAGAGCAAAAAATAGTGGGATTATTCGCCATGTTTACCCTGGCGATTCCTATAACATGAATCCCGTCTATAAATTATCTAATGGTCGTTGGCTTCAATTACATGAGCGTCGTACCATGGAGGGCGGTTGGGTAATGCTTTACAGTGATATTACCGCATTAAAAACAGCCGAAAATGTTCGCTTCGAAAAAGGCATGACCAACAAGTCTTTATTACTACAAAGCTTAATAGACAATCTTTCTCAAGGTGTTATCTTAATTAGCAATCATAAACAAATTGAAGTGTGGAATGAACGCTTTGCACAAATAAGTCAATTAGCTCCTAACCTACTCAATGAAAAACCTTACTTTAATAATATTATTAATTTAACGGAACTAGATCTACAAACAGAAACTGGACATGATTGCTACGTACAAACACTGTCAAATGGCACCGTATTAGAAATAAGAGATCATCATTTAAATAATGGCAAATTAATCAAAACATATACCGATATTACCGAGCGACATCGTTATGCTGAATCATTGAAAAAAAGTGAACGTTGGTTGCGATTAATCACAGATAACGTGCCCGCGATGATCGCCTATGTTGGTGCCGATCTTAAATTTGAATTCATCAATAAAGTTTACAAAGACTGGTATGGTTATACACCCACCCATCTGTACGAGCTAGAAAGCCAATATAATAGTAGTAGTTTCAATCTCGATAAAATTAAGCCCTATGTAGATAAAGCACTAAGTGGTGAAAATGTCATTTTTGAAACAGAAGAAACAAACCAAACAGGTACTCCTTGTTATTTACTAAAATCTTACGTGCCAAATATCGATAGCCAAGATAACGTACTGGGATTTTTTGTTCTGATACGTGATATTACTCGACGTAAACAGGATGCATTGGCATTACAAAAAGCTCATGCTCAATTAGAGCTGAGAGTTGAAGAAAGAACGTCCCAATTACAAACAGAAATTGAAGGGCATCAGCTAGCACAAAACAATTTAGTTAAAGCCATTAATGAAGCAGATCTTGCTAACCTCTCTAAAACAAAATTTTTGGCGGCTGTTAGTCATGATTTATTACAACCATTAAATGCCGCCCAATTATTTAATAGTTCTTTAGCTGAGCAAGTAAAAGAGCCACAGTTACAATCACTTGTTAACTCCGTAGATGCTTCATTAGATGATTTAGATAATTTAATTTGTACCTTAGTTGATATTTCTAAACTTGATGCAGGTATTGTTAAAGCTGATAAATCTTCTTTCAACCTTGCTAATTTACTTAGTAACTTAGCACATGAATATCAACAACAAACAAAGCTTTATCAAGTAACTCTAAGTTATGTGCCAACCAGTTTAATCGTCAATAGTGATAGTGTTTTACTTGCCCGTGTATTACGAAACTTTCTTTCTAATGCGTTTAGATATACCAATAACGGTAAAATATTATTAGGTTGTAGGAGGCAAGGTAACGTTGTATCTATTGAAGTATGGGATAATGGTGTAGGAATAGCCAAAGATAAAATTAATGAAATATTCCAAGAGTTTAAACGTCTTAAAACCTCAAAAATAGCCTTTAGAAATGGACTAGGTTTAGGTTTAGCCATTGTTGATAAAATAGCTAAGGTATTAGAACACTCGATTAAAGTTAAATCAGTGCAAGGAAAAGGCTCTATGTTTTCCATTCAAGTGCCACTTGGTAAAGCAGACCAAATCCCCGCAGTGAATGAGCAACATAGCAAAACACTACAAAATACAACATTAAGCCACCGTAAAATATGGCTAATAGATAACGATGCTAACATTTGTGATGGCATGGCTCATTTACTTGGTGGTTGGGATTGTCATGTGGTCACAGCAATAAGTCTTGAAGATCTAAAGCAACAAGTCGATATTTACAATGATAATGCTGATATATTAATCGTTGATTACCATTTAGATGATGGAAGAACAGGCATAGAAGAAGCGAAAATCATCAATGAAGGTCGTCGTTCCCCTTTGCCAACATTAATGATCACCGCAAACTATAGTAAATCATTAAAAAATGAAATTAAAAACACCACTATATTATTATTAAATAAACCAGTAAAACCGATGAAATTAAAAACATCGATATTGCACCTGTTAAGGTAAAATAACACATTATATTTTAGGTAAAACCTTCTATGATTTTAGTTGTAAACTTACCCTACTTTAGTAGGGCAAAAAAAAATAACAAAAACTATAACCAACTAATTTTATTAACGTTTAATTTAAAATAGCCCCTTCATCTTTAAATTCTTTATATTACATTTTTGTTAAAACAAAGTTACATTAAGCAACATAAATTAAATTCATCATTAACGGAATATTAAAATGCAATGCATTATTGCAATTAGTAGTATAGTAACTGCCTTCTCCTTATTAGCACAACCTATTGAAGGTGCGCAACCTACCGAAGAAATTGAAAAAATAAAGGTTATTGGCAACACGCCATTATCCAGCCATATAACAGCACAAAACATTATTGGTAGCGTTCAGCATATTACTCAAGATGATATCACCCGAACCCAAGCAACATCACTTGCTGATTATATGAGAAACCAATTAATCAGCATCAATATTAATGACGTGCAAAACAACCCATTCCAACCTGATGTTAACTATCGTGGCTTCACCGCTTCACCATTATTGGGCTTACCACAAGGTATTTCTGTTTATTTAAACGGTGTTAGGTTTAATGAGCCTTTTGGAGATACAGTAAACTGGGATCTTATTCCTCTTGCTGCACTCGATACTGTAGCCCTATATTCAGGTTCTAACCCCGCTTTTGGACAAAACACTTTAGGCGGAGCGCTAGCATTAAAAACAAAAAATGGTTTTAATTATAAAAATAATGAACTTGATGTACGCTTAGGTAGCTTTGGTCAACAGCAATATACGGTGCAATCAGGTGGAAATCAGGACAATTGGGGCTACTATTTTATCGTTAATAGTTACCAAGAAGATGGTTGGCGTGATTTTTCTCAAAGTGAATTAAAACAAGCTCTTGCTACATTGAGTTACCAAAACGACAACAATTCAATTGAGCTTTCTCTCGCTGCTAATGATAATGAAATGACAGGAAATGGCGCTGCACCCGAAGAACTTATAGCAATAGAAGGTCGTCAAGCGGTATATACTCACCCAGACAGAACCAATAATAAATACAAAATAATCAGCATTGCTAGTGATTCTGTTATTAATGAACAGCTATCTATCCAAGCGAATGCTTATTACCGTAAAAATAAAATAAAATCATTAAACGGTGATGACAGTGATTATGACGAATGTGATTTAGGCACAGGTGAAACCCTGTGCGAGGAAGATGAAGAAGATGGCTCTTTAACAATGGTTGACTTTGTCGGTTATGATGAAGACACGATATTCAGTGATATTAGCAATATAGATCCTGATGAAGTTGATGGCACATTAAACGATGGTGCTACTGACAACACCAGTTATGGTTTTGCCACACAATTAACTCATTCAACAAGCTTTAATGATTACGATCAAGAAATCATTATTGGTTTGGGTGCCGATAAAGCCGATATAAGTTTTAACAGCAACACTCAATTTGGCATTCTTCATAATGATTCTGCTGATGATGATCGTTCAGTATCACCAACAGGTTTTTTTGATAGTGAGTCTCAAGTTCAATTAGCGGTAACCACTAAGCAGCAATATCTTTACGCTTCTTATTCAGTAGCCTTTGAAAACCAAATCACCCTAAATTTTGCTGGTCGTTACAATCACAGCCAAATAGAAATGGATGACCTCATTGATAGTGGTGAAGGTTCTCTTGATGGCAACCATAAATTTCACCGTTTTAACCCAGCACTAGGGGTAAGTTATGGAATATATGAGAACTTAACGGCAAAACTTAGCTACAGTGAGTCATCTCGTGCACCTAGCCCTGCTGAATTAAGCTGTGCTGATGAAGACGACCCATGTAAATTACCTAATGGCTTTGTCTCTGATCCGCCACTTGAGCAAGTAGTAGCCAAAACAGTTGAAGCATCGTTGCAATATAATGCTGATACGATGTCAGCGAGTGCTACAGTATTCTCAACTAAAACAGTTAATGACATTATTTTCCAACAAGCAGGTTCTACTTCTTCAGAAGGATACTTTATTAATATTGGTGAAATTCAACGACAAGGAGTAGAGTTAGCGTTATCTACTGTAATAAATGAAATAACATTAGGTACAAGCTACAACTATTTAAAAGCAACGTTTGAATCACCTTTTATTTCTTTTAGTCCAATGAACCCACTAGGTGCTAATCGTCAAGTAAATCCTGGTGACGTTGTTCCTGGACAACCACAACATCAGATAAAGTTTCATGCTGATTGGCAAATAAACACTAAACTAAGCATTGGTAGCGAACTATTATATTCATCTGATTCTTTTTATCGCGGTGATGAAGCTAATGAAAATAAAAAAATATCTGCTCACTCCTTAATTAATGTATATTTGGCCTATCAGGTAAACAAACGTTTAACTTTATCCGCAAAAGTAGATAATGTTCTTGATTATGACTATGAAACATTCGGTACCTATGGTGAAGCTGATGAAGTATTAGAAGATTTTTATCCTGATATTGAATCACCTTACTTTATTGGACCTGGCAGACCGAGAGCAATCTCTGTTAACTTAAATTATCAATTCTAAATGATGAAATTTATTCCTTCTTTACTGTTTTGATCTACTATTTTTACTTACTAAGAGTTATTACATGCGAGCATTATCTACTTTTCTAATTATTTCAATGGAGTTCTTTACTCATTTAATTTGCACCAAAGTTATAGCTAATGAGGCTGATAGCTTTCCTATAGTCAATATTGGTGTATTAAAATACGGCACTGTTAACTGGGAAATGGCGGTAATAAAACATCACCAACTCGATAAAAAATACCAGTTCGATCTAAAAGTTACATCACTTAGTAGTAAAAATGCTTCTGCGGTAGCACTACAAAGCAAAGCTGTTGATATTATTCTCAGCGATTGGTTCTGGGTAAACCGCCAACGCTTTAATAATAAAAACTTTACGTTATTTCCAACCACCATTGCCGCTGGCGGTTTATATATTCCTGGCGATTCTAAAGCGAGAAGTTTGCTTGATTTAAACCAAGTAAAAATAGGTATTGCTGGTGGCACTGTGGATAAAAACTGGCTGCTATTACAAGCATATGCACAACAAAAGTATCAAATAAATATTAATGAAAAAAATGAAATAGTGTTTGCCTCGCCACCATTATTAAATCGTTTTATGCAAAAAGGTGATTTAGGTGCGGCAATAAACTTTTGGCACTACAGCGCCCGATTACAAGCCGATGGCTTCAAGATTTTAGTGAGTGTTTCACAAATGTTAACTGAATTAGGGGTAGATAATAACCTACCATTATTAGGCTGGGTATTTGATCAAACGTGGGCTGCTAATAATAATCAAGCGGTTACTGGGTTTATACAAGCATCTATTGAGGCGAAAAAGATTTTACTCTCATCAGATGAAGAGTGGCTACGTATAAAGCCTCTAACAAAAGCAGAAAACAACCAGGTGTTCACTGCTTTAAAAAATGGTTACCGAGAGATTATATTACAAAAATTTGGCCCTGATGAAATTCAAGCAAGTAAAAAAGTATTCACTATTTTAGCAAAGCAAGGGGGGCAAGCATTAGTAGGTAAGGCAACCACCTTAGATAAAAAGACCTTTTGGCATAATAGTAAGGTTAACTTAGCGCTTTCTAAAAATATTAATATGCTCGATAGTGATCAATAAGTGAAAGGTTTTTTTTCAATTAAGCGCCTAACGGTTAAATCAAACACTGAGCAGTTCTTTGCTGCTTTGTATAGTCGGTTATTGATGCTAATAATATTGGCCTTGACTTGGCAAACTGCCGCCTGGTTTATCAACAGTGCTGACTTTCCCTCTTTACTCAACGTTATTGATAGTTTTATTTACCATGTTAACCAAGGCGATATGCTAGCAAACATTAGCATAACGTTAGGTCGTGTATTTATCAGCTTTATTATTGCCATGACATTAGGTGTTATCATTGGAATTATAATGGGTTGTAGCGATAAAGTGAATGAACTAAGCGACACCTTATTAATTATTGCGCTTAACATACCTGCTTTAGTCACCATTTTATTATGCTATATATGGTTAGGTTTAGTTGAATCAGCGGCGATTACTGCGGTGGTTATTAATAAAATACCCACGGTGGTTGTTATGATAAGAGAAGGTGCTCGTGTTGTTGACCAAGACTTATTGGCAGTTGCTAAAGTGTACAAATTATCACCAAGAATAACGTTTTTTAAGGTGTTTTTACCTCAAATTTACCCTTATATAATGGCTTCTGCACGTGCTGGTTTGTCATTAATATGGAAAATTGTTTTAGTGGTAGAATTATTAGGGCGTAGTGATGGTGTTGGTTTTGCGTTGAATACACTATTTCAGTTTTTTGATATTGCGGGAATTCTCGCTTATACCTTCGCCTTTATTGCCGTTGTACTAGTGATTGAAGCCTTGGTTTTTAGACCGTTAGATAAATTAACTAGCCGAGGAATGAATCATGATAGCGCTTGATATTTCCATTAAAAATAAATGCTATGGTAATAGTGATGCTGTGGTTCTAAAAGACATTAATTTTAGCGTAAAGCCGGGGGAATTTGTTGCTATTATAGGGCCTTCTGGTTGTGGAAAAAGCACCTTACTCAATATGCTTTGTGGTTTAGAGGAATCGTCTGAACAAAAATTATTATGCAATGGAAAAGCGATTAATGGTGATGAATTGCATAAATTAGGCTATATATTTCAACAACCAAGACTCATGCCTTGGTTAACAGTTCAAGAAAATTTACAGCTGGTACTGCCATTATCACAACATGAACAAATTGATGATTTACTTACTCAAGTTGGCTTATCAGGTAAGGGAGGCTACTTTCCCAAGCAATTATCTGGCGGAATGCAACGGCGAGTGGCTATTGCCAGAGCTTTTGCCGTAAATCCTGAATTGATACTATTAGATGAACCATTTAATTCACTTGATGCCCCCACCGCAGCAAAACTAAGATTGTTATTAGTAAAGCTTTGCCAAAACCGTGGTAGCACAGTTATTTTTGTCACTCATGATTTAAGTGAAGCCGTGTATTTAGCTGATCGCATTATTTTTATGAGTAACACGCCAACATCAATAATCCATCAAATTAAGGTTAATTTAACAAAACCTAGACAAGAGGCAGGCAGCAAAGAATTGGCTTGGCAAGCAAAACTTATGGATGAGCATCCTAAAATACTAGCAGGAAAAACAAATTAATCTGTTAAAATTTCTCATCCCTTTTTTGTAATACCAGATAAAAAACCTCGGGGGTTAGCCCCCGAGGTTTTTACTTTATATTTAGGTTTTTTATTGGAACAATTATACCCTAGCAATTCTGTATTACAAAAGCCTGGAAGAAGATAAATTCATCTGGCCGAAAACTCAAGAGGAGGTGCTTACTCTTGATGGGCAACAAATAAATTGGCTGCTTGACGGTCTTGATATCAAGTGCGATGAAAGGCCATAAAAAGTTGCATTATGACAGTGTTTTTTAAGGCTTTTCGTTATGATTTCAAATGGCTTTTTTGTTATAACATTTGCCATTGCTAGTGCCGAAAGCCAATAAAAACAAGACCTTAGACTCTGTTGGTATCATGTCACAGATGCAAGTTTTGCTGTCTGAAAAAGACGGGGTAATTGTAGATAAAAACAATATCATTCAAGAGAAAGATGACATTATCGATAAAAAGTCGGATGTTATCGCCCAGCAACAGCACCGCATTGAAATACTCGAAGAATACTTACGCTTAGCCAATTCAAAACGCTTTGGCCCAAGCAGTGAACAAACGCCTGAGCAAGGCCATTTGTTTAACGAAGCGGAAATATCTAGCGAGCCAGAGCAAGTAGAGCTGGCGTTGCCTGAAACTGATGAGATTAAAGCATTATGGCGGAATAAGCAATATTCTGGCAGAAAACGCCATTAGACCCTTTGCCGTGGGAAGAAAGTCGTGGTTGTTGGCTGATACTCCAGCAGGAGCCGATGCCAGTGCGGTGCATTACGGCTTAATTGAAACCGCCAAATTACATGGCCTTGAACCTTATCAATACCTCAACTCGATATTCAAAGCATTGCCTTATGCCGAAACGGTGGGCGATATTGAAGCGCTACTGCCTTGGAATTTTAAAGCGAAGGAAATAAGCCACTGATCCCCGCTAGCTCATTGAGCGCTTACGGCTATGGTGTTAATGTTAAATTTTTAAACATATCACTAACCGCTTCAGGGTTTCAATCTAAAGGCTTAGCTTATCTTGCCGGTCTTGATCATGTGGTTGGTTCTGATTCTATTGAGTCTGATGGTTTCTTGACACAAGCATCATACACTTTAGGTGCTAACCGTTTTGTTTTAAGTTATGATGAAGGTGAATCAGAAAATACAAGTAGCATTTTGGACGCTGTTCACAGTAATACTAGTGTTACATATTATAGAACATTTTTACCTGGCTTAATTGGTGTAGCTGAATACAACAAAAGCGAAGAAGATGTTTCAAACTCTTTGCAGTCTGAAGAAAATAATACTTTATCAATTGGTGTAGTAGTAACCTTCTAACATTATTAATAATAATTGTTATATATTTAAATAAAAACAAGCCACTATTTAAAAATAGTGGCTTTAATATTTTCATCCATCAAAAGTTAAAAAAATATCTTGCACTATATTATTAGGACATGTTGATCTTTCGTGATTAGTTTTTGAGCGGCATGGTGAGATGGTATAATTATTTTCACCAAAACCAATAACACTAAATCACCATACCAAGAACAATTGTCGATGAACGTATAAATCATAACCATCAAAGATCAACATCCTCTACAACTAAAGGATAAATAAAGAGTTAAACTTCCTCTAATACAGTGCTAAGATGTATTTATTTTAAAATGTCAGGAGGTGAGGTACATGGCAGCAAGGACCATCATTGATTGATTGATAGTTTATCGTATGCTGATTATAACGACAATTGTGAAGCAATAAGAGAACAAATTAGAGTTAAACACTCAATTCCTGTTATACCAAGAAAGCAGAAATAACAAACAGGAAATGTAGATATATAAATACCGTCAGCAAGATTGAAACATTATCAAGGAGTTGCAGCTCGGTATGACAAATTGCAAAGAAATTATGCAAGCACATAGGCTCTGGGTTGTTGTTTAATGTGGTTGCCGATGAATGTATAAATTATATACATCAAAGTTCAACAGCCCCTAGGAAAAATGACAAAATAATGTATAAAATTCTCGTTGCTGATGATCATCCTTTATTTAGGGATGCTGTTATAAATATTATTTCTCAAACATTCCCAAATTCTGAAATATTTGAATCAGAGGACATAAATTCAACGCTCGCCTTCGTCAAAGAAAACAGTGAAATTGATCTTATTCTGCTCGACTTAAATATGCCAGGTATGTCTGGCTTGGCTGGTTTACTCGATTTACGTAACCAATTTCCAACAACTCCTGTTGTTATTATTTCAGCTGAGACAGAAAAACAAGTAATATTACAAACAATTGCCTACGGTGCCGTTGGTTTTATTGCAAAATCTTCAACTAAAAGCACCATAGGTAAAGCAATTGAAAGTATATTAGAAGGTAATGTTTATCTACCTGCTGATATTATTCGTTCAGAAGCTACAGTAAACACCCCAAAAGAATTTGAAGTTTCACCCGAAAAAATATTATTGCTAACACGTAGAGAGTTAATGGTACTTAAAAACTTAACAAAAGGTGAAGCCAACAAACAAATAGCCTTTAACCTAAATATTTCAGAAACAACGGTAAAGTCTCACGTGTCTTCTATTTTAAAAAAGCTCGGCGCGTCTAACCGTGTAAAAGTTGTTGTTGGTTGTGGTGATATTGATTTCAATCAATATATGAAGCGTTAATGAATATATTTGACCTGGTAACCCGGGACTGTAAATAATTTTGTGTAACTGCCTTTCACTACTACTCTAAATTGAGTTAAGGAAAGGTAATTATGAATACTAAAGAACTCGAAGCTTTCGCTAAAGAAGCCGCAAAAAGTATTAAATCTGAATCAGATCTAAATGATTTCAGAGCGATGTTAACCAAGGTGACTGTTGAAGCCGCATTGAACGCTGAGCTTGACCACCACCTTGGTTATTCTAAACACGAGAAAGCCGATAAAGGTAATAATCGTAACGGTTATACCAGCAAGCAGATTCAAACCGATGATGGTCAGTTTGAGCTTAATACTCCTCGTGATCGCAATGGCAGTTTTACCCCTGAAATTGTTAAAAAGAATCAAACTCGTTTAACATCAATGAACGATAAAATACTGTATTTGTATGCCAAAGGCATGACTACCAGGGATATTGTTCAAACCTTTGATGAAATGTACTGTGCACTTGCAGTAAATTAGCCGTCGTTGACAGGCAAATGCCGTTGCATGCGGTATAAAAGAAATTCACGATGGTGATCCGTTCTTTAACCAGATCTGTGTAAAAGTTATAATCTAAACCATGTTGGGTTTGCAGCGGATGATCGGAGAACCTGTCCGACAACTTCGCCGGGTTGGCGACTTTATCGGCAATACTGAGTAACCTGCGGCGATTTGTATCTACACTAGTCATGACAATTATCCTTCTCTTAGGCTGTTTTAGTTTTTGCCGGAATTATGTTTTCTGCCAACCTCTGTGGGACTCGGAGCTACCCCACCACCACCAGGGGTGAAATCGGTGTGCGGGATCCCCACCCCCTGATCTTGAATTAGCGGAATGTCGACAGGCCCCCTGTCTCCGAACAGCCCCTGAGGATGGTGGGCAATGCCTGAGATCATCGGGTCAATGGCGGTCACGCCATCACACGGGCTTAACTGCCCTGCCGGTTGCGGATCAAACACTGACATCATCCGCATATCTTCGTGTTCCAGAATATGGCAATGTAATGCGAACGGTACGGTAAAAGTAGAAAACCGGATCAAAATTTCAGCCTCATCACCGCCTTCAAGAGCCACAGTGTCGTTGTTAAACTGGATCTCTTTTGGCGGTGTGCGCCCATTTAGACTTTGCACCTGAAAACCAGATAAATGGATGTGTATGGGGTGTGCCCAACCTCCCCCGCCGTTCTTCAAGATCCAGCGTTCGGTTTGCCCCAGCGCGGGCACCGCATCCGCGCGACGGGGGCTTAACCACTTGTCGTTGATCTGCCACGCGCCGTTGCTACGGTTAAATTTGAATTCACGGGTGATCTTGACATCCTCTGGGTTTAGCGCCACATGCGGTCGTAATGGCGTGCCCTCGGCGATCACTAGGTTACCCTCGACGGGGTTACCCTCGACGATGAATTTCAGCAGGTTAACTTTTTTCTTAGGGTTGATCCCCTTGGGCCCCCGCCCGTCAGTCTGCTCCATGATATTTTCCAGAAACAATTCATCCGGTGCATGGGTAAAATCCACGATGATGTCGCGGCGGTTGGCATTGGCGAGAGTCAATTGTTTATGGCTCTGAGCTTCTGGTAACAACCAGGTGTCAGTTGCAACCAGTAAAAACGGTTGCTTAGTACTGAGGCGAATTGTGTACCAGCGGGCATTAGAGGCGTTTGTTAGTGCCGGAGCAAAGCCGCAGTTATTTGCCGCAGAATAATTAACCGAGATCTGTCCACTTTCCTCATTTGGCTAATCTCAATTAGAAAGGCAAATCATCGTTAGGCGAATTTTCCTGCGTCAGGTTGTCTTCTTCTAGTGCTATTTCTTTATGCATTTCAATGATGGCAT
>MABC01000062.1 GCA_002162925.1 Thalassotalea sp. 42_200_T64 | reverse complement strand
GGCGAGGAAAATACCTCGCACGATAAGCGTAGAAAAAATAGTCAGGATTTGAGATATTACAGAGCTAGAAAAGGAGCGCCCCTACCGCGAGGAGCGGTTTAGTTCTTTGTCACTAAAGTGGCCAATTATTCGGCCACTAACACATCACATTTGAAAAATGCGCCTTTGCTTTTGCCGTTATCATCGACTTCGTCTAAAGCGCTCACCAGTTTCGGTAACAAGGATTGCATTTTTTTCATTAACGTCCACGGTGGGTTTATCACCAGCATGGCCGATGAAGTCATGCCACGTTCATCGGTATCGGCCGATAGGCCTAACTCGAAGCGTTGAATATCACGAATGCCACTGTTGATAAAACTGTTTTCCAGTTTATCGATGCGTTTTCTGTCCACTACCGGATACCAAATGGCGTAGGTGCCGGTTGCAAATTTCTTATGGGCGTTGAATACTGTGGTAAACACTTTCTCGTAATCGGTTTTTATCTCATAAGGTGGGTCAATCAGTACCAATGCACGTCTTGAGTGTGGTGGTAACAAGCCAAGTAGCCCTTTGAAGCCATCTTCATTTTTTACTTTTACTTTGCGTGACTGCTGGATATTGGCCCTCAGTAAATCAAAATCTGCCGGATGCAATTCATATAACCAGGCCTTATCAAGATCGCGTAAAAAATGCTGAGCGATAACCGGTGAACCTGGGTAGAACTCTAATTCAGCACTGGTGTTACCTTGCCAACGGTTTTGACTGTTGATCGCATCAAAATAGCCAGTTAATTCCGGCCAGTCTTGTTGTTTTAGCTTACCAATGCCATTTAAGTATTCCCCCAGCTTTGTCGCATGTTCTGAATTTAAATTAAATAGACCTGCACCTGAGTGGGTATCAATGTAATCGAAGGCTTTATCTTTTTGCCCTAAATACTCTAATATTTCCACTTGTACTATATGCTTTAATACATCGGCAAAATTGCCTGCATGGAATGAGTGGCGGTAACTAAGCATGAAAAACCTTAATAAATTGAATATTGAATAATGATAGCGAGCAATACGGCCAATAGCCCGTAATGGTTATTTAAAAAGGCTTTGAAACAACTATCTCTATCACGATATTTGAGCAAGTCTTGTTGGTAAATAAAAGTGCTGGCGGCAATGGCAACGCCAATATAATAAAACCAATTAAACTGCTGCATTTGCCCCACTTTGACTAACAGGGCCAAGGTGCTGACTTGTAACAACGCAATGATCACTTTATCAAATCGGCCAAAGGCAATCGCCGTTGATTTAACGCCAATGCGCAAGTCATCGTCTTTATCTACCATGGCATACATGGTGTCGTAAGCAATGGTCCACAATACATTGGCGGTAAATAATAACCAGGCGACAGTAGGAATTTGCCCTTGAATTTGTGCAAAGGCCATGATCATGCCCCAACTGAACGCGGCGCCTAACACCACTTGTGGAAAATGAGTAAAGCGTTTCATAAACGGATAACTGGCAGCAAGCATAACCGCTATGACAGACAATTGTATGCTGTACCAGGAAAGGGTAAGCACAATGGCGAATGCGATGATTATCAACAACGCAAATAACAGCAATGCTTCTTTGCTACTCATTAGGCCACTGACAAGAGGTCGCTGACTGGTTCTTTTTACATCCCCGTCGATTTTGCGGTCGGCAAAATCGTTAACCACACAACCAGCGCTGCGCATCACGAACACGCCCAAAGCAAAGGCTATGGTTAAATGCCAGCCAGGAAAGCCGTCAGCAGCAACCCACAGCGCCCAAAAAGTTGGCCATAACAATAGATAGGTGCCAATCGGTTTATCCATGCGAGTGATTAATTTTGTCGCTTGCCATTTTTGCGAAAGGGTACTCATTTACAATTCCTGCTGAATAATATAGCCACGTGTGCTTGGTAAAAAGACTCCAGCAACCATAAACTGAAGGTAAGTGCCAATCGGTTTATCCATGCGAGTGAGCAGTTTCGTAGCTTGCCATTTTTGCGAAAGGCTAGTCATTTACATTTCCTGCTGAATAATATAGCCACGTGTGCCGGGTAAAAAGATTCCAGCAACCATAAACCGAAGGTAAGTGCCAATCGGCTTATCCATGCGAGTGAGCAGTTTCGTAGCTTGCCATTTTTGCGAAAGGCTAGTCATTTACATTTCCTGCAAATAGGCACGTGCGCCTGGTAAAAATACTTCGGCAACCATCAGCGGTTTGTCCTCGATAAAAAATAATGAGCGTCGGCCCCAAAGATTATGGGTCACGTTAAGGTTTAGCATTGCGGCCAATTCACAAACCCTAAGGCTGGGTTCAATTTCAGCCACTTCAACCACTTCTCGACGCAATGCAGGGTCATTAAACAATACTTGACCTAGCGATTGTTCACCCAAATGGGCTAGAGCTTGTTGTTTGCCGGTGAGGCTTCTTAATGGTAACAAGCTACGGGCAAATACGTGCGGAATATCATCGCAAAACAACACCACTTCTCGCACCAGAACTTGCTCACCGAGCAATATGTTGTCATTGGCCTCATGCGCCTGACAAGCTTCTATTTTTTGCCCAAGCACTTGTACTTTAAATCTCCGGCAATGCTGTTTTAAACGAGCGGTCAGGGAGGATGGATCTAATAGCCAGTCATTCAATCGCGGCAGAGTGGGTGCGTTATCGGCACTTATCCAGTTTACATCGAGTCCAATAGGAAACTGCTGTTTTAATTCGAACATTGGGTGCTCTATTTATTTTTATTAGGGGTAATATTGCTTAATATCATGGCATAAGCAATACCTGAAAGCAGGCCAACCAGATGAGCAGTATTGGCAACATTAATTGGCATAAATGGCGTAAAGCCGAGCACCAACCAAAATAACATAAAGCCAATAATGGAAGTGGAAAGGCCAATACCTTTGCCTGGATTTAAATGGCCGTACCACCAGACAAAACCAACAGTGGCATAAACAACGCCAGATAAGCCGGCAAAATTTGGCCCGGAGATGTAAAATTGAGCAACATTTGAAAGCAATGCCGAGGCAATAAATAAGGTAATTATTTTGCTGAGCCCTAACCGTTTTTCAATCTGCCCACCGAGTTGCCACCACCACATGGTATTGAATGCGATATGCAACAAAGAGTAGTGGAATATAGCCGGCGTGATCAGTCGCCAGGGTTGATTGAATGTTTGACTAATATCGCCATACTGGTTGATCAGGATGAGCTGATACAGACTTTCACCGAATATTAAAAAAGTGGCGGCAAAAACTAACCAACAGAGCATAAAAACGCTAATGGTAAAGACCCCTGCCTGGGCGAGAAAATTACTTTTTATTTGTTCAGTTAACCCTGAATTACCAGAAAAATTGACCGAGTGCCCGCTTTGCCAGGCGGATGCCTGATATCTTGGGTGATTTGGGTTGCTGATGAATTGTTCGAATTCAACTTTGGCCCTATGTTGGTCATGCTCCTGGCACAACACCGTCCAGCCATCTATATTGTGATTGTCATCCATCGCCGGCGCAGTCGAGCTGTTAATGCCAATCGAGGTTAAATAGTCACTAAACTGAATGGCGACCGATTTTTGTTGGATATTGACTAATGGGTACATGGTATTAATGAGACTTAACCTGTCTTAACATCACTTGGCTCAACATCACTTGGGTAGGTATTGCCCCATAACTCGAAGCCGCCATCTAATGAATACACGTCACTGAAATCATGGCCAATTAAAAATTGTGCCGCTTGTTGACTGGAAATGCCGTGATAACAACAGACGACAGTAGGCGCATCGAAGTCGGCATCTCGTAAAAAATTACTGACACTGTCATTGGTTAGGTGAATAGCGCCAGGTATATGGTCAATGCCAAATGCGTTGGCATCTCGAATATCGACGACAACATATTTATTGGCACTAAGACCTGAGTGCACTTGTTCAACATTTATATGTTTAAACTGGGTATCATCTGTTAACACGCGGTTCTCTTTTTTTGTAAATTACTTAATGTTTCCATTCTACCAAACCCTATTGCCATACGCTATTTTTACCGGCGCTTGGTATAAGTAGAAAATATTAATCCCAGCTTAATATCACCTTACCTGAGTTACCCGACAGCATGGCATCAAAGCCTTGCTGAAACTCATCAATAGGGAAGTGGTGGGTGATAATTGGCGTTAAATCTAAACCAGATTGGATCAGCGATACCATTTTGTACCAGGTTTCAAACATCTCACGGCCATAAATACCTTTAATGATCAAACCTTTAAAGATCACTTGGCTCCAGTCAATTGCCATGTCTTGTCTAGGAATGCCGAGCATGGCAATTTTACCGCCATTATTCATATTTTCTAGCATGTCACGAAAAGCAACCGGTACCCCTGACATTTCCATGCCAACGTCAAAGCCTTCGGTCATACCCAGGTCGTGCATCACATCTTTCAGGTTTTCGTTGGTAACGTTTACTGCCCGGGTTGCGCCCATGTTACGGGCCAATTCTAAACGATATTCATTGATGTCGGTAATGACTACATTACGGGCACCAACGTGTTTAGCAACCGCTGCAGCCATAATGCCAATAGGCCCAGCGCCAGTGATAAGCACATCTTCACCGACTAAATCGAACGATAATGCGGTATGTACAGCATTGCCAAACGGGTCAAAAATCGCAGCCAAATCATCAGAAATTTCATCCGGTAATTTGAATGCATTATAAGCTGGAATAACCAGATACTCGGCAAAACTACCGGTACGGTTTACCCCAACGCCGACAGTATTACGGCATAAATGCGTACGACCACCACGACAATTTCGACAATGACCACAGGTAATATGGCCTTCACCCGAAACTCTGTCGCCAACAGTAAAGCCTTTTACTTCCTGGCCGATACCCACCACGACACCGGCGTATTCATGACCTACCACCATAGGTACCGGTATGGTTTTTTGCGACCATTCGTCCCAGTTGTAAATATGAATGTCGGTACCACAAATGGCGGTTTTGTTGATTTTAATGAGTAAATCGTTATGGCCCACTTCCGGCTTTGGTGAATCTGTCATCCAAATGCCCGGTTCGGCTCTTAATTTTGCTAATGATTTCATAAATAATTCTAATATCTTGTTGCTGGCCTAGATCACACCCATTTCTTTACCAATACGGGTAAAGGCTTCAATGGCTTTGTCTAACTGCGCACGTGTGTGTGCCGCTGAAATTTGCGTGCGAATACGCGCCTGGCCTTTCGGTACTACCGGGAAAGAGAAACCAATAACATAGATACCTTCGCTAAGCAGACGATTGGCCATATCCGACGCGACTTTAGCATCGCCAAGCATAACTGGCACGATGGCGTGATCAGCACCGGCACAAGTAAAACCGGCCGCTTCCATGCTGTTTCTAAAATAGGCAGCATTGTCTTTTAAGGTTTTACGTAACTCGCCACCGGTGGCGAGCATATCAATGACTTTAATCGAGGCCGTCACGATTGCCGGCGCAAGAGAGTTAGAAAAAAGGTAAGGACGTGAACGTTGACGTAGCCATTCTACAACCTCTTTGCTGGCTGCAGTGAAACCACCAGAAGCGCCACCCATGGCTTTACCTAACGTGCCGGTAATAATGTCAACTCTGTCCATCACTTGACAATATTCATGTGAACCGCGACCTTCTTCGCCAACAAAACCTACCGCATGTGAATCATCCACCATAACCATGGCATTGTATTTATCGGCTAAATCGCATACGCCTTTCAGATTGGCAATAACGCCGTCCATTGAGAACACGCCATCGGTGGCGATTAATTTGAAACGAGCACCCGCGTCATTGGCGGCGATTAATTGCTCTTCTAATGCTGC
Organism: Thalassotalea sp. 42_200_T64; assembly: GCA_002162925.1. Taxonomy (GTDB): domain Bacteria; phylum Pseudomonadota; class Gammaproteobacteria; order Enterobacterales; family Alteromonadaceae; genus Thalassotalea_A. The sequence goes on along the minus strand of MABC01000062.1, from coordinate 39,912 downwards.
CATATCGTTATTGGCATATCGAAAACGTTTGGCTTTACATAATCGCACACCATCAATAATTGACGCGTGGTTTAACGCATCCGAAATGATTGCATCTTCAGGCCCTAAAAGAGTTTCAAACAAACCTGCATTGGCATCAAAACACGAAGAATACAAAATCGTATCTTCCATGCCTAGAAAGGTGCTTAATTTGTTCTCGAGAGTTTTATGAATGTCTTGTGTACCACAGATAAAACGCACTGAAGCCATACCAAAACCATGGTCGTCTAAACCACCTTTCGCGGCGTTAATAAGTTCAGGATGATTGGCTAAACCCAGATAGTTATTGGCACAAAAGTTGATCACATCTTCGCCACTGCTAACTGCGATGTCGGCTTGCTGCGCGGTAGTGATAATGCGTTCAGCCTTATAAAGGCCTTCTTCTTTTACTTGATTAATTTGTTGTTGTAGATGGTTAATAAAATTAGATGACATATCAGCCTCGGTTAGTACGTTTATGGGTAAACTTATGAGTAATTATAAATGTAAGTGATTTAGCTATATTATCCACTTTACTGTTAATAAAAAAAAGTTTACAGATGTTCAATATGACTTATAATCATTGCGATTTGACACTGTTATTAGTTATTTCGACACTGTGTGACTTGATTTTTATAGAAAGGCGATTGCTTGATGATTAGTGAAAAAGACGAAGAATTGCTGTCAATTCTAAGATGTAATGCCAGAGCTAGCGTTTCTGACATAGCAAGAGCCTTAAATGTTTCTCGAACCGCCATACAAAATCGAATCAATAAGCTTGAAAGTAATGGTGTAATAAAATCCTACGGCGTTGAACTGGGAAGCAGCTATACCAAACATTTAATCACCGTAAATGTATCCTTGAAAGTAAAACCAAACTTAAGACAACAAATTTGTACTACGCTAAGAAAAATTCACCAAATAAGCCATATCTATTCAATCAGCGGCGAATATGATCTGCTGATTGTACTGCAGATCCAATCACTCAAACACCTTACGTCAATTTTGGACCATATTTGCAATTTAGAAGGGGTAGAGCGCACCAACTCCTCAATTATTCTTGATGCAATTTTTGAACGATGATGGTTTATTTCTTTCACTACTCATGGTTATAATTTAAATAAGAAAAATCAATGCATCGTCTTAGCTTACTTTGCTGCTATATAAGAAGATAAAATTTGAATAAACAGAAAATATCGATACGTCTCTACCAATTGTTGATTCTACTTTTAGTGCCAATATTATTGCTGGTGCTAATTGTTCGTTCCTTTTCACAAAAAGAATATCGACAACGATTAAGTGAACGTTTTGGTTGGCTACCATCAAATATGCAGTCGGGCGGCATAGTAGTGCATGCCGCCAGTGTTGGTGAAGTGATAGCGGCGAAACCCTTTATCGACAAGTTATTGCTGACTTACCCTGAGTTGCCGATAACTGTGACGACATTTACGCCAACAGGATCTGCGCAAGTTAAAAAGCTTTACATCGATAAGGTTCAGCATTGTTATTTGCCATTAGATATTTCCTTCTGTGTGCATTTATTTTTTCGTTTGCTAAAACCAAAAGCTGTAGTGCTGATGGAAACCGAACTTTGGCCAACAATTATTCACCGCTGTTACAAATCGGATGTTAAATTATTGCTCATAAATGCTCGGTTATCGGAAAAATCACTAAAAAGCTATAAAAAACTCAGCTGGATAATTACTCCGGCATTAAATAAGTTTTCTGCAATATTGTGCCAAAGCGCCGACAACGCGGAGCACTTTATTGAAATGGGTGCAAGCGCCGATTTGGTTAGCAATTCCGGCAACTTAAAATACGATATTAGTGTTACCGACGAACTGCAATCCAGCGTTTCTCAGCTACAGAAATTGGTGCCAGAGCATAGACGATTATTGGTGGTTGGCAGTACTCATCAGGGGGAGGAGTTGCCCGTAATTAATGCTTATAAACAATTACAAGCCAACAACCCGGACATACTTTTAGTGCTGGTTCCTCGTCATCCTGAGCGCTTTCCTGGTGTAGCAAAACTGTGTGCAGAGCAAGGCCTTAACGCTGTTACTCGCAGTTCTCAACAAGCGATCACTGACGACACCGATATCTGGGTCATTGATACGTTAGGGGAGTTACTCGCCGTTTATGCGTTGGCCGAGATTTGTATTGTCGCCGGCAGCTTTTCCGATGTTGGCGGCCATAACCCGCTCGAACCCGCGTTGTTTGCCAAACCCGTTGTCGCGGGAGAAAACATGGCCAATTTTAAGGAAATCACACAAAAGTTAATTAGCGCCAATGGCATAGTACAATTAGAGAATAACCATGAGCTTGCGGCTAAATTACATTGTTTATTGAAAGATAACGAGCTTGCAACATCGATTGGTAAGAATGCCTATGATGTAGTTATTGCGAATCAGGGGGCTACTGGCCGATGTATCGGTAGGCTAGCGGATATTTTAAATCTATAGTAATTCTGTGATTTTTTCTTTCACCATATCAACGGTGATAGCCGTCATTAATTCACCTTTGGCCCGCACTCCCCAAGGTAACTCGTTAGATGGCTTGCCTTGCTGTTCGCGAATGCATTTTTCATACACACTAACGGCGTAATTTTGATACGGAAATGGCCCTGTACGTTTTGGATTGGAGTGGGCGTATAAGCCAATCACTGGCGTATTCACCGTAACCGCCATATGAGCAGGACCAGTATCTGGAGCAATTACCAACTTGGCTGACTCTAACACCGCTAATAATTGTTTTAGATTGGTTTTTCCTACCAGGTTTAATAACTTACTTTTCGCATTGTTTTCGATAGCGGTAGCTAAATTACGTTCAAAGTCAGATGGCCCACCACAAAGCACTACTTGGTATCCTTGCTCGATTAAATAGTCAGCCACTTGTGCATAGCCTTGCGGGTGCCAGTTACGCTCAGCTTTACTGGCTGCGGCAGAAATCACTACATAAAATTTATCTTGTGGAATACTTGCTTTTGCCCAGTTGCGTTCAACTTCACCAAACGGCATTAGCCAGCTCGGTGCAGAGGTTTCAACTCCTATCATTTTGGCAAACCCCATAAAGCCTTCAAGGACATGCGGCTCAGTTTGCGGGGCTATTTGGTGGTTAGTGAATAACCACTGGCCTTCTTTGGCGCGGCTTTTATCAAATCCAATTCTCACTTTGGCCGGTATGCATAAGCTGGCGATACTGGCGCGCAAGGCAACCTGCATATGAAATAGCACGTCAAATTTTTGCTCTTTCAATTGCATTCTAAGATCTTTAAAAGCTTGTAATCCCTTTGATTTATCAAAAATTACAAACGTCACACCGGGTAAATCTTTTAACAGCATGTGTTCTACTTTGCCAATCACCCAGGTAATGTCTATTTCTGGATATTGCTTTTGAATTTGTTGTACCATAGCCACTGCATGGCAAACATCTCCAATGGCAGAAAGTCTTAGAATACAAAGAGATTTTGGCTTAGGAATTTGACCAAGCATAAAGGATTCACCACAATAAACATGAAAATAACGTATTATACCAATTTGATTAAGTATGAGCAGTTATTTAATCAAATTGATGTTCATTAAGGCCTATTATCTTGAACCTGTCGAGATTTGTAAAACATTCATCAGTTAATCTTTTTAAAGAGGGTAATATTACCTGTCTTTACCAGCAGGAGTTACTGCCAGATTTTTGTGTCGAAATGTTCAGCAGTGAGTATTGGCAACAACAAGATGCCATACTCGGCAAAGCGGTGGGCCGTGGTACTGCCTGGTTCATACGGCATCCGCTGACGAATATGGTGTTGCGTCATTATTATCGTGGTGGATTGGTTGGCAAGCTTATTGATGACAGCTATATCTTCACCGGCATAATGAATACCCGCGCGGCGAAAGAATTTTTATTGCTACAGCAACTGCAACAATGGCAATTACCGGCACCGAAACCAGTAGCCTTTAAAGTGACTCGAAATGGCTTAAGCTATCAGGCCGACATTTTGATTGAGCTTATCGCTGGTGCTACAGATTTGGTAGGTTTGTTGAGTAAATCAGCACTTCCTGACAATATTTGGCTTGAGATCGGTAGGTGCATCAAACGATTTCACCAGAAGAATATTTATCATCACGATCTAAACGCCCACAACATAATGCTCGATAGCGATAACAACGTTTGGTTAATCGATTTTGATCAGGGTAAGGTGATGACTGAGTCGGGGCCATGGCAACAGCGTAATATCGACAGATTGCTACGTTCGTTCAACAAGGAACTTGGCAAATTGCCAGCGTTTCAATTTTCTGAAACTAACTGGCAAATGTTGATTCAGGGCTATCAGCCATGAACGAAAAATGAGTGGTTTAGTGGTTTAGTGGTTTACGGCTAATTGTTGGTCTAGAGCTTGTTGCTTTAATTGTTTATATTGGCTTCTCGCGGTTTCAAAATCAGCTCGTGATTTTTCGGTCACATAGGGGCTTAGTAAGGCAAAAATTTTGAGTAGCCCTTCATACAAACTGGCATCATCAATTTCTGGATCTTCACCAACTTGCGTTTGTAAGTAACTTAACCAAAATGTTGTGGTGATGCGCAGCAAACAGGTTAAATCATCAAGCTCATCTTCTTTGATACTTAATATTTCAGCTTCATTTAATGATTTAAGCATGGTTGAGACTTTCTTAATGATTTGTCGCTGGATTTCTGAGTAGCGTTTTTTTAATGCTGGATTTTTACTGAGTAAAACCGGTAAGTTGCTGTAAAAGAATCGGAATTTAGAAATCAACTGAAAGACAATATCCATATAGAGCAGGATGCTGTCTAACGGATTTTTGGTATCAGATAAGCCTTTAAACTGGGTAATTAAATCGTCGGCGTATTCATTATAAATGGCATTGATAATGTCTTCTTTATTACGGAAGTGGTAATAAAGATTGCCAGGGCTTATCCCAAGATGGGCGGCAATATGGTTAGTGGTAATATTGCGCTCACCTTTTTCATTGAAAAGTTCAATACTGGCAACAATGATTTTATCTCTGGTTTTCATTAACAACGAAACTCTATTAATTATGAATGATTATACCCGTTCCGTTTCAGGATGCGGACTCTGAAACCTGCAACTTGATGTGGAATTGGTATATCTATATGCGTCCATCATACTATCAAAATTAACCAAATAGGAAGTTTTTTGAGTAATTACTTTAAACAATTCTCATCCAGAAAAAATAGAAATGAAAAATACGAGTTTAGTTATTTGCTTTGTGTTTAATCGAGGCTAAAATACAAACACAATAAATCATTGATTTAACGATATTTTGATCATGAAAAATAAAGCGATATATCCAGGTACATTTGATCCGGTAACGAACGGCCATGCTGATCTTATTGAAAGAGCGGCATTACTTTTTGACCATGTTGTGGTCGGGGTCGCGGCTAGCCCAAGCAAAAAGCCAAGATTTGATTTGGCCGAAAGGGTGAAAATGATTACCTTAATAACCTCACACTTAGACAATGTGTCAGTGCAAGGGTTTAGTGGTTTGCTGGTGGATTTTGCCAAAGAATGTGATGCCAAAGTGTTAATCAGAGGCTTACGAGCGGTATCAGATTTTGAGTATGAATTTCAGCTAGCGAATATGAATCGCCGACTATACCCAGAATTAGAAAGCGTGTTTTTAACTCCTGCTGAAGAGAACTCTTTTATTTCCTCAACTTTAGTTAAAGAAGTGTCGCTTCATGGCGGCGATGTGAGCGAGTTTGTTCACCCTGTGGTGAAGTTGGCTTTAGAAAAGGGGTAGGCCACTCACGGCATTATCACGAAAAAATGGTAAAGTAAGATTCTTTGTAGAAATTTAATAGGTATAGGAAGATAATGTCAGAAAAGTTAGTTGTTGGTGCCAAGGCATCATTAAAGAAATCATTCAGTGATCAAGACGTAAGAAAATTTGCGGAAGTCTCAGAGGACGCAAACCCAATTCATTTGGATGAAGCGGCAGCAAGTGAATCAATTTTTAAACAGCGGGTAGTGCACGGCGCCCTGGTTAGCAGCTTGTTCTCAGCCATCTTAGGTTGTGATTTACCAGGGCAGGGCACTATTTTCTTGGGGCAAACGGTAAGTTTTAAGGCGCCGGTGTTTTTGAATGAAGAAATTGAAGCAAGTGTTGAAGTCATGTCGATTCACCCCAAAAGAGCCATAGTCACCTTCAAATTGTTAGCACTGAACCCACAGGGTAAAGTGGTTATCGAAGGTGAAGCTAAGGTTATGGCACTTAAGCATTTAATTTAGATATTTATTTTTTTTGGTCCTAATTCTTTTGACACTGGGGACAAAAAACACTGGCTCGGCCCGATTGGCGAATTTCTTGTAATACGCTGTCACAAATTACACATTTCTCACCACCACGACCGTACACTTGTAAAGACTGAGCAAAATAGCCAGGGCGGCCATCCACCTGGGTAAAATCTTTTAAGGTGGTACCGCCTTGTGTAATGGCTTGTGCTAATACCTTTTTTATTATGTCAGTTAGATTGTTATAACGCTTTTGGCTGATTTTACCGGCAACTGCTGTCGGTAAAATTCCGGCTTGAAACAGTGCTTCGTTGGCATAAATATTACCGACACCCACCACCACATGGTTATTCATGATGAAGGATTTGACGGGGACGGTTTTGTTACGGGATTTTTTAAATAAGTAACCATCAATAAAGGTGTCATTCAATAAAGGCTCTGGACCAAGCCTTGCCAATAGTGGATGCTCAGCTACATCTTGGGTTAACCACAAGACTGCGCCAAAACGTCTTGGGTCGTTCAACCTTAATGCCACGCCCGAACATAGCACTAAATCAAAATGATCGTGCTTACTGACCTCTGTATCTTTTGGAATCACCCTAATGGTGCCTGACATCCCTAAATGCAGAAGCAAGGTACCTTTTGCGGTTTTTAATAACAGATATTTCGCTCTGCGGCTAACTTCTAATATTTTTTCACCGCAAATTTCATCTATGGTCGGGGTAATTGGCCAACGCATTTTGCTATTGCGGACAATCACTTTAGCAACAGTTTGATTTAAAACATGTGGTTCAATGCCTTGTCGGCATACTTCAACTTCGGGTAACTCTGGCATCAGCACTTTGAATTTAAAAATAAGGAAAAAGATCTTGAAACAAACTGGGCAGAAGGTCAAGAACTCTCAGTTATTGTTTGTTACTTAAAGGAAAATGTTGGCATTCTGCCTCCACATCAATGACGCAGAAGCAGAACATGAACAAACACAAGCTCAGAAAATGCTATCGCTAATCTTCATAGATATTTCTTTGTTCTGGCACATCACTTAAATATTCAACAAATTCTACCTCATAGCCGCTTGGGTCAATAAAATAAACGTTATTGCGAAATGGCGAGTCAGCTCCATCTTTATCTATAACAAAGCCTGCTTTAGCCAATCTGGCTATCACCGCATCAATACTGTTGGTGACAAATGCAAAATGGCTTAAACCAATTTGATGGCCAGAAAGATCTCGATTGTCACCTTCACCGTTATCGTTAAAAGTAAGGTATTGAAAATCATCACCAAAGTGCAGCCAATTCCTTAATTTTCCATACCAATCGGCCTCGCCACCGCCACGCACCTGCCAATGGGGAAAGGCCGCCTGATAAAATTCTAATGTATCCGGAATGTCTTTGACGACCAGGTTCAAGTGTTCTAAATGCAACATAGTTTGTCCTATATTTTTTGATGATTAAGCTTGGTTTGAGATTAATGAACGGTTATTTGTTTTGCATGGTTTGAATAAATAGTTGAAAGAAATTGCTAGTAATTAAGCTTTTGCTGGTATGCGCAACGGTATTTTCTTTGCTAATTTTATGTTGATTAGTATTCATAGTTTTCTTCCTGTTGATAAGTTCGATTAAGTTAGCTACAGCATAAAACCTCAGGTAAGGTTGAGGTAAAGTGTTTTTTTGCCTATGATGAAAATAATTTAAATTCAATGAGAAAAAACTCATGCTAGAAGAAGCAAACCTGAGTGTCGGCATTGTCGCCAAACGTTGCGGCGTGAACGTTTCAACCTTGCATTTTTACGAACAAAAGGGCTTGATTCGAAGTTGGCGCAACCAGGGTAATCAACGGCGCTATAAACGCGATGTGTTAAGGCGTATCTCGGTAATTAAAGCGGCCCAAAAAATGGGTATCTCATTAGAAGAGGTGAAAGCAGTGTTTGCGCAACTGCCAAACCAACGCACACCGGATAAACAGGATTGGGCAAAACTGTCAAAATCTTGGCAACAGCAACTTAACCAGAGAATAGCTTACCTGGAAAAACTGAGAGATTCGTTAACTGGCTGCATCGGTTGTGGCTGTTTATCGATGAAAAACTGCCCTATTTACAATCCAGAAGATATCCTTGGTGATAGCGGTGTGGGAGCTTTAATATTAGATAAAGAGGCCGAAGAGTAAATATTTAACCTGGGAGGTATACTCCTCCTCTCCTGATCGCTTTTAGGAGTATCTGTGCTGCAGCTTCCAGAGTATCAACTGCTTGTTTATATTGGCCGTTTTGAGCTTGGAGTTTGGCCATTTCTAGCTGTACTTTGGCCTCTCGGCTCCATAGTTGTATTTGCTCCCGCTGTATTGAGGTTAAATCCGGTTTCGGTAAGACTAGCATTTGTAGCAACATTTGATAGGTGTTGAAGCGATCTAATTCGTAAGCATATTCCTCTTTTTTAGTCGAAAAATTTAGAGAACGAACTAGCGTTTCGTTTTCTCTTAAAGCGCCAATAGCGGTTTTGATCTCAACCAGTGATTGGTCGAGAAACTGTCGAGCCTGAATTAATTTTTTCTGTTCTACCAATTTATCCGATTGCTGACTCCATTTACTCACTTGCTCAGCGACTTGTTTTACCATTTGTTGTTGCTGTTTATCTTCACCTATACGGATCAGTGCCTGCATCAAAGCATCAATGGTAGATTTTTGTTTGTCTATATCATCTTTTCGTTTGTTGAGTACAAATTCGGATGCTGACTCCTCATCGGCTTGTTGTTCTATGGTTTTTTTGGGGGGGTCTTGAGGCGGAGTTCCTTTGATTGCATTAATGGCAATTTTAATTTTTACCAGAGCTCGGTTCAGTGGTTGACGTGCTTCTTGCAGTTTGCCTTGTGTAACCAGTAGTTCTGACTGATTGGTTAACAGTAGTACCTCTGAACTAACTTTCTTACTTAGTGATTGCTGACCTTCCTGTTGAGCAACATTAGTAAGGGCCTGCAATAGCGATTCAATACTGCTGTTGAGTTGGCTTATTTCTTCAATTTGTTTGTCTGTCTGATATGAGGGAGAAGTCTGTTGTTGAGAAAACGTTGGAGAAGAAAGTATCGCTAGTAATAAAATAAGTAGCAGAATTGAGCTGTTTTTATTTATCCTCATAGGGTAAGAGGTAGTTGGATAGTTAATAACTTTAAAGACAAAATGTTGTTTGTTAATGATCGCCGATCCTAATTATCTGACTCGAGAATAATTAGTATAGTTGACATCAGACCTAGTACAACATTCTCCCAAGGCTAGCCAGGGCAATTCAGTAGATCAGGCGCCCGTGCATAACCGATTTTTCCATGATTTACCGGGATGTAATGAATGCCACGATCACATTTCGACATGGAGGTCGTATATTAGAGCAATGCAGGGAGCAATTGCCGAGGATGTGTCCGAGTGGTCCATGGAAAATCTAAGTTATTTCGTCCCTGAAATAAACCCTTACTAGCACCATGATTTTCAGGGATGTAATGAATGCCACGTTCACACGATGTGATGGAGTGGTCCATGGCTCGTAAGGATAAATACATATATATCCATGCATAAAAAAACCCAGCGTTAGCTGGGTTTTTTGTAAGAAGAGTATCAATTACTTGATTTTGGCTTCTTTGTAGATCACGTGCTTACGAGCTCGTGGATCAAACTTTTTAATTTCCATTTTTTCTGGCATGGTTTTTTTATTCTTATCAGTAGTATAAAAATGACCAGTACCTGCAGATGAAACTAAACGGATTTTATCGCGCATGGTTAAATTCCTTAAACTTTTTCGCCACGGGCACGGATGTCAGCTAATACTGAATCAATACCATTTTTATCGATAATACGCATTCCTTTCGGAGTTAAGCGTAATTTTACAAAACGGTTTTCACTTTCAACCCAAAAACGGTGAGTTTGTAGGTTTGGTAAAAAACGACGACGAGTAGAATTCAACGCGTGAGAACGGTTGTTACCTACCATCGGTTTCTTGCCTGTTACTTGGCAAATCTTAGACATGTGAGTCACTCCAATAAATATTTCAGCTCGAGCTTGTAAATCCCAGGCCGTCGCACGGGATCCTGAAAAGGCCGCAGATTATATATACGTCCGATTAAATGATCAAGCTTTATCGGCTAGAAATTAAGCTGATGTTTGTAATGGCCGCGATTATACGGATTTTTCTCCAAAATCCCAACCTAAATTAGCAATTTAGCCAATTATTTTAATAAAAATCACTAAAATATCGATATTTGCCTATTTTTTGGCTACATATCGCCGCGTTCCGCCAGCGAACAAGTAAGATGGCCGGCAACAATAATATGGTCAAGCACGCGAATATCGACCAGCGCTAAGGCCTTTATCAAACGTTGGGTAATTTGTTTATCGGCTAAACTGGGCTCGGCAATACCTGATGGATGATTGTGGGATAAAATAATAGCCGCCGCTTTTACTTTTAATGCCGTTTCCACCACAACTCGCGGATAAACCGTAGCGGCATCAATAGTGCCGAAAAATAATTTTTTAAAACAAATAATATTATGCTGGTTATCTAAAAACAAAATGGCAAACACTTCATAGTCTTCATGTTTTAATTCTGCAATTAAATAATCTTTGGTTTGACTGGAAGAGGTAAGGCTTTCACCTTTGATTAATTTTGCCGCTAAATAACGGCGCGACATTTCTAAACAGGCTTGCAGTTGTACGTATTTAGCTTTACCTAGACCATAATGCTGACAAAAACTGTCACAGTCACTGGCAAACACCTGATGTAAACTGCCAAAGTGGGTTAATAGCTGTCGGGACAGCTCCACCACATCGATACCTTTTACTCCAGTGCGCAGAAATATCGCTAATAATTCGGCATCACTTAGGCTGTGAGCACCTTTGGCTAACAATTTTTCGCGGGGGCGTTCTTCTTCGGGCCAATCTTTTAACATCACTGCTTCCTTGCAATAGATAACCTGAACCGCTCAGGTTGGATTTTAATCGATACCTTAGTAACAACATACGATAAAAGAAGGTGAATACTCACTAATCTAACCGTATAAATATTATCGCGTAATAACAATAACGTGTTATCTTATCGACACTTATTCATTGAATTACCGTTTGAGTAATTAAATTTTAGCAGGTGATGATGTTTTTACAGCATAAAAATATCGTTTTAGGGGTAACTGGTGGCATTGCAGCTTATAAATGTGCAGAACTGGTTAGGCGCTTAAAAGATCATGGTGCCAACATAAGAGTGGTGATAACCACTGGCGGCAAAGCCTTTATAACGCCATTAACACTGCAGGCAGTGTCGGGCAATCCGGTAGCGGAAAGCTTGCTCGATCCTGCGGCAGAAGCTGCGATGGGGCACATTGAGCTGGCCAAATGGGCCGATTTAGTGTTAATTGCGCCAGCAACCGCCAATACCATTGCCCGATTAAGTGCGGGTATGGCAGATGATTTGTTGGCAACGATTTGTTTAGCAACCCCCGCACCTATTGCTATTGCGCCAGCAATGAATCAACAAATGTGGCATGCAATAGCCACTCAGCAAAATATTGCTACGGTAAAAAAACGAAGCGTTCATGTGTGGGGGCCAGCTGCTGGCGAGCAAGCCTGCGGTGATGTTGGCTTTGGTCGCATGCTTGAGCCTAATGACATTGTGCAGCACTGCGTCGACTTCTTTGATGATAAGCATGCTGACTTGTTGGCTGGTCAACATTGGGTGATTACTGCCGGGCCAACCCGCGAAGCTATCGATCCGGTACGTTATATCTCAAACCACTCATCCGGTAAAATGGGTTTTGCCATCGCCCAAGCCGCGCAAAACTTGGGTGCAAAGGTTACTATCATTGCCGGACCGGTAAACTTGGCAGTGCCAAATAATTGCCAGTGTATTGATGTACAAAGTGCCGTTGACATGCACAAGGCTGCACTTTTGCATGTCGCCAATGCGACTGTGTTTGTTGCTTGTGCTGCGGTTGCCGATTATCGAGTGGCTAAGGTGAGCGAACAAAAAATTAAAAAAACAGACAGCAATGATGCGATGAACATCGCCTTGGTGAAAAATCCAGACATTGTTGCCGACGTTGCCGCGCTTGAAAATAAACCCTTTACCGTAGGTTTTGCCGCAGAAACGCAAGATGTTGAGCAGTATGCCAAAGCTAAATTACAACGTAAAAACCTGGATATGATTGCCGCGAATAATGTCGCCAAACAAGGTCAGGGATTTAATAGCGACGATAATGCATTAATGGTTTTCTGGTTGAATGGGCAAAAAGAATTAGCGTTAACCAATAAAGTGGAATTAGCCAAACAACTGGTGGCCACGATTAATGATAGGATGATTGATGATTAGCGAAGCAGACAAAAAATCTGTTAAAGTAATCAAGTCTTAGAGTCATTTATACCCGCATCTTGAAGTGGAACGGGTATATAACCGCGAATAATATAAGAAATAAAAATAATATGTCTGATAATCAAAAAACAAATCGTCGTCAACAGATATTGGAAAGTCTGGCGCACATGCTGGAAACCAGCCCCGGGCAAAGAATTACCACCGCCAAGTTAGCGGCCGAAGTTGGTTTTTCTGAGGCGGCGCTTTATCGTCACTTTCCATCAAAAGCGCGGATGTTTGAAGGGTTAATCGAATACATTGAAGAGTCATTGTTTTCACGTATTAATATGATTTTGGCGGATCAAAAAGAAACCTTGATACGTTGCCACCATATTACCCATGTATTGTTAGTCTTTGCCGAACGCAATCCCGGCATGTGCCGTATTTTAGCAGGCGATGCCTTAGTCGGGGAGAATGAGCGCCTACGCGTACGGGTACATCAATTATTTGAAAAGCTGGAAACGCAATTTAAACAAATTCTGCGCGAGCGGAAATTGCGTGAAGGTAAAAGTTTCCCAATTAATGAGTTGGCACTGGCCAATATCATGCTTGCCTATTGTGAAGGTAAAATTAGCCAGTATGTACGCTCGGGTTTTGAAAAAAAACCCAGTGAAAATTTTGCAGAGCAGTGGCAATTTCTTATGGCTGGCTGTTAGCCAGACGTCGCTTTTTCGAACATTAATTTAAAGGCATTAATATCGACGATATTAATGCCTTTGTAGTTTTATATACAATATTTAGAGAAAATATCATGAGTGAATTAAATCAATTATCCCCGAATCGTTTATGGAATATTTTTGCCAATATTTGCAGTATTCCTCATCCGTCAAAACATGAGCAAAAAATATCCCTGTGGATCCGGTCTTGGGCGAAAGAGCAGGGCCTGGCAATTAAAGAAGATGCCGTAGGCAATTTATTCATTAAAAAACCGGCGACGCAAGGCATGGAAAATCGCAAAGGGGTAATTTTACAGGCCCACATGGATATGGTGCCGCAAAAAAACAATGATACTGTGCACGACTTTTTAACCGATCCAATCCGGCCTTATATTGATGGTGACTGGGTTACCGCTGATGGCACAACGTTAGGGGCAGATAATGGTATCGGTTTATCGTCGGCGATGGCTGTTCTTGCCAGTGATGATGTTGCCCATGGCCCGTTAGAAGTGTTGGTGACTATCGATGAAGAGGCAGGCATGAGCGGCGCTTTTGGTTTAGAGGCTGGCTGGTTAGAAGGCGAAATTCTGATCAATACCGATTCTGAACAAGAAGGTGAAGTGTACATGGGTTGTGCTGGTGGTGTAGATGCCAGCGCCACCTTTACGTTGGAAAATGAAACTGTTCCTGCGGGTTTCGAGTCGTTTAATTTGTCAATTTCAGGCTTAAAAGGCGGTCACTCTGGTGTTGATATTCATACAGGCCGCGCCAATGCCAATAAGTTGTTGGTGCGCTTCTTATTACAAGCAAGCAAAGTGTTTGGTATTCAGTTAACCGAACTCAATGGTGGCAGCTTACGCAATGCCATTCCGCGTGAAGCCAATGCCAGCTTTGTGGTTAAAACTGAGCATGTTGCAGAGTTAAAGTCATCACTTGATCAATATATAGCAACCATTAAGCATAATTTGGCTGTAGTTGAACCCGATATTACTATGCTGTTAATTCAGCCAGAAACATTCGAGAAAATGTGGACCAAGCAATGCCAAAACACTATTTTGACGGCCCTTAATGGTTGTCCTAATGGTGTTATCCGCATGAGTGATGATATTGCGGGCGTGGTAGAAACGTCGTTAAACTTAGGTGTACTTCGTTGTAAAGGAGCTAAGTTTGTTGCGCTTTGTTTGATCAGAAGTTTACATGACGACGGTCGCTTAGAAACTGAAGAGATGGTTAATTCGGTATTTTCATTAGCGGGGGCCAAAGTGGAATTCTCTGGCGCATACCCTGGTTGGAAACCAAGCACCGAGTCGGCAATCATGAGTATCGTACGTGAAACCTACCAGCAAAAATTCAACAAATTACCCGAAATTATGGTCATTCATGCCGGCCTTGAATGCGGCTTGTTTAAAACTGAATACCCACATTTAGATATGGTATCTATTGGACCAACGATCAAATTTCCGCATTCTCCGGATGAAAAAGTAGAAATTGCCACCGTTGCCGAATACTGGAAACTATTAACCGCAGTGTTGGCAAATATCCCAGAAGCTGGATAGTCATATTTCAACCGCGATAGCATGATGTTAAACCATTAAACATGAGCAGATATTTAATCAACTTATCGAACGAAAGGCTGACTTTTGATGCTGTTCAACAATACTGAGTAATCGGTAATGGCAGGGTAGTCAGTAACTTCACGTATTGGCTGTTTACTATCCGGGTTGGCTATCGCTAATAAATGTTTAATGCCGTAAGTTTTGGCAGAATCGAGGATGCTAATGCTGTCATCAACAAACAGAGTATGTTCGTTTTTGAAACCAACATGTTGTTGCAAGCGTTGCCATAATAACTGTGATTCTTTCGTTGCGCCAAACTGATGGGTAGAAATGAGTTCATCAAAGTATTTATCTAATTGCGTGCGTTCAATTTTTAATGACAAACTGTCAGGGTGGGCATTGGTAACCAGGACGATTTTTCTGCCGGATTGTTTTAAGGCGATTAAAAAATCATGAGCATCGGCTCGAAGGCTAATTAAGTGTTGTACTTCCTGTTTCAGCTCTCTGATCGGCATATTGATTTGCTCAGCCCAATAATCAAGGCAATACCAGGAGATGGTACCTTCAACTTGTTGGTAGCGAGATTTTAAAAAGTCAGCCGCTTCACACCGGCTTATTTGCGCATGTTCAGCATACCTTTTTGGTAAATGTTCTAACCAAAAGTGATTATCAAAATGCAAATCAAGTAGTGTTCCATCCATATCGAGTAAAACGGTATGGATTTTTGACCAATCAAACATGGATTTATTCCTGTAAAACAGCGGATGAATTGAGTATATTAAGGAAACACAACAACGCTGTATCCGAGTATCAATTTTCGATAGTAAATATGTTAGACATTTTTTATACTAATTTCATTAATTATTTGATGTCCAGGCAATACTTTTCAAAAAATTCACTTTAACACTGATAATGCCATATAGGTGCAATGACCATGGAAAAACCCGCTAAACTTAAATTACCGGAAATACTTGCTTGTAAGCAGGTGGCGGCCAGTCGTTTAGTGACCGTTGAAGCCATTGATTTAAAGTTTAGTAATAATGAATTACGCACCTATGAAAAAATTAAAGGTGGTGGTCGCGGCGCGGTATTGATTGTGCCTATGTTAGATAATGATACCATGATACTGATCAGAGAATATTGTGCAGGTACCCATTCTTATCAATTAGGCTTTCCAAAAGGATTGATAGATAGCGGCGAGGAGCCCATTGTTGCTGCCAATAGAGAATTACAGGAAGAAATTAAAATGGCGGCGACAGAGCTTACTTATATTCATAAAGTGAGTTTGGCACCGGCGTTTTTTAATGCGACCATGGAAATTTTTCTGGCAACCGGCTTGTTTGATAGCGCCTTAGAAGGTGATGAACCTGAGCCATTAGAAATTGTTCACTGGCCACTTAGCAATTACAAAGATTTATTAGCACAAAGCGATTTTACCGAAGCTCGCAGCATTTCCGCCTTGATGCTAGTGAAAGATTTACTTAAAGGATAATACCAAGTAGCAATGATAGAGACATCACACTTGTTAACCATAGCGATTAATGCCGCGAAAAATGCTGGCATTGAAGTCATGCGCTATTATCAGCAGGGTAATTTTGAACAATACACGAAAGACGATGAGTCGCCATTAACCAGTGCTGATTTGGCGGCTAATGATATTTTATTGGCAGAATTAACGCGTTTAACTCCTGACATCCCAATTATATCGGAAGAGAGTCCCTACCTGGAATTGGCAAAAAGACAACATTGGCAACGCTATTGGTTGTTAGATCCTATTGATGGTACCGGTGAGTTTATTGCCGGTAGTGGTGATTTTGCAGTGAACGTTGCTCTGGTCGAAAATGGTTGGCCGAAAATTGGTGTTATTCATGCGCCTGTACATGCCGTTACCTATTTTGCCGAAACCGAATATGGAGCATTCAAACAAGATACTGCCGGTATTAAACAAATTAAGGTGGCCGATTATGATGGTAAAAGGTCGTTAAATGTGGGCATAAGCCGTCGACAAAAACTTGCTGTAATCGAAAAGTTCTTAAATACCAGTTATGAGTATCAACATATTCAGTTAGGCAGCTGTTCATTAAAAAGTTGCCAAATTGCCGAAGGGACGACGGACTGTTATCTACGGATAGGACCCACAGGTGAATGGGATACCGGTGCTAGTCAATGCATATTGGAGCAGGCTGGCGGCACTATTTTAGATAGTGAATTAAACCGTTTGTCTTACAATAAGAGAGAGAGCTTAATGAACCCAGACTTTGTCGGCGTTGGCAATGCCAACATTAATTGGCATGATGTCATTATTCCGCATCGTTGTGAGCGGGAATATTAGGAAATACTGGAAAATACAATGAAAAAATATCTATCCATTTTAACTCTATTTATTTTGCCGTTTAGTCAACAGGCTTTAGCTGCATGGCAGTTAGACAATGAGCAATCGTTAGTATCTTTTGTCAGCATTAAAAAAGCGAATGTTGCCGAAGTACATCACTTCGGCCAATTAACGGGTGCTATTGATAGTAGTGGTGAAGCGAAAGTTGTTATTCACTTAGCCAGTGTTGATACCAATATTGAAATACGCGATACGCGCATGCAAGAAATATTATTTCAAACCAATCTTTTTCCGAAGGCGACCATATCGGCCAATATTGGCCGCAAATTTATTAATGAATTGCCAATAGATGAAGGTAGGAAGTTGATGTTAGCAGGTCAACTTGAGTTGCATGGTGAAAAGCAATCAATACAACTGCCGACTTATGTGGTCAAAGTGAGTGACAACAAGTTATTAATAACCAGTATTCAACCGGTGATCATTAATGCTAAGGATTTTGCGTTAACCGATGGCTTAATGAAATTACAACAAATAGCGGGGTTACCCAGTATCAGTAATGCGGTACCGGTAAATTTTGTATTAACGTTTACTCAGCACTAGAGAATTTCTCAGCAGGCAACAAGGTTATTGTCTCATGCAGCTCAGAATACACCAGGACGATTTCCCCGGAGGTTAACTGAGCTTTTATTTGTCGCGTTTTATCATCCAAAGAACATTCAAAAGCACCGTAGTCGGTGCCTTCTCTTAAAATATACGACTCAATAATGCCGTCTAGGGCATCATTACTGAGTTGCTCTATGGGAATGATCATTATTTAGCCTCCTTAAAGTGCTGAGCAATATAATCTAACACTCGGTGCTCAAGCCAGTATTTGGGTTTGAATGGGTTATTACCGCTAATAAAACCTACGTGACCGCCATGGTTGCTAACTTCAAAGCTGATGTTATTGTTACTTGGTAACCTTGTCAGATAGTCATGACATAGAAAAGGATCGTCTAAGGAATGGATCACTAACGTGGGCTGACCAATGTTATCTAAGATATTAATGCCACTGGCTTTATCGTAATAATCCTGTGCGCTTTCAAAACCGTTGATAGGTGCGGTAACTTGTTCATCAAAATCATATAAGCTGATGATATTATCAAGTTCATTGTTATTGATATGGGTGATGAGTCCGAGCTTTATTTTTTCTTTGGTGCTTTCTTTAAGCATATCCACCAGATACTTTTGATAAACCTTAGAAAAACCATGGCTGATGCGATCACTGCAGCTTGCCAAGTGTAATGGTGCGCATAATATGGCCGCACATCGATAGGGGTTATCCCGGTCTTCGCTCAAATAATTGGCCAATACATTGCCACCTAATGAAAAACCTAAAATGGCGAGTGGTCGCTTGTCAAAACGTTGTTTTAAGTACTCGGTACAGTAATGCACGTCCCAGGTATCGCCACTGTGATACGACGGGCCATGACGATTGGGGCGGCCACTACAACCGCGAAAATGCATCAATAATCCAATCCAGCCTTTGTTTTTAATGGCGGCCATCATGCCTTTTGCGTAGTGGCTGTCAATAGAGCCTTCAAGGCCATGCAGTACATAAACAATGGGTTTTTCTGGAGCATGCTCAGGGCTTTCAGTCCAGGCAATATCGACAAAATCACCATCGGGTAATTCAATGGTTTCGTTGATCACATTAATGGTTTGTTTTCTGCGAAATATTTTTCCTGCCATGGTTTGCAAGTGACAATTACTTAACCACCAGGCCGGCTTGAATGAACTGTTTGTTATCATTTGGTTCTCTTTGTTTAGTGGTGAAATTATAACTGCTAAACAAAGGTGAGAATAGAGCTTATTTCGTAGTATTTATGAATACGGCTAATACCCGATTAAGATCATCTTTCAGGGTAAAAGTCTTAGCCTCAATGCTGTAGGTGCTGACCGCAGCCATTGCTTGAAACAAAGCCGTTTCTTGCGTTGAGCTTTGTGCACAATACTTACGGGTGGCTCTCGCCGGACCAAGTTCAAGTTTTTCAGCCTTTGCCATATAACTGCCCGAATAATTATTGCAGCCAGCAAATCCTCGATAAATATTATAATAATCATAGTGCTATCTATTCAAATAAGAAACCGCATTTCACCTTTGTTGGCTAACAAGGGTAATTTTAACGGCGGAACATTTAGCGGTTGCTGGTAATCATGCTAAATTTAGGCATAATAGCGACTTTTACCAACCTCAGGACTATGTATATGTCTCTCGAACAAACCCTTAGAGATCGCAGCGACGATAAATGTGAGCTTTGTGGCGCCCAAGATAACCTTGCTATTTATGAAGTTCCGCCGGTAGCTGAGCCAAATTCAGATAAAAGTGTATTGGTTTGTTCACACTGTGATACTCAGATCAACAGTACTGATGCTGATTATGACATGAATCACTGGCGTTGCTTAAATGACAGCATGTGGTCACAAGTACCGGCAGTACAGGTAATGGCATACCGTATGCTTAAGCGTTTAAATAGCGAAAGCTGGGCCCAAGATGCGCTGGATATGATCTATTTAGAAGATGACGTTCGTGAATGGGGCGATTCTGCGGCAGGTGATGCGTTAGAAGAGGATGAACCAACGCTAGATAACAACAAAGCCCCTCTTGCTGGCGGTGATAATGTCGTACTGATTAAAGATTTAGTGGTGAAAGGTGCAAACTTTACGGCAAAGCGTGGTACTGCGGTACGTAATATCTCTTTGACATCGAATCCATTACATATTGAAGGTCGAGTAAACGGTACTCGTATCGTGATTATCAGCGATTACGTGAAAAAAATGTAATTTAAATAAAGATCAGATCCGTTTAAATATTGACCTTATCCCAGATCTGATCTTCCTCAACAAACTCCATTCAATTTTCTCCAGTATTCAAACTGTGACTTTCCCTCTTGTTTAATCGCTTGTTAATAATTTATTACAAAGTTGTTGGAGAATTATCCAAAAAGCGCTATTGTTTTGTCTTAATGCAAAAATGTAAGGATCAGGATTTACCTTACATTTAAAAAAATAACAACAAATAAAGGGACTTATCTCTATGCCTTTCTTACGCATTGTGATCTCTAAATTTATAAAAATATTAATCATTTGTATCTCTGCAACCGTCATTTATGGTTGTGGCAGCGATTCGGATCCAAAGCCTGAACCTAAAGTAAAGGTTCCCTTATTTACCCCAGATCCAACTCCGGATCCTGACCCAACTCCAGACCCGGATCCTGACCCAAATGCGATAACCATTACCGGTAGTGGCGTAAAAGGGCCTTTGGCGGCAGCCAATGTTAACGTTTATGCGATAAACCCTGACAATGAAAACTTCTTTGGTGCGGTTGTCGGTAGCGGTAATACCGATGCGTCAGCCCAAATAGAAAATTTATCTCTGCCTTTTCCTCTCTCCCCACCTTATATTTTAGAAATTAGTGCCGTAGAAGGGACAACGGATATTACCACCGGCCAATACCCGGTAATTGCGGTAATGAAAACGCTATTAACGGATGAGATGTTATCTGCTGGTCAGCAAATATTTGCCACGCCGTTAACTGATATGACGGTTTCGCTTATTTTTAAAAATGCAGATTCCAACGTAGCCCCGTATACCGGTAATAATGATGGCACTGTTACTGATGCTGAAATCTTAGCGGCGATCCCGGTGGCGCAAGAGCAAGTGAAATCTACTCTTGGCTTTGGCCTTGGAGACGATGTCGATTTATTCAATACCCCGCCACTGATTAATGAAAATACTGAAACTGCCGATGAGCAAGCCTCAACCGCGGCTTATCGAAGTGCGGTAGAAGCGTTGACTGCCGTGGTTTATGAAATTAAACAATTGAGTGGCGATTCAGAAATTACTACCGATAGCATCGTTGATGATTTAGCCGCCGATTTATCTGACGGTACCATTGATGGTGCCGTGGATGGCGTAGAAACTGTGAGTTATCCCGAAACGGCTCTGGAGGTCTTAGAGCAAGATCCTGCAACTCTGCCTATCCCGAATGATCCCGAAGGCAGAACCGTGGCTGATGTGAAAGAACTTATCATTGCCGAAACGGAGCAAACGGGTAATACCGAAACCGATACCACCGCGTTCGAAGACAGTGAAGAGGTGATTGAGCTTGCGCCCGCAGAAACTTCGCCCGATATTGATGGCGATGGCGTTTTAAACTCCGAAGATGCTTATCCGGAAGATGCTGCAGCAGATAGTGATTTTGACCAGGATGGTATGCCAGATGTGGCTTACATAGTTGTCGATGGTGCTCGCACCACAGCCATTGATACTGACCGCTCAGATAATGACGATGACAATGATGGTGTCGATGATGACAGTGATGCCTTCCCATTTGACGCCACTGAAACCACAGATACCGATTTAGACGGCATTGGCAATAACGCCGATACCGATGATGATAATGATACCGTATTGGATGATGCCGATGATTTTCCTCTAGATAGAACACGTTCCAATGCGGTTGATGAAGACAACGATAGTTGGCCTGTTGGCCAAGATCCAGACGACAGTGATGCCAACAACCCGGGTATTGATTACCTTGACAGCGATGGCGATGGCCAAGCAGATACGGGTGGCTTAGCCGCCGATAATGATGATGATAATGATGGCGTAGCGGATGTGGATGATGTATTCCCGTTAGACGCTACCGAGTCAAAAGATCTGGATATGGATGGTATTGGTGATAATAGCGATACCGATATTGATGGTGATAATGTTGCCAATGCCGATGACTTATTTCCCTATGACGGTTTCGCCTCTAT
Source organism: Thalassotalea sp. 42_200_T64 (assembly GCA_002162925.1). Lineage (GTDB taxonomy): Bacteria > Pseudomonadota > Gammaproteobacteria > Enterobacterales > Alteromonadaceae > Thalassotalea_A. The sequence goes on along the minus strand of MABC01000062.1, from coordinate 17,898 downwards.
CGATACCGATAAAGATGGTATTGCCAATTATTACGATATTGATGATGACGGCGATAGTTTGAATGATGAAACTGAAATTTTATTGGGCACCGACCCATTAAACAATGATTCCGATGGTGATGGCGTTTTTGATAATGTCGATGCCTTGCCGCTTGACCCGACTGAGCGCTTTGATACTGATAAAGATAGCGTGGGTAATAATACCGACAACTGTCCTTTGGTTGCCAATACGTTCCAAATGAATTCAGATGACGATGCCTTTGGCAATGCCTGTGATACCGACGACGATAACGATGGCGTACTTGATGCGGAAGATGACTTCCCATTAGATGCCACTAAGTTTGATGCGGTGGATGCCGATAACGATGGTTGGCCAACCGAGCAAGACTCTGATGATAATGATGCCGCAGTGCCAACTGTTACTTTTGTCGATACCGATGGTGACGGCCTTGCCGATAGTGGTGGGTTAACGCCGGATAGTGATGACGATAATGATGGTATTGCTGATGTTGATGATGCTTTTGCACTTGATGTTAATGAATGGCTAGATACCGACTCCGATGGTGTTGGTAACAATGCCGACTTAGACGATGACAACGATCAATACTCAGATGCCGACGAAATAGCGGTTGGCTCTGACCCACTCGACGCCAGTAGTAAACCTGCCGATTTTGATGGTGATTTTATTGCCGATGTCAGTGATGACGATATTGATAATGATGGTGTGTTAAATGCCGATGACGCCTTTGATTATGATGCAACGGAATCGGTAGATACCGATGGTGATGGCGTAGGTAACAACTCAGACCCTGATATCGATGGCGATGGTGTCGCTAACGACGATGATAGCTTCCCATTAGATGCATCAGAAAGTGTCGATACCGATAATGACGGTAAAGGCGATAATGCCGATACCGACCTTGATGGTGATGGCGTAAATAATTCAAGTGATGCGTTCCCTATGGATGCCAGTGAATCGGTAGATACCGACTTGGATGGCATAGGTAATAATGCCGATCTAGATGATGATGGTGATAAATTTACCGATGTTGATGAAGTTGCCGCGGGCACAAACCCACTATCCGCAGCGAGTATACCAGCCGATCTCGATGGTGATTTTATTTCCGATGCCACCGACACCGACATTGATGGTGATGGTGTATTAAATGTGGACGATCTATTCCCAACGGATGCGACAGAATCAGCCGATACCGATGGTGATGGTGCCGGTAACAATGCCGACACTGATGACGATAACGATGGTTATAGTGATGAAGATGAACTTGCCGCCGGCAGTGATCCGTTATTAGCGACAGACGTACCAGCCGATATGGATGGTGACTTTATTTCGGATGCCACCGATACCGACATTGATGGCGATGGCGTTTTAAATGATGATGATGCCTTTCCGAGTGATGCAACTGAGACCATAGATACCGATGCCGATGGTACTGGTAATAATGCCGATCTCGATGACGATGGCGATGGCTTTACCGATGAAGATGAAACCGCAGCCGGCACAGACCCGTTATTAGATTCAGGTGTACCCGCCGATTTAGATGGCGATTTCATCTCCGATGCCACCGACACCGATATTGATGGGGATGGTGCGTTAAATGCGGATGATGTCTTCCCCATGGACCCTTCAGAATCTGCGGACGCGGATGCGGATGGTACCGGTGATAATGCCGACATTGATGACGATAACGATGGTTATAGCGATGCCGATGAAACTGCTGCAGGTTCAGACCCATTATTAGACTCAAGTGTACCAGTCGATTTGGATGGTGACTTTGTTTCAGATGCAACCGATACCGATATTGATGGTGACGGTGTATTGAATGCTGATGATGCCTTCCCGAATGATGCAACAGAAACCACTGATACCGATGCCGATGGTACCGGTAACAATGCCGATACCGATGATGACGGTGATGGCTTTACCGATGCAGATGAAACTGCCGCAGGTACTGACCCGCTACTTGCTAGCAGTGTGCCTGCCGATCTCGATGGCGATTTCATCTCCGATGCTACTGACACCGATATTGATGGTGACGGCACGTTAAATGCGGATGATGCTTTTCCGAGTGATGCCACAGAAACGACAGATACCGATGCCGATGGTACCGGTAACAATGCCGATACCGACGATGACGGCGATGGTTTTACCGATGCAGATGAAACTGCCGCAGGCACTGACCCGTTATTATCTAGCAGTGTGCCAGCCGATCTAGATGGCGATTTCATCTCCGATGCTACTGACACCGATATTGATGGTGACGGTACCTTAAATGCTGATGATGTATTTCCTACTGATGCCACTGAAACTACTGATGCAGATAGCGACACCGTTGGAGATAATTCAGATAACTGTCCAGCAGTTGCCAATGAAGATCAGTTAGATACGGATAGTAATGGTATTGGTGACGTGTGTGATGGTTACGCCTTCGATCTGAATGGTCGTTGGTTGATCAAACTGGATTACACGCAAACCGGCGCTGCAGGTCAATGTCAACCTGAGCCTGTAGAAGCCGACATTGTTGTAGTTACAATGGATGATTCTGCACTTCATATTGTCAGTCATGAAGACATTGATATTGAAGGTGAAGGTATTAATGGCACGGTGAATTTGGATGGCACTTTCTCATTCAATGATGGCACGTTTGTCTCTACTGATGGTTTGTACGATGCGGCTACCGATACCTTTGCGTTCTCATTTACTGAAGAAAATGAATACGATGCTTGTACCGAAGAGGGAAATATTTATGCAACCCGTATAGACGAGGTTAATGAACAAGCAGCAATGGTTGGCGGTGTTACCTGGTTTGAAGGTGACACAGAGGAAGAAAATGGTGAGATCATCAAAGTTTACTTTGATAAAGGCGATATCGCAGAAGGCATACCTGAAGTCATAACTTTCTACGATTCTGACTTAGGCGACTGGGTTGCAGATGACGAGCCTAGCGCTGACTTCTTAGTAACAGAAGCTGGTATCGTTAATGATCCGGACTTATTCACCGCTGACAGCTATGTTGCCGAGGGTGAAACCTTAACACTGATAAGCAGTGAAAAAACAATATTCCTCGACTTTGAAGAGTTAGATGTTGAAGGCTTCCCGCTTATTGCCATTTTGGATGAGGAATATGCTGCGGTAGTCGCTGAATCAGCCACATTCTCTGCGGGCGCGAAAGCTTACCATTCATCAATCACTCAACAAGATGAATCTTATGGATTCTGGTGTGGTGCAAATTGGAATGTGTGGTTCAACACCAATTTAGTTTGTGATAATGCGATATTTGTTGCTTGGGAACCATTAACTCCTGCAGAAACAATGAATGATATTGTTAATATGAATACCACACCAGATGAGCAATTAATTGCTGGTATTTGGGTTGGTGGTGATCAGTTTAAGAATGTACAAGCATATTTGGTCTCAGATAATGGTGGCATTACCGGTGCTAATCTAAATGTAATCTTTATCGAAAACCAACACGATGTTTCGAATCCAACTGAAGTTGCCAGTGCGGCATTGGAAAGTTCACAAATTGGCCTCAACACGGTTTATCAATTTACTGTTCCTGAGTGGATCCATAACGAATTAGCAAGAGATGATGAAGAAAGACATATCTTTTTAGTTGAAGACAGTGAACTCGAACCGGGTATGACTATCGTACGTAGTGGTAATTATTCTCCGTCAATGTCTGCCCAAGAGGCAGGCATATTCTTTAACAATGTAGCCAAAGCGGACATTGAAGCGGCATTCAACTATGTCGATACCGATAGCGATGGGCTCCCTGATCCAATCGACCCAGATCAAGACGACGATGGTGTTGCCAATGTAGATGATGCCTTCCCGTTAGATGCAACGGAATGGTCAGATTTGGATGGTGACGGTATTGGCGATAATGCCGATTTAGATATCGATGGTGACGGTGTGAACAACGACGTTGATTTAGCTCCTGAAGATGCGGATATCACGGTTGCACAAACTTTCTCAGTCGCAGAATTAAAAGCACAATACGTACAAATCATTTCCGGCGGCTTGGCTGAACCAAGCATCAAGGTTGGTTACATTGGCGGTGCTCAATACAACTTTACTGCGGGTATAGGTGAAGTTATTACCCACAATGAAAACTTCAATGTTTCATACAGTCTTACTAATGATGAATTGGTAATGACTTTGGATATGCCAGTACAAAATACGATGTGGCTTGAACCATGGCAATTAGTTGAGCGTGGCATTGTGAGCCAACAAGCAGCGGATGACTTTGTTAATGCCAATGGTGGTGGTGCCGTAGATGTGATTGAGTCAGTGGTCGGCTATCGCTGGAACTTAGTCGCCAGTGATGCGACAACACAAACATTCTTTGAAACGACAATTACCCAATATAGCTTTGTTGAAGCCTGGGTTAATGATGGTTTACTTGGTCAAGGCGTAGCGAATGTCGCCCTGGAAAGTACAGGTTCGATGACCTTAACTGATGTAGCGAGTCTAACGGTATCAGCGTTTACCGAAGCCGAGTTCACTAACTTAATGTGGGCTCTACCCGCAACTTTGGATGAATTTTCAGGAAATGGTAATACCCGTTTAGCGTCAGATATTGCCACCTTCAACAGTGACTACAGTGGTACGACTCACTTTAATGGCGTGGGCTTTACTTGGGCTATTGTTGATGGTGATTTAGTCTTAACCTACCTCAACGGTGGTACGGTGACGATGACACGTTTACAAAACCTGGCTAATATTGATGAGGTAATAGTCGTCACTGAAAGTGCCGGCCTTAAGACCAGTCGTTATCAATTAATTACTGAGTTCAGTGAAGTGACCATTGACCCATTAATGAATCAGTTTGCGATGAACAGCTTCGCCTTAACAAATCCGGATCAAATTGATGCGCAAGGTAATGTTTATCCAGAAGCCGTGTTCGGCTACCGTTTAGAATCTGGTGGTACGGCAACACGTTTTTGGAATGGTGATTTTGACTTAAATAATTACAAATCTGGTTGGGATACGTGGCAGTGGCAGTGGGGCGATTATGGCTCAGTACAAATGTCTGCCAATTGGTCAGATACCCAAGGGTATCACAGTGATTGTGAATTAAATGGCTGGAACTGTAACCCATTACGTCAACGTACCTGGGTACCATTGAAAGAAGTGGGTAACAGAGTATACGTACTCGAGTTTGAACAATGGAACGATAACGCTGAACAGTTCGGTTCTGAGCCAATGTGGAACACTTATTTCCCCGGTCGAGTCGTGTTCTATGAAACTTATGATTTAGGACTTGATTCAGACTCTGATGGTATTAGCGATGTTAATGATGACGACAACGACAATGATGGTGTTGTCAATTGGGAAGATGCTTTTCCGTTTAATAGCAGCGAATGGCTTGATAGTGATTTTGATGGCTTAGGAGACAATGAGGATTGGGCACCAAACGATGCGAGTGAACAGTATGACTCTGATGGTGATGGTGTTGGTGACAATGCTGACTTCTTTCCATACGATCCAAATTTATCAGAGGCCGTTGAGCTTAGCAGTATTGTTATCACTGATGCGGAATTAGCTATATGTGTTAATGAGCATGCAGCAGACCTAATTTATACCCATGAACTAACTTGGTTAAATTGTTCGGACAGAGATATTTATGATATTTCTGAGCTTAGTCAGTTACCATTCATTGACGGACTTATTCTTAATAATTTGGTGAATGTTACCGATTGGAGCGTTATCTCAAGTTTACAAAATCTAACTTGGTTTGATGCTCCAGGTTCTCATTTTAATGACGGTGATATTGGTTATTTAGAGTGGCACAACAGTTTACGTTATATCGTGCTTAATGATACCGATATTACTAGCGTGTCAGGTTTTGAAAATACCCCTAATCTAGAACAATTATCGATTGCTGGGGCCAACAGCTATGATTTATGGCCGTTAACGGCGAGCCAGTCGCTTTATAGTCTCCATGTAAATCGAGATCAAATCTCTGATATGAATGCTATTTTCAATATGCATAACCTTACTTATCTAGCGATTCATGGTTCATTAAATCAGGATGATATTAATGGCATCCCTCAGTTAGGGAACTTAACCGGCCTGTCATTAGGTTGGGGTAATGGCATGGGAAATGACCAATTTAATCAACTAATCTGGTCATTACCAAACCTTACATACTTGCATTATGCCGGTGCTGAATTAAACGATATTTCAGAAGTGCCTAATGCATTACCTAATCTGGATACGCTAGCGATTCACTATACTGCAGTATCTGATTTGAATCCTTTAATTGGCATGAATGTATTAACCAATGTTGAAATTGAGCAATCGCCAATTACCGATGCGAATCAAATTCAGCAATTACAAGATGCGGGTGTTGCGGTGCATGGTACACCGGTAGGAGTAGCCTTGATTGCCGATTTGGCATTTACCGATGCCGAATTGCAAGCCTGTGTGAATGAGCATACTGCAGGTATGACTTACGTTTCTGAGTTAAAACAACTCGATTGTGCCTGGCGCGATCCAGTCATTGTTGATTACTCTGGGATTGAACAATTGGCGTATCTAACTAATCTGACTTTAGATGGCGACAATACCGTAGATTTATGGCCATTGACTGCTTTGCAGTTCCTTGACTCATTATCGGTTCAAAGTCATCAAGTTCAGGATATTTATGCACTGCAAAACTTTGGTAACTTGAGTCGATTATCGGTGCATGGCTCAATGACTCAGGAATTCATTGACGTAATTACTCAGATGACTGATTTAGTTGATTTAGGTCTAGGCTGGGGTAGTGGTCTTGGTAATGATGAGTTTAATCAAGTCATTTGGGCATTGCCTAATTTGCGCAATTTACATTTTGCCGGCACACAACTGACCGATTTAGGTAATATCTATGATGCGTTACCAAACCTGGAAGGCTTGGCCATTCATAATAATAGCCTTACTGATTTGTCACCATTATTTGGCATGCAAAACCTGGGTTATATTGATATTAACGAGAACCCAATCATAGATCTTAGCCAGATCCAGCAATTAATTGATGATGGTAAAAATGTGCAAGGTACACCAATGCCTGTGGCGTTAATCAGCGAAATTAGTTTTGCTGACCCAGAGTTGAACCAATGTTTTATCGATCAATCGGGTGGTTTAACTTACGTAACGGACCTCACCTGGCTTGATTGTTCGGGCCGTGATATATACGATATTTCTGACTTAGACCAACTGTTATTCTTGCAAGCTTTAATCATCAATAATATGGTGAATATTAGCGATTGGTCGGTAATATCTCGCTTACCGCAATTAACTTGGTTTGATGCGCCTGGTTCACACTTTAGCGATGGTGATATTGGTTACCTAGAGTGGCACAACAGCTTACGTTATATCGTGCTTACTGATACCGATATGACTAGCCTGAATGGCTTTGAAAATATTCCTAATCTAGAACAATTATCGATTTCAGGTAGCAATAGCTATGATTTATGGCCGTTAACAAATAGCCAAACACTGTATAGTCTTTATGTAAATAGAGATCAAATCTCTGATATGAATGCTATTTTTAATATGCATAACCTTACTTATCTAGCGATGCATGGTTCGTTAAATCAGGATGACATTAATGGCGTCTCTCAGTTAGGGAACTTAACAGGATTGTCATTAGGTTGGGGTAACGGCATGGGCAATGAGCAATTTAATCATTTAATTTGGTCATTACCTAACCTTACTTACTTACATTATGCCGGTGCTGAGTTAAACGATATTTCAGAAGTTCCTAATGCGTTACCTAATCTGGATACGCTAGCGATTCACTATACTGCAGTATCTGATTTGAATCCGCTAATTGGTATGAATGCATTAACCAATGTTGAGATAGAGCAATCGCCAATTACCGATGCGGGTCAAATTCAGCAATTACAAGATACGGGTATTGCTGTGCATGGTACACCTGTCGGGGTTGCCTTGATTGCCGACCTGGTATTTAATGATGCTGAATTACTAGCCTGTGTGAATGAGCATACTGCTGGTATGACTTATGTTTCTGAGTTAAGACAACTCGATTGTGCCTGGCGCGATCCGGTCATTGTTGATTACTCTGGAATTGAACAACTGGCGTATTTAACGCAACTGACTTTGGATGGCGACAATACCGTGGATTTATGGCCGTTGACTGGTTTGCAGTTCCTTGATTCTTTATCGGTTCAAAGTCATCAAATTCAGGATATGTATGCACTGCATAACTTTGCTAACTTGAGTCGATTATCGGTAATGGGTTCGATGAATCAGGAATTCATTGATGTGATCACTCAAATGACTGATTTAGTTGATTTAGGTTTAGGCTGGGGTTCTGGTCTTGGTAACAATGAGTTTAATCAAGTCATTTGGTCGTTACCTAATTTAACGTCATTGCATTATGCCGGTACGCAATTAAGTGATATTAGCGACATAGCAAATGCGCTTCCCAACCTTAATTCTTTGGCAATACATAATAATAATGTATCGGATTTATCGTCACTATTTGGCATGCAAAGCCTAGGTTATATTGATATTAACGAGAATCCAATTGTCGACCCTAGTCAGGTTCAGCAATTAATTGATGCCGGTGTTGATGTCCAAGGTGTACCCGCATTGGTAGCAATGCTGAGTGATTTAATTTATCCAGATGCTGAATTGAGTGCCTGTATTGCTGAGCATAGCGGTGGTATTACTTATGTTACAGAGTTGACCTATTTAGACTGTTCTTGGCGCGGCACTGCAATTACCGACTTAACTGGCATAGACCAATTAGCGTATTTAAGCTCAGTGCATTTTAATGGGGCTGATCAAATCACTGACTTTGGTCCATTGCTTGCTATTGCTAATCTTAATCAATTAGGAGTAGATAATACCCAATTTAATGATGCCAATTTAGAAGCTCTTGCCAACCTGTTGAACTTTCAACACTTAAATGCAGGTTGGGCTAATATTACTGACATTAATACTGCGGCCTGGAACCCGAATTTACGCTCGTTAAATGTTACCGGTGATGATACGCATGTGTATGACTTGTCGGTGCTAACCGATTTATCAAACTTTGAAAGCCTTACCATTAATGCTAATCAAGCGATGGATATTTGGGTTCTAAATCAACTCCCTCATTTATCCGATATTAGCATATATGGTGATTTAACTGATAACGACATTGAAGCGCTGAAATCAGTCAATACCGGCATTCAAAACTTAGCTGTAGGTTGGGGTGATAATCTTACCGATACTCACTTTTATCAATTGGCAGAGCACTTTTCTAACAGCAATGGTTACGATATTAAACGTTTCCATTTTGCCGGAGCAAGGCTTACAACAATTGCAGGTTTAAGTGGTTATATGCCAAACCTGGAAAGCTTGGCCATTCACTCTACCCTAGTAACTGATTTAAGCTCGATTTACGAATACTCATTATTAGTCAATGTTGAAATTGATGGAACACCAATTGTAGATACGGCATTTATTGATCAATTAAATGGAAACGGCTTTAATGTTAGTGGTAATCCAATGCCAGTAACATTGTTATCTGATTTGTCTTTAGCGGATTTGGATTTAGAAACTTGTGTTACTAATCAATACGATCCTTTAACCACTTATAATGTTCAAGTAACGGACTTAAACTGTGATAGCTCGGTCATGGCGACTGTTAACGGTATTGAAAACTTCACTCATTTAAGAAATTTAAATGTGGATAATGTGACGACGATTACCGATTGGAGCCCTCTAAATGCGTTAAAAATTCTGACCAGTATTAGCGCTTGGAATTCTAGTTTTGAAAACAGTGGTATAGATGCATTAGCAGGTAACTACTACTTCGAAGGTTTCGGGATTGGCAATGCACAAGTGACCGATATCTCAGGTTTTGCTAATATTCCAAATCTAGTGTCAGCGCATATTTGGGGAACTAATGTTTATGATTTAAATGTTTTAACCGGCTTGCCTAAATTTAGCCAGTTAGCGTTAGAACGTGCTCAAGTTCAGGATATGACGGTAATACCACAAATACCAAATCTGGATCACCTTTGGTTAAATGGTGAGCTAGATATGTTTGATGTGAATGAAGTTTTGTTACTGACTAACTTGAAGCATTTATCTCTTGGCTGGAATAATTATCTAGACGAGGCTACTTTGGCACAATTTGTCACCAATAATACTATGCTTGAAGGTTTGGGTATTGAGCAGACGTTAATTACCGATCTTTCGTTATTATTTATTGATGCGGATATCAATAATGGCTTACTAGTGCCATTAAATAATATTAACATTGATGGATTAGCAATCGCTGATTTAGCGCAAGTTACTGCACTTGAGAATCTGGGCGTGCAAGTTGATGGAACTCCTCAGTAGGTTATTGTTGAGGTAATTAAAATCGAAAGGGATAGTAATATCCCTTTTTTATAGGAACAAAAACTATGAAAAAAATAATCTTATCTTTAACTATTGGTTTAGTTGTCGGTTATGGCGTGACTAGTGCTTTAGAAAATACTGAAATCGCTCAGTTAGAAGCTGATAATACTAAGGCTAAGCAGCAAATTGTTAAATTATCAGAGCAATTGTTGGCGTCAAAAAAACAAACGAAACCAACGCAACAAGCACCACGTTCAGCACAACGTAATCAGTCTAAAACAATAACTAGTGGCGGTTTTAACCGGCAAACACTTAGCAAAGAGCAAATGCTTGCCCAACGTAAACAAGCGATGGAGCGGATGCGAGCACAACAAAAAGCAAATGCGCAAATGCACGCTACTGAGCAGGATAAAGATAAAGTGAAAACAACAAAAGGTGGTGTTGTTCTATAATTTCGTAGATTCCATTTTTAAGTAAACTTATAACAAGGCAGAGTATAAATACTCTGCCTTTACTTTAGTTGAAAATAAAATTTTAATCTTCGTTCATGATCTCTTCAATCTGTTCTTCCAGTTCCATCCACTGCTCTTCAGCAGCTTCAACTTGCGGTTTTAATTTGCCCTGTTTAAGCAATAATTCGCTAAGTTTAGCTTTGTTTTCCTGCTCATAGGTTTCAGGTTGGGCAAGTTCATTTTCAATAACTTCTAGCTCGGCTTGCCATTTATCCACTTGTTTCTCTAATTTCTCAACCTGCTTACGCAATGGTGCAGATTTTTTACGAAGTTCAGCTTGTTGGCGACGCTGTTCTTTTTTATCCACTTTCGGTTCATTATTGGCGTTAGCCTGGTGTTGTGATTTCGATTCGGCGAATGCCGATTTTTTGTCATCATCAAGCCACTTTTGATAATCGTCAATATCGCCATCAAAGCTTTTCACCTTGCCATTACCGACGATGTAAAACTCATCGACACAAGATTCCAATAGGTATCTGTCATGCGCAATTAAGATGATCGCCCCGGCAAATTCTTGCAAGGCCATGACTAAGGCTTGGCGCATTTCTAAATCCAGGTGGTTGGTGGGTTCGTCGAGTAATAATAATTGCGGTTTTTCTAACACGATAAGCGATAACACCAACCGCGCTTTTTCTCCACCCGACATGGTGTTAATCACATTCAACGCTTGATCGCCACTAAAGCCAAATTTGCCCAGATGATTACGGGCTTGCTGTTCGGTAAATTCTGACTTGGCTAACATAATTTGCTTAACCGCAGTTTCGTCCACGCGTAATTGTTCAAGCTGGTGTTGTGAGAAATAACCAATACTTAATTCTTGCGCACAGTAGCGGCTGCCGCCCAGCAAAGCCAGTTCACCCGCTAACGACTTGATTAAGGTCGATTTACCGGCACCATTTCTGCCGAGCAGGCCAATGCGACTGCCAGGCACCAAATTTATATTCACCGTATCCAGGATAATGGTAGTTTCAGAGTAGCCACAGTCACTTTGTTCAAGGGATAACAGTGGATAGGGCATGTAGCCTGGGTTTTCAAAATCGAAGCTAAATTGGCTGTCTGAGTGCGCCGGAGCTAAATCGGGCAGTTTCTCTAAGCGCTTCAATCTTGATTGTGCCTGTTTGGCTTTACTTGCTTTTGCTCTAAACCTATCAACGAATGAGGTAAGGTGTTTTACTTCGCGTTGTTGTTTTTGAAACATCGCATCTTGCTGGGCAAGTTGTTCAGCGCGTTGGCGTTCAAAACTTGAATAGTTGCCAGAATAAAGTTTCGCTTGTTGTTGCTCAATATGGAGAATTTGACCAATGACATCATCCAGAAAGTCACGGTCATGAGAAATCAAGACTAAGGTGCCATCAAAGCGTTTCAACCAGCGTTGCAACCATAGCACGGCATCTAAATCTAAATGGTTGGTTGGCTCATCGAGTAGCAGTAAGTCAGCACGACTGATCAACGCTTGTGCTAAGTTTAAGCGCATGCGCCAACCACCGGAGAAACTGCTGACGCTGTTGCTTAATTGGTCTTGGCTAAAGCCCAGGCCGTGCAACAATTCGCCTGATCGTGCTGGTAAACTGTAACCATTGATAACATCTATTTGATTTAACAGATGTGCTTCTTGACTGCCATTATCGTCAACTCGGGCTTGCTCTAATTGATTTTCTAACTGGCGAAATTCAGTATCGCCATCCATTACATAATCAAGCGCGCTTTGGCTTAGGGCAGGGGTCTCTTGTTTTACCGTGGCTATTTTCCAACCTTTAGGGATGTCTAAATTGCCGCTATCAATTTGTAATTGCCCTAAAAATGCCGCAAAAAGTGATGATTTACCACAGCCGTTAGCGCCCACCAATCCAACTTTGTGACCCGGATGAATGGTAAAGCTTGATGATTTTATTAAAGTTTTTACGCCTCGGTCAAAACCCAGTTCAGATGCCAGTATCAAGTTGAAATCCTTTGCTTTTGTCAGAGCAATTTTACAGGTAAAATAACTCTCTAGTTTAATTTATTTAGTTGTTTAATCAGATGAAAAAACGATTCATTGCTGGTGCCACTTGTCCCAAATGTAAAGCCCGGGATACGATGGCGCTTTATAAAGAACATGGCGTTGAAAAAGTAACTTGCGTAAGTTGTGGCATGGAAATGACTCAACCGGAAGAACAAGTTGAACCACAAGTGCGCAGTACTGAGCAAGTTATTGGCGTTTTTAAACCTTAGTTTATTACACCACCATTTAATAATGCGGTGGTGGGGTTTCATCTTCCAACCTGCCAACCGCAGTCGTGTTCATGTCTTTGACCCGTTGGCCAATTAACCGCAGTTGTTCGTTAACATCACTGAGTTGTTCATGATGCACGGCAATTTCCTGGTTTAGTTGTTCAAGGATGTCGTCTTGAAAAGCGAGTTTTGTTTCAAGATTATCGATGCGATCTTGTAACTTTGACAATTGTTGCTCGTTAGCCATGTTAGTACCTTAAAAATATTTGCGGCTATTATCGCTAATAAAGACCTAGCAATAAAGTTTTATTCATTTCATTGTTGAATATCTCTTTAAAATTGTAATTTTGTCTCCATATCTTGTTTTATAACGTAAATAGACCACGATTGTTTAATTTTGGGTCTGTTTTTTTGAAAAAATAGTCGCTAGTATATGATGACTATTAATAATAATATTTTATGTATTTGGGGATTTCTCCATATATGTGTTTTTTGGAGAAAATAATGAAATTTTTCGTTAAGCCAACTTTAGTGGCTGTTGCCGTAATGGCAATGATGGGTTGTCAAGAAGAGATAGCAGCTAAAGCTGTTACTCTTGAAACAGAAGATCAAAAACAAGCCTACGCTTTAGGTGCATCTATTGGTTCATACATGAACAACAATTTAACCGAACAACAGAAGTTTGGTGTTGTTTTAGATAAAGAACTGCTAATGGCGGGTTTCACTGAAAGTTTAAACGGCAAAGGCCAAATTGAAAAAGAAGAAATTCAAAAGCTTCTTATGGCGCTAGATCAAAAAGTAAATGAGAAAAAACAAGAGCAAGCCGCCTTAGCAACTGAGAAAAATATTGCTGATGGTGCCGCTTTCCTAGCGGAAAATGCGAAAGTTGAAGGTGTGCAAACTACTGAGTCAGGCCTGCAATACCAAGTATTAACCACGGCTGAAGGTGCTAAACCAATGGCTAGCGACACGGTTAAAGTACACTATAAAGGTACGTTAATTGACGGCACAACATTTGACAGTTCTTACGATCGTGGCGAGCCAATTGAGTTCGCGTTAAACCGTGTGATCAAAGGTTGGACTGAAGGCGTACAGTTAATGAACGTTGGTTCAAAGTTCAAGTTTGTGATCCCTTCCGAGCTTGCTTACGGTCCAACTGGTACTGGCCCAATTCCAGGTAACGCGACGTTAGTTTTTGAAGTAGAGTTAATTGAAATTATTGCCGCCGCAGCTCCAGAAGCAGAAGCAGAAGCAGCAAAATAATATCGGTAACAAATAAATACTGAATCAAAAAAACCAGGCAATGCCTGGTTTTTTATTGGATAAAATATCCTGCTTGTACCTAGTTCTTAGGCTACTGGCTATTGGCCACGAGCTGCGGGCAGATCGCATTAGCGATAGAAATAGGGACTGTCTTTAACATAGCTAAGACTGAAGAGTCGCCATTCTCATAACATAAAATATGCTGCCCGTAGCTCGAAGCCCGAAGCTAGTAGCACATCTAACAAACGTTACCTTAATCTTAAAGTTTACTCGGTCTGCTTGTACCTTATTTCTTAACTATGTTTCGTATAAAGCGCTTCTATTAACTGGTCTTCTAATTCAAAACGTTCTTCTAAAAACTGTCCCAGGGCCGATAAGCTTTGATCGAAATCATCAAGCATGGCATCACTAGACATTTCAGCATATTTATCATTAAACGTCAGAGCAATATCGGTGGTTTTTGCTATTTGCGGGTAAAGTTTTTGAGCAAGAGCCAAAGATAGCGGGCCATTTTTTTTACACTGAGCGACTACTTGATCAAATACTTCAAAATGACCTGCCGACATGTAGTCCATCAATAACTGACAAAAAGATTGAATATCGGCACTTTTAGGCAGTGCCATGTCTGTTTGCTCAAATGGAGGTAAGCCGGCCAATTGGCAATAACCAACAAGAACATCTTGTCGCTCAGTTAACCAATTGTCAATGGCATTAAGAGAACCGCCCCATTGTTGTTGTGCTTGTTCTAAACGATTTAACATTTTCCCTCCGACATTCACGGGAGTGTTTGACATTAGTTATATAACACTGAATTTTACGAGTAAATGCAACAAGTTTTTTCAAATGTTAATGATTTTAGTTTGCCATATTTAATTTTTTTGCTGCAACTAAATTAAATATGTGTACTTAAAAATAGCCATAATCGTCGCGCAGCTTGTTGAATGCGTAGCGTTAACAAAGGTGTGTGTTGTTTTTTATAAGTCTGATCGAAATTAATAGGGTTCAAATTTGCCAAACAACTCGAGTTTGTTTTACTAGTTTGGCAATAACCAACCGAGGGTCGCCTTGATATGGCGAAAGATTCATTCGCCCAACTCTGAATATTAATTGCTGTTAATTCATCACTTACCGAAAAATTTAACGGAGTTGTTAATTGTAACAGCCATTGTTGTTTGGTCAATTGAGCCAATAAACATGAATCCCAAATTTGATGTAAATTACTACAAGCCCGGTTTTTTGCTATAACCTTTGTTTTATTTCCGCCCAAATCAGAGCGATAACTCACATGCAATGGTTGATGAATATCGCCTAACCAATGGGCCAGAAATAACAATGCCTGAATTTTTATCCGCGGTGTCTGAAGTAACAAGAACTGTTGCTGGTGAAAACTTATGGCATCAAGCAGACAATTATTTTGACAAGCAAAGGCATTTACATGTTTTTCCTCGCGGCTAAGGTTTACAAAATGCCAAGCTTTGAAGTGGGTGTACGGTGTTTGATTCTTTATCGCATCTGCCCAGCTACAAGCATCGGCAAAAGAAATGGCGGCAGTCGATTTTTTATGCAAATAAGAATTTAATAATCGCACCTCGGTAGAAGGCAAGTGTGCGAGTAATCCATTGATCGAAATTTGTTGTTGTGTGGTTAATTGCTCGAACGCAAGTTGACATACTAACCAGTGCCCCTTACTACCCAGCGCCATGACCTTAGTACTGAAGATTAAGCCAATAATTAAAATAGTCAATTTCATATCCTATTGATCCCTATGGATATAGTGCTCAAGCAAAAATTTCTTTCGGCAAATAAAAAGGCCTTAACAAAGTTAAGGCCTGAAATGCTCGCTGTAAGGTCTAGTAATAACTAGCTTCTTGTTAGTATTCTGTAAAGCTTATTAAATTTATAACAAAGCATATGCAATTGTGCAACATTTTTTTTCCAAAAAAACAACCGAATTACAATAAGTTTGATCTCTCTCATAGAATCTGCGAATAACTTTGGGTAGAATGACGCCAATATTTATTCACTGATCATATAAGCAATAAAATGACTACATTAAAGAATGATACTTATCTTCGCGCATTATTACGCCAACCAGTAGATTACACACCGGTTTGGATGATGCGTCAGGCGGGCAGATACTTACCTGAATATAAAGAAATCCGTAAAGATGCTGGCGATTTTATGGCGCTTTGTCGTAATACTGAGCTAGCGACTGAAGTTACCCTTCAACCGCTTCGTCGTTTTCCTTTGGATGCGGCAATTTTATTTAGTGATATTTTAACCATACCTGATGCTATGGGTTTGGGCTTGTATTTTGAAACCGGTGAAGGCCCTAAATTTGAGCGTCCAATCACTTGTGCTGCTGATGTGCAAAAAATTGGTCATCCGGATCCTGAAGGTGAATTACAATATGTAATGAATGCGGTACGCTCTATTCGTAAAGAACTTAAAGGCGAAGTGCCACTTATCGGTTTTTCGGGTAGTCCTTGGACATTAGCCACGTATATGGTGGAAGGTGGCAGTTCGAAAGCGTTCACTAAAATTAAAAAAATGATGTTTTCGGAACCGCAAACACTACATTTATTATTGGATAAATTGGCCGATTCAGTGATCTCCTACCTGAATGCTCAAATCGCTGCGGGTGCACAATCGGTTATGGTATTCGATACTTGGGGTGGTGTTTTATCTCCGGCAATGTACAAAGAATTCTCACTACAATACATGGCGAAAATCGTTGACGGCTTAACCCGTGAAAACGAAGGTCGTAAAGTACCGGTAACCTTGTTTACCAAAAATGGTGGCATGTGGTTAGAATCCATTGCGGCCACAGGTTGTGACGCGGTTGGCCTTGACTGGACCATTAATATTGAAGACGCCAAAGCGCGAGTAGGCGACAAAGTTGCATTGCAAGGTAACATGGACCCTTCAATGCTTTACGCGCCAAAAGAGCGAATTGAACAGGAAGTACAAACCATTTTAAATGGTTTTGGTGATACTGGTACCGGTCATGTCTTTAACCTAGGTCATGGTATCCACCCAGATGTTAACCCTGAACACGCGGGCTACTTTATCGATGCGGTACATAAATATAGTAAACCGTTTCATAAATAGAATAAACAAGAGGAGCTTCGGCTCCTTTTTTGTTTGCCCAGCGAAGAACTTATACCGAATTCACATGGAAGTGATAAATTCGGATTTAGCACCTAGCTCCGAGCAAAAGGCTTCTAGCAGATAGTGTAAATGATCGGTACAGGGTACAGGCTGCCCCCGTAGGCGATTAGATAGTTTAAATTGATAGAATAAGCTGCTGGCATCGGACCACGAGCAGAAAGCGTAATCGATAAGTTGGTAGTCTGTTTTGACTTCGGTTTTCACACAGACCCGTAAAATATCTCTCAACTATTCGCATCAATCAAGCTGCCTGTACCCTGTCTCTTGATCACAAGTTTATCTTGACAATCAGTTAGTTACAAATGGGCGGTCAATCTTCCATTTGTAGCTCTTTCATGATTTCGTAGGCTTCAACTAAGTCCGTTAACTTCTGCC
>MABC01000039.1 GCA_002162925.1 Thalassotalea sp. 42_200_T64 | reverse complement strand
ACTACCAACCAAACAACGAGTTCAGCGGGAAGTTTACGTCTTCTCATACTCGCTTTATTGGTTTCATCTAATGCTTGCTCAATCCATTCCATAGGTAGTGCTTTTTGAAATATCGATAAATCTTCAGGTGCAGCAAATAACTCTGTATCAATTAATCAATTTGAAAGCATGAAAGTAACCCTGACGAAATAGAAAGGGTTATTGTCGTAGGATCCTTTTTTATGTCAACCGATCATTTTCCTTAACTGATCGGTGTTAGACGAAGGTCGGAACCTCCCTATTTGACAGTGATCAGTTGACACGGAGGGATGCTGCTGACACTTTTGATCATAATTGCTCATTACATTGTCACTTTATCGCTGTGTTATTTCGCTAAGCTGTACTATGATTACGACTAGTCAGTAGGGAGAGCGATTATGGTGCAAGTAAATAAAATGGTTAGTGAATTTACAAGATTAAATGGCAAGAAGCATTTTGAAAATACCGTTAATTTCAACGAGTATAGCAATGAGCAAATTTGCCAGCAGGCGATAGCCGGTAATAAACAGTTCATTTTAGAATTGCTGCGCAGAGGCGAAGTGTGTGAACTTGAAGGGGATTATTTAATCGCTAACGAGTTATATAAAAAACTTGCAAAAGGTTTTATTTAAAGACTATTTTTGCTTCACCTATATTTCTGCTTAAACTTTGCTATTATCAATGTTAATAACAATAAATTTATCTTTAATTTACTTGGCCTTACGAAAAAATGACAGGTAGTAAAGATAAGAAGGGAGTCTTGAACACATGAATAATCAAAAACATCCAGGTTTTAAAGTTTCGCTGTTTTGTCTGTCATTGTTGCCCTTGACTATGGTGAGTGCCGAAGAAACCGAGAAAGATGTTGTCGAGCAAACCGTTGAGCAAGCAGCTCTTGATCCTAAAACACAAGCCTGTTTAGCTGAAAAACTCAATGAAGTTGGTGGTGAAGTGTTGGTGTCGCAAATTCGTCAAGAATGTGATGTTGAAGTGAATGGCCCAAAAGATACTTCTAAAGCTGGCGCTATTTCTAAGCGCATTATGAGCGAACAAAAAACTGCGTTTAACCCTTATGTTATCACTCCACATAAGATGAACTACATTTTACCTGTGTCTGTCTCGGATGGTATAAACCGCAAAGTTTACCAACAAGCCGCCCCCTCGTGGTCAGAGAACATAGAAGATCATGAAGCAAAATATCAATTAAGTATCAAGGTGCCGTTAAATTACGATGACATGTTTTTTGAAGGTGACTCGCTTTATTTTGGCATGACCATACAGTCATGGTGGCAGTTATATGCCGATGGTATTTCTAAACCGTTTCGAGAAACCAATTACCAACCTGAATTTTTTTATTTGACCGGAGTTGATTGGCACCCGTATGAGGGAAATACCGGGGTTGTGTTGGGTATTGAACATCAGTCTAATGGCCGGTCAACGGCGATATCACGCAGTTGGAATCGAGTTTATCTGAACTTTTTGTTTGAAAAGGGGGATTTTGCTTTTTCAATAAAACCTTGGTATCGCTTAGAGGAAGATGAAAAAGAAATCATGGAAGATGGTTCATTAGATCCGGAAGGCGATGATAACCCAGATATCCATGAATACATGGGCTATTTTCAAGGTGCTGTAGTCTATCAGTATGACACTCTGGAATTTTCACTGGGCTTTCGCCAAAATTTTGCCACCCATAAGGGCGCCGCTGAGCTAGGGGTAACTTTCCCATTGTGGGGACGTTTACGTGGCTACTTGCAAGTGTTCAGTGGTTACGGTGAATCATTAATTGATTATAATCATAACCAAAACCGCATTGGCTTAGGCATCGCCTTGACGGATATATTGTAATATCAAATCTCGAAACTCAAAAAGGCCGCATTGCGGCCTTTTTGAGTTTCGAGATTTGATATTATTTGCATTAATCTTGCTGGGTGAGTAGATTAATGGGCGAATTGGTATTAAAATGGCCGCGGAATCAATTTGCCTATGTGCCTTTGATTTTTAGGCTATTTTTTATACGTTTTTGGGCGGTTTTACTAGTATTAGGCTTAATACGTAAAGTTGTCGAGAAAAGTATCGTCACAGTTATCACAGGATTGTTTATTTTATGAGCATCAACCCCAAAACAAATTATCGTCGAATTTTATTAAAGCTAAGTGGTGAAGCCCTAATGGGCAATGAAGGCTTTGGTATTGACCCAAAAATCCTCGAACGTATGGCCCAGGAAATTAAAGAATTAATCGAAATGGGGGTTCAGGTTGGCCTTGTGATCGGTGGTGGTAACTTATTCCGTGGCGCAGGCTTAGCCGAAGCCGGGATGAACCGCGTAGTCGGCGATCAAATGGGCATGCTCGCCACAGTGATGAATGGTTTGGCCATGCGTGATGCACTGCATCGTGCTTTTGTGAATGCGCGCTTAATGTCAGCCATCGACTTAACCGGAGTATGTGACAGTTACAACTGGGCCGAAGCTATCAGTTTATTAAAATCTGGCCGAGTGGTTATTTTCGCAGCCGGCACCGGTAACCCATTCTTTACTACCGATTCAGCTGCCTGTTTACGTGGCATTGAAATTGAAGCCGACGCAGTTTTTAAAGGTACCAAGGTTGACGGTATTTATTCTGCCGACCCGGTAACCAACCCGGATGCCGAACTATATTCAACATTGTCATATAACACAGTTCTTGAGAAAGAATTAAAAGTAATGGATTTAGCCGCATTTACTCTGGCAAGAGACCACTCAATGCCAATTCGTGTATTTAACATGAATAAAGAAGGTGCGTTAAAAGCGATTATCTTAGGGTCACAAGAGGGTACTCTGATCGACCACGAAGAAAATTTTAAATAATTAACAATCCAAAAGCTCTACTCATTAATCAACGGGTAGGGCACAGAAGTTAAAAAGGAAATAGATTTTGATTAACGAAATTAAAAATGATGCCAAAACCCGTATGGCCAAAAGTGTTGACGCATTAAAAGTACAATTAAATAAAATCAGAACGGGTCGTGCACATTCATCATTATTAGATAACATCAAGGTAGATTACTACGGTGTAGCTTCGCCACTAAATCAGGTGGGTAGTGTGTCAACTCCTGATGCGCGTACTATTGCAATCACGGTTTTTGATAAAACCATGATCAGTGCCGTAGAAAAAGCTATTATGAAATCTGACTTGGGTTTAAATCCGTCATCGCAAGGTACGTTAATTCGCATTCCTTTACCGCCACTTACCGAAGAACGTCGTCGTGATTTAGTGAAAGTGGTTGGTGGTGAAATTGAAGCTGGTAAAGTTGCCATTCGTAATATCCGCCGTGATGCTAACTCAGACATTAAGTCGTTAAATAAAGACAAAGACATTAGTGATGATGAAGCACGTCATGGTGAAGACGATATTCAGAAAATTACTAATGAATACATCAAGCAGGCGGATGACTTAGCCGCAGCCAAAGAAAAAGAATTAATGGAGATCTAATACTGACTTGGTATATTACCAATTGGTATTGTTTTCTATTACTAAAGCCGTATCCACTATCGTTAGCTTATAGCTTATAGCTTATAGCTTATAGCTTATAGAGTGTTTACGGCCTTTTAATACATGGATTTTACGTGACAACTATTGATACTAAAAATAGTGAGAATATGCCATTGCCACAGCATGTGGCGATTATCATGGATGGTAATGGCCGTTGGGCTCAATTACAAGGTAAAGGCCGGGTAGCTGGCCATCGTGCTGGCGTAGAGTCGGTACGCGCTTGTGTGAGTGGCGCTCGGGAATTAGGCGTAAAAGCATTGACTCTTTTTGCATTTAGCAGTGAAAACTGGTTACGTCCGCAGGATGAAGTGAATGTGTTAATGGAGTTATTTATGTTTGTTTTAACCCGCGAGGTGAAAAAACTGCATGAAAATAATATTCGTTTTCAATTGATTGGTGATAAATCCCGCTTTTCAAAAAAATTACAACAAAAAATCGTTGATGCAGAGCAACTAACTAAAAACAATGATGCCATGGTGCTATCGGTCGCTGCCAATTACGGTGGTCGCTGGGATATTAGCCAGGCAACACAAAAAATCGCTCAGCTAGCCGTAGACGGCGACATCAATGTTGCAGACATTGATGAGCATATGCTCAACAACCATATTAATTTATCGCATTTACCTGATCTTGATTTATTGATCAGAACTGGCGGAGATTATCGCATCAGCAATTTTCTGCTTTGGCAAGCAGCGTATGCGGAATTCTTCTTTACCAAGATGTTATGGCCTGACTTTAACAAGAGTGCATTTATCGATGCATTAGCGACGTATTCCAATAGGGAACGTCGTTTTGGCAAAACCGGTGAACAGGTAAAAGCTAAGTAATACCAATTGGAATTGCTAACACTGTATTTGTTTGAGTGAAAAATAAACATACAGTATTTCCAGGTATTTAAATAAAAAAAGGATCCACGTTTGTTAAAACAACGTATTTTAACGGCACTTATATTGGCCCCGCTTGCCATTGCCGCAATCTTCTTTTTGTCGCTGCCAAACCTGGCAGCAGCATTGCTCGTGGTCCTCGCCATTGGTGCCTGGGAATGGGGACCGCTAATGGGGTTTGACACCAGTACTCGCCGTATTGGTTTTGTTAGCGCCTTAATCGCCTGTATTTTAGCGCTTTGGAAATTCATCCCGCCACAAGATTTATGGACCTTAACCGGTAGCATTAATCCGCTTGCCTTGAATGTATTATATGTTGCTGCCTTATGGTGGCTGTTTGCCATTTTTATGATTTGCAAATATCCACAACACTCTGCTTTTTGGAGCCGTCATCGTAGTATTCGTGGTTTATTTGGCATTTTAACTCTAGCGCCTACCTGGTTGGCATTTTTGATATTGCGCGCCAATGGCCAGTTAATGAATGAATTTCATGGCACCTATTTATTATTATTGTTGTTTGCTTTTGTCTGGAGTGCCGATATTGGTGCTTATTTTACTGGCAAACGCTTTGGCAAAAAAAAATTAATGCCAAATGTTAGCCCGGGTAAAACCATAGAAGGTTTTATTGGCGGCAATATTGCTGCGGCTTTAGTTGCGATCATTGCCGGTTTGATTTTCGCCTGGTCGGCACCGCAAATATTGATGGCGGTAGCCTTAGCGCTGGTGATCAGCACGGTATCGGTTGTCGGTGATTTGACCGAAAGTATGTTTAAACGCCAAGCCGGGGTGAAAGATAGTGGTAAGATATTACCTGGTCACGGTGGCATTCTTGACAGAATCGATAGCTTAACCGCTACGGCACCCGTGTTTGCTCTGTTTTTTGTGTTATTTGGCTGGTAGGTAGCAACAAGTGCAAAATTTATGCGTGTTAGGGGCAACTGGCTCCATTGGTATAAGTACCCTTGATGTGGTGCAGCGCCATCGAGATAAATATAACGTAGTTAGCTTGTCAGCGAATAAAAATGTGGCTGAGATGCATCGATTATGCGTTGAGTTTATGCCTGAAACTGCGGTAATGGTGGATGAGCACGCGGCTGAGCAATTAAAACTACGATTACTCAAAGACGATATTCATAGCATCGAAGTTCTGGCTGGCAGACAAGCGCTGATTAAGCTTGCCAGTAGCGACGATATCGATATTGTTATGGCGGCCATTGTTGGCGCTTCAGGTTTGTTACCAACATTAGCGGCGGTGCACGCCAATAAAAAAGTATTACTTGCCAACAAAGAAGCGCTGGTCACTTCAGGACAAATATTTATCGATGCGTTGCATCAGTCAAACGCACAGTTACTGCCTATTGATAGTGAACACAACGCCATTTTTCAATGTTTACCTGGCAATTTACAAACCAGTATTGGTTCGGCCAATATCAATGATTCAGGTATTAGTAAAATTTTACTAACCGGTTCTGGCGGGCCGTTTCGTCAATACCCATTAGAGCAGTTTGACAGCATTACCCCTGAGCAAGCTTGCGCTCACCCCAATTGGGATATGGGACGTAAAATATCGGTAGACTCGGCCACGATGATGAATAAAGGTCTGGAATTTATTGAAGCCAAATGGCTATTCAACTTAAATGCAGACGATATTCAGGTGGTATTACACCCACAAAGCACGATACATTCGATGGTGCAATACAAAGATGGTTCGGTGATCGCGCAAATGGGCAACCCAGATATGCGCACGCCGATAGCTCATGCCTTGGCCTATCCTGAGCGCATTGATTCCGGTGTTGAGCCTTTCGATTTTTTCAATTGTAAAGATTTTCAATTTGGCCAAGCCGATTTTGTTCGATATCCAAATTTAAAACTGGCTATCGATGCCTGTAAAGCAGGCCAAGGTGCTTGTACGGCGTTAAATGCGGCAAACGAAGTGGCGGTGGCTGCATTTTTAAATACGGATATCTTATTTACCGATATTAGCAGGGTAAACGAGGCGGTAATGTTGGCTTTCATCAATGTAGAAATTGATGATATTGATGCGGTGATTGCGCTTGATCAGCAAGCTCGAAATATGGCCGAAGAGCAAGTGATTTCCATTAAGGATAAATTATAACATGTTAGAGTTTTTGTGGAATTTGGGCTCTTTTGTCGTCGCCCTTGGCTTATTGGTAACTGTGCATGAATATGGCCATTTTTGGGTGGCGAGAAAATGCGGTATCAGAGTTGAAAAATTTTCTATAGGCTTTGGTAAAACCCTGTGGCGCAGATTTGATAAATACGGTACGGAATACGTCGTTGCCTTAATCCCATTGGGTGGCTTTGTTAAAATGCTTGATGAGCGGGTTGATGAGGTTGCGGAACAAGACAAGCAATTTGCCTTTAACAACAAATCTGTGTATCAACGTATAGCCGTAGTCGCCGCCGGCCCTATCGCCAATTTTATTTTTGCCATTGTCGCTTTCTATCTGATGTTTTTAATTGGCTCTACCACGCTAAAGCCGATTATTGGCAGTATCGATACTGACTCAATTGCAGCTCAGGCACAGTTAGCAGCAAACAGCCAGATTGTCGCCATCAACGACATGGACGTGGAAAACTGGCAAGATGTGAATATGGCGCTGGCGGCGCAAATTGGCGAACCACAAGTCACCATCGCTACCCGTACGCTCGATAGCACTTATGTCTCTAAAAAACAACTTGATACTACTAACTGGCACTATGAACCGAGTAAAACTTCGGCAATGCACAGTCTTGGTATCGTCCCATTTACGCCGAAAAAGAAAATTAACGTCAGTGAATTAACCCCTGGCGCTGCAGGTGAAATGGCCGGGCTGCTAGTGGGTGATGAAATAATCTCGGTAAATGGCACGAATTTAGTTGGCAATTGGCAGCCTTTTGTTGATATTATTCAACAAAATCCGAACGAGTCAGTGACTATTGAGCTGGCGCGAGATGGAAAAAAACAAGAAATTGTACTGTTGGTGGGAACTCGCCAACAAAAGGATGGTCGTAATACTGGGTTTATTGGGGTCGCAGGGCAACAAACGTATATCGAACCTTGGCCTGACAGCCACAAACTGGATGTTTCTTATGGTCCAATTTCGGCAATAGGAAAGGCAGTTGACAGTACTTGGAACTTAGTCGAGCTAAGTTTTAAGATGATCGGTAAGTTAGTCACTGGTCTGGTAAGTGTGGAGAATTTAAGTGGGCCTATCTCAATTGCGCAAGGCGCAGGGACTAGTGCAGGCATTGGCCTTGCACCGTTTTTGTACTTTTTAGCGTTAATCAGTGTAAATTTAGGCATAATTAACCTTTTACCACTGCCAATACTTGATGGTGGTCACTTACTCTATTATGTTATAGAGCTTTTGACAGGAAAGCCGGTACCAGAGAGATTTCAGGAAGTTGGATTTAAAATTGGAGCACTAATTTTATTATCGTTAATGAGCATCGCTATTTTTAACGATTTTTCCCGGCTCTAAATGACTATCCGTTAGTGATAGCAAAAAATACTAGAAAAGTTGACGAATAACATGATAATAAAAAAACTCGCCTTAGCAATTTTATTAGGCAGCATTGGTTGTAACGCACAGGCAGCTGATGAGTTTGTAGTAGACGATATTCAAATCAAAGGTCTGCAAAGGGTAGCACTTGGTGCTGCACTGACTCACATTCCAATTAGGGTTGGTGATGAGCTGACCGATTTTCGTATTTCACAATCAATAAAGTTTCTTTATGCTTCCGGCCACTTTCATAACATTAAAGTGTTTCGTGACGGCAATAAAATCGTCTTTCGGGTAAAAGAGCGCGAGACCATCAGCGATATTACCTTTGAAGGTAATGACGACATTAAGGATGAACAACTGCAAGAATCTCTTGATGGCAGTAATATTCGAGTTGGTGAAACTCTCGATCGTTCAGTCTTAACCGGAATTGAATCGGGTCTTGAAGATTTCTACCACAGTGTCGGTAAATATAACGCCACGGTAACGACGAAAATTATTCATTTGCCACGTAACCGGATCAACATTACCTTTGATTTTGATGAAGGCGATGCTGCCGCCATCGAACAAATTAATATTGTTGGTAACGAATTATTCAGTGATGCGCAGTTACTGGACAAAATAGAACTTACCTACGACTCGCCGTGGTGGGATTTCATGGCGCAAGACAGGTACCAAAAACAAACTCTGCAAGGGGATATGGAAACGATTGAAAGTTATTACCTCGACCGAGGTTACTTACGTTTCGCCGTAGATTCTACGCAAGTGTCGATGACGCCTGATAAAGAAGGGGTATACATCACCTTAAACGTTACTGAAGGTGAAGAATACACGGTAAGTGAAGTGGAATTCATTGGCGATATGGCCGGTTATGAACAAACCATCAAAGCCATCACGCCGATACAAAATGATGAGTTATACAACGGTGCGGAAGTGACCTACACCGAAGATTTGATCAGCAAATTTCTTGGCCGGTTTGGTTATGCCTATCCGAAAGTACAAACCATTCCAGAAATCAACGATGAAGACAAAACCGTTAAGTTGATGATTAAGGTTGACCCGGGTAAGCGGGTTTACGTCAATCGTCTTAATTTCAATGGTAATGATGTTACCTCTGAAGAAGTATTGCGCCGGGAAATGCGCCAAATGGAGGGGGCCTGGTTATCGAACAACTGGTTAGAAGCCTCGAAAATGCGGGTGCAACGATTACCCTATTTTGAAAGCGTTGAATTTGAAACCACACAGCTTCCGGGTGAAGAAGATTTGGTCGATGTTGACTTCACGGTAAAAGAGCAGCCTTCGGGGTCATTTACTGCTGGTGTTGGTTACGGTTCATACTCGGGTTTAAGTTTAAACGCCGGCATTCAACAAAATAATTTCTTAGGTACGGGTAACCGTTTGGCATTTCAGATAAACACGATGAAATATTCACAAAGTGCCAATGTATCCTACACCAATCCCTATTTTACCATTGATGCCATTTCGCTTGGTGGCAACATTTTCTACAGCGAATTTGACGCCGGTAAAGCCAACTTAGAAAATTATAACAATACCACTTACGGTGTTGGCATAAACATGGGCTTCCCGATTAATGAATATGTGCGTTTGAATCTTGGTGTTGGTTATAAAAACTCCGACATTTCAAATTTGCAAACTTATGAGCAAATAAAACAGTTTTACGAAGTGTTTAAAGATCCGGACAACCCGGATAAAAAATTAAACTTTGAAACCTATGATCTGAATGCGACGTTATCACGGGTAACACTAAACCGTGGTACATTCCCGACCGCTGGTTCATCGCAGGTGATTTCCGGTAAAATTACCGCTCCGGAAATATCTGATGTACAGTATTTTAAAGTAAAGTATGATTCAAAATATTACTTCCCGATAACCCGAGATCATCGCTGGACCTTCCTGGCTCGTTTTGAGGCTGGTTACGGCAATGGTTATGGCGATGTTCGCGGCAATGATCAATTATTGCCGTTCTGGGAAAACTACCGGGCGGGTGGCTCTGACACGCTACGTGGTTTTGAAAACAATACCGTAGGCCCACGCGCAATTTATCGCAGACCAAATGTTAGCCCAGGTGTTCCGGGCGATGGTGGTGAAGTAAGCCCGCCTGATCAAGACGCCGTTACCGTATCTGAACGCAGTGTTGGTGGAAATGCCATGATGCTAGGTGGCATAGAGCTAATTGTACCGACACCATTTTTAGATGAGAGCTATAGCAACAGTGTCCGTACCAGTTTCTTCGTCGATGCCGGTAACGTTTGGGATACGGAGTTTAGCCTATCGGATTATGAGGCAATCAACCCTATTGAATTTCAGGAAATATCTGATTTTTCTGATCCGATGCGAATTAGGGTATCAACCGGTTTATCGATACAGTGGTTATCACCGATGGGGCCTATGGTATTTAACTTTGCCAAACGCCTGGAAAGTGAAGAGGGTGACGATACTGAATTCTTCAGTTTCAATATTGGTAAAACATTCTAATACCAGATTACGGAGACACGAGAACAGATTTAATAATAAAGTGGGGAAGTACCCCTACAATAACAGCTCACACTTAGGAGAAAAAAGTTGAACAAATTAATCAAATCAATTGCTTTTACAGCCGCGGCTGCAAGCCTATTATTCGCTGGCAATTCATTAGCTGCCGATCAAAAAATTGGCATTGTAAACGTGCAACAGGTGATCAGCCAACTGCCACAAATGGCCGACGTTCAACAAACCATCAGCACTGAGTTTAAAGAGCAAATTGATGGTCTGAAAAAACTTGAAGGCGATATCAAATATAAAATTGAAAAACGTAAACGTGACGAAGCCATTTTAAGTAAAAAAGAAATTGAAGCCCTTGAAACTGAAATTAACGCTCTGCGCCAGGACTATGCGGGTAAAGCTCAACCTTTACAACAAGCCTTGAAACGTCGTGAGCAAGAAGAGCAACAAAAAATCCTTCAGTTAGTCAAAGAAGCGGTAGATAAAGTTGCCGATAAAGAAGGCTACGATTTAGTGATTCAACAATCAGCGGTTGCTTTTTCAAAGCCTGATCACGATATTTCGTCTAAGGTTGTAGAGCTAGCGTCAAAAACTAAATAAGTAGAGCTATGATTTCTTTAGGTGATTTAGCGAAAAAACTGGGTGGCAGTGTTAACGGTGATGAAGATTGTCAAATTTCTTCCCTGGCAACCCTTACCGATGCTAAGCCCGGGCAAATTGCATTTTTAGCAAATGCAAAATATAGGCCTCATCTAGAAACAACCCAAGCCAGTGCTGTTATTGTTTCTCAGGCAAACGCTAAGTATTGCCAGAGTAATGCGCTGATTTTAGCAAATCCCTACTTGGGATTTGCTTTGGTTGCACAGCTTCTTGATACCACGCCGAAAGCCTCGAATGGTATTGCCCAAAGCGCGGTTATTGCAGATGATGCCAGCCTGGGTAATGGCGTCAGCATTGGCGCCAATAGTGTTATCGAAAGTGGTGCTATGTTAAGCGATAACGTGACCATAGGGGCAAACTGCTTTATCGGCAAAAATGCTGTAATCAAAGCGGGTACTCAGCTTTGGTCTAACGTCAGCATTTATCATAATGTAGAAATTGGCAAAAACTGTCTGGTACAAGCGAACACCGTTATTGGTAGTGATGGCTTCGGTTATGCCAACGATCAAGGCCAGTGGGTGAAAATTCCGCAGTTAGGCTCAGTGATCATTGGTAACAATGTAGAAATTGGTGCATGTACTACCATTGATCGTGGCGCATTAGAAAATACCATAATTGCCGATAACGTTATTATCGATAATCAAATCCAAATTGCTCACAACGTACAAATTGGCTCAGGAACCGCCATGGCCGCCTGTAGCGTAATTGCGGGTAGCTCGATTATAGGTAAAAATTGTACCATTGCCGGGCTGGTAGGCATCAATGGTCACATAAACGTTACTGATGGTTGTGTTTTCACCGGTATGAGTATGGTCACCAAAGCGGTGAAAGAGCCGGGCGTTTACTCTTCTGGAATGCCGGTATTGCCAAATAAAGAGTGGCGAAAAAACGCTTCTCGTTATAAACATTTAGATGCCATGCATAAAAAAATGGCCGAGCTGGAAAAATCTCTTGCACAGCTACAAGACGAAATACATTCCGGCAAATCATAAAATCACCAATATATGGGCGCTATGCGCTCATCGTTGCTCATAAGGAAATCTTTTGGAAACAACAAATAACGTTATTGAAGTTGAAGAAATTCAAACATTAATCCCCCATCGTTACCCATTTTTATTGGTTGACCGGGTACTCGATTATGTACCGGGACAATCCATCCACGCGATAAAGAACGTAACCGTAAATGAACCGGTATTTCAAGGTCATTTTCCCGACTTTAAAATATTCCCCGGGGTGATGATCCTAGAAGCTATGGCGCAAGCCAGTGGCGTGTTAGGGTTTAAATCAGTTGATGGCAAAGACGGTGAAATGTTCTTATTTGCTTCCATTGATAAAGCCCGATTTAAACGCCCGGTGACACCAGGTGATACCCTGCACATCCACGTTGAGTTTGTTAAAGAGCGTCGTGGTATGTGGAAATTTGCAGGCACCGCGAAAGTGGATGGTAAAGTGGTTTGTACTGCTGATTTAATGTGTGCCAGAAAAGGGGTCTAACAAGATGATTCATCCGCAAGCGATAATTGAAACTGGCGCGAAAATTGGCAACAATGTACAAATTGGTCCTTGGACTTACGTTGGCAATGACGTTGAAATTGGTGATGATTGCATTATTCATTCGCACGTGGTGATTAAAGGCCCAACTAAAATTGGCACTGGCAACCATATATTTCAATACGCGAGTGTCGGTGAAGACTGCCAGGATAAAAAATATGCGGGTGAAAAAACCCGTCTGGAAATTGGCAACAACAATGTCTTTCGTGAAGGCTGTACCGTTCATCGTGGCACCATTCAGGATGAATCAGTGACCATTATTGGCAATGATAACTTGTTTATGGCCGGTGCTCATGTTGCTCATGATTGTGTAATAGGCAGCAATGGTATTTTTGCCAATTTTTGCAGCCTTGCCGGCCATTGTCACATTGGCGACTGGGTGATTTTTGGCGGCATGTCAGGTGCCCATCAGTTCAGTCAGATTGGCTCACATGCCTTTGTTGGCGGTGGTGGTATCGTATTAAAAGATATTCCTCCTTATGTTATGGTTGCTGGCCATCCTGCAAAACCATTCGGTTTAAACTCGGAAGGCTTAAAACGCAGAGGCTTCGATAAAGACGTTATTTTACAGGTGAAAAGAGCGTATAGGGAAGTGTACCGTAAGGGTCTTAAAGTTGAAGAAGCTGCTGCGGTATTGGCTCCTATGGCGCAACAGACACCAGAAGTAAAAGTCTTTGTCGATTTTGTCTTGAATTCTAAACGAGGCATCGTTCGTTAATAGCCACTATCGAGATTTGTCTTGTCTGAAAATAAACCTATCTTTGCAATAATCGTTGGCGAGCACTCTGGGGATACCTTAGGTGCTGGCCTGATAAAAGAGTTGCAGCAACGTTACCCCAATGCCAAGTTTATTGGTATTGGCGGTCCGAAAATGAACAAACTGGGCTTTGAAAGCCTGTTTTCCATGGAAGAGTTGGCGGTAATGGGCATTGTTGAAGTGCTCGGTCGTTTGCGTCGCTTATTGCAGGTACGAAAAACTATTGTTAATTACTTTAGCGAGCATAAACCCGATGTGTTTATTGGCATCGACGCGCCCGATTTTAACCTGACGGTTGAAGAAAAATTAAAGTTTCAAGGCATTAAAACCGTACATTACGTCAGCCCTTCGGTATGGGCCTGGCGAGAAAAACGCATCTTTAAAATCGACAGGGCCACCGATATGGTGCTGTCATTACTGCCGTTTGAAAAAGACTTCTACGACCAGCATGATGTTGCCTGTACTTTTGTTGGCCATCCTTTGGCCGATGATATCCCATTGCATAGTGATCAAGGATTGGCGCGAGAAAAATTGCAGTTAGCACAGGATAAAAAATATTTAGCCATTATGCCGGGCTCCCGCACGAGTGAGCTAGCCAAATTATTGCCTGACTTTTTAGCAACAGCACAAATCCTGATTAAACAGCACCCCGATTTGCAATTAATCGCGCCGGTGATTAATGATCTGCGCGAACAACAATTTATTGAAATACAACAGCAAATTGCCCCGGAACTGGATATCACTATTATCAATAATGACACCCAATTGGTAATGGCCGCAGCGGACTGTTTACTGTCAGCATCCGGTACGGTAACTCTGGAAGGGGCGTTAATTAAACGACCTATGGTGGTGGCGTATAAATTTAACTGGCTAACGGCCATTGTTGGGCGCATTATGGTGAAACTTAAATGGTTTTCGTTACCCAATCTAATGGCACAAAAAACCTTGCTGCCTGAGTTGTTGCAAGAACAGGTTACGCCGGAAAATTTAGCCAAAGAAGTTGAGCCTTTGTTATTCCAGGACCAAAGTGAATTGCTTGCTGAGTTTGAAAAAATTCATCTGGCATTAAAACAAAATGCCAGTGAAAAAGCCGCCGATGCGGTAGAAAAATTGCTTCATACCAATAACAATAATAATTAAAAATTCCCTGTAGGGGCGACATCGTCGCACAATTAAGAGCTGTATCATGAGTGAAGAATTTATTCGTCCGCAAGCAAATTTTATTGCCGGAGTTGATGAAGTAGGGCGTGGCCCATTAGTTGGCGCAGTGGTCACTGCCGCAGTGATCTTAGATCCCGCCAATCCCATCATTGGTTTAACCGACTCAAAAAAGCTGTCTGAGAAAAAGCGCCAGGCACTGTCGATTGAGATCAAAGAAAAAGCCCTGGCCTGGTGTTTAGGCCGTAGTGAGGCCGAAGAAATTGATCAAATCAACATCTTGCAAGCCACCATGGTTGCCATGCAACGTGCGGTTGCGGGTTTAACGGTACCTGCCGATTATGTGCTGGTAGATGGTAACCGTTGCCCTGATTTTGGCTTACCATGCCAGGCGGTGGTCAAAGGCGATGTTAAAGTCGCAGAGATCAGTGCCGCATCTATCATTGCCAAGGTGGCTCGTGATGATGAAATGATAGCTTTGCATAAGCTTCATCCTGAATACGGTTTTGCCAATCATAAAGGTTACCCAACCAAAGCGCATTTAGAAAAACTCAAAGAATTCGGTGTGCTTGACAATTATCGCAAAAGCTTTAAACCGGTCGCTAATATTATTAACGGACAAAGTTAAGTCATGATTGATCCTAAGTTTATTCATTTACGCGTGCATTCCGATTTCTCGATGTGCGATGGTTTAAATAAAGTTAAGCCGATCATTGCCAGGGCCAGTGAATTAAACATGCCAGCAATCGCCTTGACTGATCAAACTAACCTGTGTGGCTTGGTGAAATACTATGGTGCCGCTCAGGGCAGTGGCATAAAGC
This sequence comes from Thalassotalea sp. 42_200_T64, assembly GCA_002162925.1. Classification (GTDB taxonomy): domain Bacteria; phylum Pseudomonadota; class Gammaproteobacteria; order Enterobacterales; family Alteromonadaceae; genus Thalassotalea_A. Next base: position 30,372 of record MABC01000039.1, on the reverse strand, counting down.
CAATCATTGGCAGTGACTTTTGGGTGCAGAGTGAAGAGCTTGAAGGCGAATTATTTCGTTTGGTAGTGATTGCCACTGACAATGTTGGTTATAAAAATCTCACCGAACTTATTTCTAACGCCTACCTGAGGGGAGATGTTCAGGGCAAACCTGTGTTAGACAAGCATTGGCTGGTTGAATATGGGACAGGCTTAATGATTCTCTCTGGCGGTAGACAAGGGGATGTCGGTAAGGCATTGCTGAAAGGCAATACTGAACTGGTTGAACAATGCACCGCCTTTTACCAACAACACTTTGATGGCAGGTACTTTCTCGAACTGATCCGTACTGGCCGGGCACAAGAAGAAGAATACTTGCACCATGCCGTAGCGCTTGCTGCGGCAAAAGATTTACCTGTGGTGGCGACCAATGAAGTGGTGTTTTTACGCCCTGAAAATTTTGACGCCCATGAAATACGGGTTGCTATCCATGATGGCTTTACCTTAGATGACAAGCGCCGTCCGAAAAACTACTCGAATCAGCAATATTTGCGCAGTGCTGAGGAAATGGCAGAGTTATTTGCCGATATCCCCGAAGCTCTGGCCAATTCTGTAGAAATTGCCAAACGCTGTAATGTTACCGTGCGTTTAGGCGAGTACTTCTTACCCGACTTTCCCACCGGCGATCTCGACATTAAAGACTTTCTGGTGAAAGTGTCACAAGACGGTCTGGAAGAACGTCTTGAATTGTTGTTTGATAAAGATGCCGACGATTTTGCACACATCCGTAAAGAGTACGACGATCGTTTACAAATCGAACTCGATGTTATCAACAATATGGGCTTCCCCGGTTATTTCTTGATCGTAATGGAATTCATCCAGTGGTCAAAAGACAATAATATTCCGGTCGGCCCCGGGCGTGGCTCTGGTGCCGGTTCACTGGTTGCCTATGCGTTAAAAATTACCGACCTGGACCCTTTGGAATTTGACTTACTGTTCGAGCGATTTTTGAACCCCGAGCGGGTATCGATGCCCGATTTCGATGTCGATTTTTGTATGGACAGGCGTGATGAAGTTATCGACCATGTCGCCGAATTATACGGCCGGGATGCGGTATCGCAAATAATCACCTTTGGTACCATGGCGGCAAAAGCGGTAATTCGCGATGTTGGCCGGGTTTTGGGTCATCCATATGGCTTTGTCGATAGAATTTCAAAGTTAATTCCCGGCGATCCCGGCATGACCTTGGCAAAAGCGTTTGAAATAGAACCAAAACTGCCACAAGTTTACAGCCAGGATAACGAAGTAAAAGATCTTATCGATATGTGTCGTATTCTCGAAGGGACGACGCGTAACGCCGGTAAGCATGCCGGTGGGGTGGTAATATCGCCGACTACCATCACCGATTTTGCACCACTGTATTGTGATGATGAAGGTAAAAACCCGGTTACCCAGTTTGATAAAAACGACGTCGAAGAAGCGGGTCTGGTGAAATTCGATTTCTTGGGCCTGCGTACCTTAACCATTTTACAGTGGGCCATTGAAATGGCCGACGAGAAACTGTTAAAAGCCGGCAAAGAGCCGATCGACATCGCCGCCATTCCGTTAGTTGACAAGCCAAGTTTTGATTTATTGTTAAGAGCCGAAACCACGGCGGTATTCCAGTTAGAATCAAGTGGCATGAAGTCGTTGATTAAAAAACTAAAACCGGATTGCTTTGAAGACATGATCGCTCTGGTGGCTTTGTTTCGACCGGGTCCATTGCAATCAGGCATGGTAGATAACTTTATCGACCGTAAGCTCGGCCGTGAAGCCGTCAGCTACCCAGATGAAAGATGGCAACACCTGGATTTACAGCCAATTCTGGAACCCACCTACGGCATTATTTTGTATCAAGAGCAGGTTATGCAAATTGCTCAGGTGCTAGCGGGCTATACGCTTGGTGGCGCCGACATGTTACGTCGTGCCATGGGTAAGAAAAAACCGGAAGAAATGGCCAAGCAACGTGATGGCTTTGAGCAAGGCGCAATAAACCGTGGTGTCGATGGCGAGTTGGCGATGAAGATCTTCGACTTGGTGGAAAAGTTTGCCGGTTATGGTTTTAACAAATCTCACTCTGCCGCCTATGCCTTAGTGTCTTATCAAACCTTGTGGATGAAAACCCACTTTCCGGCACCATTTATGGCGGCAGTAATGTCGGCCGATATGGATAACACCGATAAAATTGTCACTCTGGTGGATGAGTGCGCCAATATGGGCATCGACTTATTACCGCCTGATGTAAACGCCGGTTTGTATAAATTTGCGGTAAATGATAATGACCAAATCGTTTATGGTATTGGTGCCATTAAAGGCGTGGGTGAAGGCCCGATAGAAGCGATTATTGAAGCTCGGGAGCAAGGCGGACCGTTTAAAGATTTATTCGATTTTTGTGCCCGTCTTGATCTGAAAAAAATCAATAAACGCGTACTTGAGAAGCTGATCAAGGCTGGGGCCATGGATAATTTAGGGCCACATCGTGCCGCGTTGTTCGACTCGCTAAAGCAAGCCATTCGCGCCGCCGATCAACACGCGAAAGCGCAAGCGATAGGCCAGGATGACTTATTTGGCCTGATAAATGTTGAAGAAGAAGACGAGCGCCAGTCGTTTAATGATGTGCCACACTGGGCGGAAGAAGTGTGGCTAGAAGGTGAGCGGGAAACGCTTGGTCTATACTTAACCGGACATCCGATTGATCGTTATTTGGATGAGCTGAAAAAATATGGCTCAACCCGGCTGGTCAATTTGCAGCCCGGTGGCAAAGAACAAGTGTCTACTGCAACCGGTTTAGTGTTAGGGGTCAGGGTATTAATTAACAAGAAAGGCAGGCGCTGGGCCTTAGTGACCCTGGATGATAAAAGTGCCAGAGTGGATGTGCGTTTATTTCCGGATGACTATGACAGGTTTGAAGAAATCCTGCAAAAAGATCAAATTTTAGTCTGTAAAGGACAGGTCAGCTTTGATGATTATTCCGGAGGCCTTACAATGACCGCGCGTGAAATCATGACGGTGAGTGAAGCGCGTGAAAATAACATTAAATCGATTGACTTAAATGTACATCAAGCACAATTAACTGCTGACTTTGTCGACAAGTTTAGCCAGGTACTCACACCCTTCAAGGAAGGTACTTGCCCGGTACGAATGTTTTATCAACGTAGCGAGGCACGGGCAATCATTGAATTAGGCACACAATGGCGGGTAACCCCGGACGATACCTTGATTCACCAATTAAAGATTTTATTGGGTGAGGAAAGCGTAGCCTTAGAATTTTAGTAATACCTGCTCCACTTCAAGATGTATCTTGAAGTGGAGCAGGTATATATAGTAATATTGCTTTTTTTGAGCGGTGCTACCACATTTTAGAATTATATCCAGACAAGCTGAAACGCAGATTTTTAGGTTGGTTGGCTATACAGCGTTAACAATTATTAGGTAAATATTTTATGTCACTCAATTTTTTAGATTTTGAGCAACCCATTGCAGAATTAGAAGCGAAAATTGAAGAACTGCAGCTGGTAAATCAGGGCCAGGATTTAGATCTTGATCTAGAAGCAGAAATTGCACAACTTCGCGGCAAAAGTGAAGAACTTACTAAGAAAGTATTTTCTGGTCTGGATCCATGGCAAGTAACCCGCATCGCTCGTCATCCTGGCCGTCCACATACACAAGATTATATTGATCTTATGTTTACCGACTTCAATGAGTTGGCAGGCGATAGAGCCTATGCCGATGACGCTGCCCTTATTTGTGGAACCGCTCGTCTAGACGGTAAGCCCGTTGTGGTTATTGGCCATCAAAAAGGTCGGGGAACGACTGAAAAAGTACGTCGTAACTTTGCTATGCCTCGTCCGGAAGGATATCGGAAAGCATTACGCATCATGGAAATGGCAGAACGCTTCAACATGCCAATCATTACCTTCATCGATACCCCGGGTGCATACCCAGGTATTGGCGCCGAAGAGCGTGGTCAGTCGGAAGCGATTGCCCGTAACTTAAAAGTGATGTCTCGTTTAACCGTACCCATTGTTTGTACGGTAATTGGTGAAGGCGGTTCCGGTGGTGCATTGGCCATTGGCGTTGGTGATAAAGTAAATATGCTTGAGTATTCAACTTACTCGGTTATTTCTCCAGAAGGTTGTGCGTCAATCTTATGGAAGACGGCAGAAAAAGCATCGACTGCGGCAGAAGCGATGGGCGTAACTGCACCTCGAATTAAAGAATTAGGCTTAATTGACAATATCGTTACCGAACCTCTTGGTGGCGCTCATCGAGATTTTGATTTAATCGCGAATAGCTTAAAGCAAGCGATTAAAGCGGATTTGACATCGCTTGAAGGTCAAACGGATGAAGAGCTAATCGAAAGCCGTTATCAAAGATTGATGACATTCGGGTACTGTTAAGAACGAATAAAACTGAATTAAGAGGAAAGCGTATGCTTTCCTTTTTTGGTTTTAGAAGAGACCGGCAACGGGCAGCTAGCTACGGGCTGCGGGCAGATTGTGTTCGCTGTGAGCGATGTTTAAATTAACGCGATCTGCGAGAAGCTCGAAGCTAGAAGCTACGGGCATATTGTGTTTGTGGTGTGTGATGTTTAACTTAATGCCAGAAGCCCGATGCTCGTAGCTCGAAGCCATCTCCACTCTCCTTAAGCTTTTAAATTGTAACGATTATATGCTAATTTGATTTTATGACTGATTTATATTTACATCCACTTTGGCAAACGCTTTTAATTTTTTTACAAAAGCCAGAACTGGCTAACAGGCCGATCACTTTAGCCTATAGTGGCGGTGTCGATTCGCAAGTGTTGTTGCATTGTTTGGCGCAATTAAACGCGAAGGGATTGCTACCTTCTGCGGTTAATGCCATTCATATTAATCATGGTTTATCTCAGCATGCTTTAAGTTGGCAGCAATTCACTCAGCAAAGTGCCGAACAGTTAGGCATTCCCTATCAGGCGATTGCCGTTAGCATTGAGAATAAAAATCAACAAAGTCTGGAAGCCTTGGCCAGAGATGCCAGGTATTTGGCAATAGAGCAGCATAGCGGCAATAATGCGCTGATATTGACCGCGCATCACCAAGATGACCAACTGGAAACTATGTTATTAGCGTTAAAACGTGGTGCCGGTATTCAAGGCTTGTCGGCGATGCAAAGTGTTCGCAAGTTTAGTGTTCGTAAGTTTAGTGAGCAGCGCTTAATTGCTCGCCCGTTTCTTGAAGTTAGTCGGGCAGGCATTGAAGCGTATGCCGAGCAGCATCAATTGCACTGGGTAGAAGATGAGTCAAATGTTGATCAAAGTTATGATCGTAATTTTTTACGACAAACCATTATTCCTCTGCTGGAGCAGCGCTGGCCGCAAATAAAACAAACCGCAAGTCGAAGTGCACGCCATTGTCAGCAGGGTCAACTGTTGCTCGAGCAAATGGCGATAACCGATCTGGAAAAAGCTGAAATTAGCACGGCTATTTTAAACATCAATTATCTTAAAACGCTTAGCCAACCCAGAATCATTAACTTATTACGATTTTTTATCAAACAAAATAATCAGCTAGCACCTTCAGAAAAACAATTACAACAAGTGATGAATACTTGTTTAAGTGCTAAGCAGGATAAAAATCCAGAAGTTAAATTGGGCAAATATTATCTTCGACGCTATCAGCAACGGCTACACCTTACTGCTGAATTTGAGGATGTCAGTGCCTGGCAACAGCAGTTCAGCTCTAATGCTTTAAACCAAGAACTAACTATTGATTTACCGGATAGTTTAGGTAAATTGATAGTTAGCAGAGCAAAGTTAAGCGCAACTGAAATAGCACAACAACAGATAACAGACCAATGGTCAATTCAGTTGCCCGATGATTTCGAGACATTAATGCTAGCATTTAGCCATCAAAATCCTAAATGTCTACCGCAATACCGTGACAAAAGACGACCGTTGAAAAAAATATTGCAGGAGTTGGATGTACCAACCTGGCAACGTAAACGTTTGCCGTTTATTTTTATCAATAACAATTTAGCCGCGGCATTGCCTTTGTTTATTAACAAAGAGTATGTGGCGAAACCGACAAACAATTGCCTAAGGATCACCTGGCATAAATAACGTCTGATGCAACTTTTAATATTGTACAATACCAATTTGATTAAGTATGTGATCTACTTTTTTATGAGGGGAAATGGATAAATACAATGCATAAAATTTAGTAAGTAGTTATTCATTTTAACCATTAAAAATGAGCAGATATTTGATCAACTTGGTATAACTGCACAGGCATAACAAAAAGAAGGGTTAAAAATAGTGGCTTCATTATTTAAAAAAATCACCTCAACAAGTTTGGTTAATCAAATTATCGTTGGCATTATCTTTGGTGTTATTCTGGCGGTAATTGCGCCAGATATTGCTAAATCATTTGCTTTGCTCGGCAGTTTGTTTGTCAATGGCTTAAAAGCGGTAGCGCCAATTTTGGTCTTTGTTTTGGTGATATCTTCTATTGCCAATCAAAAAGTCGACAGCGACGCCGAATTAAAACCGATCATCGGCCTTTACCTAGTTGGCACCTTAAGTGCCGCATTTGTGGCAGTGGCGATGAGCTTTTTATTTCCAACCTCACTTACTCTGGAGTTGGCTGGGGCAAGTGCTAATCCGCCACAAGGTTTAGGCGAAGTGTTAACGACACTGGCGTTTAAAATTGTTGATAACCCCATTAATGCCATCGCAACTGGCAATTTTATCGGTATTCTAGCTTGGGGCCTGGGTTTAGGTTTTGCCCTAAAACGGGGTGATGAGTCAACCAAAGTGATGGTGCATGATATAGCCGATGGCATTACCATGATAGTTCGCGTCGTCATTCGTCTGGCGCCGATTGGTATTTTTGGCTTAGTGGCAAATACCATTGCCACCACAGGGTTTAGTGCGTTAGCAGAGTACAGTCATTTAGTCATGGTACTCGTTGGCTCAATGTTAATTATTGCTTTAGTGGTTAACCCACTGATTGTATTCTTGATCACCCGTAAAAATCCTTACCCTTTGATTTTTACCTGCTTGCGTGGTTCTGGCATTACCGCCTTTTTCACCCGCAGCTCGGCGGCCAACATTCCGGTTAACATGCGTCTTTGTAAACAGCTTGATTTACATGAAGATACGTATTCGGTGTCGATCCCATTAGGCGCAACCATCAATATGGCAGGTGCGGCGATCACTATTACGGTGTTAACGCTTGCCGCTGCGCATACCTTACAAATTGAAGTCGATATTGCCACCGCGCTATTATTGAGTGTTATCGCATCCATTTCGGCTTGTGGTGCCTCAGGGGTTGCTGGTGGCTCTTTACTTCTGATCCCACTAGCGTGTGGCTTATTTGGTATTAATAACGACATCGCCATGCAAGTAGTAGCGATTGGCTTTATTATTGGCGTGATCCAAGATTCAGCAGAAACGGCGTTAAACAGTTCGACCGATGTCGTGTTTACCGCCGCCGCATCGCATCATATTACAAAGAATATGTAAACTTAGGCTACGAGCAAAAGAAATGGCAACGGGCTACGAGCAGTATGTTTAGTGCTGCTAGTGGGGTTTATTATTCCAATTAGTCTGTAAGGTCTACCCAATAAAAACGATTGTAACGGTTGCTAAGATGAATTTTTGACCTACACAATCTGCTTGTACCTTCAAGCTTCTGGCAGACCGTGTTAATTTAAACATCGTTCACAGCGAACACAATCTGCCCGTAGCTAGTTGCCCGTAGCTTCAAACAGATTTCGTTAATTTATACATCGTTCACGGCTAATACACTCTACTCGTACCTTGTACCCCGTATCTAATTTCTCGTTGCTCGATTTTTGTTCTAATAGTTATCCACGCAAGTTGTGGATAACTTTGTGAATTAACGTTATACAAAAGATTCTACGCCAATAAAACCTTGCCCTCGCATCGGTTGGTTGATTAATGAACATAGTACATTATTGCTCTATAATCGTACTCTTATAAGATAATTATTGATTGAGAAATATACTGCCGCTGGTTAAAGTTTGACTTGTTTTTTCGAATGTTACTGTACTTACAAACCGTCATAAATATGCTATTCTAGCGCCAATTTTATTATTCATACCAATCGACATAAATTACTGTTTACCGATTGGTATAAACCTATCCAGGCTTGTCGATGTTATTAGTAAAAAATTTCCATATGTTTCTTGCCGCACTGAGTGTGGCTTTTTTCACCTTTCGTTTCGCCTTGTTAATGACAAACCCAGACAAGCTTAAACAAAAATGGTTAAAAATATGTCCACATATCATTGATACCTTATTGTTCACCTTAGGCATCATTATGATGGTGACGTATTCGCTATATCCTGGCCAAGTGGACTGGATGACGGAAAAATTACTCGCCGTTGCCGCTTACATTTTTACCGGTTATTACACCTTAAAGTTAGCACGTAACAACACGATGCGAGTCATTGGTTATTTAGGTGCCATGGGCTGGATAATTTTGGTGGCACGTATCGCCATGAGCAAACAAAACTTTTTATTTTAATCGCCTTACGAACTAATGTTTTAGCCAGTTTGACTGGCTGAAACTGAGAACATTGTATTTTTGATGAAAGATTTATTATTGTCTGAATTAACCTCAGAACGCATAAACCATATGCAAGCCGTTAATCTGCTAGAGCAAAGCTTATTTGCTCTTGATGCAAAAACTGTTGCTACCAATATGGCCGATATTGATGCCTTTATTGTTCGTTTTCAAGAACAAACGGCCGATATTGAGGATGCCTTAGACCGAGCTGAACAATTATTGCAGCTGATTTATATTGAACAATTATTTGTTGATAACGAACGACCATTTTGGCCAGTAACGACCCATCAGTTAAATTCTGCTTTGGCCTTTCGCTCAATGGCACCAGCACTGAAGAACTTGTTACTGATCCATTTGATCCGCGCTTGCGGTTTTAATATTGAAGCGGTTTATGTGCCAGAGCAAGTGATGCTACGCATTATTTGTGATAATGATTATGCCATAATATTCCATTGTATCGATGGCAATCCGATTAACTGGATTGAGCTTGATCAACGCTTAAATAGTGATGATACGCCGCCGGAGCAAAGCAGTTTAGAGGCGTTTTCTGATAAAGAGTTAATGGTGCAATATTTGGTATCATTAAAAACAGCACTGATCAGAGAGCAAAAGTTTTCTGAAGCATTACAATGTGTTGAACTTATTTTGTTATTGAACCCGGATGACCCTTACCACTGTCGCGATCGAGGATTTTTACTACAACAACTCGATTGCTTTAAAGTAGCCTTCGATGATTATCAATACTTTGTTGAACGCTGCCCGAAAGATCCGCAGGCGAAAATATTGCAAATGCAACTAAAGCTGATCAGCCGGAATGATACCATAGTACACTAAGCCAGTAGTTATAAGCCTGAAGCTAGATGCGAGGCGGTGCAGTAAACAAGGACCGTCAGTAGCAATATGCCTATACCAAAGGGCAGAATGAATACCTAAAAACTTGTGGAGACAATATGCACAACACCGCCTTAATAACCAATGATGCTTCGGTTCTTGGTTTATTAGCCATTTTACTCGGTTTGGTTTTTTATACCGCCAAAAGCAGCCATCCTAAATGGCAACAATTTTACACTGTGGTACCGGCCGTATTGCTTTGTTATTTCCTGCCATCCTTACTCAATACTTTTGGCATCATCAGCGGTGAAGAATCGCAGCTTTATTTCGTCGCTTCCCGTTACTTATTACCAACCTGTTTGGTGTTACTAACCTTAAGTGTTGATTTAAAAGCGATTTCAGGGCTTGGCAAAAAAGCGGTGATCATGTTCTTTACCGGTACATTAGGTATCGTTATCGGTGGACCCATTGCGTTATTAATTGTTTCTGCAATCTCTCCAGACGTTTTGGGTGTTGAAGGCCCGGAAGCGGTATGGCGAGGTTTGACTACCGTTGCCGGTAGCTGGATTGGTGGTGGTGCCAACCAGGCAGCAATGAAAGAAATTTATGGTGCAGGCGATAAAATATTCTCAGCGATGATCACTGTTGATGTGATAGTTGCCAATATTTGGATGGCAGTGCTTTTGGTGATGGCTTCAAAAGCCAAGAAAATCGATGAAAAAGCCGGTGCCGATACTTCTGCAATTACCCGCTTAAAGGAAAGAGTTGAAAACTTTCACTCAGAACATTCACGTAATCCGGAGTTAAGTGATCTGATGATAATTTTGGCCATTGGCTTTGGCGTAACGGGTTTTGCCCATATGTTTGCCGATGCCATCACCCCGTACATGGTGACCAACTTCCCAGAGTTAGACAAGTTGTCTTTTCACAGTAAATTCTTTTGGATGATAGTGTTCGCCACCACCGTGGGTATTATTCTTTCGTTTAGTCGCTTACGTAAACTCGAAGGAGTAGGGGCGAGCAAGGTTGGCTCGGTCATGCTGTATATCTTGATTGCCTCTATTGGCATGAAAATGGATGTTACCATGATCATGGAAGCGCCAATTTATTTCGTCATTGGTGCCATCTGGATGATCATTCACGCCAGCTTAATGTTGTTTGTCGCTAAACTTATCAAAGCGCCGCTATTTTATATGGCCGTTGGTAGCCAGGCAAACGTAGGAGGCGCCGCCTCTGCACCTATCGTAGCCTCAGCATTTCATCCTTCGTTAGCGCCGGTAGGTGTACTATTAGCGGTGTTAGGCTATACCGTAGGTACATACATGGCCTGGTTATGTGGTCAAATTTTACAAGTTGTTTCTTAATAAGGATTACTCATGGGTTTACAAACCATAGATTTTGCCAACGTAAGCGTTGCTAACGACAAACCTTTTGTCCTGTTTGGCGGCATGAACGTGCTTGAGTCACGTGATATGGCGATGAAAATCGCCGAGCATTATGTCGAGGTGACCACTAAACTTGGTATCCCGTACGTATTTAAAGCGTCTTTTGACAAAGCCAATCGCTCCTCGGTGCATTCATATCGGGGCCCGGGAATGGATGCCGGCTTAAAGATTTTTGAAGAAATTAAATCGACCTTCAATGTGCCAATTATCACTGATGTGCACGAGACTTATCAGGCACAACCGGTGGCGGAAGTGGTTGATGTGATTCAATTGCCGGCATTTTTAGCTCGCCAGACCGATTTGGTGGTGGCAATGGCCAAAACCAATGCGGTGATAAACGTTAAAAAACCACAGTTTTTAGCCGCGCATGAAATGCGTCACATCATCAAAAAATTCAGTGAAGCGGGTAACGAAAAGGTTATCTTATGTGAGCGCGGCAGCTGTTACGGTTATAACAACCTGATAGTAGATATGCTGGCGATGGATGAAATGACGACAATGGCACCGGTAATTTTTGATGCCACCCATGCCCTACAAAAACCCGGTGGCAGGAGCGATTCCGCCGGTGGTCGCCGTGCACAAGCCGCTCAACTTGCCCGCAGTGGCATGGCATTAGGCATTGCCGGTTTATTTATCGAAGCCCATGAAGACCCAGATAAAGCCCTGTGCGATGGCCCTTGTGCATTGCCATTGCATGCATTAGAGAATTATTTAGTGCAGATGAAAGCGGTAGATGATTTGGTTAAATCGTTTGCACCACTAGTGACTGATTAATACGGTAACAAAAAAAAGCAACCAAAGTGCCACCGACCCTTTGGTTGTTCAGGTACAATTTTGCCTTTTCTACAAAGGTTGTAATGTGATTTATCATTAAGTTTATTTAGGAAGAAACCTTAACATGTTAAGCACAATTGAAAGGCGCCACGAAATCGTATTATTGACCGATAAGCAAGGGAATGTGGCGGTGAAGCAGCTGGCCAAGCAGTTTCAAATTTCTACAGTAACCGTACGTCATGATTTAAATGAGTTGCATAAGCTTGGCTTAATCGTCCGCTCAAGAGGTGGTGCTGTAGCCAGTAACCGATTAACGAAAGAACTGTCGATAAAAGAGAAACATCAGGAAAACTATAAAACTAAATTACCATTGGGTAAAGCCGTAGCTGGTTTGATCCAGGATGGTGATGCCATCATTCTCGATTCAGGCAGTACCACTGAATTGGTCGCAAAAAACCTTATTGATAAACAAAACCTGACCGTGATGACCAACGGTTTGAATATAGCCAATGAATTATCACTTACTGATAATTGTGAAGTTTATATTAGCGGTGGAAAATTAAGACGAAAATCAATGTCTTTTTATGGTGCCCAGGCCGAACACAAATTAAATCTCTATAATTTTAATAAAGTGATCTTGGGTGTTGATGGTATTGATCTTAATAGTGGAATTAGCACTCATTTCGAACCTGAGGCGAGTTTTAATCGTGCCATGTGCGAGAATGCCGAACAGATCATTGTAGTCACCGATTCAAGCAAATTCGGCCGCAGTTCATTGCATGCTATTTTGCCATTAAACGCTATCGATATTCTGGTAACTGATAGTGGTATATCACAAGAATTTCAAGATGAATTGGAAAAATTGAACGTGATCTTGATCATGGTTGAACAGGTCTAGAGTTTAGGCTAACAAAGTGAAACTGTAAGCTATTCTTATTCCCTAATTCCAATATCCTCCGATAGATCCCATAATTGTCATTGCTCCAGCACTCGCTATAGCAAACCATTTAACACAAACTACCTTGTTATGTTTTTTCGATTATATCCAGAGTTAAATCGCCGAATATAAAATCTTCTTCCCTTAGATCTATCAGTGCTTAAATTATTTTTTGCTATGCTGAGTTTTCTCATTGCTATAGCGATTCAATTATAGCTGTTACAGTCCACATTTTTACTGGGTTTTTGCCTGTTTCATCAGTAATCGAGTTGCTGATTAGTGCCATTACTCAGGCAATTCTTGGTGAAATCCGTCGCTATTTTGTTCATTACCTACGCTTATAACAAAACCTTATTTGCACACAAAACTGTCAAAATGCATTATTTTTAATGTATTTTGTATATAACAACAATAATAAATAAACACATTAGCTCCGAGAATACGATTCAAACAACTTATAGAAATAATAAGAGGAACGCGTAATGGCAGGAAATAATAAAAGTTTTACCCGCAAGTTCAAATTATCATGTTTAACCGCAGCGATGTTTTGCACTGGTCAAACAGTTGCACAAGAGCAGATGAAGGATACCGACAAAGAAGAAGTTGAACGGATTTTAGTTACCGGCTCATTCATTAAAGGCAAAGTGCAAAGCGCCAGTGCTTCACCAATAGCGACGGTGAGTGAAGAGGACATTGCCAACATAGGCGCCACCAGCGTCGCTGACTTGGTGAATACGCTTACGGTGAATACCGGTGCACAAATTTATTCCGACAGTTTCGAACAAGCCCGCTCGGTCGGTACCACCAATATCAACTTACGTGGATTGGGTGTTACTTCAACATTGGTGTTATTAAATGGCAGACGGCAAACCTTATCACCTGCGGTCACTGAAAATGGCGATCAATTTGTTGATTTAGCTCGTTAGTGCCCGCAATTGCGGTGCAACGAGTCGATATCCTAAAAGATGGTGCTTCCTCATTATACGGCTCCGATGCGGTAGCCGGTGTGGTTAACTTTATCACTCGTGATGAATTTGACGGCCTTGAGTACAACTTAAACTATCAAAATAATGAATACGGCTCGGATGAAATTTCCGACGGGCTGATTATCGGTGAAGAAACCAAGCGATCGAACTTGTTGTTCTCGATAAACCATTTAACCCGAACTTCTGTACCCAATTCAAAGCGTCGTGATGATTATGCCGACAATCAGGATTCGTGGAGTGGCGACAGTTTTCCGGGTAAAGTGATAACGTTCGATGGCCCACCGGGTCCGCCAATTAAGTTAATCGATCCGGCTTGTACCAGTGGCGAAGCCTTTGAAATGTATCCAGGCTTAGTGCGAGTCAAGCCCGACGGCGAACATCCAAGTGATGGTAGCTGTCAGTTAAATTATGGTTATTATGGCGATATTATTGCCGAAGCCGAACAAACGCAGGCGATGCTGCAAGCCAATTACGACTTTAGTGACAGCTTCACCTTATTTGCGGAATTGGCGGTGGCGCGTAATAAAACCACGATTCACTCCACCCCAAGCCAGCCTCAACTCGATGAAGTGAGAGTGCCAGCTTATCATCCCGATGCCATTACCGTTGGTGGTGCGGACCCATTTGCCGGTAGTGCTTCCAATACCGGGGTTTTATTTGCGCGTCCACGTGGCGCCGGATTGCCGGCAAACGAAGATGAGAAAAAATACCAGTCGTAGCGTTTTCAGTTAGGGTTGCGCGGCGAACTTTTTAATACCTGGTCTTGGGAGGCGGCATTTACCAATAGTGTTAACGAAGCAACCAATTCACGTTTAGATGTGATCACCGCTAATTTACAAACCGCATTAAATGGTCAGGCAGGCGAAAATCAGGATCAGTTTTATCATTACTTGGCGTCGAGCCAAGAGCAAAACAGCGAGGAAATCTACGATTTCATCTTCGGCGAATTTGGCTATGAAGCGGTGTCAGGGCAAACGGTATTCGATGGCCACATTACCGGTGATTTATTCGATATGCCTTCGGGTGACACGGTTGGTGCCGCCTTTGGTTTTCAACATCGTGAAGACCGATTAAAATATGACTTTAACGAGTTATCCAATGAGTTGGCGTTTAACTTCTTTGGCGGTGGTGATGACTTTAACAGCAGTCAAAACGTGTGGGCAGTATTTGCCGAGTTTTCGGTGCCAGTAACCGATACCTTGAACATGCAAGTTGCCGTTCGTTATGAAGACTTTGATAGTGCAAGCACCATCGACCCGAAAGTCGCCTTGTTATGGGCTCCCAATGAAGACTTGAGTGTACGGGCAAGTTGGGGCACATCGTTTAGGGTTGCTACCGTGTTTCAAAATGATTCACAGTTTATTACGCCACAAACGGCGAATGATCCATTGGCCGGTGGTGAAGAATTGACCTTTATTTCATTGCTAACCGGCGATCCGGATAAACCGTTAAAGCCACAAGAGTCGGAAGCGATAAACCTTGGCTTTACCTGGTTTACGCCACTCGGCATTGCCGCCAGCATTGATTACTGGAGTTTCGATTACACCGACTTTATTACTCCTGAAACGCCTGCAGCCTTGCTAAGTACGGATCCCGATAGCGAGCAAATAGAGCGCAATGCCGCGGGTGAAGCGGTGAAGATAACCACCTATTATCGTAATGCCGGTTCGGTGAAAACCGATGGTATCGATTTTAGCTTTAGCAGTGATTTCGCCCTAGGGGATTTTGGCCAGTTAAAACCGGTTATCGATGGTACCTATATCCTTAATTATGATCTGGACGATCCTAACCTGGGAAAAATTGACGGGTTAGGCAACGTCAATGACGAAAACTCTGGCGTATCAACCGTGCAATTACGCGCGAATTTAGGCTTGCAGTGGCAAAATGAAGCGTATGCTTACATTCGCTATATTGGCGATTACGAGAACGATAACGAAGATGATGCGAGAGTGGACAGCTGGACCAAAATCGATGTGCAATACAGCTATCAAATGCAGCCGGTATTCAGTATCGACAATGGCCACACATTACCATTGGTGCATTAAACTTGCTCGATGAAGCCGCACCAACGGTACGTAACTCTATAGGGTATGATGCCACCGTTCATGATCCTCGCGGCCGGATGCTTTACTTAAATACGAAACAATCATTTTAATCGACTTGGTATAATATCGCTAAATCTTAATCGTTCTGAACAAAGCAGAATTATTACCATCCTTGGCAATTCGGCATATAGTTCGTCCTGAACAAAAAAGGCTGCATTTCAACATGCAGCCTTTTGTTTTTAGTAATTCGAAAAATGACTTGTGGATCGCTTGGCTGTTAAATTAAAATAGCGCTTTATTTGTTCAGTTGAGTAAAACCATGGCCACTAGTGACGATTTAACTATTCGTTTTGATAAAGCCGAGAATGCAATTGCCACCATAATATTTGCCCACGGCGCGGGAGCTAATCTGGACAGTGAATTTATTACTGATTTCACTGCCTTGTTAAATCAGCGACAAATTAACGTTATTCGTTTTAACTTTCCTTATATGCAGCAGCGCTTGATTGATGGTACACGCCGGCCGCCAAATAAAATGGATGTGTTAGTGGCCAGTTATTTGGCTCGGATAAATCAATACAATGAATCGTTACCGTTATTTATTGGTGGTAAATCTATGGGCTCAAGAGTTGCGGCTATGCTTACCAATGAAGATAAGGTGAATGCGGTATTTTGTTTAGGTTACCCATTTCACCCACAAAAAAAGCCCGAAAAACTAAGGTTAGAGCCCCTGCAACAAGCCAATAAATCGGTATTGATAATACAAGGTGATAGAGATGCCTTAGGTAATAAAGATGAAATAGCATCCTACCAACTAAGCGATAATATTAATGTTAGCTTTTTAGAAGATGGCGATCATGACTTAAAACCGAGAGTAAAATCAGGCTTTAATCATCAACAACATAAAACATCGGCGGCAGATTTACTCTGTGAATTTATAAAAGCACAATTATTAACCACTAAGGGATAAGTTAATGCATTACTTACAGGCATTTGCAGGTATAATGGCGGCAATCTCTGTATTACTCAGTGCCTGGTTGTCACATAGCAAGGGTACGTTATCTTTAATACAAGTAAAAAATATCGAAACCGCATTATTGTTTGCCTTTATTCATAGCATTGCGATATTCATTTGTGTGCTGTTGAATCGGGTAAATAGCCATCAGCGGCAAGATAAACTCAGCGTTTGTGCGGCAAGTTTATTTACCTTCGGTATTGTCAGCTTTAGCGGCTTAATTACCGTAAAACAATTTATTGCCATCGGCATGCTAGCAAAATTAACTCCACTGGGAGGAATGGCATTTGCCCTTGGCTGGTTAGTATTGGGGTTTGCCAGTACTAAAGTAGAAAGATACGTAAAAGATAAGTAAAAAGATCAAAAGGAAACCAAAATAAATGACCGCGATTGTCCTTTATTGTCGCCCCGGATTTGAAAAAGAGTGTGGCGCCGAAATTCAAGAAAAAGCCTCCTGGAATGAAGTGTATGGCTTTTTAAAACTCAGCAAAAATGAAGGCTTGGTGCAATTTCACTTACATGATGAAAGCCAGGCTAAACGGTTAGTGCAAAAACTGCCATTAACTCGATTGATCTTTGCCCGTGAGTGGTTTGTCACTTTAGGCGATGTGGTCGAACTACCTGAATACAACCGGGTAGAAGTGATTAGCGAAGCGTTAGGTGAAAAATTTCATTATCAAGAGCTAAGAGTTGAGACAGTAGATACCAACGATGGCAAGGCGTTAAGCAAGTTTTGTCGTAAGTTATCAGTACCGCTGCGTCAACACTTGCGTAAATCTGGCGTACTCGCGAAACAAGAACGCGGCGATTACAACGACAGTGCCATAATATTGCACGCCTTATTCTTATCGGGCCAACAAGTGCAATTAGGCTATTCTTTTGCGCGCAATACCTCTGAGCATGTGATGGGTATCCCGCGATTGAAGTTTCCAAATGCCTCGCCGAGTCGCTCAACCTTAAAGCTTGATGAAGCCTTTTTACACTTTATTCCAAAAAGTGATCACGATACGCGCTTAACCTCGGGTTTGAATGCCGTGGATTTAGGCTCCGCTCCTGGTGGCTGGACCTATCAACTGGTACGCCGAGGGATGATGGTGAAAGCGGTGGATAATGGCCCAATGGCGGAGTCGTTAATGGAAACCGGGCAGGTGAAACATTATGAACAAGATGGCTTTAAATTTAGACCGCATCGCAAAAATAATTATTGGCTGGTGTGCGATATGATCGAAAACCCGAGCAAAGTGGCTAAGTTGATGGCCAGCTGGGTGATTGATGGTGATTGTAAAGAAGCCATGTTTAACCTGAAATTACCGCCTTCGGCCGGGCGTTATCAGTTGGTGATGAAAAACTTACAAACCATCAAAGACCTGTTAAGCGACAACAATATCAGGTACGAAATGTACGCTAAGCACCTTTATTATGATCGTGAAGAAGTCACGGTGCATTTGCGAGTGTTAGATAATAGGTAGTAAAAAAGGACCCTCAGGTCCTTTTTTATCGAATAGCACCGAGAAAACCCAGTGATTTTTAGTCGCAGGGTAGTTCACTTACAAACGTTCAAGTACCGCATAGGTAAAATCCGTAGTACCAAAGCTGCCACCTAAATCACGGGTGGTTCTGTCACCGGATTCGATCACACCTTTAATCGCATTACGAATTGCGGTTGCCTTATCATTCATGCCTAAATACTCAAGCATTTGAATTGCCGCTAAGATCACTGACGTTGGGTTGGCCAAGTTTTTACCGGCAATATCTGGTGCACTGCCGTGAACCGCTTCAAAGATGGCACAATCATGGCCTATGTTCGCGCCTGGTGCCATGCCCAAGCCACCGACAAGACCGGCACATAAGTCAGATAAGATGTCACCGAACAGGTTGGTGGTAACAATGACGTCAAATTGTTCTGGGTTCATCACTAATTGCATACAGCAGTTATCGACGATCATTTCAGTTGATTCAATGTCTGGGTAACGCGCCGCTACTTCACGAGCCACTTTCAAGAACAACCCCGAAGTGGATTTTAAGATGTTGGCTTTATGTACGGCTGTAATTTTTTTACGGCCTTCTTTGCGGGCGGTTTTATAGGCAAACTCAACAATACGCTGGGCGCCTTCACGAGTCACTAAACTCACCGCTTCGGCGGTTTCACCGTCAGCAGAAACGGTTTGACCTAAACCAGAATACATGCCTTCGGTGTTTTCACGAATGGTTAAAATATCGATGTTTTCGTAACGGGCACGGGTGCCTTTAAATGATTTCACCGGACGCAGATTTGCGTAAAGTTTGAATTTTTTACGCAAGGTGACATTGATTGAGGTAAACCCTCCGCCAACAGGGGTGGTAAGCGGACCTTTTAAGGTGATTTTGTTTTTTTCAATCAGCTTTATTGTTTCGTCAGGCACAAGCTCACCGTGTTTTTCTAACGCACTGAGGCCTGCGTCGGCAAATTCGTAGTTAAAATCACAACCGGCTTTGTCTAATACTTTAATGCATGCATCGATAATGCTTGGGCCGATGCCGTCACCCGGGATCACTGTGATTGTTTGTTGAGTCATAGAATTTACCTATTTTAATACCAAGTTGATTAAACTGGCGGTAGTAAAAATTAGAGCATAAAAAACCGCCTTCAATGGACGGTTTTATACCATGGCTACATGGTGATATCTAGCTACTTTGCCGACATTAGCTGCAATATTGATGAAAATCAAAGAAATTAAGACTAAAGTATTAAGTTTTTTCACATGTAATGAAATCAAATTACCCTAGATAAGCTTATCCTGGGTAAAACTACTCAGTGGCTTTTAGCTCTTTATAATCGAGATAAGCGCTTTCACCTATGCCAACCAGTACATCATTTTTGAATAACAACGCGGTACATTCATCCTGGGTGGTGATGCCGTCGGAGTGTTTATGCTGGGTGCGATAAAACATCACCTGGAAATTACCTGAATCCACTTTTTTGGCTTCGGTTATATCTGGGCTGCCAATATCGAGGATCACCTTATCGACATTAACCACGTCAAGTTTTAACTTGGCGATATATTGGCGGTTAAAGCCTTCGCGTTCATCCCACTCCATTTTCACCGGAGTATCTTTATAAAAATGCATAACGCCTGCTGCAAAAATACCATATAGAGCAATAGCAATGATCACTCGAAAGGTTATTTTTTTGTTCATAACAATCCTTTAAAAAATTTTAGCAATGAAACTAACTACTATTATTATAAGCGCCAAAGATTAATAAAAAACCAACAAAATTGTAACTAATTTTTAATATTTTTGTCGTGTTCCAGGAAAGTGGTGTTAACAATACTTGCCAGCTCAGTGGTTTTATTGATTTAGCTTGGTAGAGGCTCTGCAATTTGTAAACGAATATCCTTTAAATTAAAGCCTAAAGGGATATCTTTTTTCAATTGCAATAACTGTTGGCTCAATTCAATTTGCAGCTCGGTATTTTTTAATTTATTGGCCACCGATTTTTTTAAATCCGTCGCCGATAAGATATTTTTTAACGAGCCATAATTGAGTAATAACTCGGCCGCAGTAACCGGGCCAATACCGGCTACGCCTGGAATTTTATTGGTATTGTCGCCAGTTAATGTCCAAAAGTCGAGCAGTTGTGATGTTTTCACGTTAAACTTATCGTGGACGTAATGATCATCAAAATAACGCTTATTAAAGTAATCGTACACTTTTACATGATGGCCAAGTAGCGGCAAAAAGCCTTTGTCGGTGGAAACAATCGTAGTGTTTTGGCCATTCAAGGCCATTTTAACCGCCAGGGTGGCAATTAAATCGTCGGCTTCGTCCTGCTCCGATTCGAGCGAATCTATGTTTAACTCTAAAAAACTGTCTTGCATATCGGTTAAACTGTCAGCCAGATGTTGCGGAATTTTCTTTCGGCCTTTTTTATAATCTGGAAACAGTTTGTAGCGCCAGCACTGTCCTTTGCAATCAAATACCGCCAATAGATGACTCGGCTGGTGCTGGTCAATAATCTTCTGCAACGCCTTGTTCGCGTTCACTTTGGTATTGTGAATGATTTGTTTTTTTGTTTTTTCGGACAACTCATCAAGCAACAGATAGGGGCGCTCTTGCGCCGCATATATTCTGCGGATCAGGTTCATGGCGTCGATGAGAACTAGGTGTGCTTGCATAGTTATTATTATAGTTTTGTATCTGTTTTAAACGGTCACTTTTTGCTCGGCAACGATGCGGTAACAAGGGGTATATTCACCCTGCAATTTCATTCGTTGTTGCTTAACAAACGATGATAACAGGTTATCCATGTGTGTCATAATTTCTTTGTCACCAGATATTTCATACGGGCCGTTTTTGCGAATATTTCTCACCCATTCAGGTTTCACATTACCCGCAACAATACCGGAAAATATTCTTCGCAAATTGGCCGCCAGTTCATTTACCGGCAAATTTTTGCTCAAACTCATCTCTGCCATATTTTCATGGGTTGGCAAAAACGGTTGTTGAAACTGCTGCTCAATTTCCAGGGTCCAGTTGTAGTGATAAGAATCGCCAACAGCTTTACGGTAATTGATCACCGACTTTATCTGGTCTTTAAGATACTGTGCCACTTGTTCGGCATCATCAATAATAATGCTATACAGTTGTTGCGCCTCGGCGCCTAATACGTCGCCAATAAACCGATCTAATGCTTGAAAGTATTGTTCAGAGCCTTTTGGCCCGGTAAGTACTACTGGCAATTTTTGTAATTTATTTTCAGGGTGTAATAACACACCGATGACAAACAATAATTCTTCGGCGGTTCCTGCTCCGCCCGGGAAAATGATCAAGCCATGACTTAAACGCACAAACGCTTCCAGGCGCTTTTCAATATCGGGCATGATCACCAATTCATTGACTATGGTATTAGGTGGCTCAGCAGCAATAATACTGGGCTCGGTTAAACCAATATAACGACCATTATAATTACGTTGTTTGGCATGGCCAAAGGTTGCGCCTTTCATTGGCCCTTTCATCGCACCTGGTCCACAGCCGGTGCAAATATTAATACTCCTCAGGCCTAATTGATAACCCACCTCTTTCGAATATTTATATTCATTATGCTGAATTGAATGGCCGCCCCAGCAAGTAATAACGGCAGGATCACTATCGAGTTTAATCGCATCGGCATTACGAGTGATATCGAACACTATGTGGGTGATCAGGCCTGGTGAACGCGGTGCCGGGTTCGCTAAATAACGGCTGGAAATAAATAGAATATCACGCAATACTGCCGATAATTGTTCTTGAATACCTTTAATAATTTTACCGTCAACAAAGGCGTGGCTTGGCGGGTTGATTAAGCGCAACTTGACTCCGCGTTCGCGTTTAAGCACTTGGATATCAAAGTTTTTATACTTTTCATAAATGGCTTCGGCATCATCTGTGGTACTGCCTACATTAAGGACGGCAAGAGAACAATTACGATACAGTTGATATAATTCGCTGTTGGCGGAGTGTTGTAGTTGGTCAACTTCTAATGGGGATAGTAGACACATGTTGCCAACCGGGTTTAATTCAATTTGCATAAGCTACCTCTGCTTGTCGATATGGAAATTTGTATTGGAAAATAATAACTTAGACCAGAAATTCAACGTCTATAGTTTGAGTGTAGTCTATATAGTGGCAGATAAAAAGGTGAGGGAGGAGACGAGGTACGAGCTGGATAGTTTTAGGTGGCTTGCTGTCAAGCATGGAGGTTCCAAATCAAGCTTGGAATGACGATGTATACTTTCTAATATTACTGCCTTAACGTCCTATTCTGTGGCGCCGATATATTTTCACTGCTTCTAAACGGATTGATATCCAAGCCGCCGCGGCGGGTATAACGGGCGAATACGGTAAGCGTTTGTGGTTGGCAAAACTCGAGGATGTCGGTAAATATACGTTCAACACACTGCTCGTGAAATTCATTGTGCATCCGAAACGAAATGATATAAGCCAATAACGTTTTATGATCGATTTGCTTACCAGTGTAGCTAATATAAACACTGCCCCAGTCAGGCTGGTTGGTGATTAAACAGTTCGACTTTAATAAATGACTCACCAATTGTTCACTCACGGTGTCATTATTACTTTTGTTGATTGCAGAGCTTAAAATATCACGGTTGAATTGATAATTATCAACATTGAGCTCTAGATCATCAATTTTGACTGCTGTTGAGTTACCAATAGTAAGTGCAGGGCAGTCATCCACCGGATAAAGGCTAACCTTTACTGCAGCCTCTGCAGTGTTACTGAGATCTTTTATCAAGGTAGCCTTTACCTCTTGCCAACTGGTAAAGCGAGTTTGATTATAACTGTTTAAATACAATTTAAATGATTTTGACTCGACTAAATTGGTGCTGTTGCAGGGCACTCTAAATTCTGCAATGGCGACAACGGGTTTGCCATTAGGCTCTAACCAGGATAATTCATAGCCATACCACACATCTTCGCCAAAAAATGGCAAACTATCAGCAAGTTGCAAATCATCTCTATTTAACGAGCGAGGCACGCCTTGTAACAATTGTGGGGCGTATTCACTCGTGTAGTCTGTGCTTTTTCCCAATAATAAAGATTTTAACTCGTCGGCGTTTTGATAATGTGTCATATAGGTTTTGCTTACTTTGATTTAAACGATTGGTATAATGACCACAATTAGCAAATAATGATCATATTCAAAATATAGGCGTATTTTACCCGATGAATAATAAAGAACAAAGTCTTGGCGAAATAATTAGCCAATTTAGTGACAAGTTTATTGCCAAACAACTACAACAAACTGGAAAGTTACCCAGCGTTGAACATGATGACGACTGGCCGTCACCATGCGAAACCGGTGCTCTTGATGCGGACGGCTTTATCAGTTGGCAACCGGTGAAAATTGATGAGACGTTTGATTTTAAAAACGTTGAGCAAGCACTGTCATTAACAATTCATCCAGACGTACACCAATATTTCAGTCAAATCTATTCGGAAGCCATTGCTGCAACTTGCAGTGAGGGCAATCTAGAATTGCTGTTTGCCTGGAATAAAGCCGATTATGAGCGATTGCAACAAAACATTATTGGCCATTTGATGATGAAACAAAAACTCAAGCAAAAAGAGACGATATTTTTTGCGGTAACCGATGAAGACGATATCAATTTGGTGATCAAGAATGACAATGGCGAAGTCTGGGTTGAGCCGGTGGGCTGTGAACCTAGCAAGTTTATCGCCAACAATTTAATCGAATTTATCGAAAACCTTGAGTTTTAATCAACTTGGTATTACTTTAAACGGGCTTTTAATAGGTTAATTTCTGCA
Source organism: Thalassotalea sp. 42_200_T64 (assembly GCA_002162925.1). Classification (GTDB taxonomy): domain Bacteria; phylum Pseudomonadota; class Gammaproteobacteria; order Enterobacterales; family Alteromonadaceae; genus Thalassotalea_A. Next base: position 6,441 of record MABC01000039.1, on the reverse strand, counting down.
ACTAATGGTGCAACAGCCTGAGCAATTAATTGCTCTACCTCAGCTTTGGTAAGCACATCTCCGGTGGTTTTATTACTCTTTTTCTTTATCACAGGCGCTGTGCTGGTATCGGCGATGCTGGGATTGCTTTGCCAGGTTTGTAAGCCTTTAATAATTTGTGCCAAGGGCAGAGACTGACTCAACCTTGCCCTTATTAACGCAACCGATGGGGTTTTGTGCTCTGCAGCTAATGCGGCGGCTATTTGGTAAATTTCGTGATTCTGATTCATTTATAGTCAATGTTTGTTAAATTGCATAAATAATAGCGAAAATAACTAACTATGTCATCAGTAAAAACATGCACAAAAATAAATGATCAATAAATACAATGGGTTATAAAGTTGGCCCGCAGTTTGCTTTGTTAATGTCAGGTTACACACTTAACGAAGAATATTAATTCAATCAATATTCTGAACATTCATAAGAGAGAAAAAATAATGAAAAAATCTATAGCTGCTTTAATGCTTATCGCACCATTAACTTTAGGTTTAACTGGCTGTATTATTGTTGCCGACGGCGATGGCGATTTTGACCGCTATGTTGCCGATCATGAAGACCGAGAATATGAAAACCGTAAAAAAATGGCGAGCCTGGTAAGTGGTATGTCTTTCAACGACGGGCAAGATCATTTTGGTGTAGCAGATTTTAACGAAAGTTATGAAAAAGACGGTGAAACCATTCAAGTATTGTATTACCGCACCAACCGCAAACACGGTGATGGCATGACAACCAAAGACGAATGTACGCCTTTAGTATTTAAAGACAGCAAGCTAGTAAGCTGGGGCGAGAGCGCCTACAAACAGCTTTAGTCAACTTGCTATAAGATTCAACTTAAAATTTGTCCAATGCTGGTTTCTCCCTGAGCCAGCATTATTTTTTAAAGCTTCTAAGCCAATACTTCTACCTCAACACTTTTACCTCAACATACTGTCCAATACATCTACTACTTCACTCCAATCAGAGTCTTGAGTAATTGCTTCGGTTAAAAAATTAGCCTGCGATCGGTTCCAAAAACTGGCATCGGCCAATTTGGTACAGTCTGACAATCCTTTATGCTTAGTGATAAACATTTCAATGGTATGTTTATTATTATCTAGGCCAAGTTGAGCAAATAATCCGGCTAAATTGTGTGCTGATAAATCCACGGTAAACCTCTTAATGTATCTGATGTAATTTTAGTATAGTTGCGATCTGAAAATTGCCTAAATAGCTATGGAATTAAATTACTCAAACTCAGTAAATTAATTTAACGGTGATAGCAGACTGAAAAATGAACAACATTGTTTGACTTAAAATCAACTTAATTGCTATGGTGGCTTTCCAGCGTTAAAATTAGTACCTAAAAAAATAAGATAAACGGGCTAATTAACAACCACAAAAATAATAAAACAATACCAATTTGATTAACCATTAAAAATGAGCTGATATTTAGTCAACTTGGTATATTAGCGCTGCGAACAGTGAAAATTGGCAATAAAAGTTATATAGGGCGAGTTATGAATGATGTAAAAATTGCTGCTGATGTTGACATCAGGGCAGGGTATTTGACTGCCGCAGAATTGAAGCTTGCGGCTTCACTTATTTATCAGGCGTATCATGATGATCCGGTATTTATCGATATATTTGATACTGGCTCTGGTGATTATGAACAAAAACTCAGAGCATCCATTCGTGAAGAACTCGCCGCATTTTGGCAGGCCAAACAGCCTATACTCGGGATTTATCTAGGCGAAGCTCTAGCCGGTGTTGCTTGTTTACACATGCCGGCAGCAGGCTTTGGCTCTGACCGGTTTTGGCATTGGCGCTTAAAAATGATGTTAAGTGCGGGCTATGTTAGTACCAAACAAATGATCCAAAAAGAAGAACAGATCATCGCAGCGGTGCCAATGCAACGTTTTCACATCTTGTCGTTTATTGCCATTCATCCTTTGCATCAACACCATGGTTTTGGCCATTACTTATTGGCTGCGGTAAATACCGTGTTAGACGATGAACCTGAAAGTGAAGGATTGGCAATTTATGTGACTTCTGACAAATATAAAGAATTCTTCAAAGAATGTGACTATGAAGTATTAACAGAGATCTCCGTTGGTAATGTAACCGGACCCTTAATGGTGCACTACCGTGAAAATCAAGCGTAAAAATTAACCAGGCCATTCAAAACCAACAAAGATAAAATTATGATCACAAAGAAATTTCAAAGCTTTAAGGAGTTTTATCCTTTTTATTTAACTCAACATCGAAATGCTGTCTGTCGGGCATTGCATTATATTGGCAGTGTTTTGGTGTTATTTATCTTGGCCTACGCCAGCTTTACTGGGCAATACCTGTTGTTGTGGACCTTACCTGTTATTGGCTATGGCTTTGCCTGGGTAGGCCACTTCTTTTATGAAAAAAACACACCTGCTACTTTCCAATACCCCTGGTATAGCTTTATTGGCGACTGGGTCATGCTGTTCGACTTTTTAACCGGCAAAAAACACAATTAAACCGATCCACTAAATATCAGCGTATTTAAACAAATTACTATTCGCCGCTAAATTTCTTGATCTAAATTAACTTTCTTTATCTATTATCCGCTTTTGTTTGTGTTTTTTTTATAAAGATGTATTCTATATGCATCTTTAAGTCTGGGGTTGGTATCTTTGACTATGCACATAACTCGATACACAGATTATTCATTACGGGTGTTAATTTATTTAGCGATAAACCCAGAACAGCTGGCAACGATCAGCGACATTGCCAAAAGTTACAATATTTCTAAAAACCACTTAATGAAAATTGTTCAGCAGCTTAACCTAAAAGGCTACCTGTTAGCGATTCGTGGTAAAAATGGTGGCATTAAACTCAATCGCTTAGCCGCGCAAATAAACATTGGCACCCTAGTTCGTGAGTTAGAAGATTCTAATAAGCTGGTGGAATGTTTTGGCGATAACAATCAGTGTGTAATTACTGCCAGTTGCCAGCTAAAACGAGTGTTTGCCCAAGCTCAACAAAGCTTTTATCAAACTTTAGACAGATACACTCTCGCCGATCTCATTGACTCGGACCAGCAAGCAGAAATTGGCGACATACTGGCAATCAATGTTGCCTAAAACATATATCTATTAAATAACTCTCCTTTAACAGGATTAATAACATGATAAACATAGCAAATACTAACAACTCAAACGCTGAAAAAGCCGACAAACCATTGGCATTTTTCGAACTCGCTTTTCGCCCATTCTTTTTATGCGCTTCATTTTTTAGCATTATTAGCTTGATAATGTGGAGCGCGCTGTTAAACGGTAGCGTTGCAATCAATGTTTATGGTGGTGCACTATGGTGGCACAAGCATGAAATGTTATTTGGTTTTGTCAGCGCCATTATCGTCGGGTTTTTATTAACCGCAGTGCAAAACTGGACTGGCGTGCGCAGTTTAAATGGCCGCGGTTTGTTTGCTTTATTCGCCCTATGGTTGCTTGCCCGAGTGGCGTTTCTATTGCCTGATATTATCCCACAGTGGTTAATAGTTGCTGCTGACATTATGTTTTTACCACTTGCTGCCGTGGCACTTGCTTATCCTATTATCAAAGTGAAACTTTGGCGCAACTTAATGTTTATTCCCATATTGCTGATCATGACGTTAATAAACATTAGTATGCATTACTCAATAGTCTCGCAATCAATGCAATTAATGAGTACTGCCAGTATCACTATGGTTTTGCTTATCACTTTGATCATGACCATTATGGGCGGCAGAGTGTTTCCAATGTTTACCGCTAATGGCACTAAAACTCAACGCGTTAATGCCATTGCCTGGTTGGAAAAGCTTGTCATCATTTCAACTCTATTGGCGTTAATCAGTAGTTTCAACATTATTGAATTACCGGCATTAGTTAATGCAGTTATCTTTTTTATCGCCGCAATAGCACATGCTTTTAGAGCACTGCGCTGGCGCATATGGGTTACCTTAAAAACCCCATTGGTTTGGTCATTGCATTTGAGTTATTGGTGTATTGCCCTGGGGTTGTTTTTATTCGCTCTGGCTGAAGTAACCACGTGGGTAAGTCAATCACAAGCCATTCACTTATTGACGGTAGGTGCCATGGCGACGATGATTTTATCGATGATTTCACGAGTGTCATTAGGCCATAGCGGTAGGGCGATAGTGGCCAGTAAAATGATGACCTTTGCTTTTGTTGCGATGATTTTAGCCGCCGTTATCCGAGTGTTTGGCAGCTATGTTGTTGCCGATTATAGCCAGGTAATTAACGCTGCTGTTGTGCTGTGGACCATCGCTTATGGCAGTTTCGTTGTGATCTATTTACCAATACTCACGCAACCCAAAGCAGGCTAATTAGTTAGCATACTGTTGAGTTATTTTTTATACCTATTTGATTAAAAATGAGCAGATATTTAATCAACCTGGTATCACATAAGGTTTAGCGCAGAATATGAGTTCTATCGAATCAAGTAACACCCTGGCGATATTTCCACGTAGATGGAGTGAAAAAGAAGCGGGCAGGGTACCTGGAAATATTCCTATTTGGGTGGGCATCCTGTCAGAATTAACTGAATTTGGTATTTTTTTCACCGCCTATTTTATCGCAAAATTTAACTACCCTGAGGTCTTTGCCTCCGGACCGTTGAGTTTAAATACTACCATTGGTGTGTGCAACACCATTATTTTACTTACCAGTAGCTACTTTATGGCGAAAGCGATGAGCAATGTGCGTCGTGATAACCTTAAAAAGTGCGAGCGTTTTCTCTGGCTTACCTTTGTCTGTGCTTGCATGTATTTATGTTTAAAAACCTATGAATTTAACTGGAACGACGTACAAGGGTATAGTACCAAAACCAATGAATTTTTCACCGTGTATTACTATATGACCTTCAACCATTTCTTGCATGTGGGCTGGGCGGGATGTGCCATATTATGGGTGATATTTAGATTGCGCAGCGGTGCTTACTCGTCAAAAGAACATTCCGGCTTAGAAGCCTTAGCCGTGTATTGGCATATGATCGATTTAATGTGGATTTTAATCTTTCCACTGTTATACGTTTTACGATAAGGAGTCACTGATGAAACGTTTTGGAAAACTTGAATATTATTGGTTGGGCCTGATTGCGATCACTCTCTTTAATACCTTTTTAGGCGAGAACTTTGAATCTACCGCCGTGGTTACCATCTTGGTAGCACTCACCGTAATGTATAAAGGCTTGGTGGTGATAGATCACTTTATGGAACTGAAAGGGGCGAACCGGTTTTTACGAATAATGATGCGAACCTATTTCTTTATTTTCCCATCACTGATTATTTTAAGCACACTGTTTTAATGTGAGAATGATCCCATTTAACATTATTAGCTATAGGCCTGTGGCATGAACAGTCTTGTCTGAAAACTTCGCAAAGGTGACATAAAGCACTCCCTATTCTAAAGGTCAACTTTCTGAACGTACAGATGACATGAATTTCAAATATCTATGTCGCTCTGGGGCACAAACCGAGATAGATTTTCTTCAACCATTTATGTTATTCGTTTGGTATCTTACTCTGAGATTGAAGGAGTTGGATCTAACTAATCGAATCCACTAGTCTTTAGGTAAACCCACTCTAAAGTTGTAATGCATGCGTATAATGCGCATAATATGTTTGTGTAATGTGCGGTGTATGAGGTGAATCAAATGAATATTACTCTAGGTAAAGAGTTTGAAAGAAGAATTTCAGAAAAGGTTGCTGATGGTTTATATACATCTGCAAGTGAAGTTATCCGTGACGGGCTGAGATTGCTATTTGAAAAAGAAACGGCCAAAAATCAACAGTTAGAAATATTGCGCCAAGAGGTATCGAAAGGTTTTGAGCAATTGGCCGCTGGAGAGATATCGAATCGTAGTGTAATGGATATTTTTGACCAAGCCTCTTCTACTTTAAATACGGATGCTAATGGCAAAGTATAGATTATCCCCGTTAGCTGTAGAGGATTTATTGAAAATAATCTCCTCTACGATTGAAGCATGGGGCAGTGAACAGGCAAAATATACTCACAATCTATAGATGCTGCATTAACTAAGCTTGCTCAATATCCAGATTTTGGTCGTCGAAGGGATGAACTTTATAAAAATGCGCGAAGTTTCCCCATAGAGAAACATATCGTATTCTATCAGGTCAGTGATACTGGCATTGATGACGCGCGCATTCTTCATCAGCGTATGGATTCATCTAAACATTTTTAATAGATTTTGAAATATTAAAAATGTCAGCTGTCCTTGAAGATAGTGAACATAGAAGTGGAGTCTATTGTTCTTTTAGTAGGACCGTTTTGTTAAGGTTTGTTAGTTACCAGCCAACGACAAAATATCAAGAACTCTCAACTGAACCTGCTTGGCTGGTGTCGAACAAAGCTACATTGTGGAAACCGC